>WRMH01000010.1 GCA_009777235.1 Oscillospiraceae bacterium
GAGATAATCCGAGCCCTCTGTCCGCTCCCGTAATAATCACACTTTTCATGTTTAAAGCTCCTTACTTTGCCATTTACTTCTTTTTGCCGCACCAAAGCAGCGCGTTTTCCAATGTTTTTTGAAAATGCGAATTGAGCCAGACACTCTGGAGATGTCCCTGCGTGAGGGTGCAAACGCGGCCCTTGCCGTGCTCCCGAACAAAGCCCGCCGCTCCGATCCATGCGGAAGTGTTGAAATACGGCTCATTTTCATATTTGCTCTCGTCGCCCTGTCCGGCCGAATAAGAAGCGATAATAACATCAATGTCGTCGGTCAGTATCTCTAAACGGTAATGCTCGTCAATCTCGCAAAACATCCCGACGCCGTCTGTTATCGGATGCGGTTTTATAGGGGCTGCCGTGACGGGACAATTGTTTGGATGGAATGTAAAGCGGCATCCGACAAGGCGGCTCAGGGCATGGGTGGTTTCGTCAAACACCGTTCCGTTATGTATGACGAGCAATCCGCCTCCGTCATGAATATAGCCGATAAATGACTCTTGAATCTCGTCTGTCAGCCACGGGCTGTTATCGGATTGGGATTTGTGATTGCATTTACAAAGCATGACGGTATCATAATCGTTAAGCATATCGGGGTCAAAATCTCCGGCATCTTTGATAATGTCAAATGAGTAGCCCTTGGCTTTGAGCGGCACTATTCCGTTTATCGGGACATCGCCCGGGTGCCAGTGATCGTCACAGAGCAATAAGGTTTTCATATCCATTATATCAATCTCCTCATCTACTTTTTGCTTATTTCAAATTCGACGCTTCCGCCGGGAAATTTGGCAAGATATGTGCCGAAAAAGCCTGTAACCTCGATAACTCCGTTTTCATCGGTTTTAAGGATTTGCTCCGGTGTGCGCCATTTTTTGTGTATGAGATTGTATAAAGCGTCATATGCGGGTTTTTGCCGCGCATCCTTTGTTACAAGCCCGCATGGGGCGTTTAGCCATCCGCCGTCGGTAAAGCTCCAATATGTAAACGCTTCAACCAGCGGATAATTGAAAAGAGTCTCATAAAATGTCACAAGCTGCTGCGCTTGACGCTCCTCGCCCTCCGGGGTTGACGGCCAGTTGTCCGGTATCCAGTCGTTGAGATCAACTATATGTTTGGGCATTAAGTCGCCCGAAACGAGATTGATCTCGGTAAAATGCAAGGGCAGGCCGAATTTTGAAAACCGCTCTAAAATCTCCTCAGTTTTTTCCAAGCTCCAAACGCCTTGATGCATATGTGATTGCAATCCGATTGCGTCTATACAAACTCCGGCGTCAAGGAGCTTTGTGACAAGATCGCTATAATCTTCCGACATATCAAAATCATTTATAAGCAGCGTAGCTTTTGGGTTTGCCGCGCGCGCCTCGTCAAAGAGTTTTTTGACCAACGCAACTCGGCCTTCGCGTTTGCATATCCGGGTTACGGCGTTGTCATAGCGGTCGAAATCCGGCATGATGACGACTTCGTTGACGACGTCCCATGTGTCAATATAGCCTTTAAAATCAGTAACTTCGCGGTTTATGCGTTCAAGCTGTAATTTTAATATTTCAAGGTCGTCAAACTCGAGAAGCCAATCGGCGCATACGGTATGCCAGCACAAGGGGTGTCCCTTCACAAGAACGCCGCGCTCACAGAGCCATTTGGCGGCATTTAATGTTTCCCGCGTCATGGGTTTTCCGCGAACCGATTCAAAACGCCCCCAGTAGAAAGGTAAAGTAATAAAGTTGAATATCTCAAGCATTTTTTCGACGCGCTTTATGGCGGAAGTATTCTCATCTCCCTGTAAAAGCCCGTTTACGGTTTGAATGGTCTCAAATCCGGCGCAGCCAAACTTTAAACCGCTTGTAAGCTGGATTACCGTGACATCAATGCCGGGCAGCGGCACACCCGCGCTATTTGTGATTTTGATCGGTGTTGTGGAAATTCTGTCAGGATATTTATTTTTCATAATGCGATTCCTCCATATGTTTATATAAGTCAGTTAAAAAACAAGGTCAGCGCGTCTAAGGCGTTTGTGTAATTTGATGCTGTCACGGCAATGCAAAAATAGGCTTCGGTAAATAATGATATGCCAAGCTCGGTTATGAGGGAGCTGTCCGTTATTCGTATGCCGACGATCCTTTCCGTTTGCTTCTCTTCGTCAGACCCGTAAGCAGCCGAGACGGTTTCTTCCGTTATACGGCTATACGTATCGGGATATAGCGCTTCAATTTCAGAAAGCGTATTTTCCAAAGGAAGCAGAAATTCAATTTTTGAGTAATTTTCGAGAGTTTCAAAATCAAGGATAAATATATCTATCGCTCCGGATGAAAGCATTGCCAGCCGCTTATTTTCCTGTATCATCATATAAGAGGGGTCGTCTTCAAGAAAGAGCGTGACATAGTATTCAACTATCTGCGAGCCTGCGTTTGAAAACAGCTTCTCGCCGATTGTTTGCGCGAGGGCGTGCATATCATCGGACAATATATATGACGCGTCCCATTCGATATGCAGACCGATGTTTCGCCTGTTGCCGCAGGTTGTAAGCACAGATACCAAGATTATGACACCGAGGACTCCGCCTATGATAAAAAAGCGGTAATAGTCCCAGATATATCCGAGTTTTTCCTTAAACGGCATGTCACTTAGCTTTTGCAGCTCGCTTCGTGACCTGTCCTTGCTGCGGGGCATATAGTTCAAATAAGCACCTCACGGTAAATATAATTGATTGCTTTTACAATTATATTTCACAAGAGCGTCACCGTCAAGTTTCTTTATTTCTTTCTTTCGGGCGTATTATTTTTTAGCAAAGATATTGACAATAATGCTGCGGTGCTGTAAATTATAGAGGTGGTCAGGCATGACTGCTTACTTTGGTAAAATCAAACAGAAAGGTGAAGTATAATGAAAAAAATCCTTGCATTGCTTTTGGCTGTAATTATGAGTGTGGGTATACTCGCAGCCTGCGAAGGAGAGCCAGAGGGCGCAAAAGGCGGAGATGACCCCGTGACAACGCCTACTCCCGGACCTTCGGGTGAGCAAAAATCAGAAAGACAACTGCTGGCAGAACAGTACGGACTTCCGTGGACAGACGAAATGGAGTCATGGCAGCCCATATCATTTACCTATTTCAGCCGCAATCCCGGTCAAGTACCGGCAGCGGACAACCCTATCATTGAAATAGTAAGTAAGATAACGAATGTCACGATCGAATTTGAAATGCTCGTCGGCGACCTCGGCACAAAGCTCGGAACCATGCTTACCGGCGGTGATGTGCCCGACATGATATTTGTCGGAGGCGACGCGGGCATAGCTATTGACTCGGGAAAATTTATGCCGATTGACGACCTGATCGAAGAGTATGCGCCAAGACTCCGCGCTCACTACGATCCATGGTGGGACCTTATGCGTTATACGGATGGACGCATTTACACAGCCGAAATTTGGAGCACGCCGGTAGGTGAGAGGTATACATTCTGGGATAACGCAACCGCGTTTTGGATTCAAAAGGATGTGCTCGACCATTTTGGCTACGCACCGCGCACTCTCGACGAATACTTTGATTTTCTCAGAGAGTATAAAGAGCTCTACCCGACGATAGACGGTATGCCGACGGTCGCCTTTTCGATACTGCACGATATAAACGGAAAGCGTTACAGCATTGACAACGGCGGATTCTTCCTCGCCGGGCACGCCAACTGGGGCGGCGCGGTAAACACCGATGGCAGCGGACCGGATGCGGCTATATCTCCTGATGTACATGCCCGTTGGACGAGCGATTTCCAATACAAATGGTGGAAGAAATTAAACGAAGAGTTCCACAAGGGCACGTTCAGCCAAGAAACCTTTACACTTTCCGAGAGTGACTATGTCGCGCAAATAGCCAACGGCGTTGTGCTTGGCGTATGCGATCAGCAATGGGTCTTTGAGGAAGGCGAAAACACGCTCATCGGCGACCAGCGTTATAATCGCACATATCTGCCTGTAGGTATAGTATATGACGATTCAATCACGCCTGCCTATTTAGACGACAAATCGGAAAGTTTCACGGGCTCTAACGGTATCAATATCAGCAACACAATCTCCGACCCCGTAAGGGCTATAAAATACTTAGATTGGATCATTTCCGAAGAGGTTCAAAAATTCCTTTACTGGGGCATTGAGGGCGAGCATTATTTCTACAATGACGAAGGCCGTATCGAGCGTCCCCCCGAGCAGCGTGAGCTCCAGCTTGCCACAAGATGGACAACAGACAACCTCGGACGCTTCCTCTTTAACGCAATGCCTAAGATGCAAGGAACATATCCGTCAGACGGCAACCCGACCGATACGAGCCAGTCTTATGTTGAATGGTACGCATCGCTGACGTCGTATGATAAAGAAATCTACGAAAAGCTCGGCATCGAGACGCAAATCGGACTTTGGGGACCGATAGGTCAAAGACCGGCATTTTATCCCTATTGGAGCATTACACCGCCGAGAAATTCCGATGAAGAGTTTGTAAACAATCGAATCGGTGATATTACAAAAGCGCAAATAGCCCTTATGATCGTCGCGGATGAAGATAAGTTTGACGATTTGTGGGAGAGCTTTGTCGCCGACATACATGCTGTGGACGTATCGGGACTTGAAGCGTATTTTGCGAGCATAGCGCAAACCAGAATAGAAGCCACGGGCGGATAAGAACCCGCAGGGAGATGGGGCTGATAATTCAGTCAGCCCCATCTTTTTAACATACCGTGCAACATTGCAACATTTACCGCATACATTTAAGGCTCCCAAATATGATAAGGGATGGTCATAGACATGAATGACACAGCAAACAGCGCTATCGCTTCACAAAATGGATTTTTAAATTTTCCAAAAAGATTTTGGGTCACCTTGACGGGGTTGGTTGGCATTTTTATCGTATCCATGCTCAATTGGGCGCACGATGATCTAATTTTCCAATTTACCGAATGGAGAGAGCTTTTTCCGGGTATCGAATATTTAAGAGATGTGCCTGTAAGATTTGGCCTTGCGGATTTATTGGGGAGCTACCAAAACACCAATCTATATTTTTACTTTGGCGACTTATCGCAATACAATATCTTTAAGATCATGTCAATCGTTATAGCCGTACTGCTGGTCTTGTCTTTTGCGACGGTACTTTTCGCGCTCGTTCGCTACCGCTCGAAACATTTTACCAAGCTGTGCATACTGGGCTTTAGCCTTTTTGCATTTACGGCACTCTTATACATTGTTTTTACGATGCTGATTTCCACAACGGACACACCGCTCGACACATATAAAATCATTATGGCAGTGCTCATAGTGCTGCTTGTAGCGTCATTTTTACTTATGATACCCGTTTTCATACAAAAACGCAAAGACCCGGTAAAATCTCAAACTGTTTATAAGTTTGCTTTATCGGCTTTTCTGTCCTTATCTTTTATTACCATTACGATGCTGATAATCGAAGCGATGCTCGAAACGATAATTACGGCAATACCGGTCATAATATTTGTGGCATCGCTTTCCACCATACCTTTTTTACTCGATCCCGCGGAGGTAAAAAGCAAGCGTTTGAGCAGATTTTTACATCAAAAGGCATTTTTCTATATGATAATACCCATAATGGCATACGTTTTCTTGTTTAGCTATTATCCGCTCAAGGGATGGGAAATGGCTTTTCAGGACGACCCACTGTTAAAAGAAACTTCATATATAGGTTTCAAATGGTTTGTGTTCTTATTTACAGAGGGCGAATTTTGGAAGATTATGCGAAATACGCTGGGAATGAGCGTAATAAATCTCGTGTTGGGATTCACGACGTCTATATTCTTTGCGCTTTTGCTAAATGAAGTGCGGCAAAAATATTTCAAGAGGGTTGTGCAGACAATATCTTATCTGCCGCATTTTCTGTCGTGGGTTATTGCGGCGGGAATGATCACGCAGTTTTTGATGAGCGACGGCCTGTTAAACCAGATGTTGGGCAGCGATAAGGTTTGGCTTACCGACGCCGATAATTTTTGGTGGATAGTCGGTTGGGGCAATGTTTGGAAAAGCGTAGGCTGGAACACCATCATCTACCTTGCCGCCATTACCTCGATTGACCCGGAGCTTTACGAAAGCGCCGAGCTTGACGGAGCCGGACGGTTTGCGAAAATGATACACATTACGCTGCCCGGCATAAAGTCCACCATACTCGTTTTGCTCATAATGAGCATTGGCTGGATACTGAGCGCGGGATATGAAGTGCAGCTTCTTTTGGGTAACACGCTTACTTGGGATAGGGCTGAGACTATTGACACCTTTGTCTACCGCTACGGCATACAGGATATGAGGTTCCCGCTCGCTACGGCTCTCGGAATGTTTAAGACGGTAGTAAGCATAATTCTCATCACCGGAGCCAACTTTGCCTCTAAGCGTTTTGCTAAAGAGAGCTTGGTATAGGAGGGACAGTGACATGGAAGCAAAAGCAAAAATAGATCAGTCAAAATTCCGGCAGCGCTTGCCCGACTACATATTCATTTTGTGCAACACAATATTTATGTGCTTCATAATATTGATCATGCTATACCCGTTTGTAAATACGCTTGCCATATCCCTAAACGACGCATTAGACAGCGTAAAAGGGGGCATCGGGCTTTTGCCGCGCAAATTCACTCTTGATAACTTCGATCAGGTGTTTAAGAACGCCAGAATTCTTACGGCATTTACAAACTCGGTGGGGCGCACTGTCATATCTACCGCCGGAGGAGTGTTTCTTTGTTCGATGGCGGCGTATGTGCTGAGCCGAAAGGAATTTATGTGGAATAAATTTGTCACGGTTTTCTTTTTGCTCACGATGTATATCAGCGCCGGTCTTATACCTATGTATATGCTGTACGGAAAACTCAGCCTGATCAATAGCTTTAATGTATACTGGATACCCGGTTTGTTTGGAGCTTTTAACATAATCGTTATACGAACCTATATTCAAGGCTTGCCGGACAGCCTTGTCGAGGCGGCGCGCCTTGACGGGGCGGGGGAATTTCGTATCTTCGCTCAAATTGTTCTGCCAATCTGCAAGCCTGTTTTGGCTACAGTCGGCTTATGGATAGCGGTTGGAAACTGGAATGATTGGTTTACGACCGCCGTCTATGTTTCCGGTCAAAGAAACATAGAGCAATATACAACGCTTCAGTATGAGCTATATAGCGAGCTTCAATCTGTCCTTGCGCGGATGGGAGAGCGTCAATCAGAATTTTTGGCGTCGCAGGGCGCGGCGGCAAGGCAAAATACCACTACCGTCTCGGTACGCGCCGCCACCACTATCGTTGCCGCCCTGCCGATATTGTGCGTATATCCGTTTTTGCAAAAATACTTCGTAAAAGGCGTCCATGTGGGCAGCGTCAAAGGATAATCGCATAAGAGCCGCACAAAGAGACGCACGCAACATAACATTGCACGCAAAATGATATTTCACGCAACATCACGTTTCACGCAACATCACGTTGCGCGCAAAATAACGCCAAGCGCGAGCATATAATTTTATGGCCGGATTGCTTCTGTCCGCTTATAGTAGCGGATGGAAGCAACAAACAATATTGCATATATGAAAAACACACAGTTGCAGGAGGGCGACGTAATGAGTAAATTTATGGATGAGGATTTTCTGCTCACAGGCAAGACGGCAAAAAAGCTATATCATAACTGCGCATCCAAGATGCCGATCATTGATTATCATTGCCATATTGACCCTGCCGAAATTTATCAAAACAAGCGCTTTGCCGACTTGTCGGAAATTTGGCTTTCCGGCGATCACTATAAGTGGAGGCTCATGCGGGCTTCGGGGATAGAAGAGGAGCTTATCACGGGCAATGCTTCAAACCGGGAAAAATTTGAGGCATTTGCAAGCATATTGCCTCGCGCAATAGGAAATCCAGTATATCACTGGGCGCATTTGGAACTAAAGCGTTTCTTTGATATTGATATACCGCTGAATTCCCGCAGCGCTGGCGATATTTGGGAAGCGGTCTCACAAAGGCTCTCGAAAGATAATAGCCTTCGCGCTCGCGGCATAATCAAAAGCATGAATGTTAAGACCATTGTTACTACGGACGATCCGACGGACAGCCTAAGGTGGCACAAAAAGATAGCGAGCGATGATAGTTTTGACGTAAATGTGCTGCCTTGCTGGCGTCCTGATATGGTAATGGGCATTGATTGTGACAATTTTCCCGAATATATACAAAAGCTGTCAGCTGCCGACAGCAACAATGACGGAACATCCGCCGTAGGCGCTAAATCAAATCGGAACAGCATTAAAAGTCTCGACGATTTAAAGAGCGTATTGCGAGAGCGTATGAACCATTTTGCGGAAAATGGGTGCAAAGCCTCAGATCACGGGATTTTTGAGATTGTGTACGCACCGGCCTTCGATGAAGAAATATCCGCCATATTCAAAAATGGACTCGAAGGCAAAACGGTCAGCGCGGACGATGCAAATAAGTTTAAATATTATATGCTCTCATTTCTCGCAAGAGAATATTCGCGCTTAAATTGGGTAATGCAGCTTCACTACGGCGTTTTGCGAAACGTAAACACGGCCTTGCATAGCAAACTAAAAGCAAACGCGGGTTTTGACTGCATAGGCTCTGCCTCCGGGCTTGCCGGGCTTGCAAAATTTTTGGATTCGCTAAATATCACAGGTGAGCTGCCAAAGACTTTGATTTTTTCGATAAACCCAAATGATAATGAAGCGATAAACACGCTTGCGGCATGCTTTACGGAAGAAAAGGTAAAAGGGAAAGTCCAGCAGGGGAGCGCGTGGTGGTTTAACGACACATATCAAGGAATGAAGCGGCAGCTCATCAGCTTTGCCGAAAATGGCGTGCTGGGAAATTTTATTGGTATGCTCACGGACTCGAGAAGTTTCACAAGCTATACGCGTCATGAATATTTCAGGCGCATTTTATGTGATTTGCTCGGCGGGTTTATTGATACAGGGCGTTATCCTGACGATATGGAGCATATCGGAGGCATTGTGCGTGATATTTGCTACAATAACGCAAGGGACTTTTTCGGGTTTTAACAAAATCATATCGGAGGCCGCGTCAACATGAAATTAAACGATATAGGCATAAAAGACAAAAAATCATGGGAGCAAAAAGGTTATATAACGCCTTGCTTTGATCGTGAGGTCATAAGAAAACACACGAAGTCCGCTCCCGTATGGCTGCACTTTGGAGCCGGAAATATCTTTCGCGCCTTTATTGTTGTACTCGCTCAGCGGCTTATTGATATGGGCTCGCTAAACGGAGGCATTATAGCGGGAGAAGGCTATGACTATGAAATTTTGGATATTGCCTATAAACCTTTTGACGACCTGTCAATCTGCGTGACGCTGATGCCTGACGGCAATGTCAAAAAAGAGGTCGTCTGTGCCGTCACGGAATCTGTAAAAACAGATAAGGACGGTATGTCAAGGCTGCGTGAGATATTCGCTTCGCCAAATCTGCAATTGGTCAGCTTTACAATAACCGAAAAAGCGTATGACATGAACAACCCTTTTATCGGAATTCTCGCGGAGCTGTGCTTATGCCGCTTTATAAACGGAGCTTTCCCGCTTGCGCTTGTGAGCATGGATAATTGCTCAAATAACGGAATATTGCTCAAAAACGCGGTGCTTGAGTATGCAAAGAAAAATATCAATACGGATGCCGATTTTCTTTCCTATATAGACAATCCCGAAAAACTTTCATTTCCCTGTACTATGATTGACAAGATTACGCCATATCCCGATCGGGGCGTCGCGAAAATGCTCACAGATGACGGCATAGAAGATATGAAAATCTTAGAAACGGCAATGAAATCCGTCACGGCTCCTTTCGTCAACGCGGAAGCTCCCCAGTATCTTGTCATAGAAGATGTTTTCCCAAACGGCAGGCCGCCGCTTGAGAAAGTTGGCGTAATGTTTACCGATCGCGAGAGCGTTTATAAGGTTGAAAAAATGAAAGTCAGCACATGCCTAAATCCGCTACATACGGCAATATCCGTATTTGCGTGTATGCTCGGCTTTACGCGTGTCAGCGACGCCATGCGCGACGAGGATTTGCAAAGGCTTGTACAAATGGTCGCGAAAGAGGGTTTGCCTGTCGTTTCTGATCCGAAAATTATTTCACCATCAGAATTTATTGACACGGTTTTAAACCTTCGTTTGCCTAACCCGCATATACCCGACACGCCGCAGCGCATAGCCACGGACACATCAAAAAAACTCGCGGTGCGTTTTGGCGAGACGATAAAAGCATATATGCAAAGCGATAAGTTAGATATAAGAGAGCTTGTCGCGATACCGCTCGTACTGGCGGGTTGGTGCCGCTATATAATGGGGATTGATGACGACGGCAATGAGTTTGAAACCGACCCTGATCCGCTTTTGCCTGAGTTAAAACCGCTCTTTGACGGCATAACGCTCGGATGCGATGACAATTACGCTTCGGTGCTGCGGCAAATACTGTCGAAGAGCGATATATTTGGCGTTGATTTATACAAGGCAGGCATCGCAGAAAAAGTAACTTCGTATTTTGGTCAAATGATATCCGAGCCGGGCGCGATACGAAAGGCACTGCAAGAAAACCTGCCTCACGGCAAATCATAATATCGGATATGATCGGCTCGGGCATATGAAGCCGGTTCAGGCATTTAGAAGCTGCAAAGTGCCTCAAAGCCGCGCCGGCAGGCGGATAGTCAGAACATTTTATATTGGAGAAAAAGAATCGAGCTATGTTTGTTGAAAACGAAAAGCAAGGTATCAGCGTATGTCAAATAAAAGAAAGCCTTTGCGCGTACTTGTCAAGCAAAAGGCTAAACAAAGTGCTGCTCGTCCCCCCCGACATAACACGGAAAAACTCCGGGGCGGGAATCATCACGGAGCTTTTGTATGATATTCTCGACGATGTTCATATAGATATACTTCCGGCGCTCGGTACGCATATGCCAATGACCAGAGATGAGCAAACAGCTTTTTTTGGCGGCAAAATCCCGCCGGAGAGGTTTCTTGTTCATGATTGGCGAAACGGGGTCAGTAAAATAGGGGAGATACCTGCAAAACTCGTGCGTGAGGTTTCGGAAGGCTTGATCAATGAAAAAATGGAGCTTGAAATTTCAAATTATTTGCTTGATCCGTCATACGACCTCATATTGTCCATCGGCCAGGTAGTGCCGCATGAGGTTGTCGGAATGGCAAATTATACGAAAAATATAGTCGTTGGCTGCGGCGGTAGCGGAATTATCAGCGCTTCGCACATGCTTGGAGCGTTTTACGGCCTCGAACGCATAATGGGTAAGGATCATTCCCCGGTGCGTAAGGTTTTCGACTATGCGCAGGAGCAGTACATTTCAAAATTGAGCGTGGAGTATATCCTTACGGTTACTCGCACAAGCGGCGGTCAGACAGATATAATCGGATTGTATATGGACAAAAAGCGCGATGGGTTTGACCGTGCGGTGGCTCTTAGCCAAAAGCATAACCTAAACTATGTGGATAAACCCATAAATACCTGCGCGGTATGGCTCGACGAAAAAGAATACCGCTCGACTTGGCTCGGGAATAAAGCAATATACCGCACCAGAATGGCAATCGCGGACGGCGGCCATCTTATGATACTTGCGCCCGGCGTGATGTGCTTTGGCGAAGACTGTGAAATTGACAGGCTTATAAGAAAATATGGTTACATAGGCAGGGAAAAAATACTTGCTCTTTGCAAAACAAAGGCGGAGCTAAGGGGCAATCTTTCCGCCGCGGCGCATTTGATACACGGCTCATCTGACGGACGCTTTGAAATTACATATGCGACAAAAAATCTTACTCGAGATGAAGTCGAAAGCGTGGGTTTTAGGTATATGCCGCTCGATGAAGCCATCGCCCTCTATGACCCGCTCCGGCTAAAACCGGGTTATAATACGCTTGCAAGCGGCGATGAGGTATACTTTATCGAAAATCCGGCCTTGGGTCTTTGGGTATTGTGATTTGTTGCATTTGAAATTACATTTTGATTTTTGACGCAAATAAGAGTAAATTAGTGCCTTAAAAACTTGCATTTGAATACAAAAATAGTGTATAATACAATAGTAACGCAATCTACAGCGTTATGCTTGAAAGGTTTTGGATTTTATGTTTCAAATTGGGGATATGATTGCTCACCCCATGCACGGTGCCGGAATAATAGACAGCATCGAAGAGCGAAGAATGAACGGATGCACAAGACAATACTATGTGTTGAAGATGCCTGCCGGTGGTATGGTTGTCATGATACCGATTGAGTCATCCGAACAGATTGGCGTCAGACCGATAGTTGACTCAAACGAAGCCGACAATCTCATGGCGTCTATCTCAAATATTGACGCGGAGATGACATCAAATTGGAACAGGCGTTACCGTGAGAATATGCAGCGTATCAAAAGCGGCGATTTGATTGAAGTGGCTCGGGTCGTTAAGGGGCTTATGACAAGAGATGTTGAAAAAGGGCTTTCCACAGGCGAGCGCAAAATGCTCCACTCGGCTAAACAGATTTTTATTTCAGAGATCGTATTATCAAAAAAGCTCTCTTATGAAGAGGTCGAATCTCGCTTAAACGCTTCACTTGCGTAGGTATTTATATGCCGCTTTTTAAATTACTAAAGCTATTAATGCCTATATCGTTAAAAAAAACTCCCACTTGCAGCGTAGTTATAGCCGCAGCCGGCAGCTCGCAAAGATGCAAAGGGGAGGACAAGCTGTTTTATGAAATAAACGCCAAACCTGTCCTTGCATATACTATTGAGGCGTTTCAAAAATGCGATAGCGTCAATGAAATCGTCGTTGTGACAAAAGAAAACAATCTCGGCAAAGCTGCCGATATGTGCCGCCGTTATGGGCTGACTAAAGTAAGCAAGGTTATCACCGGAGGCATGACAAGAACACAGTCTGTATATAACGGGGTCTGCGCGCTGTCGGATAAAGCAAAGCTCATAGCCATCCACGATGGGGCAAGGCCGTGTATCAGCGGCGATATTATTGTAAACACGATAAATAAAGCGGCGAAGTTTAACGCGGCAGTTGCTTGTGTCAAGGTCACATCAACCCTTAAAATAGCCGACGGAAGCATGATCATCAAAAAGACCGTGGATAGGGATGGGTTTGTAGAAGTGCAAACACCCCAGATATTCCGGGCGCAAATCATAAAAGCCGCGCTCGCGAATGTGATAAAAAAATCTATCGCCTGTACGGATGACTGCGGCGCGGTAGAACTGTTAGCAGTGCCAATACATATCACGGAAGGTTCAGGAAAGAACATAAAAATCACCACGCCCGAGGACTTGGAGATTGCGGAGGCATTTTTATCATGATGAGTTGTGAGTACAAAATCGGTCACGGATATGACGCCCATAGGCTCATAGGCGGGCGAAAATGCGTATTATGCGGCGTTGAGATACCTTGCCCGTTCGGGCCGGACGGACATTCCGATGCCGATGTGCCGATACATGCGCTCATGGATGCTTTGCTCGGGGCTTGCGCACTTGGAGATATCGGAGAACACTATCCGCCATCTGAGCGTGCATGGAAAGATATAAGCAGCATGGAGCTGCTTGCCAAGACATATGCGCTTATTTTATCGCATGGCTATTGTGTCGGCAACGTGGATATAACCATCGTGCTTGAAGCCCCGCGTTTATCAGAGTATATAAGGCAGATGAGAGAGAATATAGCCGCGGTTTTAAAAACCGATGTCGGCACTATCAGCGTCAAGGCGACTACGGAAGAGGGCATGGGTTTTACCGGAAGCGGCATGGGCGTTTGCGCCACCGCAGTAGTATGTTTGCGCAAAATATGATATAATTAGATAAAAAAGAGGGCTATCAAAGCCCTGCATACGATTTCGGATTTACCTTATTTGAACTTGTAGTGTAGTTCCAAAGGGGTATCAAGCCCTTGTGGATACACTATAACCTAATGATTGTGAGATGTCAAGCATTTTTTGCAATGCTTTTTTTGCGTTTGCGATTTTACGATTTTTGTAATGTTGCAGGATTTTTTGTGTAGCATCTCAAAGCTAAACATTTTGAAAAAGAGAAGAAAAACGCTATGCAGTATGCTATAATGAAAATTGAACATTTTAGATAAACATTCATAATAAATCCGAAGAAAGAATTGATATTATGTGATTCCCCGCCTGAATTTGATACTGACGAGGATAGGAATTACTTTATTGTTACGCTGCGGCAGCACGAAGGGTTTAGAACTAATGGTGATGAAAAGAAAAAAATGGATGTCCCTGTAAATGTCCCTGTAAATGTCCCTGTAAATGTCCCTGTATCTCGTAGGGAGAAACTTAAAGAGATTGTTGCTGACAATCCATCAGTTACTGCGTATGAATTAGCTGCAATTTTCTCCGTGACAACGAAGACAATCAAGCGAGATCTAATCATGCTTAAAAAAACAGGGCAGTTAAAACGTGTTGGTTCCGATAAAACAGGGCATTGGGAGATTGTCGAGTAATCATTGAGCTTGAACTTGACTTTATCGAAACTGTATACGTTTTTAATCGAGCGAATGAGGGAAGCCCGTTTTCGGGCAGGAAGGCGAGAGGACATCTTAGACGAGTTATATAGGATTTTATGGCTACTCTTACAGCAGAGGGGATATTATCTAAAAGTATAAAATTCATGGAAAAGTAATAGGGGGACAATATGAAAAAATATTTAGGATTGGATGTTGGCACGGAATCAATCGGCTGGGCTTTGACGGATGAAAATTACGAGCTTTTGACTCGGAAAAAGTCTCCGATGTGGGGCGTACATCTTTTTACGCCTGCCGACAACAGCGACGAAAGGCGCAAATATAGGTGTACCAGGCGGCAGGTCAGGCGGCGCAAATGGCGCATCCGAATATTGCAAGAGCTGTTCAACGAAGAGATATCAAAGGTTGACGAGGGCTTTTTTGCCCGATTGAAGCTGCAAAAGGAAGGTCTGTTCACCGAAGGGGATAAAGAGTATTTTTCCGCATACCCTACCATCCATCATTTAATTCGCCATCTTCAAACCACAAAGGAAAAACCTGACATCCGACATATCTATCTGGCGTGTAGCTATTACATGAAGCATCGCGGACATTTTTATTCCAACATAAAAGTAGATGCGAGCTTCGAGGAACTATTGAAACTGGATGACACGTTTGCTGAGTTCGCCACTTGTGCGGAAGAGAGATTGGGCATAGTTCTTCAATATGACATCGGCCTGATTGAGTATGCTCTGCAAGAAGGTACTGCGACAAAAACCAAATCTGCGTTGAGCAAGGCTCTGACGGCGACTTCCGATGATGAGGACAAGCTGAATCATGTCATCAAGCTACTCTCGAACGCCACGGTGAATGTCGGTGATTTGTTTTCGCTGGAAGATAATGACAAGAAAATCAAGCTCAAAGATGCCGACTTTGAAACCGACACCATTCATGAGCTGAGGCTTGAGCTTGGCGATGATTTTGAGCTATTGGAGAAAGCGAAGCAGGTCATGGACTGGGTGGTTTTGCGTTCGATTTTGAAAGATGAAAAGAGCGTAAATACCCAGAGGCTGTCTTTATACAATTATGTCAAATCAGACAAGGAATTGCGTGGGGCAAAGCTTGACGAGTTCATGAAAGAGCGGCACAAGGAAAACCGCGTAATTCCATATCAGTTGCAGTGGGCGGATTTTCGCAAGGTACTGGATAATATTGCCCGTTTTTATCCCGCATTAGACACGGTGAAAATAGGTGAGTTGTTCAAGCATAAGATTCCATACTATGTCGGTCCTTTGAAAAAGGGCGGGGATTTTGCTTGGGTAGAAAAGAGAGGCGACGAAAAAATCTATCCGTGGAATTTTGACGATATTATTGACAAAGAAAAAACCCGCGAAGCCTTTATCGGCCGCATGACGGCAAAATGCACATACTTGGTAGGCGAAGATGTATTAGCAAGGGACAGCCTGCTTTATGCAAAATTCGTGATTTTGAATCAGCTTAACAATCTGCGGTTAAATGGCGAAAAATTGGATATCGGAGTGAAACAACGCTTATATCATGCCATGTACATTGACCAAAACGGCACGGTGTCGATTGCGAAGATAGGTAAATGGTTGCGTTCGGAAAACCTAATCGAGGCAAATGCCGCTATTAGCGGGGTTGACACCATTCTACAAGGAAACTTGAAAGCATATCACAATTTCAAGTCTTTTTTCGAGGCAAACAAACTGACCCCAAAAGAAGCAGAAGAAATAATCTATCGGCTGACGGTATTTGGCGGTGAGAAAGGTGAGCTGAAAAATTGGCTATGCTCGTCATTCGAAAAGTTAGACGACGGGGATATAAAGCGCATTCTTCGTTTTAATTACAAAGAATACGGTCGATTATCGCTAAAGCTTTTGGAAGGCGTTTGCCACGAGGATAGGAGCATCATTCAAATGATGTGGGAAACGAACAATAATTTCATGGAACTATTGTCGGACAAATTTACTTTCACCGATAAAATCAATGAAATGAATGATGAAAAAGAAAGCCCAAACAGGGATTTGAATGAATGGCTGGACGAGCATTACATTTCCAATCGGGTGAAACGCACGATTTTCAGGAGTCTTGACATCATCGACGAGATAATCGAGATGGAGGGCAAGCCGGATAAAGTCTTTATTGAAATGGCAAGGGGCGAGGAGGAGAAGAAGCGCACGAGGTCGCGAAAAAAGGAACTGGAGGAACTGCTGACAGGCAACAAGGAACTGTTGGAAGAGTTGAGTCAGTATGATGATGCCAGCCTGCGGCAAAAGAAATTGTTTCTTTATTTCATGCAAAAAGGCCGTTGTATGTACACAGGGGAGACGATTTCACTTTCCACACTTTTGTCCGACAATTGGGATATCGACCATATATGGCCCAGGGCAAAGGTCAAGGATGACAGCATCCGTAATAACCTCGTGCTGGTTGACAAGACCGCCAACGGTGAAAAGGGCGACAGCTATCCACTTCCTCCCGACATACGGGACAATATGCGCGGGTTTTGGGAGGAACTGAAAGCAAAAGGCAACATTAGTGAGGAAAAATACATCCGATTGGTGCGGGCAACTGCTTTTTCGGAAGATGAAATGGTGAATTTCATTAACCGTCAACTGGTCGAAACAAGGCAGTCCACCAAGGCTCTCGCCCAATTGCTAAAGGAAAAATACGACATTAAGCCGATTTATGTCAAGGCGGGATTAGTGACGGAGTTTAGACAGCAGTATGAGTATTTCAAATGCCGTGAAATCAATGATTACCACCACGCCAAGGATGCTTATTTGAACATTGTTTGCGGCAACGTGCATGACTTGCTTTTCAGTAATGTGCGGGTGTTCGTGAGGAAAAGGGATAATTTTTCGGTCAAACCCGAGGTTCTTTACAGCAAGCGTGACTGGCTGAAGAATGACTGGAAAGAAAACACCCATGGCATAATCAGGCAGACGATGCAAAACAATAAGGTGAAGTATACAGAGTTTGCGTTTGAGAATAGAGGTGGTTTGTGGGGGAAAACCCTCGGTCTTGTTCCGCGCAAAGGTGAAGTAGATGGAGCGGGAAAGCCATATGAGCTGTCCACCTGTTTCTTTGCGTTGATATCCTATCGGCTCAAGGGGCAAATGCTGACACGACTTGTCCCGATATATAATTATAAACTGGAGGAGTTTGACAAGGACAAGGCGAATTATTTTGAGAATGTTTATCCGCAGTTGAATGAGAAATTTGTAGGCGAGAATGTCAAGTTCATTCGCACGGTTAAATTGAGAAGTGTCGTGACGGAAAAAGGTGTCCGTTATCGGGTAACAGGGAACACGAATATGTCGCACACATATCAGTTGGTGTTGTCGTCAGACATGGAAGAGCATTTACGCAAGCTGTTAAAAGCTGTTGAAAAAAATGATTACCGCAATATCGAGGTTGGGAAAAATCATATGCTGTTCAAGTCTTTTAAGGACAAGCTCTCGAGTTCCGTTTATTCGAAGATTAGTTCAATAGCAATGCAGATTGAATGTTTTGACGAGGACGAGTTCGTGGGCTTGGATATAGAAAAACAAACGACATTTTTGAAAAACGCATTAAATCTTTTCACGGCGAATAAAGTATTTGCTGATTTGACATTGATGGGTGGGGTGAAATTAGCGGGAGCCATGAGAATTCCGTCAGCGGTAGACATCGACTACATCATTGACCAATCCCCAACCGGTTTCCACGAAAGGAAATTCAAAGTGGGAGGTCAAGATTCATGAGTTGGCGGACAGTCGCCATCACAGGCAGGGCGAAGCTTGATTATCGCATGGGGTATATGCTTATCCGCAAGGATACGGAACAGAGGGTATTCCTGGATGATGTCAATGTGCTGATTTTGGAAAGCACAGCCATATCGCTGACTACATATCTGCTTAAGGAGCTGGCAAGCAAAAAAGTCAAAACCATTTTTTGCGATGAGTTGCATAATCCCTACGGAGAGTTGTCGCCATTTTATAATAACACTTCCTGCACAGCCAACATTGCAGAGCAGATTGCTTGGGAGAAGGTAAGAAAAGATGCGGTGTGGCGGAACATTATCAAGGAAAAGATTAAGAATCAAGCAGAGGTCTTGCGCTCCATAGGGGAGTGTGAAAAAGCGGAAATGTTGCAAGCTTATGCGGAGGATGTCAGGGATGGCGACATATCCAACCGCGAGGGTCATGCGGCTAAGGTGTATTTTAACGCTCTTTTCGGCAACAGTTTTTCCAGAGGACAAGACAATCAGATCAATGCCGCTCTGAATTATGGCTACGCCCTGATATTGTCAGTATTCAACCGTGAAATTGTGGCGTTTGGTTATCTCACACAGCTTGGTATAAATCACCATAATACGTACAATTATTTTAATCTAAGCTGTGACTTAATGGAACCTGTCCGCCCGTTTGTTGATTTATTGGTGAAAACTTCGGACTTCAAAGAGTTTGGCATGACGGAAAAGCATATAATGCTCGGATTGCTGTCACAGGAAGTGAATGTGAATGGTCAGAAAAATTATTTGACCAATGCAATTTCCGTTTATACGAAAAGCGTTTTGAACGCAATAAACTCTGAAGATGAAATAAAATACGTGCATTTCTTGTGAGGAATGAAAGTGAGTTATCGTTTTATGCGTGTGATGGTCATGTTTGACCTGCCGACCGTGACGGCTGAAGACAAATGCAGTTACCGAATGTTTAGGAAGAAGCTTATAAAGGATGGTTTTTTGATGATGCAAGAGAGTATATACGTCAAAATAGCCATAAACCCTGCCGCCGGTGAAGGCATCATCAACAGAGTTGAGAAATATAAGCCCAAAAAAGGCATCATTCAAGTGCTGACTGTCACAGAAAAGCAGTTTGAAAGGATGCGCTTTATAGTCGGTGAGCCAAGCGGCGATATTGTAAGCTCTGCAGAAAGGCTAATGATATTATGAGGTTGATTATTCCTGATATTGACAAATACTTTGATTTTGATAATCAAGTGGTGAATCGTTTGGTCATAGAGAGTCCGTTTTTGTGGCGCAAGGTTTTACAATCTTTCAGAAATCAGTTTGAGCGGGGGTTTGAATATGCAAGGGCTTATGACGGAACGACAGAATTGAATTTCACAGCAAATGCGGAAATCATATACTCGCCGATTGATATAAATGCAAACCGGAGCAGGCTATTGACGAAGTTATATAAGGCTTTGACCGTTGATGGTATAAGCGGCGAGCAGTTAGAAAAAACATACTCTTTGAAACGGGATATCCGAAATTACTTTGAACAGTTTCTTTGCGATTATGATTTTGACTTAGTGTACAATGATGATTTCGATATGACAAGCCTGTTTAAAGTGATCGGGATCAGGTTTAACGAAGCATCAAACGATGTGCTTAATAACTTACTGGAGTATATGCTTTGTGTTCAGACCTTTGACGGAGACAAAGTATTCATACTAATTGGGCTTAGTGATTATATGAGCAGTACAGAGAAAGAGAAATTTCATGAAACTGTTTTGGCTAAAGAAGTAAAACTTTTCTTGTTGGACAGAGCCTTGTATGAAAGAAGCAGATTAGAGAAAATAGTTGTAATAGATGATGATTTGTGCGAGATTTAGCTGGAAATAGCGGCACAACTGTAGTATAATATGAGTGAAGGAGGAAATACATATGAGCTATTTTCAATTTGCAGATCTTATCAATCTGCCCTCAATGTTCACAGTGATTTTGGGTATTTGTGAATTTGAGGTTTGAGAGTAGTGTAGTTCCAAAGGGGTATCAAACTATGTGTTGGACGATGAAAAACAATGCTCCGTTTGAGAGTAGTGTAGTTCCAAAGGGGTATCAAACTATCAAAACCATAATGCCTGTGTGTCATCAGTTTGAGAGTAGTGTAGTTCCAAAGGGGTATCAAACAAACAACAACGCCTATAGGAAATATAATAAGTTTGAGAGTAGTGTAGTTCCAAAGGGGTATCAAACTGTGCGGTAATCGTCGCGTTCAACATCGTTGTTTGAGAGTAGTGTAGTTCCAAAGGGGTATCAAACAACGACGCGACCGATACCGATATGGAGGGTGTTTGAGAGTAGTGTAGTTCCAAAGGGGTATCAAACTCTCCCTGTACTTCTTATTCGACACTCATGTTTGAGAGTAGTGTAGTTCCAAAGGGGTATCAAACAGGCACGGTGACACTAAAAGTGATGTGGGGTGTTTGAGAGTAGTGTAGTTCCAAAGGGGTATCAAACCTTGCGTTTAGCTTTGCCCTACCAACTTTTGTTTGAGAGTAGTGTAGTTCCAAAGGGGTATCAAACCACCGCCGCCTATACGGACAGTAATTGTAGTTTGAGAGTAGTGTAGTTCCAAAGGGGTATCAAACCTATGTAACAGTTGCAGCATATTACCAATCGTTTGAGAGTAGTGTAGTTCCAAAGGGGTATCAAACCTGAAACAACGCTAACCAAATACAGGACCAAGTTTGAGAGTAGTGTAGTTCCAAAGGGGTATCAAACTGTAATTATAAAGAAAACAATCTTGTTTGCGCCGCGGCGAAAAACAATCTTAAGTGGTTCCTCAAAAGCACTTGAAAAATTATTCAAATATTGTAAAATATACATAAGAAGATTAAAAGATGAAGATTTTGTGGATTTACAATTTCAATTATCGGTGAATGTTTTGAGGATGAATTTAAATAAATCACATATGTTCCAGCATAAATTGCGCAAAATATGATATAATAACCTCCAGCGGTTATTATATCGGTGATTTTGACCGCTACGCTTATCACATTATTTTCAACGGGAGCAATTATGGCAATAGACCTTAGAGAAATTTATGAACAAGTAATTGGCGTGCTCACATCTCTTAGATACTCCCTTCGTATCTGGGATATTATTGACATACTGATTATCGCGTTTCTCATATATAGAGTCCTCAGCATTATGCAAAAGACAAGCGCCAGCAGCGTCATTAAAGGGCTGCTCATTCTCCTTGCGGCAGCGTGGATCGCAAATTTCTTCAACATGAACATATTGACCTATCTGCTCAGACAGGTTATGCAGCTTGGAATACTTGTCATAGTAGTTTTGTTTCAACCTGAAATACGCAAACTGTTTGAAAAAATGGGTACGGCAAATTTTGGTGGAATATTTAGAAAACGCAGGAGATACGATAATATTGAGGCAGTTATACAAAATGTCGCCGAATCATGCGTAGCAATGGCGGAAAATAAAACAGGCGCGCTCATTGTTTTTGAGCGGAAAGTGGGCTTAAACGATTACGCTGTCACGGGGGTCGGCATAGACGCAAAAGCATCTTCCGATCTTATACAAAGCGTATTTATCGAAAACGCCCCCATGCACGATGGAGCGCTCATTATTCGTGAGGACCGTATTCTTGCCGCCGCCTGTATGTTGCCGTTATCAACAAATTATAACTTGAGCAAGGAACTCGGCATGAGACATAGAGCCGGGGTCGGTCTTAGCGAACGCTCGGATGCGGTGGTTGTTTTGGTCTCGGAACAGACGGGTACTATATCTGTCGCAATTGACGGGATGCTGAAACGTAATTTAGACAATGATACGCTCGCTCGGCTTCTTATAAGCGAAGTGCTGCTTTTTAACGACAGCCGTGAGATGAAAAGGCGAGCCAAGTACGCAAGGCAAAAGGTGACAAGCGATGATTAAAGAGATATTAAAGAAATTTGCGACGCGAATCGTCTATATATTGTTTTCCCTTATGCTCTCGATTGCGCTGTGGATGTATGTGGAGATAACGGAAAACGATATGCAAACACTCGAAATCAGCGATGTCCATATTGAGCTGCTCAATATGGAGCTGCTGCACGACAGGGATTTGCTGGTTTCGTCAATTTACACCGAAAATCTTTCGCTTACGTTTGAAGGTTCCCGCTCCAATATTTCCAGACTTGCGGTTGAAGGCGCGGTGACCGTTGAGGTAGACCTTGAAAATATCCGCCAAATGGGTTTTGCAAGCCCGATCTATAATGTTATACTGCCCTCGTCGGTAAATGCCAATGACGTATCTATTGTCGGAAGGTCGGCATCCCGTATTACTTTGTATATAGACAGGATATTTTCAAAAAATATCGAGGTTCGGACAAATTATACGGGCGGTACGGCGAGCGATGATTTGATCGCTGATATTCCCGTTATAGACCCTCAATCTATCACGGTTCGCGGGCCTGAGGAAATCGTGCTGCGTATCAGTCATGCTTTTGTCCCCATAGTCAGGGAAAACTTATCATCCACATATCAGGCGGAGCTTCCTTTCGTTTTATACGATACCGACAATGAAATAATAGAACAATCTATACTTGACACCCTTGTCTTGTATCAAGACCAGATACATATCACGATACCCATAGTGCAGGTAAAGACCATATTTCTTCATGTTGAGCTGCTTCACGGTATTACAACATCTGAAACAAACACCGAAACAGTAATATCTCCGGGAGAGATCACCGTTTCGGGAGACCCTGAACTCTTAAAAGACCTCAACATTATACATATCGGCAATATAGATATGCAAAGTTTTGGCACAACATCTCAGCCAAGGGAATTTCCGATAAGGATACCAAATTACATAACAAACTTGTCGGGAGAAACATTTGCCACCGCGCAGGTTCGCACGTCAGGGCTTGCCGCGACCGCGTTTAGCGTAACAAATATACAGCCAATCAATATACCCCCGGGATATAATATTGAATTTATTACGCAATCTATTGACGTGAGAGTGCGCGGTACGCAAAACGCGCTCAACATGATTACGCCGATGAACTTTAGCATTATAGCCGATTTTTCGGAAATAACGAGTACCGGATTTGCGTCCATAACGGTAAATCCCGCCATTGTCGGAACAAATGCCGAGATTGAGGTGGTCGCGCCACTGGCATCGAGCGAATATAGGGTAAATGCCAGAGTGTCTGAAGAGGAGAGCGAGAGCCCATGATAAAAAGCATGACAGGATTTGGCGCCGCCAAAGGCGCTTCGGGAAAGCTCGAGATTTCCGTCGAAATAAAAAGTGTAAACAACAGGCATTTTGATTGTTCAGTAAAGATACCGCGCATTTTCGCGCAAATAGAAGAACAGCTTAAAGCGGTTGCCGGAACGTATATTTCACGCGGAAAAGTTGATATATCCGTTTTTATTGATTCGTCAAATGCCGATGATATAGAGGTTCGCGCAAATCATTCGCTTGCGAAAGAATACATCATGGCGCTGCGTGAAATCGCGGCCGAAAATAATCTTAGCGGCGACATTCGCGTCGCAGACCTCATCCGTTATCCCGATATACTGCAAGTCGCGAAACGGGAGATAGACGCCGATGTCCTTGGCAATGATATTGGCGGCATACTCGACAAAGCATTGCAAGGCTTTAACGAAATGCGATTGCGCGAGGGAGCAAAGCTAAAAGACGATATTTTGATTCGAATCGAACAAATAAGCAAATTGATTGAGTTGGCCGAAGAAGTTTCTCCGCAGTCTGTTCAAACGTATAGAGAAAAGCTTGAGGCAAGAATGATGGAGATACTGCACTCATCAACAATAGATGAGTCGCGCATACTGACCGAAGTTGCAATATTTGCTGACCGCGTAGCGATAGATGAAGAAATCATCAGGCTAAAGAGCCATATCGCGCAGCTTGATGAGTTGTTGGCTCAAAGCGAGCCTGTTGGCAGAAAAATTGATTTTTTGCTGCAGGAAATCAACAGGGAAGTCAATACTATCGGTTCAAAGGGCAGTGACCCGGCTATGTCAAAAATCGTTGTTGCTTTAAAATCAGAAATAGAGAAAATACGCGAGCAAGCTCAAAATATTGAGTAATCTTTGCGGGAGGATATAATGAAGCTCATCAATATCGGTTTTGGAAATATGGTATCGGCAGAGAGGATTATAGCGATTGTCAGCCCTGAATCCGCGCCGATAAAGCGTATCGTTTCCGATGCCCGCGTGAGCGGGGAGCTGATTGACGCGACATTTGGACGCCGCACGCGCTCTGTTATCATAACCGATAACAACTGCCTGATACTCTCTGCGCTGCAGCCCGAAACCATTGCATCACGAATCGGCCAGGATTCTAAGGTGACGCATGATGAATGATAAAGGCAAGCTGGTAATTATATCCGCTCCGTCCGGCTGCGGCAAAGGCACCATCATTGCGGAGATATTGCGTCTGCGCCCATCCTATATCTTTTCTGTGTCCGCCACTACCCGAACCCGGCGCATAGACGAAAAAGATGGCAGGGAATATCATTTCATTTCCCGAGACAAGTTTGAAGAGATGATATCAAATGACGAGTTTTTTGAATGGGCGGAGTATGTCGGAGATTTTTACGGAACGCCAAAAAAACCGATATACGATTTTGTAAACGGCGGCGCGACAGTTTTGCTTGATATAGAAGTGCAAGGCGCAAAGCAAGTCATATCCCGCGAGCCGAACGCGACATCTATCTTTATTATACCCCCGAGTATGCAGGAGCTTGAAAAACGCCTTCGCGGGCGCGGCACAGATTCGGAAGAAAAACTCGCGGCCCGTTTGGAGAGGGCAAAGGAAGAGCTTGAGGAAAAGTATAATTATGAGCATATCGTCGTAAACGACGTAATCTCCCGAACGACGGAAGAAATATTGCATATTATTGAACGAAAGGATTGAATCAATATGTTATACCCATCACTGGCCAGTTTACTAAAGCAAATCAACAGCCGTTACTTACTCGTCAATATCATTGCGCGGCGCGCACGTGATATTACATTAACCGATAAGGGGTTTGACGAGTACAGATGCGAAAAACCCGTATCAAGAGCTATTGATGAAATCGCCGCGGGCGAGCTCATGGTTACGCTGCCCGACGATCTTTAAGCCGCTTGCATAATGAGCCAACTTGTTGCGAAAATTGCCGTTTCCGCGGCAACCTATCATATAGATAAGCCATACGATTATCTCATACCGGAGGCTTCTTCGCATTTGGCAATTGCCGGAATGAGGGTTATGGTTCCGTTTTCCAGATATGACAAGTTGGTCGAGGGCGTTATTTTATCCGTAACTTCAAACAGCAAATGCGGCAAGCTCAAGGTTATTGAATCGTTTGTTGACGAGCGGCCTTTAATTGACGAAGAGAACATAAAGCTCGCTTTGTGGATGAGCGACAGATTTTTTTGCACGGTATATGATGCCCTTCGCGCAATGCTGCCGGTCAAACTTAAAGCAAAAAAACATCCAAAATCCGGCGAAAAAACAACAAGCAAGCTCGCAAATATGCCCGAAATGCGGCTAAGCGACGAGCAAAGCGCGGTTTTTGACGAAATTGTTAAGCTCTTTGAGCGCGGCTGTCCAAGCGCCGTTTTGCTCTACGGTATAACGGGCAGCGGCAAAACGCTGATTTATATAAAGCTCATCGAAGCGGTGCTGGCGCAAAATAAAACAGCAATAGTGCTGGTGCCCGAAATAGCGCTCACCCCGCAGACTGTCAGGATATTTAAGTCTCATTTCGGCGGCTTTATCGCTGTTTTGCACAGCGCACTCCCATCTCGCGAAAGATATACGGAGTGGACGCGCATTAGCGGCGGTGAGGTAAAGGTTGTGATCGGAACACGCAGCGCGGTTTTTGCCCCGCTAAAAAATATCGGGCTCATTGTTATAGATGAGGAACAAGAGCATACCTATAAATCGGAGAGCAGCCCGCGCTATCATGCCAGAGAAGTTGCGAAATATAGAGTGACCCGCTCATCGGGGATGCTTCTGATGGCTTCCGCGACACCGTCAATTGATAGCATGTATGCGGCAAAAACAGGAAAGTACAAGCTCTTCAGGCTTGACAGCAGGTTTAACGAAAAAGGATTGCCGTCTGTTATAGTCGTTGATATGAAAAACGAGCTAAGAGCCGGAAACGGAGGGGCAATCAGCTCCGTATTGCGCGAAGAGCTAAGAGCGAACATTCAGCGCGGCGAGCAAAGCATTTTATTTATAAATCGGCGCGGTGCCAGCCCGATTGTTACCTGCGGTGAATGCGGATACACCTATAGATGCAAAAAATGCAGCGTTTCAATGACATATCACACTACGGGTATGCGGCTTCTCTGCCATTATTGCGGATATACGATACCTGTTGGCACGCTCTGCCCGAAGTGTTCCGGCAAGCTAATGTTCATAGGCTCGGGCACGCAAAAGGTAGAGCAGGAGTTGTCGGATTTGTTTCCGGATGTCGGTATAATCCGCATGGACGCCGATACGACGATGCGAAAAAACGCGCATAACAAACTTTTGTCACAGTTTCGCGGCAATGAAGCTCATATTTTGCTCGGTACGCAAATGGTAACAAAAGGATTGGATTTTGAAAATGTAACGCTTGTGGGTGTACTCAGCGCCGATCAATCGCTTTATATGAGTGATTTTCGCGCAAATGAAAGAACATTTTCTCTCATAACGCAAGTCGTGGGCCGAAGCGGCAGAGGCAAGAAACCCGGCAGGGCAGTAATACAGACATTCACGCCGGAAAATAAAATCATTGAATATGCCTCAAAACAGGATTATGATATATTCTACGACAATGAAATTGCGCTCAGACAAGCGCTTGGAAGCCCCCCTGTACGCGACTTGCTTGTCATTACCGTTACGGGAGCCGGAGAAGCCGCTGTCGCCGCCTCATCATCGGCTTTGAAAGTGCTCTTTCGTAAATATTTTGAAAAAGAAGCTAATGTTGATATTCTCGGACCGGCTCCCGCTCCGATGCCCAAAATCAATAATAAATATATTTACAGGATTTTGTTAAATTGTGAGAACAGCAAACATATCAGGGCAATAGTAGCACACGGCGTCAAAGAATTTTCACGAGGCAAGAAGCCAAGTGGCGTAACGGTATATGCCGACGTTGACATGTGCTGAGCGTATGAGTATTTATTTTGGTAAAAGCCGGAAAGGATAGTATTGATATGGCTATAAGAAATATTTTGAGCGATGAGGACACAGCTCTTTATAAAACAAGCCGAAATGTGACCGATTTTGGTAGCAGGTTGCATACCCTTATTGATGATATGCGCGAGACCTTGCTTGACGCAAACGGGATAGGCTTGGCGGCGCCGCAGGTTGGTGTACTGCGTAGGGTTGCGCTTATAATTGATACGAGCCGTGAATCGGACGAGGATGCAAATACGCGGCCCGGCGATAATATTATTGAACTAATAAACCCGGTGTTTCTTCATCAGGAGGGCGAAGAGTCCTCGAGCGAGGGTTGCCTTAGCGTGCCGGGCGTTTATGGCATTGTAATGCGCCCGCAAGCCGTAAAAATCAAAGCGCAGGACAGGTATGGCAATGAGTATGAGCTTGACGCGGCAGGTCTGACGGCACGGGCTATATGTCATGAGATTGACCATTTGAACGGTGTGCTCTTTACCTCGGTGGCCGAGCGCATATTGACCGACGAAGAAGTCGAAGAGATGAGCAAGAGTGAACAACAAGAAGAGGAAGAGCATAGGATTTGAAAATAGTATTTATGGGTACGCCGGAGTTTGCCCGAGAGTCACTGCAATATCTATATGATGATAAATATGATATAGCCGCTGTTTTTACCGCTATTGATAAGCCGAGAAACAGGGGCATGAAGCCGTCCCCAACCCCTGTAAAAGAGCTTGCAGTAAAAAATAATACCCCGGTGTATCATCCAATAGATTTGACTGCGGATAAAATAAAGAGCTTGGGCTGCGATTTGATTGTCGTTGTGGCATTTGGCGAAATGCTGCGTGAGGACATACTGCTTACGCCGCCTTTGGGCTGCATAAATATACATGGCTCAATGCTCCCGAAATATCGCGGGGCGGCGCCCATCCAACACGCAATCTTAAATGGCGATACAATAACCGGAGTCACAGCCCAGTATATGTCAAAAAAAATGGACGAAGGGGATATAATTCATATCGAGACAACGCCAATCGGTGATGACGAGACGTCAGAGGATTTGTTTTCCCGTCTGTCCCGTATTGGGGGAGAGCTTCTTATCAGGACTGTTTTTGACATTGAAAACGGCGCCGCGCCTCGTATTTCCCAGAACCACGCGGATGCGACCTATGCGCCCAAGCTAACAAAAGACATGGCCCCTATTGATTTTAACGCGAGTGCAAATGAGATAAAAAACAAGATACGCGCTTTTGTGCCTTGGCCTGTGGCTACGGCTCCAATCGGCGGCAGGATGGTAAAGGTATATTCGGCGGATATTGGCGAAAAAGCGGCGGGAGAATTGCCCGGCAAGGTTATAGGCGGCACAGACCGGGGGATAGAGATAGCCTGTAAAGACGGCACGGTCATTATAACAAGACTTCAAGCTCCCGGCGGCAAAATTCTTTCGGCGGCGGATTACATGAGAGGTAACCCCTTAGTATGAAAAAAGATGTAAAATCTATGCTGCCCGACGAGCTTGAAGAATATTTTTTAAAAATAGGGGAGAAGAGGTACAGGGCAAAGCAGGTTTTCTCATGGCTGCATAAGGGAGTCAAGTCGTTTGACGAAATGACAGACTTGCCTTTGGAGCTGCGCGAAAAGCTAAGCGAGTATCTTTATTTGTCTGTTCCAAAACTGTTAGATAAGCGCGTATCAAAAAAAGACGGCACCGTTAAATATCTCTGGCTGCCGGGCGGCGATAGCCTCAATATCGTCGGCGATGATTCACAAACCGCTTTAGATAATGCGAATACTTTCACGGATGGCATTGAGAGCGTGCTCATGGATTACCATCATGGTATAACGATATGTGTTTCAACCCAAATCGGCTGCAAAATGGGGTGCGCTTTTTGCGCATCCACTATTGGCGGATGGGTCAGAAATCTATCCGCGTCCGAAATGCTCGATCAAGTATTGTTTTCTTCCGCCGAGAGTCAAAAACGTATTTCAAATATCGTTCTTATGGGTATCGGAGAACCGCTTGATAATTTTGACAATGTTATGCGTTTTGTCGCTTTGGCCACACACCAAAAAGGTCTGAATATCGGTGCGCGCCATGTTACCCTCTCAACGTGCGGAGTGATAGAAAACATTGACAAAATGGCGGCTTGTGGTGTACAATTGATGTTGGCCATATCGCTTCACGCTCCTGATGACGAGACAAGAAACAAACTTGTGCCGTATAACCGCGTCAGCGGAATTAAAGCGCTCGTTGAAGCCGCCAAAAGATATACCGAAAAGACCGGCAGACGGGTAACATATGAATATACAATGATTGACGGAGTCAATGATTCTCCCGAGCAGGCAATAGCACTCTCAAAACTGTTAAAAAATACGACGAGCCATCTCAATCTTATTTCCCTAAGCTCTGTGTCCGAGTGCGGGTTTGTCTCCAGTAAGAAAGAAAACTTTGAGCTGTTTGCGTATACGCTAAAAAAACATGGGGTAAATTTTTCTATAAGACGCAGTTTGGGCGCGGATATCGAGTCGTCATGCGGTCAACTCCGCAGAAAGAGCAAAAATGGATGCATGGGGCATAACTGACAACGGTAAGGTCAGAAAAACAAATCAAGATGTGTTCAAAATACATCTCGACGAGCAAAAAGGCATTGCGATCGTGGTTGTTTGCGATGGCATGGGAGGCGCCGCGGCGGGAAATATCGCGAGCAAACTTGCCTGTGAAACATTTTTTGAGCATGTCAGAGATTATCTAAATGACGATGCACAACTTGACGATATATCGGAAATTGCGGCAAACGCTTCAGCTTCCGCAAATACTGCCGTATTCAACAAAGGCATGAATAACGATGAATACTCGGGGATGGGCACAACCCTTACAGCATTGATTTCATCAAAAAACGGGGAAGCCGTCGCGAATATCGGAGACAGCCGCGCATATCACATTTCAGAAAGCGGGATTGCCCAGATAACAAAAGACCATTCCATTGTTGAGGAAATGATAGACAGGGGAGAGATAGAGCGCAGCGAGGCGCATCTTAACCCAAAAAAGAATCTCATCACAAGAGCAATCGGCGCGTCTCCCTATGAGCAGACCGATGTATTCACGCAAAACATTGACACAGGCGATTTAATTGTTTTGTGCACGGACGGACTTTCAAATCTTGTTATGGAAGATGAGATACTCTCTTTGCTAAAAAACTCTGCCGATCTGCGCTCCGGCTGCACCGCGCTGATTGATGAAGCACTCTCTCGCGGAGCCCCGGACAATGTTACTGTTGCCGTATTTAGAAAATAACCGCGCCCGGCGGTGGTTTTTATATTATTTACATATCCAAAAAACAGGAGAAATTTGATGGATAACTACGACAAATACATAGGAAGAATACTCGATAACAGATATGAAATATTAGAACTCATCGGCGTAGGCGGTATGGCATATGTTTACAAGGCGCTTTGCCACCGCTTAAACAGATTGGTAGCGATAAAAATCCTAAAAGAGGACTTGGCAGCCGACGAGGAGTTTCAACGTCGTTTCTATACAGAATCTCAAGCTATAGCGATGCTTCAACATCCGAATATAGTCGCCGTATACGATGTCAGCCGCAGCGGCAGCTTGGAATATATTGTCATGGAGCTCATGGATGGCATTACCTTAAAGCAATATATTACAAGAAAAGGGCTTTTGAGCTGGAAAGAAGCTGTGCATTTTTCCATACAAATAACCAAAGCCCTTACACATGCTCATGCGCGCGGCATTATCCACCGTGATATTAAACCTCACAATATAATGATTCTAAAAGACGCAAGCATAAAAGTAGCGGATTTTGGCATTGCGAGATTACTTTCAGTACAAAACACGCTCACACAAGACGCGCTCGGTTCCGTTCACTATATATCGCCCGAGCAGGCAAAGGGCAGCCTCATTGACGCGAGATCAGATATTTATTCTGTCGGTGTCGTAATGTATGAAATGCTTACCGGACGTCTGCCGTTCGTGGGCGATACGGCGGTTTCGGTTGCCATTCAGCATATCAGCGCGATGCCGCTTTTGCCAAAGGATATTAATCCTGATATACCCATTGGCCTTGAAGAGATTACCATGCACGCTATGGAGCCCAACATAAACATACGTTTTACCACGTCTGATGAAATGCTTGCGGATTTAGAAGAATTTCGCAAAAATCCGGGCATTGTTTTTGATTACGCGGTTTCAAATCCCGCGGAGAGAGTTTCCGCAGATGTCGAAGAACCCTATGAAACAAGAATTATACCAAAAGAAGCTATACCCGCGCCCGGTCGTTCTGCTTTATCTTTCATTACGCCACGGCCAAAAACAGACTTAACGCCGGATGAACATCGCGACGCAACGAGAAGATCGCGGAGCACAGGCACTCTTGTCGGGATTTTGTCGGTAGTCGTAGTAATTTTGATTTTGCTTTCAGTGCTTATTGTTGAGTTGATCAAGATAATGGGAGTCAGCAACAATACCGAGACAGTTACCATACCGAATTTTATCGGCAGAATGTACGATGATATTCGATACGATATAGATTATATAAATTTATTCGAGTTTGTAGACGAATACAAACCCGACAGTGAAAAGCCGATAGGTACGATACTGGCGCAAAATCCCACGCCCGACAGAGAGCGCGATATACCCCCGAATGGAGAAAAAATAAAGATTACTTTGACGATTTCGAGCGGTGATGAACCGCCCGCAGATATGATAAATCTCATCGGCAAGCATTTTTCGGAAGCCGGAAGAGAGCTTAGCGTACTGGATCGCAGCGTGATTGTTGACATGAAAATCGAAGAAGATGACAGTGTGCCGGAAGGTATCATTATCAGGACAATTCCAAGGGAGGGAGACCCTGTATACAGAGGCAGTACCGTTACTATTTATTATGCCGTCCCGGCTTCTCTTAGATATGTGACAATACCTCCGGACTTAAAAGGAAGAAGCAGGGAAGAGGTGGAGCTTATTTTAGATGAAGAGGATATCGTGCTTATATGGAATGAGTATTATTATGATGATATACCCGAAGGCCGCGTAACATTCGTGCAGGCCGAAGGCTCAAATGTACCCAGAGGTACCCAAATAAATATATCTGTCTCCTTAGGTCCGGAGCCAACGCCCACGCCGCCGCCTGTGCCCGAGACTCCCGATGTTCCTGACACGCCGCCGCCCGCGACGGATCAGCCCCCACCCGACCCATCCACGCCGCCGCCTGAGCCCCCGCCAACCGATCCGCCCGACCCTCCGCCAAATACTCCCGATTTATCTCCTGATACGTGATTTGGTCTTAAATTATGGCGGATGGTATTATCTATAAAGCATTGAGCGGATTTTACTATGTAAAATCTGTAGGGGAAACGGTTCGCTGCACTGCGCGCGGCCGTTTTCGGCTTGACAAAAACATTCCATTGGTTGGAGATAATGTAAGGTTTGAGTATGTCGAAAATGGTAATGGATTCCTTACGGAGATTTTGCCGCGCAAAAACTCTTTTTTGCGACCTCCGCTTGCCAATATTGACAAAATGGTGATTGTCGCTTCAGCAGCCTTGCCAAAAGCCGATCCATTTTTAGTAGATAAAATGACGGTAATAGCAATAGGCGCCCAATGTGAACCTGTTATATGTATAAATAAACTCGATCTTGATAGCGCGGATGACTTATATGAGATATATAAAGGTATTGGCCTTACAGTGCTTAGAACCAGTGCTGTAACAGGTGAAGGTATTTCAAACTTGGTTGATGTTATACAAGGCTCGATATGTGCTTTTTGCGGTAATTCCGGAGTAGGGAAGTCCAGTATTCTAAATGCCCTTGATCCGAGTTTCCATATTATAACAGGTCATGTAAGCCGGAAACTTGGCAGGGGATGCCATACAACGCGCCATATTGAGCTTTTTGATCTTTCATCGGGCGCTATTGTGGCGGACACCCCGGGGTTTTCCGCGTTTGATACCGGATATGTTGCCGAAAAAAGAGATATACAGCTTCTTTTTCCTGAGTTTTTAAATCTGGTCGGAACATGCCGATTTGATGATTGCGGGCATATAGACGAGCCGGACTGCGCGATTTTAGATGCCCTGCATCGCGGAAGATTACAAAAAACTCGGCATGACAGCTATAAACGCTTATATGAACAAGCCGGAAGATATAAAAAATGGGAGCAAAAATCAAATTGAAGAAATGGAGTTTACATAATGCATCATATCGTAACACATATGGGACAGTGCTTTACACCTCTTGAGCCGGAGATTGATAAAATATTGATCGAAGATATTGCACATTCATTATCGCTTTTGTGCCGCGCAAATGGTCATATAGACAGGTTTTATTCAATAGCGCAGCATTCAATAAGCTGCGTATATGAAGCAAAAGCACGGGGCTATTCGGCCAGAGTGCAGCTTGCGTGCCTTATTCATGACGGGAGCGAGGCTTACATATCGGATATTACACGACCTGTTAAAATGTATTTGCCGGAATATAAAATCATTGAGAAGCGTTTGCAAGATACTATATACACAAAATATTTAGGAGTGCCGCTTACAGAGGATGAATTTTTGGTAGTAGATGAAATAGACGGCAATATACTTATATGTGAGTTTCACGCGCTTTCAAGAAACAGAGAGCTTGTCGGAGCATACAAAACTCCAATCCCGGTTTTAAAAAGCTCTCCGTCATTTGAAACACGCCCAACAGAAGAAGTAGAAACTGAATTTCTCAAGGTTTATTATGGCGTTATGCACGCGGGCATAATACAAGGCAGATGAGAAGATAGATGGCGTTTTGTGCTTATAACCGCGCAATCAAGCAAGCAGCAAAGCAGATTACCTGTGTTGTGCTGCTTACGCTCGTTAATCTTTTATCTTGTTGCGGTATATCGTCCTTATCTGAAAACCAGAATCTGACCACCCATAATTAAACAAAATCTTTATTTTGTTTAATTATAGGTGGCGTTCCATATAGCACATTTTGCGTTTTTATGCTATAATGTGCCTTGTCAGTGGCTATCCCTTGCCTTTCATATGCTGCCGCTTTCCTCTCGCGCAATGGCCGGACGCGCTGAATTATCTCCGCAAAAAGTTATGCTATTTGGAAATGAGCGTTTTTATGGATTACAGAGCACAGTCTCCCGAAATTATACGCGAGTTTTTGTTTTATCACGAAACTATCAAAGGACACTCGAAGAAAACTGTTGACGAGTATTTTCTTGACTTGCGGACATTCTTTCGTTTTATGCTCATTCATAAAGGCATTGCAAATAGAGATATGCCTTTTGATGACTTGTCAATTGCGAACATTGACAAAGACTTTGTAAAGTCCGTTACTATAGCTGATGTGTACGAATATCTCGCCTTTCTCTCACGCGACAGAATAAAACACCATAAAAGCCGCTATGCTGAGTATGGACTAAGCGCGGCGACCCGTGCGCGTAAAACAGCCGTTATACGCTCTTTTTATAAATACCTTACGCTCAAATCTACCAACAATAGGCTTAGTGAAAATCCTGTCGCCGACCTTGACGCCCCGAAATTGCGAAAATCACTCCCCCGCTTTCTGAGCCTCGATGAAAGCCGTAAATTACTCGGCAGTGTTGATGGCACATTTCGCGAGAGGGATTTTTGTATTTTGACGATTTTTCTAAATTGCGGACTGCGTATTTCCGAACTGGCAAACTTAAACCTTACTGATTTGCGTGAAGACTCCCTTCGAGTGCTCGGCAAAGGAAATAAAGAGCGCATAGTCTATCTAAATGATGCCTGCGCCGCCGCCATAAACGACTATCTTTTATCGCGCAAAACAATTACGGCTATAGACACTCGCGCGCTGTTTCTCTCAAGCCGCCGCACAAGGATAAGCACATCAAACATTCACAGCCTTGTAAAGAGACATATAATGGTGGCAGGGCTTGATAAAACCAAGTATTCATCCCACAAATTACGCCATACGGCGGCGACACTCATGCTAAAAAGCGGCGTCGATGTCAGGACATTGCAGGAACTGCTCGGACATGAACATCTGAATACTACGCAAATTTATACGCATATAGAAAACAGCAGCCTCAAAGAGGCCGCCATGAAATCTCCCCTATCTGATTATCATAAAACAAAATAATTTCCGCCGGGACAACGCAAAGATGAAGCGTCAGATATTTTGCCTCACGAGCAAAAAACGCAAAAAGCTTCATTTGAAAGTCTTGCCAACCCCTCACAACAGGCACAAATAAGCACATAATCAGCAAACAATAATGTTTACGAGCCTATTTTTTACAACGATTGTTTTTGTGATTTGCTTGCCCTCTATGTGTCGGGCAATTTTTTCGTCCGCTTTTGCTTTTTCAATGAGAAAATCGTCATCACAATCCGGCGGTACTTTTATGGTAGAGCGCAGCTTGCCAAGCACTTGAACGGCAATCTCAATCTGCGCTTCTATGGTTTTACTCTCATCATGCTCCGGCCAAGCCTCTTTTGCCGCATAGCCGCCAAAACCCTGCATTTCCCAAAGTTCTTCAGCAATATGTGGAGCAAAGGGCGAAAGCAGCGTCAGCAGCACCTTATAATCGCCCTGTGTGGGCGGCGTTATGTAAAAGTCGTTTACAAGTGCCATTAGAGTAGCAATTGCCGTGTTAAATTTTAGGTTTTCAATATCATTGCCAACCTTTTTAATGGCGCGGTGTATAGCGGCTTCGTGGCTTGAATCGGCGTCTTTTAAGATTGCTCCATCGGCTGCGAGATTCCATATGCGATCTAAAAATCGTTTGCAGCCCTTTACCGCCTGACTCGACCATGCCGCAGTTTTTTCAAAGTCGCCGATAAACATGATATACAGGCGCAAAGTGTCCGCCCCATACTCATTTATGTAGTCGTCGGGATTTATGACATTGCCTCGTGATTTGCTCATTTTCTGGTTGTCCTCGGCAAGAATCATGCCTTGACTGGTGCGTTTATTATAAGGCTCCGCAGTAGGCACTACTCCAATGTCATAGAGAAACTTGTGCCAGAAACGCGAATAGAGCAAATGGAGCGTTGTGTGTTCCATTCCTCCGTTATACCAGTCTACCGGAGTCCAGTAAGAAAGCGCATCCCTACCGGCCAAGGCGGTATCGTTATGCGGATCGGTATAACGCAGAAAATACCAACTCGAGCCCGCCCATTGCGGCATAGTGTCCGTTTCGCGTTTTGCAGGTCCTTTGCACTTCGGGCATACGGTAGAAATCCAATCCGTCATGGCGGCAAGCGGGCTCTCCCCTGTTTCGGTAGTCTCGTAATTTTCTATCTCCGGCAATAAGAGTGGCAAGTCGCTTTCGGATAGCGGCACATAACCGCATTTCTCGCAGTTTACAATAGGTATTGGCTCACCCCAATATCTCTGACGCGAGAACACCCAGTCACGAAGTTTGAAATTTACCGTTTCTTCGCCCAAGCCCTCTTTCGCGAGCCATTTTGTGATCTTTACCTTAGCATCTTCGACGCTTAGACCGTTTAAAATACCGGAATTTACCATTATACCGCTATCACAATCTACATATGCCTCTTTGCTTATGTCGCCGCCTGAAACAACCTCAACAATAGGCAAATTATATATTTTTGCAAATTCCCAGTCGCGTGTATCGTGTCCCGGCACAGCCATAATTGCGCCCGTACCGTAGGACGCGAGCACATAGTCGGAAATAAATATTGGAATCTCTTTGTTTGTAACAGGATTTACCGCCCGTATGCCTTTTAGCTCAACGCCGCTTTTTTCTTTAACAAGTTCAGTGCGCTCAAAATCCGACTTCTTTGCCGCCAAGGCTTGATATGCTTTGATCTCATCAGGATTATCCAATGTCCATTTTTGCAGCAGCGGGTGTTCGGGAGACATAACCATATACGTCGCGCCATATAATGTATCCTGACGTGTCGTAAACACCTGTATCGTATCGCCGGATGTCGTCATAAAATCAATACGCGCACCGACCGATCTGCCTATCCAATTGCGCTGCTGAGCCTTGACCCTCTCAACATAATCAACCGTGTCTAAATCATCAATGAGCCTTTGGGCATATTTTGTTATTTTGAGCATCCATTGGCTTTTCTCGCGCCTTACTATATCAGCCCCGCAGCGTTCGCAAACATTGTCCACAACTTCTTCATTAGCCAAAACGCACTTGCAGGACGTACACCAATTGACGGGTATAAGCGCTTTGTATGCCAGCCCGGCATCGAACATCTTTAAAAATATCCACTGTGTCCACTTATAGTAGCTCGGGTCTGTGGTATCAACGCATCTTTCCCAGTCAAAGCTATAACCAAGCCTTTTAAGCTGCCCTGTAAATTTTGCGATGTTATCCCGGGTCACGGCAGCGGGGTGGATTTTGTTTTTGATCGCATAATTTTCCGTAGGCAGACCGAAAGCGTCAAATCCTATGGGAAACAGTACATTAAAGCCTTGCATACGCCTTTTCCTTGCGACTATGTCCATAGCTGTAAAGGGACGCGGATGCCCTACATGAAGGCCAGTGCCGGATGGATAAGGAAACTCGATGAGGACATAGAACTTCGGTCTCTCTCCCCCATTTGACGCGCAAAAAGCCTTTTCATCATCCCACTTTTTTTGCCACTTACTTTCAATACCCGTAAAATCGTATTTCATATTAAACCGCCATTTCGCAGGCGACACAAATAGTTGAAAATGTGCGCGCTCATCGTTTTTCGCCTGCAAAATGATAAGCGTTTTATGATTTTAAGTACGCTCTCCGGCGTTATTTCAAAGTGCGCTTTGGGGCGGCACCGGCAAGTCTCATTTGAGTATCGGCTCTATATCAACATCTTCGGCATCGCTCCACAGGCGTTCCAATGTGTAAAACTCACGGGCTTCCCGTAAAAACAAATGTACCACCAAAGAGCCGTAGTCCAATAATGCCCACTGATTTGCTCTTGCGCCTTCTACGCGCAAGAGAGTCTCGCCCTGCTCGCCAAGCACTCTTGCAAGCTCATCCGACAAGGTCTTTAGGTGCACTTCGGACCCTGCCGTACAAATAATAAAGTAATCGGCAAGAATCGTGACATCGGTGGTTCGCAGAAGTTTTATATCCTGCGCCATCTTTGCGTCGAGCGCTTTCACGGCAATTGCCGCAATTTCATTAGCAGTGAGCATTAGCAGATAAAAATCCTTTCAAAGCAATGATTATACACAAAAATCTTATGGTCTCCAGTCAATGGTGCCTTTCCAATTCCCATCGGTGACATATAGTCTCTTTGAGTCATTATCGTAGGTCAGAATACTCACATCATCGGCAGTTATTGTCGCGTAAAACGGACTGAGTTTGGTATTTACAATCTCCAGCCACTCATCAACTTTGATAGCGACAAACTCACCTCTGTAGTAAAGCTCTCCCGGCAATGTGTAAAAGTTTATGTCTGAAGGATTGATATCCAAAAACTCACGGCCCAATCTCACAACAGATTCCATTTCAAGGTTGGTTTTTGTACGGTTAAAGAATATGTCAGCGTAGGTAGAGATGTTTATTGAGCCTTTTTTTGCGAGTATTTGCTCAATAGCGGCCTTTAAAAAGTTTTGTTGATTTTGTATTCTCCATAAGTCTCCCTTATTAACCTCATCTACAAATCTGATTCGCATGACGCCCATTGCCTGATGGCCTGTCAGCAAGCGGCTGCCTTTCGGCACGACATAATGCAGATCGTTTTCTTCATCATAAAAATCTATGTCTACCGGGACATTAAAAGTTACCCCGCCTATATCGTCAATCAATCTGCTAAACGCCGACATATTGATAGTTATCCAAAAGTCCAGCTCAAACCCCAGCATATCCGAAAAATATCTGCTCGTGTCTTTCATTACCGCTTGATATGCGCTGTCGTCTCTTCCATGCCTATTTATCATGCTTGCCTGAACATAATTTGCTTTTTTCATCCAATAGCTATTTTCCCACGGCACATTCAGTAATGTATCCCGGGGTATGTTTACGACTTCTAATGTATGATCTTCCATATTGAACGAAGCAACCATTATGGTGTCCGTCAAACCACCTGCAATACCCATAATCAGAAATGTAATTTGGTCGGTGTTGCGTATCTCGTCGAGCGGAGGCAAAGGTGCATCATCCTTCACGCCTGGGATTCTTACGGGCGGTAGCGGGTTGCCTTGCTCATCTGTACCCGGCGATTCAACGTCTATTCCCGGAACAATCCCTGAACCCGCTAAGTGGGTGTCGCTGATATAGTAAAAATAGCTGAAAAACGGCTCGACCTTCCACCATATGATTGCCATAGTAGTGGCAAGGAGCAAAACGATGCATAGCACGGTACTTATAATCGAAATTACTTTAACCTTGCCGGATACACGCGATAATAATACAAGTATTATAAAACCAAGCGTCGCGCCTGTGATGGCGATAGCTTTAATCTGCAGCGACAACTTGAAAATTACGATCAGGGCTATAAGCAAAAACACGGCAACAGCGGCCAATACAACAAACGCAGCACTGCCTTGTGATGATGATCGTTTAATATGCCGCGCGCCGTTTTCCGGGCTCGCATTGTTTGAGTTTACGCTTCTTTTTGCCGTGCGCGAAGTCTCTCCGCCGCTTCGTCTGTTGCCGCTCCGCTTCATTATGTTGTTACCTTTCTTTTGGATACGCCCATTAAGTCCTCAAGAGCCTCATATGTAGATTTGTTTGGAGTTATGCCCTTGTCTGCCAAATCGCTTATAACCATATTTAACCCCATGATCATCGCTTTGTTAATATCTTCATAAGCAAGCCTTCTCATTTGCTCCACGTTTTCATAATCCCTTGTCAGTTCAATATAATCGGCCACATAGATAATCTTATCGAGCAGTGTCATGCCGGGCGAGCCTGTTGTGTGTAATTTAATAGCCTCCGCGACTTCATCAGAAACGCCAAACATAGATTTTGCGAGCAGTGCCGCCGTCAATGGGTGCAGTATTTTAGCTTCGTTAATATTGTAACTATTTGTGTAACTATTTGTAATTATTCTATGCTCTGCAATTATACACAAATTTTCATTAAAATCAAGCCTTTTTGTAATATCGTGTAAAATTGCCGCTTCGCGGGCATCGTCAACGCTTGCGTTCCAACGCTTGGCAAGCTCTGCGGCCGCCTTTTCGGTTTCTTTTACGTGCAAAATACGACCCGGGTCAAGCATTGAGTATGCCTCATCGCGAAGCCACTTCCAATTTGGTTTTGCGTTATATAGCCTGTGTTGAATTATGAGCTTGTAATTTGCCCCGCAAATATATTGATCGCCCTCACGCTCAGGCAATAAGCCGCGCAGCGTTGTTGATGAAATATCAACAATATCACGCCTTAGCAAAACAGGTTCTGCGGCGGAGAGCAGCTTGTCGCTCTGCTTCCATGTATCGAGAGAGTCATACATATCGTTTCCTACGAGTAAATACAGCTTTGCGTCGGGATACTCCTTTTGTATTTGGGTGACCGTATCAATTGTGTAATTATTTTCCGCGCTGTATATTTCCATATCGGATACAATTGTATTTTCTATATCGCAAAACGCGTTTTTCGTCATTTGCAGCCGTATATCGGGACTTGGCGTAAAAAGAGGCATATTCTTGTGCGGTGATGTGCCGGTAGGTATCACAATGACAAGATCAAGGCTCTTCTCCCCTATTGCCCTTGCCGCCGCCGCCGTATGCCCGATATGCGGCGGATTGAAAGCTCCGCCAAAAATCCCTATTTTCACTCTTTTTTGCCACCTTCTCTCACGGATAACTCATATGTCTCGAGAGCTAAGTAAAACTCGCGTAATGCGATACCTCTGTGTGATATGGAATTTTTTTCCTCATGCGAAAGCTCCGCCATTGTTTTGGTCATTTTGTCGGGTATGAAAACCGGGTCGTATCCAAATCCATTATTGCCGCGAGGCGCTGTTGATATTTTGCCGCCGCACTCGCCGGTGGCGGTGATGATCTCGCCCGAAGGGAAAGCGCATACAATGGTACAGACGAATTTTGCGGCTCGATGTTCCGCTTTTTCCATTTTTGATAGTAAATATATACATCTTTGTTCCGAAGTCAGACTTTCACCGCCATAGGTGGCGGTGTGCAAGCCGGGCTCGCCTCGGAGCGCATGGACAACAAGCCCTGAATCATCCGCTATTGCCGGCATACCCGAAACTTTGCATATCGCGCGCGCTTTTAGCGCGGCATTTTCAAAAAATGTATCACCTGTTTCCAAAATATCAATGGTTATGCCGAGCTCGCCGCGGCTGATGACAGATATTCCGAGCTTTGCGAGTATGTCGCGCATCTCTGCTATTTTCCCCGGATTGGAGGTTGCAAGAACATATGTCATACTCATGATAATATTGCCTCCGTGAAATCGCCCGCATTAAAATCCATTAAGTCGGTCACTTTCTCGCCGATACCAATGAGCTTTACGGGTACGTCAATCTCTGCCGCTATGGCATAAACAATGCCGCCCTTTGCCGTGCCGTCAAGTTTAGTGAGTATGATACCCGTAATATCCGCAGCTTCCTTAAACAAAAGCGCTTGCCTGAGGCCGTTTTGCCCGGTTGCGGCATCAACTACCAACAATATTTCAAGATCAGCCTCGGGCAGCTCGCGATTGATTATGCGGCAAATCTTGCGAAGTTCATTCATGAGATTTGATTTATTATGGAGCCTTCCCGCTGTGTCGCAAATAAGTATATCGGTCTTACGCGCTTTTGCGGCACATATTGCGTCAAATATAACCGAAGCGGGGTCTGACCCTTCCTCGCGGCGTATAATATCCGCGCCGCTGCGCGTTGCCCAAAGGGAAAGCTGTTCGCCGGCAGCAGCGCGAAACGTGTCGCCCGCGCACAGCAATACGCTCTTGCCGGAGGATGCAAACCTTGCGGCGAGCTTGCCCGCGGTAGTCGTCTTTCCTACTCCGTTGACGCCGACAATCAAAATTACCGATGGCGCAGTTTCCAATTTCAGCGCGGCGGAGTGAGTTAATTTATCGGAAAGTATCCGCGCCAACGCCTTTTTTATTTCGAAAATACCTTTAAGGCCATCTTTGATAACCGTTTCTTTAAGCTCATCTACCGCGCAAGTTGCAAGCTGTGCGCCCACATCGGCCAAAATAAGCGTTTCTTCAAGCAAATCAAAGAAATCGTCGTTTGCCCCCGTAAAAGACGCAAGTGCCGCGCCAATTTGACGGGATGTTTTTGACAGTCCTGATTTTAGTCTGCCGAGCGCGCCTTGCACGCTTTTAAAAGGTTCCATTACACGCTAACCCTGCTGCCCAAATGCTTTTCGGCTTCATCCAGATCAACGCACAGTATATTTGATACGCCAAGCTCTTGCATGGTAATACCGTAAAGCACATCGGTTTCTTCCATTGTACCTCGTTTGTGCGAGATAACTATCATCTGCGTCTTGCTTGACATATGTCGCATATAATCGGCAAAACGGAGCACATTTGCCTCGTCAAGCGCCGTATCTATCTCATCCATGACGACAAACGGCGGCGGACGGACAGATAAGATGGCAAAATATATCGCAATAGCCACAAACGCTTTTTCTCCGCCAGAGAGCAGCGTGATAGTCTTGAGAGATTTTCCGGGCGGTTGCACTTTTATTTCGATACCGCATCCGAGAACATCATCGGGGTCTTCGAGAAAGAGCGAAGCTGTACCTCCGCCAAAGAGCTCTTTAAAAGTGCTCTCAAATTTCTCACTGATAAGATTAAACTCCCGCGTGAAAATATCGCGCATACGTGATGTGAGATCATCTATAATCCCCAAAAGCTCGCCCTTGGCGTTTTGGACGTCGTCGCGCTGCGCTGTATAGTTTTCATAACGCTCGCTGACACGCTCGTATTCTTTTATGGCATTTGGGTTTACAGGCCCGAGCTCGTCAAGCTCACGGCGTATCGCATTGATTCTTCGTCTTGCGGATGCTGGGCTGTCTATTGGCGTGCCATGATTTATCGCGGCGCTTCTTGATAATTCATATGTGCTCCACAGCTTATCTATGATTGTTTCTTCTTCGTTTTTTATTGCCTGCAGCTTCATCTCGCAAGATGATACTTTACGTTGCTTATCGCTCAGTTCTTCGGTTTTATCCTTTATAATTTTGTTTATGCCGCTTCGCTTTGCCTCGATCTCAATTTTTACGTCGTTTAGCTTGGACAAGCGTTCCTTTTGCAAAGATATTTCAGTTCTGATTGTCAGGGTATCTTGCTCTTTATTTTTAATTTGAGTGCAAATCAGATTGTTTTTTTGCTCCAATTTACCTATCATTTCTATTTGCCGCTCGCGGGAGCCCGACATTTCATCGCGCAAACCCATGAGTTCGGCAACCGCTTTGAGCAATGACTCCCTTTCGGCATCAAGTGCGGCAGTCTGCGAACGAATTTCGCCAAGAGCTAAGTTTACCCTCTCGCGCTCTTTTGTAAATAATTCATTATTTCGTATAGCCGATTCAATCTCCGCGCCGACCGACGATATTTCGCTTTCCAAAGCGGAGATGGTTTTTGTCAATGATTCGGTGTCGGCGGAGTTTTGTGAGAGCCGGGATTCGATCTGGGAGCTTTCAGCCGTGATGCTCTTAATCTTTTCATTTATGGTTTGGATGTTTTGCTCGCGGTGTGTTTTCTCGATTTCATGCTTCATTATATCTTCCTGTGCCAACCTAAGCTCCCCGAGAGCTGTTTCAAGCTCATATTCCGCCGCTGTCTTTTCGCGGACACATTCGGCGTGTTCCCGTTCGGCCTTTGCCAAATCGTCGTCAGAAGCCTTTATACGGCTCTCAAGCTGTTCTAATTCATTTGCTCTTGAAAGTACGCCAACGGTACTGGCCGCGCTTCCGCCCGTCATCGAGCCGCCTTTGTTTATGACCTGCCCGTCTTGCGTAACGATTTTATATTGGTGATTGTGCTTTTTTGCCAGCCGGATTGCGGCGGAGAGGTCATCCATAATAATAACGCGGCCAAGCAAGCTGTTATATATACCGCTAAATTTTGAGTTATATTTTATCAAATTGATCGCAAGGCCGATAAAACCTTCATCATTTTTAAATTTCGCTTCGTCAAGGCAGTTTCCGTTTATCGTAGATATCGGAAGAAACGTGGCTCTGCCTCCGTCACGGCGTTTGAGGAGATTTATCGCGGCTTTTCCATCTTCTTCCGTATCAACAATGATGTTTTGAAGCGAACCGCCCAGAGCCGTTTCAATCGCTATGGTATATGCGTCATCCGTCTTAACTTGGCTTCCAACCGTTCCGTGAATATTATTTAAAGCCCCTCTGGAATATTCTTGCATTATCATTTTTACTGATTTATGGTATCCCTGATAGTCTTTTTCCATTTCACGGAGCAGCATTTGCCGAGATTTAAGAGTTTTCAAGTCAAACGACAGACGTTCGAGTTTCTCACCGGAGAGCTCCGCTTTCTTTGCGCGGTTATTGGCTTTGATGGTAAGCCCGCCGATTATGTTATCGAGCGATATAGCGTCATCCCGCGCCTTTTGAAGTATGCTATTTTGCTTTTTATGTTCCGCCTCAAGAGCTTTGAGGCCATCTTTTGACGATAACAGTTCCTGCTTGACCGATTCTTCCATATCATAGAGCTCTTGAGCCGTCGAAACAAGCCCCGAAAACTCAGATTTCTTGTTGCTGTGAGCAGACTGCAGCTCCTGCTCTTTTTTAATGAGTTCGCTGTGGAGCTTTACAGATTCGCCGGATACAGACATTATGCTCTCAAGCTCGTCAGACAGTGCAGTGATTTCCCCGTCTTTTTGTTTTTTTGCGCGGGAAATTTCAGAAAGCCTGGTTTCACGGCTGCTGATTTGTGTTCCTACGCCGTCTTGCTGCTGCCTGCTGCTTTCAAGTTCGCTTTTAATATGCTCAATCTGCCCGAGATTGCTGTTTAACTCTGATTTTAGCACGGCAACCGCCGCATCCGCCTCGCTGTTTTGATGCTCCGCGGCGGAAATAAGGTCGCGAATGGATTGCGCATCTTTTTCGCCGTCCGCCGTCAGAGAGCTTAGTGATTCGGACTGCGAAAATATTTCGTCAAGCTCTATTTGTTTGGCGTCCAGACCTCGCGTTGCATCCATAAAATCATTTTCAGCCTTTTGAGTACGCGCCCCGATCGTCTCCAATTCTTTAAGCCATAATGAAATTTCCACGCCGCGCAGCTCGCCGTTTAACAGAAGATACTTCTTTGCCGTTTCCGCCTGCTCGCGCAAAGGCCCCACCTGAAGCTCAAGCTCGGATATTCTGTCCCCTATTCTAAGCAGATTGTCCTCGGTCTGCGCGAGCTTGCGCTCGGCTTCGTCCTTTTTGTGCCTGTACTTGGAAATACCCGCCGCTTCTTCAAAAATATCACGCCTGTCTTTACTCTTTGTTGATAGGATTTCGGCGATTTTACCCTGTCCAATGACAGAATATCCCTCGCGGCCAAGACCTGTGTCCATGAGCAGCTCCGTTACCTCTTTGAGCCTGACCATAGACCTGTTGATGTAGTATTCGCTTTCGCCGGAACGATAGCACCGTCTGGTAAGCATGACTTCCGAAGTATCCAGACCCAGATGCCCGTCGGAGTTGTCAAGTATGAGAGAGACTTCGGCAAAATTTTGCTGCGGCCTTCTCAACGTGCCGCCGAAAATAACGTCCTCCATCTTTCCGCTGCGCAAGGTCTTGGTGGACTGTTCCCCCATAACCCAAAGCATAGCATCGGCAATATTTGATTTGCCGCTGCCATTTGGGCCTACTATTCCCGTAATCGGCTTTTCAAACGTGAGCCTCGTTTGTGTTGGAAAGGATTTAAATCCTTGTATTTCTAAGGATTTTAAGTACAGGGCAAACACCAGCCTTCCGAATTATCTTAATCTGTAACATTATATACGCACATGACCTGATTTTCAACAAAAACATGCACGAAAATACAAAATAATGTATCTGTATTTTCGTGCAAATACTATATGTAGACAGTTGCTTGTTTGCGGCTACCACCCAGACCCGGCGAGGAATGAGCGCAAGGGTCTTGGCAGTGACTGTTTGCCTTACAGCATAGACAGCGTTTTAAATCCGTCTTTCATGCCGGGATATAAATCTTTAAATAAATTATAATAATCGGCATAGACAGTGGAATTTGCTAAAATAGGCACATCTGATGGGTTTACTTTAATAATGGATTTACACGCCTCTGAAACGCTTGGATAAAGCCCTGTGCCGACCCCTGCCATAATAGCGGCTCCGAGTGCCGGGCCTTCCCTGTTTTGAATTGTGGTGACGGGAAGCTCAAATACATCCGCAATCATCTGCCGCCACAGGGGGCTTCGCGCCCCGCCTCCGGTGGCATATATTTCACTAAAACCGACGCCAAGCTCGCGCAGCACGTCTAAAGATTGCCGGAGAGCATAGACAACGCCCTCCATAACGGCGCGGAGCATATCGTATTTTGTGTGGATGGCGGACAGCCCAAAGAAAACCCCTCTCGCGTTCGGGTCAAGTATCGGGCTTCTCTCCCCCATTAGATACGGCAAAAATATAAGCCTGTCGGCGCCGATAGGTACTTTAGAGGCGCTATCTGTCATCTGGTCATAGATATTTTGTCCAAGCTCTTTGGCCTCTTTCATCTCCTGCGTGAAAAAGTTGTTGCGCATCCATTGAAACGACAAACCCGCCGCGAGAGAACATCCAAAAACCGCCCAAGCTCCCGGCACGGCAGAGCAAAATGTATTGACGCGCCCCTTTAAATCCACCGCGACACTGTCAGAATGTGCGAATAAAACACCAGACGTGCCGATCGTTATAAAGGCTTTGCCGCTGTCAACCACGCCTGTTCCGATTGCGGCGGCCATATTGTCGCCGCCGCCGTATACAACGGGCGTACCCTCTTTAAGGCCGGTCAGCAAAGCCGCCTCTTTTGTTATGTACCCGGCAACATCACATGCTTCTTTGACCTCAGGCAGCATGGATGCGTCAATACCCAATTTACCGAGCACTTCCTTTGACCAGTCGCGGGTATTGATGTCGAGCATATTCATGCCGGAAGCATCGCTTGCTTCCATTCCGAAATTGCCCGTCAGTTTGTAGCGAATATAGTCTTTCGGAAGCAGTATGTGACGGCATCGCTTAAAATTATCGGGTTCGTTGTTTTTGACCCAAAGGATATTCCCTGCGGTAAAACTTGTCAGCGCGGGATTTGCTGTGAGTTCAATCAGCCTTGACGCCCCGACGAGCCTTGTTATTTCATCACATTCTTTTGCTGTGCGGCCATCGCACCATATAATGCTGTTTCTTATGACCTCCCCGTCCTCTCCGAGCATTACAAGTCCGTGCATTTGCCCGGAAAATCCAATCCCGGCAATATCCTCAGCGGCGATGTTTGCTTTTGCCAGCACTTCTTTTAGTGACTTTACACAGGCATCCCACCAATCGGACGGGTCTTGCTCCGCCCAGCCGTTTTGCGGCTGATGAAGCGGATATTCAACGGTTGCCGAGCCGCATAAAACGCCAAACTCGTCAAACAACGCCGTTTTTGTGCCTGATGTTCCGATATCAATTCCAATAAGATACTTCATATAAGTTCCTTTCCTCTGTATTATAGTTTACATAAAACATTGACCGTGCTCCCGCGAGAAGCCGGCGGGATAATCCACGCGCCGGGCTCACTTGAAGTTATTTCGCTGCCGTCTGCCCAAAGGCCGCGTTCTTTACCGGAGCGTGTGACTGTAATATTATACACAGCGCCTCTGAAAACACGCCTTATCTCGACATTATCAAACCTCTCCGGCAGACACGGCGCGATTATAAGCCCGTCGAGCGTCGGGCGTATGCCAAGCAGATACTGGCTTACATTTAGAAATGTCCAGGCGGCAGTGCCTGTAAGCCAACTGTTTTTCGCCTCGCCCGGTGTCGGAGCTTCCTTACCGGCTATCATCTGGCTGTAGACATACGGCTCGGTGCGATGTATCTCGCTGATATCTTCAAGATAAGCCGGGCAAATGCGCCTGTATACTTCAAACGCCTCGTCTGCGTTGCCGAGCGTTGCTTCGGCAATGCTGACCCACGGGTTATTATGGCAAAAAACAGCGCCGTTTTCTTTGTAGCCGGGAGGATAACTGCTGACCTCTCCCAGATTTAAGTGATATTCTTTATATGTCGGCCATAATAAGCAAGTGCCGTATTCATAAGTAAGATGGGTTTTGGTGCTTTCGAGCGCTTTTTGCGCGGCGCCGCTATCTATGCCAACGCGAGCCATAACGCACATGCCCTGCGGCTCAATATAAATCTTACCGTCAACGCAATCCTTGCCGCCGACTTTATCTCCGTTTGAATCATAGGCGCGTAAAAACCATTCTCCGTCCCAACCGTCTTTTAAAATAGCTTTTGACATAGCCTCGACCTGCAAACGCGCTTTTGCGGCTTCATCCGCTTTGCCGCTTTTATCACATAGCTCGGCAAATTGCGTGCCGTAGAGGACAAACATACCCGCTATGAACACACTCTCGGCGTTGCTTGTCATATTGCCACATGTCTGAAAACTCTCACCGGGCTCTGCGGAATAACAGTTTAAATTGAGGCAATCATTCCAATCCGCGCGGCCTATGAGAGGAAGGCTGTGCGGGCCTAAGTTGTTTAGCGTGTAATTGAAGCTGGCGCGTACATGCTCAAATAACGGTCTTTCCGTCCCTTCCTTGTTATCAAACGGCACGGGCTCATCCAAGATTGAATAATCCCCTGTTTCTGATATATACGCGTACACGCAAGCAATGAGCCAGAGCGGGTCATCGTTAAATCCCATACCCACCTCTTCATTGCCCCGTTTTGTAAGAGGCTGGTATTGATGATATGCGCTGCCGTCTTCAAATTGTATTGCGGCTATATCGAGTATACGTTCGCGGGCGCGCTCCGGCACCATATGCACAAAACCGAGCAAATCCTGACACGAATCACGAAAACCCATTCCCCTGCCCGTGCCGCTCTCATAATAGCTCGCGCTGCGGCTCATGTTAAAGGTCGTCATGCACTGGTATTGATTCCAAATATTGACCATTCTGTCGAGCTTTTCATCGCCGGATTTCGTATGATATTTGCAAAGCAGCTCACTCCAGTAATTTGAGAGCTTGCTTAACTCCTCGGCGACCGCACGGCTATTTCCATAACGGCTTATCAGTTCTTTGGCCGGCTTCTTGTTTATAACGCCGTTTTTTGCGGGGCCTTCCCATTTTTGTTCATTTGGCAATTCGACATACCCAAGTACAAAAATATACTCCGCGCACTCACCGGCTTTGAGAACGGTTTCAATGCGATGGCTCCCAATCGGCGACCATCCGTGCGCGATGCTGTTTGCGCTTTTATTTTGCGTGACAACTTCGGGCGACTGATATGAGTTGAATTTACCGATAAAGGTGTCAAGGTCGGTGTCAAACCCGTCGGTTTTATGGTCTACATAGTAAAAAGCGTAGTGATTGCGGCGTTCGCGGTATTCGGTCTTATGGTAGATAACGCCGTCTTCTACCTCAACCTCGCCAATGCTGAGGTTGCGCTGAAAATTAGTGCCGTCGTCAACGGCATTCCATAAGCAAAATTCGATAGCGGAGGTGGTGCTCACATTCTTGACGGTATCAGATTTATTTTTTAAAACAAATCTGTGAATCTCAACATTCGCGTCTATTGGCACAAAACAGGTAAGCTCACACAGAAGAGAATCCTTTTGTGCTTCAAACACCGTGTAGCCCATGCCGTGACGGCATTTAAACGAGTCGAGCCGTGTCTTTGCCGGCAAAAACGTCGGACTCCATACAGTCCCGCCGTCATTTATATAGTACATTCTACCGCCTGTATCACGCGGCACGGCATTATATCTATAGCGTGTCAGGCGTCTTAATTTTGCGTCACGATAGAATGTGTACCCTCCTCCGGTGTTTGATATTATTCCAAAGAATTCTTGCGACCCAAGATAATTTATCCACGGCAGCGGCGTATCGGGCGTATTGATAACATACTCACGCGCGGTATCGTCAAAATATCCAAATTTCATAATATGCCTTCCTTTTATGTTTAATGTTCAAATATGGCGGGAAAACGGGTGTTTACATTTTGATAATAATGTCGTTATCTTGCTTTAAGGAGGATTCCGGTATGAAAATACCGTCTTGTACCGCGCCGTTTACAGTCACTGATTTTACTCCGCTCTGGCTGCCGGAGGGATTATTTACGGTAATGTTCAGCGTTTTGCCCCGCAGTTTTTTAACCATGCTCCAGCTTTTCCATTGACCCGGTATTGAGGGGTTGATCTCAATGCCATCGGGCGACGGGCGCAAACCGAGTATGCCCTCCACCATAGCGACCATAACGGTTGTCGCGGCGCCTGTCAGCCAATGCACATGCGCGCGCCCTCCAAACGGGCTATCCTTGGCTTCGATTGTTTGAGCGTGCGCGTATGGCTCCATAACGCGGCGGTCGGCATCCTCGTTCATATACGCCGGACACATTTCACGCAAATATTCATATGCCCTGTCGCCCCTTCCAAGCAAAGCCTCCGCCAAAATCGCCCAGCCTTGCGAGTGACAGAAAATACCGGCATTTTCCTTAACGCCCTTATTGAAACAAATCGCAAGAGCTCCGTCAAAGGCGTGTTCCTTATATGCGGGATACATGAGCATAGTGCCATATGGCGTGTTAAGCTCGCGGTAAACGCTGTCCATTGTCAAAGCGCCGCGCTTTGCCCCCGAATGACCGGATATAACGCCCCATGACTGCGGATTTAGCCACATCGCGGCTTCCGGATCGTCTCTTTTTCCGATAATCTGCCCTTTTTCCGTAAAGCCGCGAATCCATCTGTCTTCATTCCAGCACAGATCGTCGGTCTTAGTACCAAGCTCTGAGAGCATCTTTTCGAGCCATTGCACATACTCCGCGTCGCCCTTTAGTTCGGCATAGTCTTTTAGGATACGCATTGCGTAAATAAACTGAAAGAGCACAAAGGTTGATTCGCCCATTTTTCCGAGTCTCAAACAGTCGTTCCAGTCCGCGTGAAGCCCCGCGGGCATACCGTGTGGTCCGAGGTTATCCAGCGAAAACCCGATGGCCCGTTTCAGGTGCTCATAGACCGAAACCTTCTGATTTACATCGGCAAACACCACTTCATAATCGAGAAAAGACAAATCGCCCGATTCGTCAATGTATTTTTTTATCGTCGGAAACAGCCACAGGGCGTCGTCGGCGCGATAACTCGGGTGGCCTGTTTCTTTGACGTAGGAATCATCGTCTGGCGTACCCTCAAAGCCCGCGTTGTGGTCATACTTTACGAGCGGCAGCCCTGCGCCGTTTGACACCTGCGCGGAAAGCATAAATTCAATTTGGGTTCTTGCCATCTCCGGGGCTAAGTGGATAATGCCCTGAATATCCTGCACGGTGTCACGATAACCAAATCCGTTGCGCAAACCGCAATACTGGAAAGACGCGGCCCGCGACCAAATGAACGTAATAAAGCATTGATACGCGTTCCAGACGTTTACGACGTTATTAAACTTATCATCGGGAGTTGTGACTTGCAGATTGTCCAATTTGCTGTGCCAATATGTCTTTAGCTCGATAAGGTCCGCATCAACCATGCCGGGTTTTGAATACTGGTCTATTATAGCGGCGGCTCCGTCTTCCGACCGGTTTCCCAATAAATAAATAAGTTCTTTCGTTTCACCGGGAGCAAGCAAAATATCGCTCTGCAGCGCACCGCAGGAGTTGCCGCAATAATTGAGATCGTTATTTAGCCCATGCTCAATACCTACAGGGCTTGCATAACTGCGATAGTTGCCCACAAACCTATCCCTGTCGCCGCAATACGCGCCGACGCTGCCTCCCGCCAAACCAAAGAAACGATCCTTCGCGGGATCATTATAATGCTCGTTAATACGCTGCAAAATGTAGTTGTCTTTATAATATGTGCGGCTAATAAACAAGGTATACTGCAAGTTGACCTGATCTTGTTCGTAAAAAGGCTCGTTTGTAAACTCCACATAACCCGTGACAGATAATTTGCGCGGTCTATCATCCGAGTTTGTGACTTTCAATCTCCAAACCTCATAAGTCGCGCCATGTGGCACAAAGTACAAGGTTTCGGTTTTAATTTTCCTGTACTTTGAAGAAATCTTAGTATATGCTGTGCCGTGCCGACATTCCGACTCATATTGGTCAAGCGGCTTTCCGACCGGCATCCACGAGGCTGACCAAAAGTCGCCGTCGCTTAAATCCCGGATGTAGATATATCTACCCGGCTGATCGGCTGTAACGGAGTTGAAGCGATAGCGTGTCAGGCGGCCTTTTGCGCCCGACTTGACAAAGCTGTATCCGCCGGCATTATTTGAAATAATAGCGCCGTATTCGGGACTGCCCAAATAGTTCGCCCATGCCGACGGCGTGGCGGGATTAGTGATCACGTACTCTCTGTTTGCTAAATCGAAATAACCATATTGCATTATACTTTCTCCTTCATTGTTAATATTGCTTGCTTTGCTGCCGCTTGTTCGGCTGCTTTCTTGCTTTTACCCGTACCCTTGCCTTTTACTTGACCGCCTACGGATACTTCTACGGTAAATGTCTTGTTATGATCCGGTCCTTCTTCGCCAACCGTTTTGTATTCAAGCGTTAAGTTTGGTTTTGTTTGAATATGCTCTTGAAGCATGGATTTATAATCGGAGTTTTTTCCTGACGATTTATTTATAAGAGGGGCAAATATATTTGTGACAAACTTAACAGTCGGCTCCATGCCTCCGTCTAAAAAAATTGCCGCGATCACAGCCTCAAAAACATCCGCCAAGATAGACGGCCGCCGATGCCCTCCCCCGACTATTTCGCCCCGGCTCAGCAGCATATACGGACCGATATCAAGCTCAAGGGCGAGTGAGCTAAGGCTTTTCTCGCATATGATTTTCGCGCGGAGCTTAGACATCTCGCCTTCGGTAAGCGCGGGTTTATGATTAAAAATGAGTACGGACACTATTGCCCCGAGCAATGAATCTCCCAAAAATTCTAAGCGTTCGTAGCTTGCGGCGCGGTTATGCTCATGTTCGTTTGTGTAGGATTTATGCGTCAATGCCTGACGAAGAAAATTTATTTCATTAAATCTATATCCTATTTTTTCTTGCAGAATACACAGCTTACATCCAGTCATAAATCATCTCCACTATGTAAATTCTAAGACCCGGCGCCTAATATGTCAATAGCTAACGCACTATTTTTTATAGGTCTTTCGCAACCTTCAATCCGACCTTTAATGATAGCTCTTTTTGCGCAGTAAAATAGTCGCTTGAAATTTATACAGGCGGCATTTTGTTAAAATTATCCGTCAATTTCGATGCGACATCACTTTCCGCCTCTCTTACCGCTTGCGCTATTGCGCTTGAGATTGCCGCGGCATTTGACGATCCGTGCGCTTTGATGACAGGCTTTGATATGCCAAGAAGCGCTGTCCCACCCGTTGAATCGGGATTTAATTTTTGCTTTAATCCAAGCATTTTCTTTTTTAGCAATAGGGCGGCTATTTTTGAGCTAACGCCGCTAAAGAACATCGTCTTTAGTTCCGAAACGACAAGGCTCGCGGCGCCCTCTATTGATTTTAGCATTACATTTCCCGAAAACCCGTCGCATACCAAAACGTCGCAGCCGCCTTTCATGGCATCTTTTGCCTCAATGTTTCCAATGAAATTAAGCTCTGTCTTTTTCAGTAAATCATATGTTTCAAGCTGCAGGGGCGTACCCTTTGTGCTTTCGGCTCCATTATTAAGAAGCCCTATGCGCGGCGAATTTATCTTTAGCATATCCCGTGCATAAAAAGCGCCCATATATGCAAACTGCACTAAATATTCAGGAGTGCACTCGGCATTCGCGCCGCAATCAATGAGTATAAATCGGCCTGTGGTGCTTGGTATGACAGGCGCTAAGGCTGCGCGTCTGACTTTGCGAATACGCTTTACAATGAGAGTCGCTCCGGCCAAAATAGCTCCGGTACTGCCTGCCGAAACGAGGCCGTCTCCATGACCGTCGCGGAGGAGCTTAAACCCAACCGTGAGCGATGAATCTTTTTTTGTCCGTATTGCCGTTGAGGGGTCGTCTTTTACGTCAATCACCTCAGAGGCATTGACTATCGTCAGGTTTTCGGGCAGCTTGCGTATGCCTGTCCGCTCCATTGCCTTGCGAATATCATCTTCAATACCCACCAGAGTTACGTTGATATTTTGACGCTCCGCCGCGTTTATTGCGCCAAGCACAATCTCGTCGGGAGCATTGTCGCCGCCCATTGCATCTACGATTATTGTCATTTTATAAGTTATTCCTTTCCCGGAGTTTTGTCATTTTTGGCTGTCTCGCCGCTTTTTTTTCTTACTCTGTAGCCCCGTTTGTCTTCGGGAAGAAAGTTTTCGCACTTTTCATTAATGCAAAACGGTTTCTTTGCCCCTCTGCCGGAAAGTTTAAACATGGTTTGCCCGCACTCGGGGCAATTGTCGGAAACGGGTATGTCCCATGTCATAAATCCACACTCTTTTTGCTCGCACGCATAATACGGATAACCTTTTTTTGATGTCCTCTTTAAAATACGCAAATCGCATTTTGGACATTTGCCCGGCATTTCAATAACAATGGGTTTTGTAAACGTACATTCGGGATAACCGGGGCAAGCCAAAAATCTGCCGAACCTGCCGGATTTGATCACCATTTGCTTTCCGCACACGTCGCAATGCTCATCTGAAAATTCATCGGGGATTTTTATTCGCTCGTCGCCCAGAGCCGACTCCGCATTTTCCAAGGTTTTGCTAAAATCCTTATAGAACATATCAAGGACATGTATCCAGTCGTCTTTGCCCTGCTCAACATTGTCAAGCTGCTGCTCCATACGTGCGGTAAATCCGAGATCAACAACATCCGCAAACATGTCCTTCATAAGTTTGACGACGACTTCGCCAAGCGATGTCGGGCGCAGAAATTTCCCTTCTTTTACGACATACTCTCTGCCGAGTATCGTTGATATGGTCGGCGCGTATGTGCTCGGCCTCCCAACGCCTGTTTCTTCCATTGCCCGAATGAGCGTCGCTTCTGTATAGCGCGACGGCGGCATGGTGTATTTTTGCTGCTTATCAATGAAGTCAAGGATAAGCCTGTCGTTTTCTTTTAGCGCCGGAAGTTTCGGTTCCTTTTTTTCCTTTTCTTCATCGGTGTGCTCTTCATACACGGCGGCAAATCCCTGAAAAACAACAACAGAGCTGTTTGCGCGGAAAATATGACCGGCGGATTCTACATCTACCGTAACACTGTCATATATGCCCGGAGCCATTTGGCTGGCTATAAAACGGCTCCAAATGAGCTTATATAAGCGATATTGCTCGCTTCGCAAGCTGCCTTTTATCTTCTCAGGGGTAAGGAAAACATTACTCGGGCGGATCGCCTCATGAGCATCCTGCGCGCCGCTTTTGGTCTTATAAATGTTTGGCGTGCCGGGATAAAAATCCGACCCGAATGTATTGATTATCAGCTTTTTTGCGTCGCCTGCCGCTTCATTTGATATACGCAGCGAATCGGTTCTCATATAAGTAATCAAACCGACAGCGCCCTGACCGCTCACGTCAATACCTTCATAAAGCTGCTGTGCGATAGCCATGGTTTGGCGAGGGGTCATATTTAGCCTGCGCGAAGCCTCTTGCTGGAGAGAGGAAGTGATAAATGGCGGAGAGGGCGTCCGCTTTTTTTGCGTATTGGTGATGGACTCTACAATAAATGGGGCGGAGCTAACTTCGTCAACAACGGTTTTGACGTCATTTTCGCTGCAAAGCTGAACTTTCTTTTTGTTTTTGCCATAATAGGCCGCCGTAAAACTCCCTGACTTGTCGGCGGTCAGCAACTTTACGTTGAGCAGCCAATACTCTTTTGCCACGAAGTCTCGTATATCATTTTCCTTGTCTACGACAATTCGCGTTGCGACGGATTGTACCCTGCCGGCGGAGAGGCCGCGCCGTATTTTCTTCCATAACAGCGGACTGAGCTGATATCCGACTATTCTGTCCAATATCCGCCTTGCTTGCTGCGCGTTGACGAGGTCCATATTGATTTGGCGTGGATTTTCAATGGCTGTGCGAACAACATTTTTGGTTATTTCATTAAAGCTGACTCTAAAGGCGCGTTCATCGGAAAGCTCGAGCAGCTCTTTGAGATGCCACGATATAGCCTCGCCCTCTCTGTCGGGGTCGGTTGCTAAATATATTGTCTTGCTTTTTTTTGCGGCCGACTTTAATTCCTTTATAATGGCATCACGCGCCTTAACTGGTTGATAATCCGGCTCAAACCTGTTATCAACATCAACTCCTATCTTGCTTTTTGGCAAATCACGCAGATGACCCATGGACGCGGCTACCTTAAAATCCGCGCCAAGATATTTGCCTATGGTTTTTGCTTTTGCGGGTGATTCCACTATTACTAAATTTGATTTATTTGCCATCTAACCAACAATCTCCCATTTTCCGTATATATTTCGTTTTATATACCCTGCAAGCTCAAGGCTTGTAAGCGACATTAAGACATTTTGAGCGGCAAGTCCTGTTTTAGCTATTATTTCGTCGGTGAGTATCGGGTCTTTGCCGATTGAATCCGCTACGGCTTTATCGTCACCGCTAAAATTATTTGCGAGGGTATCTAAGCCAATATAGTCTAACGCCCGCCCGTTGTCAATTGGTTTTTTTACGCAGCCGAACAAATCCTTATATTCATCTATTATATCAAAAGCTGTCAGAAACGGTATCGCGCCGACGCGCAGCAGTTTGTTTGACCCCATGCAGGCGGGTGAATCTACATTGCCGGGCAGTACAAATACATCGCGCCCTTGCTCCACGGCACGCTGTGCCGTTATGAGCGCGCCACTTTTTAGCGGAGCTTCGATCACGGCCACGCCGACTGATATCCCGCTTATGATCCTGTTTCGCAAAGGAAAATGAAACGGATCGCCTTTTGTGCCGGGCGGATATTCGCTGATTACCGCGCCGTTTTTTAAAATTTCATTAAATAATGGTTTGTTTTCGGCAGGATATACGGTATCAAGACCGGTGCCTACTACCGCAATGCTCGGCGTATTTCCCTTTACCGCGCCGATGCTTGCGGCGGCATCCACGCCCTTGGCAAGGCCCGTCACCACTATTATATTGTTTTGAGAAAGGATAAGCCCGGCTTTTTCAGCTTGCGATAAGCCATATTGAGTGCAGTTTCTTGTACCGACAATACCTACGGTCGGAAACTCGTCAATAGCGGGAAGCGTACCTTTTACATAAAGCACAAGCGGCGGATCGTAGATATTCCGCAATCTTTCCGGGTACTGCGCATCCGGCATAGACAACACCATGCAACCGGTCTTATCGCATAACTTGAATATCTTTTCGACGGGTTTTAAATCCTTGTCTATGAGCCTCAAAATCAAATTGTTATCCAGTCCGTAAATGCCTCTCAATTCACTTTCCGTCGAGTCGTAAACGGCCTTTGGCGAGCCAAAGTAATCAAGCAGCAGCTTTGCCCGCATATTGCCTATGCCGCTTCGTGAGGATAACCATATAAAATACTCGATAGAATACTCAGATGTCATGAACGATTCCTTTCTTTGCTTCATACATTATGATTGAAGCCGCGACCGCAACATTAAGCGACTCACAGCCGGGCGTAATGGGAATACATATTGTCTCGCCGCAAAGCCGCTTTAAGTCCTCGGATATGCCCTGCCCTTCATTTCCCATAACGATAATCGCATCTTTTAAATCCGCCTTATATACCGGCAAATACCCATTGTCGCCCGATGTACCGATAATTCTTACGCTAATTTGCTCAAGCTCGCCGATACTTACAAACCCTATGCGCTGTCTGAATATAGCTCCCATGGATGCTCTGACTGCTTTCGGATTATAGGCATCCGCGGTGCTGCCAAAAAAGATCACGCTGTTTATTCCAAATGCGTCGGCACATCTGATAATTGTCCCCACATTGCCCGGGTCTTGTATATTATCAAGCAGTATATGTGTCCCTGTGCGATATTCAAAAGTTTTCAAAGGAGGCAGCTTGCAAGTAAACAATACATTTTGCGGGCTTTTAAGCGGCGAAATTGAATCCATAATGCTTTGGTCAATCAGATATACGGGAGTGTTTTCCGGCAATGCCGCCTTCAAATCTTCTGTGGTAAATACAGCCGTTATGGGCGCGTTATTTTTTACCGCTTCATCTAAGAGCTTACGGCCGTCGCACAAAAACTCACCTTTTGCTTTTCTGTAGCTTGAATCCTTACCCAGATTTTTTGCGTGAACGCATATGCTATTTTTTCTGCCGGTTATTCTTTCCACGTTTCTTTCCCACTTTTTTGCATTTTTTCTACATTTTACCCTTTATAGTCCAAGAAGCCGTTTTCTACGGCTTCTTGCGCTTTGCGCAAAGTTTATTCTGTCGGCTTCATCGTCGGGAATAAAATCACATCCCTAATTGAAGAACTGTTTGTAAGCATCATAACACATCTGTCAATACCGACGCCAAGTCCGCCTGTCGGCGGCATCCCATACTCAAGAGCGTTAATGTAATCATAATCCATCATTGACGCTTCCAAGTCGCCTTTCTCCCGCAGCGCAACTTGCCGGGCAAATCTTTGGTATTGATCTATCGGGTCGTTTAATTCGCTAAACGCGTTGCCCATCTCGCTGCGGCATATAAACAGCTCGAATCTTTCCGTAAGGCGCGGGTCGGCAACTTTTCTTTTGGCAAGCGGGGATATTTCTACGGGATGGTCTGTGATAAAAACCGGGCCCGTGAGCTTATCTTCAACCTTTTGCTCAAAGCACTCACAGAGCAGATTGCCCCAAGTTTCTTCTTTATCCTCGGGCATTTTGATACCCAAGCCCCGCACGGCATCCGCCGCTTCCCTGTCGTTTTTTATCGGCGTAAAATCAATACCCGTATGCTCTTTCACAGCCTCGGTCATTGTCATGCGCTTCCACCCCGGCGAGAGGTCAATTTCTGTTTCATGCCACCTTAGCTTATATGTCCCAAGCAATTTCATGGCGGCTGTGGCAAGCAGTTCTTCAAACAAATCCATCATATCATTGTAATCGGCATATGCCTGATAGAGCTCAAGCATCGTAAATTCAGGATTATGCCGGGTGCTCATGCCTTCGTTTCTAAATACGCGGCCGACTTCGTATACTCTTTCAATACCGCCGACAATCAATCTTTTGAGGTGAAGCTCCGTAGCGACACGCATATACATTTCAAGGTCAAGGGTATTGTGGTGCGTTATAAACGGTCTGGCGCTGGCTCCGCCGGATATGGTGTTTAAAACAGGGGTTTCGACTTCAATATAGCCTCTTTGATCCAAAAACTCGCGTATATGCTTTATAAACGCGCTGCGCAGATTGAAGGTTTTTCGCGTATCCGGGTTCATAATAAGGTCTACATATCTTTGGCGGTATTTCAGCTCTTGATTTGTAAGCCCGTGGTATTTTTCGGGGAGCGGGCGAAGAGATTTTGCCAAAAGCTCAATGTAATTGCAATGAACGGAAATCTCGCCCATCCGTGTTTTAAAGACCGTTCCTTTTACGCCGATTATGTCGCCGATATCGCCGCGTTTTATGTCGTCAAAACGCTCATCGCCAACCTCGCTTTGCTTTATGTATAGCTGTATACGGCCTTTGTCGTCTGATATATCAGCAAATATCGCTTTTCCCATTTCACGTTTTGCCATGATTCTGCCGGCCAATGATACATCCCGGCCTTCCATTTTTTCAAAATCATTTGTTATATCTGATGAAAAATGGGTGCGCAAATACTTAGTAACATGAAACGGGTCACGATTTTCGGATTGCAGCCTGGTTAGTTTTTCTCTGCGTATTTGCAATATTTCGCTAAGGCTTTGCTCTCTTTGGTCTGATGTAATGTCGTTCATTTATATATTCGTTTCTTTCCTTATCTTTCGCGTTTGCCGCGCCTTTATTCGATTTTTAATATTTTAAATTGCAGCTTGCCGATGGGTGCTTCCACCTCTATCGTATCGTCTTTTCTCTTGCCGATAAGCTCTCTGCCGATTGGGGAATCGTCTGATATTTTGAGCTGCGCAGGGTCTGCGTCCTGCGATCCCACCATCTCATATGTGAGGTCTTCTTTGCGTTCAACGTCGAAAACCGTAACCTTGCTGCCCATGCCTATAACATCCGTTTTCTTTGTTACTTTTACAATCTCGGCATTTTCTATGAGGTTTCTTATCTCCGCTATTTTTGAGTATAGCTTCCCTTGTTCTGTCTTGGCTTCGTCATATTCGCTGTTTTCTGTCAGGTCGCCAAATGACCTGGCTTCTTTAATCTGCTGTGATACTTCCTTTTCGCGAACGGTTGTAAGATAGGTAAGTTCTTCCTTGAGCTCATTGAGCCGTTCTTCGCTCATTTTGTATTTTGCCTCTTTTATCAAAACAAAACACTCCTTCCGTACTTATGTAACGCACAGTTTTTGCGAAACAATATTTGATTACAAGCAAAAAAAGAAAAGCAATTTGTTGCCATAACCTGATTATATGCCCTGTGCCGCCATTTGTCAACACAAATTTGCTGACGCCGCTTTAATCTGTGAGCAATGAGAGCGCTTTTTGAAGCTGCGGGTCATCTTCGTGAGTCAAGGTGCCCATCAGATATGATATTAACTCATCTTCGCTCATCTTCACAAGATAATCGGGAGTATAACCGCCAATATCGTATAGGCTGATTCGGTTTGGCGTCAGATAATTGCCCGTCGAAAGATGTACCGCGCCCCCGCCCGAGAGCGTTATGGTGGTCTGCATTCTGTTCTTTCCGGTTGTTTGCTCACCGACGGTAAGCGCGTAATCATACTCGCTAAGGACAGCGGTAAAATATTCCGCCCCGCTGTATGAATATTCATTGACAAGAACAACGGTCGGCAAATCAATAAAGCTGCTGTCCGATGTGGTGATTCTCTCCGTTTGATCCGTGCTTATGGAGATGAAAATCTCCCCTTCCGGCAGCAGAAAATCAAGGATTTCCGTCATTTCCGTTACTTTACCGCCATTATTTGAGCGAACGTCATAAATAATCGCAACAGCGCCGCGATCTACGAGATTGTTCACGGCTTCAATAAACCCCTGTGCGGCTCCGTCTTCAAAATTTCCCAAAGCGACATAACCAATACCGCCCGGCAGCATTTCATAAGCAACCGGGATAGTGTGTATAATGCCATACACTACGGTTATCTCGCTAAAGCTGCCGTCCGCGCGATATATCGTAAGCAGCGCCGTATCGCCTATCGGACGCCGCAAGGCATTGCGTATCTCCTGCATATCATATCCGGCTATTGCAGCATTGTCTATTTTTGTTATCACATCCCCTATCACAATGCCGGCAGCTTCCGCGCCCGAATTTGAATATACATTTGTCACTAAAATACCGCCGCGCTCATCGTCGGTCTGCACTTCAACGCCAATCCCGTGATAGCGGTTATCTGAATTTTCAAGGTAATAGGCGTATGCTTCGGGCGTCATATAAAATGACCAATTGTCATCCAAGGCGTCAACGATGGCGATCTTCGCTATTTCCAAAAGCTCGTCAATATCGTAATCGCCAATAAATCTTGAAGCGATGATTGCAAGCAGCTCTTCCATATCGCCCGTGACGCTTGTGATATCGGTACCGTCCGGGGAAGCTGCATCACTTTTTCTATCCGAACCGGTGAAAAACATCACAAAGAGGAACGCGAGCGCGCATATCAGAGCCAATATCAACAGCATTAGCACCAGACGCACTTTTAATGACAATTTATTTTCCATAAGATATGACACCTGTTAGCGGTAAATATTTTCAGCATAGATTTTATCTATGGGCGCGGAAAGTATATAAGCATAGTTGCGCAAGCCGCAGTATACTAAGATATTACAGTTTTTCGAGAGGATTGATCCTCGTGCCGTTTACGGATACTTCAAAGTGCAAATGCGGACCCGTCGAAACTCCGGTAGAACCGATTAGCCCGATAACCTGACCCTTTGAAACAGAAGCACCCACCGAAACACTCCTCGAACTCATATGCGCATACAGCGTCGTCATTCCGTTTCCATGACTGACAACGACATAGTTGCCATATCCCGAATTGTATGTTGATGTAATGACGGTTCCCGAGTCGGCAGCGTATATGTTAGCTCCGTGCGCTGCGTTTATATCAATGCCGTTATGCATCCTTCTGTCGCCGTATATGGGATGTGTCCTGATACCGTACGGACTCGTCACCTCTTTGCTGGTGGTGGGCCACATCAGCTCGCCGGTGCCCGTAACCATGGATACGTTAGACTGTGCCTGCTGCTGCTGTTGCCTGAGTATACGAAGCCTCTCCTCCTCTTGCTTTTTGCGCAGCTCCTCCGCCTTAGCGTTGATTTCCCTTTGTACGCGGTCTTCTTCCTCGATAACGAGTGCGCGCAATTGCCTTTCGGTCTCAAGATTGTCCTCCATCTGTTTAATGAGGGCATGTGCTTCTTCAAGCTGCATTTCAAGCTCCGCCATCATCAATTCCTGATTGACAAGCTCACCGTCAAGTTCTGATTTAGTAATCTCAAGCTCTACCTTTTTTTGCTCGGTCAGATTACGCGAAAGCTGCAGCATTCTATACGAATCCTCATCCGCCTGCATTATATCGGAAACAAAATCAAGCCGTGCAAGCAAATCGGAGAAGCTGGTCGAATCAAAGATTATCTCAAGATATGTTATGACGCCGTTTTCTTCCATGTCGCGGACACGCGCCCTATATCTCCGCAGCTGCTCTTCTTCTCTGTTTTGCGAGACAATGACCTCGTTTTCCTTTTCTCTGATCAGCCTGTTATATTCAACAATCGTCGCGTTTATGTTGTCTATTTCAAGGCCCGTGAGCATAATGCGCTGGTCGAGCACTTCTTTTTTGCCTATTTCCGCCATACGTTCATATTCGATCGTATTTATTCTGGAATTTATTTCGCGTTTTTGCCGTTCATACTCTCTTTTTTCTTCTTTAAGTTTGTCTATTTGGGATTGAGTGACGGTGTTTGAGATCAAAGACGGCGCCGCAAGCGCGTTGATAGCCATCACCGCCACGGAAAGCAGCATTATAACCGCCAAAACTATTGCGACTATCCTAACAAATTTCTTACTGTTCATGCTTGTTTCGGGCAAAAAACCCGATACTCACCTCCTTGTGATTGATACTGACCCTGCGGCGTGCCGCGAGGCACTTCTGGATTGTCCTTATGCTTTATCTAATTTTTAATATGATATCCAAAAAAGAAGTTTATACCTTTAGGTACCTGTTTAAGGCAATGCCGCTGCCGCCAACGCCGACGCTAAATCCGACGGCAACAAACAAAAGTATTACCTGCACTGTTATATTTGACGAAATCGGAACAAGGCGGATAAATCCCGCAAACTCGGCAACACCCCTTGCGGCGACATCATATAAGCTCCATGTCACTATGTAGGCCGTCAGCGAGCCCAAGAGACCCAAAATAAAGCCCTCTACAATAAACGGCCAGCGTATGAAAGCGTTTGTAGCACCCACCATCTTCATAATCGCAATTTCTTCACGTCTCTCAAATGTCGCGAGCTTGATGGTGTTTTGCATAACAAATAGGGATATGGCAAGCAAGACCGCAATGACGACAATCGAAATCCAACTGACGATATTTCTAAGAGTCCTAAGCCCTCCCGCGATTGCGGGGTTTGCGTTGACAGCCGCTATTCCTTGCACGTATCTCAAGGCATTTTGCGTTTCCACAATATAGCCGACATCATAAACATATACGGCAAATCTGTGGCGAAATGTGGACGGGTCTAAATCTCTGTACCTGTCCGTGTCGCCATATCTGCCGATAAAGCTCTCCATTGCTTCCTCGCGGGATATAAAGACAACGTGTGACACGTTAGGCACGGCTAATATATTCGGCTCAAGGTTTCTCGCATCGTTTTCCGACTGGTTGTCATGCACGTATGCGAGAATGACATTTTCTGCCTCAAGATCGCCTATCGTTGCGTTTATGTTTACCGCGATCATTATAAACAATCCGGTTATAATAAGAAAGGCGGCGATTATGCAAACGGAAGCAAAAGACATTAAGCTATGCGCAAAAATGCTTGAAAAGCCTTCCTTCAGATAATAAAAGGTTCTGTTTCTATTCACTTTCATAATCGTAATACCTATCCATAGCATCGCTGACGACCCTGCCGCCGTCTATAGCGATGACGCGCTGTGAGAACTGATCTACAAGAGGTTTTTCATGTGTAACGACAAGCACCGTTGTCCCGAGCTCGTTTATCTTTTTGAGAAGCAAGAGTATCTCAAGGCTTCGCGCAGGGTCTAAGTTTCCGGTAGGCTCGTCGGCAATTATCAATTTTGGGTTATTTACCAAGGCTCTGGCTACGGCGACCCTTTGCTGTTCCCCTCCGGATAATTCGGCGGGTTTTGATTTTGCCTTATGCTCAATACCGACAAGCTCAAGCACATATGGCACACGCTGACGTATATCGCCGCTTGACGCGCCGATAACGCGCATTGCAAACGCGACGTTTTCATATACCGATTTGTATTCGATAAGACGAAAGTCTTGGAATATGCAGCCAATCGTGCGCCTGAGATACGGCATTTTACGCATTCTGATATTATCCATATCTTGGCCGTTTACTATGACCTCGCCGTCGGACGGAGCTATTTCGCCTATCAGCAGCTTGATAACGGTTGATTTGCCTGACCCGGAAGGGCCGACGAGAAACGCAAATTCACCCGCGTTAAGCTCAAAGGTAACGCCCTTGAGCGCCTTTGTCCCATTTGCGTATTCTTTAAATACATCGGTCATTCTAATCATATGTCAATATTTTGACTCCTGTGAAACGAGATATTTCTTTACCATGAGGGCGACTTTAAATACAATGGCATGTTCAAACTCGCGTAAATCAAGACCGGTAATCTTCTTTATCTTATCGAGCCTGTAGACAAGCGTGTTTCTGTGTACATATAGTTTTCTTGAAGTTTCGGATACATTCAAATTATTTTCAAAGAAGCTGTCAATCGTAACGAGTGTTTCGCTATCAAGCGCTTCAATGGGGTTCTTTTTAAGCACTTCGGTCAAAAAGATATCGCAGAGCGTTGTCGGCAACTGATATATCAGCCTGCCGATTCCGAGGCTTTCATAGCTGACAATGGCCTTTCCCGTATCAAAAACATTTCCAATATCTATCGAAATAAGAGCTTCTTTATATCTTTCGGCAAGCTCGCGCAAATGCCCCGCCGGTGTTCCGACGCCAATGACGGCCTTAAAATCAAGCTCATTTTTTAGCTTTTCATGAATCATGCCGGCCATAGAAATGAGATAGTTGTCTTTGCTGTCCGCCGGGATTTCTTTTATGAGAACGATATTAAAATCATCAACGGTGACGATAAAGTCATTTTGCTTGTCAGGGAATATTTCCTGCAAGAAAGCGACAACACTCGGCGTTACTTGTAAGCCCGAGCGGATTATGATAACCCCTCTTTTGACATCCGGCGAAAAACGCAGTTCTTTAGCGCGTACATATATCTCGCCTGGCAATATGTTTTCTGTGATAATGGTTTTTACGAATGCGCGTTTATCATTGCTTACCTCAAAAATGACACCCGCCTCGTTTATTGTAATGGCGGCCATAACGCATACCGTTGCCGAGAGCGTGTTTTCACCGGATGCAAATACCATATAGCTATCGGCGGACTCCCTGCCGAGAGATTTAAATGTGTTGCCTAAATGCCCGATGGCCGCTGTATCGGCTTTTTTCTGCACAACCGCAAAGTCTTCTATGGTCGTGCCGATAAGAGACAGGTCGCTGCATGCCACAACCGACCCGTCTGGATCGACGACTCCAATGGTGAGGTCTGTGGCTTCCTTCATTTGAATTATAATACTTTGAAATATCCTTGTTGACAATTTATTATTACTCCATGACCGATATGTTGAAAAACAGATAACTTTTTGGCGTTTTGACTAAAATCTCGTTGCCACTGTGTACATTATACACTAAATAAAGAAATTTGCAAGACATTTTTCGTAACTTTTTGTAATATTTTGATATTTTTTGGTTTTTACATTCCTGCCCAGACCCGGTGAGGAAGGCTGTATTTTTGTCCCGTAAGCGGAGCATGGACGCGGAGCGCGCGAGTTAGGCGCATGGATGCGCCTCTTGTTTGAGCGTAGGGATAAAAAACAGCCTTTCGAGCGCAAGGGTCTGGAATGCAAGTGTAGCATTTTTTGATAATCAAGAAAGCAAAAAAGAAGCCCGCCGGGAGGCGAGCTTCTTTAAAACATGAAAGGGTGATGCTATGAGCAGGAAATGACAATGCCGGAGCCTACTGTTTTGCCGCCCTCGCGGATTGCAAAACGCAGCCCGTTTTCGATAGCAATGGGGGTAATAAGCTCAACATCAATCTCTACATTGTCGCCGGGCATACACATCTCAATACCTTCCGGCAACGTGATGACACCGGTAACGTCTGTTGTTCTAAAATAGAATTGAGGACGATAGTTGTTGAAGAACGGTGTGTGGCGGCCGCCCTCGTCCTTTGAAAGGACATAGACCTGACCCTTAAACTTTTTGAGCGGCTTAATGCTTCCGGGCTTTGCAAGAACTTGCCCTCTCCAAATCTCATCTCTTGATACGCCGCGCAGCAACGCGCCAATGTTGTCGCCCGCCTCCGCGTAGTCAAGCAGCTTGCGGAACATTTCAATATCAGTGATGGTCGTCTCGCGCGGCTCATCGGTAAGTCCGACAATTTGGACTTTATCGTTTTTGTTGATCTTACCGCGTTCGACACGTCCTGTGGCGACTGTACCGCGTCCCGTAATCGTCATCGTATCTTCGACGGGCATCAAAAACGGCAGGTCTGACTTGCGCTCGGGAGTCGGGATGTATGAATCCACGGCGTCCATGAGCTCTTTAAGGCACTCATATTCGGGAGCTGCTACATCACTTGAGTCTGACTCAAGGGCGTTGCGCGCGCTACCGACGACGATTGGAATATCGTCTCCCGGAAATTCGTATTTTGAAAGAAGCTCGCGGACTTCCATCTCAACGATTTCGAGAAGCTCGGGATCGTCAACTTGGTCAGCCTTGTTCAGAAATACGACGATGGCGGGCACACCCACCTGACGTGCAAGCAGGATATGCTCGCGTGTTTGAGCCATAGGACCGTCCGCCGCGGAGATAACAAGTATCGAGCCGTCCATTTGCGCCGCGCCGGTAATCATGTTCTTGATATAGTCGGCGTGTCCGGGACAGTCAACATGCGCATAGTGACGCGCATCCGTCTCATACTCAACGTGCGCGGTGTTGATTGTTATACCGCGTTCGCGCTCTTCGGGAGCTTTGTCAATAGAGTCATACGCTTCAAACTTTGCCTTGCCTTGGTAGCTTAGATACTTTGTGATAGCGGCGGTAAGCGTGGTCTTGCCGTGGTCAACGTGGCCGATCGTGCCGATATTGACGTGGGGTTTATTACGTTCAAATTTTTGCTTTGCCATAATACTTATTATCCTCCTGTGTGTAAAAAAGTATAGAAATCATAATTCATGCAAAGTGTATTGTACCTCATACATTTATAATTTGCAAGGTTTATTTTTAAATTACGTTAAATCTCGTCAAATTGCGTGCCTCTCGTCAAATATACCCCGCCTGTCAGCACTTGACAACCGTCTGAAAACCGCCTATTTAACGGCCTTTTTGACTCACCTCTATGATTTTGTTAAAATCTCCTGCCGCCTGTGATTTCGTTTTGAAGAGTCTCCGGCAATCTCACATAATGACTTGGCTCCATGTTGAAAGTGCCTCTGCCTTGAGTGTTTGAGCGTAAAATAGTCGCATATCCAAACATTTGCACGAGCGGCACAAGGGCGTTTATCTGTGAAGCGCCGCTTTTGGATTCCATTCCGGTTATCTGCCCCCGTCTGGAGCTTATATCGCCCATTACATCGCCCATATATTCCTCAGGCACTGTCACCGCCACTTTCATTATCGGCTCGATCAGCACCGGATCGGCCTTTGCCATTGCTTCTTTAAAAGCCATGCTCCCGGCAATTCTAAAGGCAAGCTCGGAAGAATCAACATCGTGATATGAGCCGTCAAGTAACGTAACCTTAACATCAACGACCTGATATCCCGCTACGATGCCGGACATCATCGCGCCCGCAATCCCCTCATTTATGGCCGGAATAAATTCCTTGGGGATAGCTCCCCCCGTAATCTTATCAATAAACTCATATCCCTCGCCCGGCTGATTTGGTTCGATACGGATTATAACGTGGCCGTATTGCCCTTTTCCGCCTGTCTGCCGTACATTCCGCACATCTGCCGTAGCCGCGGTAAGTATTGCTTCCTTATATGATACCTGTGGTTTGCCTACATTTGCTTCAACTTTAAACTCACGGAGCAACCTGTCAATGATGATTTCTAAGTGGAGCTCCCCCATTCCCGCAATTATAGTCTGCCCCGTTTCATTGTCCGTATATGTGCGGAACGTCGGGTCCTCCTCGGTCAATTTCGACAGCGCGCCCGCAAGTTTTTCCTGACCGGCTTTTGTTTTGGGTTCTATTGCGATTTGAATGACCGGTTCGGGAAATTCAATAGATTCTAAAATTATTTGCTTTTTCTCGTCACATAGCGTGTCACCGGTAGTCGTATCTTTGAGCCCCACGGCGGCGGCAATGTCACCGGCATAAACCGCGTTTATATCTTCGCGATGATTTGAGTGCATTTGCAATATGCGTCCGAGCCGCTCCCTATGGCCTTTTGTTGAGTTATATACCATCGAACCTGTTGTGGCAGTACCCGAATAGACCCTAAAAAATGACAGGCGTCCTACAAATGGGTCTGTTTCTATTTTAAAGGCGAGCGCGGCAAAAGGCGCCTCGTCGGACGGCGGCCTGCTTTCTTCCTTGCCTGTATGCCTGTGTATACCCACCATCGCGGGTACATCGAGCGGTGAAGGCAAATAATCAACGATTGCGTCTAATATTTTTTGAATACCTTTGTTTCTGTACGAAGTGCCGCATACTACAGGTATGAGTGAAAGCGCGAGCGTTGCTTTGCGGATCGCTTTTTTTAGGGCGCCGGCATCAATTTGCGTACCCTCAACATAGCATTCCATAATGTCTTCGTCAAAATCAGAAACAGCCTCAATCAGTTTCTGGCGATACTCACCGGCTGTCTTTATCATGTCCTCCGGTATATCTTCGACACGCATATCTTTTCCCAGCTCGTCGTAATACATAACGGCGTTTAAATCAACAAGGTCAATGATACCCTTAAAATCCGCTTCGGCGCCGATAGGAAGCTGAATGGGTACAGCGTTTGCTTTAAGCCTTTCATGCACCATTGCGATAACATTATGAAAATCCGCGCCCGCAATATCCATCTTGTTGACATAGATAATGCGCGGCACGTTATAATGATCCGCCTGCCTCCAAACCGTTTCCGACTGCGGCTCTACGCCGCCCTTGGCGCACATGACCGCAATAGACCCGTCAAGCACACGGAGAGAACGCTCAACCTCGACGGTAAAGTCAACATGACCCGGCGTGTCAATGACGTTTATGCGATGGTCGTCCCAAAAACATGTCGTCGCGGCGGAAGTAATCGTTATGCCGCGTTTTTGTTCCTGCTCTCTCCAATCCATAACCGCAGTGCCGTCATGCACCTCACCCATCTTGTATGTGCGTCCGGTATAAAATAAGATACGTTCGGTCGTCGTCGTTTTACCCGCGTCAATATGAGCCATTATGCCTATATTTCGCGTTTTTTCAAGAGAGTACTCCCTTTTTGGCTCATCTTCTTGCATAGGGTAAAGCTCCTTTTACCAACGGTAGTGAGCAAACGCTTTGTTTGACTCCGCCATTTTATGGGTGTCTTCGCGTTTTTTTACAGACGCGCCCGTGCTGTTGGATGCGTCAAGTATTTCACCCGCCAAACGCTCTTTCATGGTCTTTTCATTGCGAGCTCCGGCATAATTTGTAAGCCAGCGAAGCCCCAACGCCTCACGTCTGTCAGGTCTCACTTCTATCGGCACTTGGTAAGTGGCACCGCCAACACGGCGGGCTTTTACCTCCAGCGTAGGCATAATGTTTTCGATTGCCGCCGTAAATACATCAAGTGGGTCTTTTGAGGATTTTTCTTTGATGATATCAAAGGCTCCGTAAACAACCTTTAAAGCTACGCCTTTCTTGCCGTCTGTCATAATGCTGTTTATCAGTTTTGTCACTATTTTTGAGTTGTATACCGGATCGGGTAATACTTCTCTTTTTGGCACACCGCCTCTTCTGGGCATATCAGTCATTCATTCCTTTCCGTCAGACTTTGCGTTTTTGTTATTTTGTGTTGCTTTTTTGTGTTTTTGCGTTTTTTCGCTTCAAGCTCTTTCGAGCCTATTGTTACTTCGTGCCTTTTGGCCTCTTTGAGCCGTATTTAGACCTGGCTTGCGAGCGGCCATCCACGCCTTGTGTGTCAAGAGAGCCGCGAATGATGTGATATCGGACGCCGGGCAAATCCTTAACGCGCCCGCCGCGTATCATAACAACAGAGTGCTCTTGAAGATTGTGTCCAACGCCGGGAATATACGCCGTTACTTCATAACCGTTCGTCAGGCGCACACGGGCAATTTTGCGAAGCGCGGAATTCGGCTTCTTTGGCGTGGCGGTTCTGACAGCCGTGCAAACGCCGCGTTTTTGCGATGAAGAATTGTCTGTTTCCTTATTTTTGAGCGTATTGAGACCTTTCTGCATAGCCGGTGAAGTGGATTTGTATGTCAGCTTTTTTCTTCCTTTTCTCACCAATTGATTGAATGTAGGCATTTTAGTCCTCCTTTCCTGATTTATTGCGCTATCAGAGCGCGTTGCCGGAACCGATAAGAACCGACAGATCAACGTCCTCGTCATCAACAAGGTCGTCATAATCCTTGATTGCAAAATGTTTTCCGCCAAGCTCTATATCGCTGTCAAACTTGCGGTATCTCGACAGGCCGCTGCCTGCCGGCACTAACTTGCCTATGATGACATTTTCTTTCAGGCCGATAAGCCTGTCTACTTTACCCTTAATCGCCGCCTCGGTCAATACTTTTGTGGTTTCCTGGAATGACGCGGCCGACAAGAATGACTCTGTCGCAAGCGAGGCTTTTGTAATACCCATGAGGAGAGGAGACGCCTGCGCAAGCTGTAAATCCTCTTCTCCGGCTTCGAGTCTTGCGGTAATCGCCGCGTTTGCTTCCTTAAACTCGTTTGAGTCAACCGTAGTCCCTGCAAGCAAATTGGTATCACCGCCGTCTTCGACTTTGACTTTCTTCATCATTTGACGGACTATTACCTCGATATGCTTATCATTTATGTCAACACCTTGTTGACGGTAAACGATCTGAACTTCGGAAATCAGATAGTTTTGCGTGGCGTCTTTGCCGAGTATTCGCATAATATCGTGCGGATTGAGCGCGCCGTCCGTCAGCTTGTCGCCGGCTTTTACCATCTCTCCGGTTTTGACTTTTATACCGGAATAATACGGCGTCGTGTATGAGCAGAAATCTCCTGTTTCCGAGTTTGTTATGGTGATTGAATATATCGCGTTGCGGCGAGTTTCCTCAATCTCCGCTATACCGTCAATATCTGAAAGTATTGCCATCTTCTTTGGCTTGCGGGCCTCAAAGAGCTCTTCGACACGCGGGAGACCCTGCGTAATATCATCGCCCTGCACGCCGCCCGTATGGAAAGTTCTCATTGTCAGCTGCGTGCCCGGCTCTCCGATAGACTGCGCCGCGATAACGCCGACCGCCTCACCGATTGATACCGGAGTGCCCGTCGCAAGGTTGATACCGTAACACATGGCGCATATTCCGCTTCGCGACTCGCAATCCATAGCTGTACGAACCTTTATGGAGTTAATGCCGTGTTCCGTGAGCAAATTAGAATCGCTGTTTATGAGCATATGGCTTCTCTCAAAGAGGACTTTTCCGGTTTTCGGGCTTATAATATCGTCGGTTGGGTATCTGCCGTGTATAACCTCGCCGAATGTGTTGATTACTATGCCGCTTCTGACTAACTCTGACGCCATTATGCCGTCGTGAGTGCCGCAATCTTTTTCGCGGATAATGACATCTTGCGAGACGTCAACCAATCTGCGAGTGAGGTATCCCGAGTCTGCCGTGCGCAAGGCCGTGTCCGCAAGACCTTTTCTCGCGCCTCTTGATGAAATGAAATATTCAAGAACCGTAAGACCCTCGCGGAAATTTGCCTTAATCGGGATTTCTATGACCTTTCCTGTCGTGTTCTGGAGCAGACCGCGCATACCGGCAAGCTGTTTTATTTGTGTTTTGCTGCCGCGAGCGCCCGAGTTTGCCATCATATATACGGGATTAAATTCGCTGAGAGTATCTTTTAAAAGTATGTTCTCAATATCCTTTGTGGTATTTTCCCATTCCTTGATGACAAGGCGATACCTTTCATCGTCGGTTATGAAACCGCGCTTATACTTGTCCTCGGTGGCGACGACCTTTTGTTCTGTCTGCCTGATAAGCGTCCACTTTTCTTCGGGCACGGTCATATCGGAAATTGAAATCGTTATTGCGCCCTGTGTCGAATACTTAAAACCAAGCGTCTTGATCTTATCAAGAATCGAAGCCGACCTTGTAAAACCGTGCCTTGATATGCAGCGTTCGATTATCTTTCCGAGTTCATCCTTACCTGTGCGGAAATCAATTTCATAATTGAAGAACAGTTCCGGATCAGACCTGTCCACAAAACCGAGGTCTTGCGGTATCGGTTCGTTGAATATTATCCTGCCAACGGTCGTCTCTATTGTTTTATAGCTCTCGACCCCGTCTATCGCCTTTGTTATCCGCACCTTGATGGGCGCGTGTATGCCGACATCTCCGCACTGGTAGGCGATGAGGGCTTCATTGGGAGATACAAAACATTTTCCCGTGCCCGGCTCGTCAGCCTTGACAAATGTGAGGTAGTACGAACCGAGAATCATGTCATGCGTCGGAACCGTTACCGGATGACCGTCTTTTGGATGCAAAAGGTTGTTTGCCGAAAGCATGAGCACCCTGGCCTCGGCTTGCGCCTCGGCGGATAAGGGTACGTGGATAGCCATTTGGTCGCCGTCAAAGTCGGCATTGTAGGCCGTGCAAACAAGCGGATGCAGCATGAGTGCGCGTCCCTCTACAAGTATCGGAGCGAAAGCCTGTATGCCGAGCCTATGGAGCGTAGGCGCCCTGTTTAAGAGGACCGGATGCTCGTTGATAATGACCTCAAGGGCATCCCATACCTCGGCTTGACCTTTGTCAACCATTTTCTTTGCCGATTTAATGTTTGTTGAAACTCCGTCTTCGACAAGTTTTTTCATAACAAACGGCCTGAATAATTCAATTGCCATTTCTTTTGGAACACCGCACTGATAGAGCTTTAGCTCCGGCCCGACGACAATAACACTGCGCCCGGAGTAGTCAACGCGCTTGCCGAGCAGATTTTGCCTGAAACGGCCTTGCTTGCCTTTTAGCATGTCGGACAGTGATTTAAGAGCCCTTGAGTTTGCGCCGGTCACGGCTCTGCCGCGCCTGCCGTTGTCAATGAGGGCGTCCACCGCTTCTTGCAGCATTCTTTTTTCGTTTCTGACAATAATATCGGGAGCCTGCAATTGGATAAGTCTCTTTAGGCGGTTGTTGCGATTGATAACGCGCCTGTACAAATCGTTGAGGTCTGAGGTCGCAAAGCGTCCGCCGTCAAGCTGTACCATCGGCCTGATTTCGGGAGGAATAACCGGCAAGACATCAATGATCATCCATGTAGGATCGTTTCCTGACAGGCGAAATGCCTCGACGACTTCCAATCTCTTTATGAGTTTCGCTTTCTTTTGCCCGCCCGCTTCCTGAGCTTCGGCTTTTAGCTGCTCGGAGAATTTTTCGATATCAATATCGGCAAGGAGGTCGCGGATAGCCTCAGCGCCCATGCCCGCCCTGAAATCGTCTTCGTATTTCTCGCGCATCTCGCGGTATTCTTTCTCCGTGAGTATCTGATTCTTTTTTAGGGGCGTGTCGCCCGGGTCAATGACGATATAAGTGGCAAAATACAAAACCTTCTCAAGCACACGCGGCGTGAGGTCAAGGAGCAATCCCATTCTTGTAGGGATGCCCTTAAAATACCAGATATGAGATACCGGGGCGGCAAGCTCGATATGGCCCATGCGTTCGCGGCGTACCTTGCATTTTGTTATCTCAACGCCGCAGCGGTCGCAGATTTTGCCTTTGTATCTGATCTTTTTAAATTTACCGCAGTGACATTCCCAGTCCTTTGACGGACCAAAAATCCTTTCGCAGAAAAGACCGTCCTTTTCCGGTTTTAGCGTCCTGTAGTTGATAGTTTCGGGCTTCTTTACCTCACCGCTTGACCAACTGCGGATCATGTCGGGTGACGCAAGACCTATTTGCATTGATTCAAAAGATAAGAATCCCATTAGCTTTCCTCCTCATCCGTTTCATCGTTATCGTCATAATCGAGAAAATCCGGTACGTTTTCAAATTCGCTTGTCAAATCGTCATCATCCTCATACTCTTCTTCTTCGAGGTCGTCATCGCCGCCGGGCATTTCGTTTATGTCGTGTACGGAGAAGCCCCGCGATACAAAGCTCTCCTCCGTGCTTTTATAATGGCTGTTGTCTTTTGGCGTGTCAGAATCGCCGCCGGCATCCCCGTCCTCATTGCGCAGGTCAATCCTCATGCCGTTTTCATCAAGCACACGGACATCCAAGCAAAGGGATTGAAGCTCCTTGACCAAAACCTTAAAGGATTCGGGAACACCCGGCTTGGGTATGTTGTGACCCTTGACGATAGATTCATATGTCTTGACTCTTCCCGTCACATCGTCGGATTTCACGGTGAGTATCTCTTGGAGCGTATAGGCGGCGCCGTAGGCTTCAAGCGCCCAAACCTCCATTTCGCCAAAACGCTGACCGCCAAACTGCGCCTTGCCGCCGAGCGGCTGCTGAGTAACCAAGCTGTACGGTCCTGTGGAGCGGGCGTGTATCTTATCGTCCACGAGGTGGTGCAACTTCAAGAAGTAGACATACCCGACCGTCACCGGGTTGTCAAACGGCTCTCCGGTACGCCCGTCATACAAAATGCTTTTGCCGTCCTCGCGCAGCCCGGCGTATTTTAACGTGTCCCAAATATCCTGTTCGTTGGCTCCGTTGAATATCGGGGTCGCAACCTTCCAGCCGAGAGTTTTTGCCGCGTAACCAAGGTGAACCTCCAAAACCTGACCGATATTCATTCGGGAAGGCACTCCCAGCGGGTTTAATATAATATCGAGCGATGTTCCGTCCGGCATATACGGCATATCTTCTTTTGGCAAGATACGCGAAACAACGCCCTTGTTGCCGTGACGCCCCGCCATTTTGTCTCCGACGCTGATTTTGCGCTTGTGGGCGATATAGCAGCGTACAACCATGTTGACGCCGGGGCTGAGCTCGTCGCCGTTTTTGCGAGTGAAAACCTTGACATCAACCACGATTCCGCTTTCACCGTGAGGGACTTTGAGAGATGTGTCCCGCACCTCCCGGGCTTTCTCGCCAAAAATCGCGCGAAGCAGACGATCTTCCGGAGTCAGATCGGTTTCTCCCTTTGGCGTGACCTTTCCGACCAAAATATCACCGGCTTGCACTTCGGCACCGATCATTATTATTCCGCGCTCGTCCAAATAACGCAGCGCATCTTCACCCACTCCGGGAATATCGCGCGTGATTTCTTCAGGACCGAGCTTTGTGTCGCGGGCGTCTATCTCGTGTTCTTCGATATGGATTGACGTAAACACGTCGTCCATGGCAAGGCGTTCGTTTATGAGTATAGCATCCTCATAGTTATAGCCCTCCCATGTCATAAATCCGACCAAGATATTCTTGCCGAGCGAAATTTCACCCTCACAGGTAGACGGACCGTCGGCGATAATTTCATTTTTGGTGACGCGGTCGCCGACCGACACTATAGGACGCTGGGTGGTGCAGGTGCCTTGGTTGCTGCGAGCAAACTTTGTCAGCACATGCTCTGTCTCGCCCTCACTGTTCTCATCAGGCTGATCATCGTCATATTTGATCTTGATATGCGTTGAAGAAACATATGTGACTTCTCCGTCTCCGAGCGCGGACAGTACGACCGTAGAGTCTACGGCGCATTTATGCTCAATTCCCGTCGCTACGATCGGGGCTTCGGGGTTGATCAAGGGCACGGCTTGCCTTTGCATATTTGCGCCCATGAGCGCGCGGTTTGCGTCGTCGTTTTCGAGAAACGGTATCATAGCGGTAGCTACGGAGACCATCATGCTCGGTGAAACGTCAATAAAATCAATTGCGTCACTGTTTACTTCCACTATTTCGTCGCGATGGCGGCATGTTATACGCTTATTTTGGAGCACTCCGTTATCGTCCATGGGTTCGGTGGCCTGTGCCACATAGTATTCATCTTCCATGTCGGCAGTCAGGTATACAACCTCATCGGTCACTCTTACAACGTCCTTATCTTTGCCCACCTTCTCTTTGACTACTTTGCGGAAAGGCGCTACCATAAAGCCGTATTCATTAACCCGCGTGTATGAGGCAAGGTATGAGATAAGCCCGATATTCGGTCCTTCCGGAGTTTCTATCGGACACAGCCGTCCGTAGTGGCTGTAGTGAACGTCGCGCACGTCAAAGCTCGCCCGCTCTCTCGAAAGACCTCCGGGACCGAGCGCGGATACGCGCCTTTTATGAGTAAGCTCGGCGAGGGGGTTTGTTTGATCCATAAATTGTGACAGAGCCGACGAGCCGAAAAATTCTTTGACCGCCGCCGTCACCGGCCTGATGTTTATAAGTGATTGAGGTGTGATAATATCAAGGTCTTGGAGCGTCATTCTCTCTCTGATGACACGCTCCATTCTCGAAAAACCGAGACGAAACTGATTTTGCAAAAGCTCTCCGACACTGCGCAGGCGGCGGTTTCCGAGATGGTCAATATCATCAGGCACTCCGACATCGTGCGCTACGCAGTTTAAGTAGTTTACGGATGCGAAAATATCATCCGGTGTAATGTGCTTTGGAATCAGAAGATCAATATTGTCAATTATGGCTTCTTTAAGAGCTTCTTTGGAGGCTTTATCATTTCCGCCGTGTTTTTCGAGCAAGCGGCGCAAAGTGAGAAATCTGACTTTTTCTTTTATCCCAAGCTCTTTTAGCGGGTCAAAATCCACAAAGCCGTCAATTCGCACCATGCCGTTTGAAAAAACTTTGATTTCTTTGCTGCCCACCATGATATAGGCGTCATTGACTCCAAGATTTTCTATTTCTTTGGCGCGCGCTTCCGTAAGTTTTTCTTCGGCCGCCGCTATGATTTCACCGGTGAGCGGGTTTGCAATGGGGCGAGATAATGTTTGATCGGCAAGCCTTGACCACAAAGACAGCTTTTTGTTAAATTTATATCTGCCCACGGTAGATATTTCGTAACGCCTCGCGTCAAAGAAGAGATTGTTTAAGAGCGCTTGAGCGCTTTCAACCGTCGGGGGGTCGCCCGGTCTTAGCTTTCTATATAGCTCAATGAGTGAGTCATCGGCATATTTGCACGTATCTTTTTCTAAGGTAGCTATCAGTCTTTCATCGTTTCCAAATATGGCGCGAAGCGCGTCATTGGTCTCCGCCCCGTTTTCGGCGCCCTGCGCGGTAATTTGTGAAAACGGATGATCTGTGGGTTTTCCTACGGCTCTAAGCAGCCATGTTATCGGCAGTTTTCTGTTTCTGTCTATGCGGACATAAAATCCGTCCGATGGGTCGGTTTCATATTCAAGCCATGTGCCCCGGTACGGTATGAGCGTAGACGCGTAAACAGTGGTCGCCGTCTTTATGTCGGTCCTTTTTTCGTAATAGACGCCCGGCGAACGAATGATCTGCGAAACAACGACGCGCTCCGCGCCATTTATGATGAATGTTCCGGCATTTGTCATAACCGGAAAATCGCCCATAAATACTTCCTGCTCTTTTATCTCTTCGGTTTCTTTGTTTCGCAGCCGAACGCTGACCTTGATCGGCGCCGCGTATGTCGCGTCACGCGCCTTACATTCTTCTATCGAATACTTTGGAGTATCGGTCATGTTGTAGTCAACAAACGATAACTCAAGGCTTCCTGTGTGATCCATTATCGCCGCGACATCGCGGAATACCTCGCGGAGCCCTTTCTCTAAAAACCAATTATAGGACTTTTTTTGAATCTCCAAGAGATTTGGCATCTCCTGGATTTCCTTTGTCTTTGCGTAGCTCTTCCTAAGAGTTTTTCCGTAAATAACGTCATGTGGCATTTACTTCACCCCTGATGTAAAAATATGTGATACTTTGCGCGACACTCCCGGCTGCGTTGTAATGTTTCTGTGTATTGCTTCTTGACAAACAAGTTGGTGGATGATATCATGCTTAGTGTATAAGAAGTTGTACTGCAAGGCATTTTTGCACACAACTTCTTATTCTAACATATTCAATTTTTTTGTCAAGCATTATTTTTGCGTTTGGCGCAAAAAATTTTGTGCAAAAAATGTAAAGCTCTGCCGTTGATGTTCTCCGAGCACTTTATTTAACAAAATCATAATATTAAATTTAATATATCGCCAGTGCACTTATTTTGTGTCTATTCATCGCCGCCGGAGACAGCGTCCAACTACTCTTCCGTCAGCTCTTTTGCTCTGTGCGGACACATCTTTTCCGCCGCCCTGCGGCATTCTTCCTCCGTGACGGTAAAGCCGTATTCGGCGGCGAGAGCGACAACTTTGTCCGGCCCCGCCCCGCTTGCTCCGAGCGCGTCAAGTTTGGCCAATAAATCTTTGTCAGTTTTCGCTTTTTCGATAAACGCTTGCATTTTGTTCATTTGGTTACTTCCATTATATATCTTTTGCTGTAGATATGATTTTTCCTGCGTTTTTTGGAGGCGACACCCAGATTCGAACTGGGGGATGATGGTTTTGCAAACCACTGCCTTACCACTTGGCTATGTCGCCGAAGCCCGACAATAGCTTATTATACACTTTCCGCCGCGTCTGTCAACAGCTGTAAAGGAATTTTGCTATTGCGGCTTTTTCTGTTGCGCTCCGATTTGAAAGGAGGAATTCTTTTAAAATGAAAGAATTCCTCAAACAGTTGAAAATACTCATTTGTGCGAAAAACTTCCCCGTGAAAACATGGCCGTTAGCTAAAACTATTGCCCATCTTTACTTTCCATCAATTCAGCAATTCGCACTTTTGCAAACTCCAAAATTTCAAGCGCGTTATCAAGGGCGATATTCATATCGCCCTCGGTAACAGTGTCCTCTTTTGTCGGATATTTATGAATAACGGCGTAATCATTTAACATTATACCAATTCGGTCAAGATTGGAAAATTCTTGATTATGCTTTTTGCATTGTGCAATTATAACAGACAAATCGTGTGTTTTCATCAACGGCTCACCATTTGCGAGAGCGTATGCCTTTAAAATTTTTTCGGCGGCTTGTTGGCAATGGAAACAAACGATTTCAAGCGGTACAGGGTGAAATAATACAGATATATTCTTTGCCGCGTCATAGTCCATTTGTGCAAAACGAATCCACTCTTTTATATCAAAATTATCGTTCATACAAAACCCTCCCTTGTGTGGAAATTATGTATTCAAAGGACGTAGAACGGCTTGCGTGTTCAACAAACTTTTCTTGATTATACATCAGCAAATCAAGCGGCGTTTTTTGAATATCTAAAATTGCCATTCGTAAATCCACTTTCATGTCACGAGGACGGCGGTCGGTAATCGGAGTGAGGACGCACAAATCAATATCACTATCTCGATCGGGCGTCAATTCGCCACATGCCATAGAGCCGAACAATATAATTTTGGACGCCATTCCCGTATCCACAATCGTCTTTACTATGGCATTTAATTCGTTTTGCACTTGTTCAGTCATAAAGAATACGTCCTCCATTTTAATACTATTATGCTATATATTTCAAGAAATTACAAGGTTTTTTGAAATGATTTTTGCAGTGTAAACTTCCCCGTGAAAGGTAAACTGCCGGGTCGAAAAAACAGAGCTATGACGCACATCGCGTGAGTTAGGCGCATACTGACGCCTCTTGTCATCGTTCAAGTGATAACAACAGCCTTTCGAGCGCAAGGGTCTGTGCCTCGCTTTTGCATATGCAAAGCATAAACAGACACCAAAAAATAAAGTCCAAAAGGTACACCTTTGGGAACTGGGCTGTTTTCATTGAATGATAAGACTTTCGCACAAAAAAACGTAAAATTGATAGAAATTTTGTTGCATTTTGCTTGAATTATGTGATAAAATCACAAAGCTCAACACCGTCTCAAAAGGTGTACCTTTTGAGACTAACCAAAGTGCTATGTTTTGATGATTGGATAGAATATGCGGCTGAAACATCGTAAAAAACATCTTGAAAATGCCTTTATAACACTCTTGCTTCTCATTGCTGTCGCCCCGCTTTTGTGGCATGGAAAGGACTCGCTGCTGACGATTCCCGATGGGCTAAACCAAACCTTTGCGTGGAACAAAATGCTCAAGGATAACGGGATATTGTTCGCAGTGGATTCCCCCACAAACCAATTGGGCAATATGTCCGCAGTATATTATAGCAATATTAACTTTAATATACTGACCTTTGTGAATTTCATCTTCGATACATTCACGGCTTTTATCGTCAATTACGCGCTGAAAATACTAATCGGCTATATCTCAATGTATCTGCTGCTAAGGCATTTGTTCCCTGATAAGAAAAATGTCCTGCTGATTAAGCTCGTCTCAGTCAGCTTTGCGATTTTGCCGTCAATACCGATTTGGTGGGTGGCATTAGATTCCGTGCCGCTGCTCTGCCTTGCGTTTTTGCTTATTATGAAGTGCGAGCATAAGAAAGTAAATTTTCATGTGTTTCTTCTGCTTCTTTACCCATTTTTGTCATTTTTCGCGACGGTCGGGATTTTCCTCTGTATGCTGTGGGCTTTGGGCATACTTATAGTGTGGATTCGTGATAAATCGCTGAACATAAATCTTGTCATAGGTTTGTGCTGCCTCGCGGTAGGGTATGCTATAGTTGACATGAAGCTGTTTTACTCCGTCCTTGCATTAAACGAGCCGCTGAGCAGAACTCTTCCATACGCCCCGGGCCCGGGTGGGGGTGATGTAACTGATCGAATAGCAGATCTACTTATGACATGGATTTTCTTTGGACCCGGAGAAAGCTGGATACAGGCTGTGTATGTTATAACGCCCATTACCTTTGCAGCACTTATTTGGGCGGTACTTCATATCTTGCGCAAAAATAAAAATGACGAGCACATAAAGGAACGCGAAAAACTGTCCTCATACTGCATCTCCGCGATAGCCTTGCTTGGGGCTATCGTCGCAATTGTGCTTATCGGTTATGGATTGGAGTTGTTTACGCGGATAATATATCCTATATTGCCTTTTATGGAAGGGTTTTATTTTGAAAGAATTGGCAGCCTAAACCGTGCCTCACAGTATATATTTTTCGCGCTGACGCTGACAACATTGCTTGAAATTACGCGAAAAAAGAAAGCTAAGTTTCTTTTATACGCGGCCGCCATCTTGCAAATAGCGGTTGTTTTGACCACTCAGGGCGGTTTTGCCTATACCGGAAACAATCTATTTTATGACAAAAATGTGCAAAAAGATAGCGAGCTGACATTTAATGAATTTTATGACGAGGATTTTTTCAGTTATATAATGGACGATATTGATTATAACGGTGAGGGCGTCGCGGCTCTGGGATTTCACCCAAGCGTGCTCATGTATAACGGTTTTTCATGCGCAGATTGTTATTTAAACACCAATCCGGTTTCGCAGTATTATGCTTTTGAACAGGTAATCGCGCCCCAGCTTGAACGAAACTTAGCGCATAAGGATCACTATGAAAATTGGGGGCGGATATTCATGTATCTATACGCTGACGGCATACATTGGCAGCCGACGAGAAACAAAGCCTCAAACCCTGTCGAGCTACACATAAACACGCAGGCTTTTCGCGATTTGGGCGGGGTCTATATATTTTCACGCGCTGAGATTTCAAACGCCGCCGATATTGAGCTCCGGCTTTCGGGGTATTATGCCGACGACGAGTCTATTTATGATATATGGCTATATAAAGTACAATGAGGGTTTTGTGACGTGAATTTTATGTAATGATTGCGTTTTCCTTGGCAGTATGAAGTGTCTGCGCTTTAGCGCATATCATCATACTGCGCATGATTTTGCAATTTGCAGGTTTGTAGAGTCTACATAGTTTGCACAATAAATCATTTTTGCTATTTACACCGAGCCGAGAACATGGTATATTGCACATATTAAAAATCGCGGCATTTTTGAAAGGTATGGTCACTATAACAATGAAAAAGAATTTTAATAATCCGGCAAAAGAAAAGCAAAGAAAATTATCCAAGGTAAGGTCGGCGAGAATGATTTTGTGCGTGTTTTTGTTCACGCTCATAGTTATACTGACCGGCTGTATGAAAATGCACATAGACATAGTGTGGCATGATGATAACTCGGCAACCGTCTCAATCGTCACCGGCGTAAGCAAATCCATGCTGAGTATGCTCGGTGCTACCGAAGAGGAAATGCAAGAGATGTTTGCGGATGAATACAGCGACGAAGACGATGTCGTCGTCACGCCATACAGCGACGCGGAATATGTCGGAGTCACCGCGACGACCTTTGTTGATGATGTGCGCGGCGATAACAACGATTCGCTTGATGGATTGATATTTGAATCCTTCCAAAGCGGAGGGGTAACGACATACTCGGTCAGGGGTATTTTATCCGGTGAAGATATGCTCGGCGACGACAACGACTTGTCGGAGTATGGCCTTGGCCTTGATGATTTGGAAATGAAGATATGTATAACCATGCCGGGAAGAATCATATATCACAATGCTCCCGAACAGGAGGGAAACAAGCTGCTGTGGGATATTTTTACAACCTCTGAGCTTAACATTGAGGCTGTAAGTGAGATTTCGTCATCCGGCTGGGGCTCCGGCGGAAATAGCGGAAGCACCGACGGAAACGGCGACAATTCAAACAGCGGAAATAGCGGAAACTCAGGCGACGCTAATAACGCCGGGAACCCAAGCGGTCAAAACAGCGGCGGCTCCGGCGATGAAAACGGCGGGACTGATTTGCTGCTGTGGATATTGATTGGAGTCGGAGCTGTCATTATCATCAGCACGGTTATTATCGTTATTGTAATATCAAAAAAGAAAAAGATTGAACCTCAGCCGGGTTTATATCAAGGACAGCCACCACTGCCGCAACCACTCTACGCTCAGCCTCCTGTATCACAAACAGCCTATAATCAACCTCCGGTATCGCAAACAGTCTATAACCAGCCACCCGCACAAGTAGGCTATAACCAGCCTCCTATAACGCAAGCAGAATATAACCAGCCTCCGGCATACGGGCAGTCTCCGGTTTATGAGCAGCCTTCACAGCCTGTTGCCGTGCCGCAGCCCGCGCCCCCGTCACCTCCTGCGGATATCTCGCAGCCGCCTGCTCCCACAATACCCGCAAACCCCCAGTTTTGCCAACAGTGCGGCGTGCCGTTAAACATCGGCTCAGTTTTTTGCTCAACCTGCGGTACGCCGGTTTCATAAAAACCGCATACCCAAATACTAAAATATTAAACCACTTTCGCCGGTCGCTTTTACCCTGCCGAAAGTGGTTTAATTTGATGCTTTCTTTTCTTATTCGCTAAATTTCTTCAATATCAATATCACCGTTTTCCCGTTTGACTTTCAAATCGGTATACCCGATAACCTCGCAGCCTTTTTCGGCGATAAGATTTTTAGTACCCTCCACGCTTTCCTTAGTCCCGCCGCCCTTGGAAACGGCAATAATTTCTATCTTTTTGCCCGGCGGCAAACACTCAAAAAAACTGTTTATGGCGGGCGGTGGGTGGCTTGCCCACACGGGAAACATTATGATTATTTTCTCATACTCCTCAAGGCTCGCCTTAATCGGCATTATTTTCTTTTTTGCGCGTTTGATGGCTTTGAATATTGCTGAAAATACAGATGGTCTTCTTACATCAAATATTTGTTCAATATCACAATTGATTTCAATCGCTTTCTTTTCGGCAAGAGCCTTTGTGCTGCCGGAACGTGAATAATATAAAATGATTGTTTTCATGAATACCCCTACCCCCTGTCCTTAACTAACGCCGCAAAGCTGCGGTCGTATTTCCGTTCCACTTCTTTCGAGAAGAAGCAAGCGGGGAACTCGCCCGAACCAGTGTGATACGCCAAACATTCGCAGCATTTGCCGTGCCTTGAGCAAGAGTATGTGCATGGGCATTTCATTGACGTGTTTTCGTTACAAGACATATTTTACCCTCCTTTGGTCTTTTAGACTGTGTTACCGTTTTCAATAAACAATAACACAACATAGATGCTTATACAAGTATACAATATTCAAAAACAAGAAACCCGGTAGCTTGAACAGCTTCTGGGTCTCTTGCATTTTTGGAGCGGGCGACGAGGCTCGAAAAAATTTCCAATATCTACAATATGTTGCTATCACTATATTTATTACTTGCCGTTAGCGGTCGAGTTAGCGATATTTTTTCGCCCCGCGCCTTTTTTGCTGTTTTTTTACCGCCACAATGCATTGCGCTCTGCCAAAATTTTATAGCGAGTTGAACTTGTCGCCTTTTGCTAACGCCCGATACGGCTTTCCGTTGCTACCACTACGTTTTTTGTCGGGGTGACGGGTTTTTTCTCTACCACCCTGCGGGCAGCGTCAATTTCTGACCGACATATATCTTGCCGGGGTCTGCGCCAATGGCTGCGATGTTGAGGTTATACAGCTCGCCCCACTTGGCGGCATTGCCCGTGTGCTTTAGGGCTATCTTTGTGAGCGTATCGCCTGATATGACTGTGTATGTGGACACAGCAATTGGCGCGGCGTTTTTCTTAGTATAATCAAGAGCAATCCAACGCCCTTTGTATACGCCATACCCAATCTGACCCCAAAGGCTCGCGCCCGGACCCTGCGACTCTTTCACTATATCAAGAGTTAGCGGTGAGCTTACCTTTGCAACCGACAATGACAGGTTACTCGGGTCTCCCCTTACATTCAAGCCCGTTGCATTGACAGTGACAGTGTAGTTCACATTTGTTGGCGTGGGCTTTGGCGCCGGGCTCGCGCCCGATAGCTGTTCGGCGAGCATTACGGCGTTTCTCATCTGTAAGTCGTAGCTTGTTGTGCGATTGCCGCGTCTGCCGTAGGTGTCAGCCGCCCATAGGCAATGATGATGACCCGCGTTCCAGTTGCCGTTTTTATCATATTCCGTTGCCCTTGTTATTATGGGCGATACTATGTCGTAGGCATTGCTCGCGACACGTATTGAGTGATTGAAGCTGTGCAAGGCAACCGCGAACTCATGACCGTTGAAGCGTATGATTGCGGGTAATCCGTTCCACGAACGCCCCGCCACCGCCCTATGCTTATCATAATCCGCTTTGCTTTTATACTGCCAGTCAACATGGTCATAGTTGCCTGCCGCCCCCCTTGCCATGAACTTGGTACGTGTTTTTAGCAGCTCGACCTCAAAGTCGCCGTTTAGCTTGGCGTCAATCAATGCCTGTATCGTGGATATTTTAACACTCACTTGGCTCACCTTCCTTTCCGCTCGCGTGGCTTGCGAATATCGGAATGTCCGTAAAGGTTTCCTGTTTGCATTCATACTCGCACGTTTTGCAAACATAGCGCGGTGCTCCGCCGTTTGCCAAGAGCAACCCTGCCCCGCATTCCGGACATTGCTTTTCAGTTTTAATTAGCATCATCTTCATCCTCCTTTACCGCCCGCGCCAATGACTTCACACCCTCGAACGCGCCTATAGCCGCGCCTGCGACTATCAGCGTATTGAGCAGCATTAGAAGTATCGCCGTAACGCCTATTATACCGCCGTGCATTAAGACCGCTATTTGCGTGATGAACGCGAACGCCAACGCGAGCCATTTTGGGTCAACGTCCATGACGTGCCGTTTAGTTAGCTGCACGAGTGCAGCCACCGCCGCCGCACAGCTTATCGGCGACAGCAGTATCTCCATCGTTAAGTATCCTGTATCCATTTTTTGAGCCTCCTGTTTTTCTTTTCACAGCGTCTTTGCGGCCTGCTGCGTCTTAAACCGCTCTATCGCTTTTTCAAACTCGTGAAAATCGTCCTGCGCTTTTTTTAATTCGCCGTTGCACTTGCCTTGACGTATGCTTATCGCCCCGGCGTCCGACAGCCGACCCACCGCGAGTATGCCCCACATGACGTAGCCCATGAACCGCTCGCTGTCGTGTTCCCGCTCCTTAGCCCTTTGCTCCTCCGCCTTGACTATTTCTGCTGTGCGTTTTTCTGAACGCGTTATTAGCCGCGCCATTATGGGTATAACCACGAGACTTATCAGCGGCGACGCGAAAGAGAGGTATTCCGTGATTATTTCCGTCATTTCACACCCTCCGCTTTCTTCATTTCGGCGACGATCAGCTCAGTCCGCTCTTCTGACCGCGCAAGTTCCCTCATATACCCGCTCATGCCGCGAACGTCATCATCTGGGTACTTCGCCCTGATGATTTCTTTTTGTTCGTGGACTATCTGCTTTAGTTCGGACATATCTATATTTTCAGCCTCGTACTGCCATATATGCAAGTTTGCCGCGTCTATCGTGTATAGGCTGTCCCACCACTCTACGCACTCTTTTGTCGCGTATTCGCGCTTGCGTAGCTCGCCGGGCGAGGGCAATGCTTTTGTCCACTGACCATCAATATATCTGTCACCTATACCGAAGCCGTCCGGTAATTCCTCTACATCGTCCGCATCGCCGAAAGCTCCCGCTTTCAATAGGGTTTTTGCGGTTTTCATAGTTTCCGCTTCGATTATGTTAAAGCATAATGTTTCTTTAAGTACCGCTATATTCATATGACTATTCCTTTCGTTAATCTCATTTTTATTCCACGGCGTACAAAATCACTCTACCGGGTGCGCCTGCACCACCGGCTGCAGCTCCCGCTGAAGCACCATCACGACCGCCAGAGCCACCACCGCCGCCACCGCCTGCGCCAGATATGGTCGCGTTAAAGCCGCCCTGTCCTCCAGAGTAAGAACCGCTGCCGTCGTATAAGCCTCCGGCTCCGCCACCAAAAACCGATCCCGGTTGACCTCCGCCGCCGCCACGCCTTTGGCCGTTTGTGTACTGAAAACCACCCGCTGCACCACCACCGCCGCCACCGCCGTATATATCCAGCGTACCCGGTGGCCTTATCATTGGCGACGCACCATCGGCGCCCGGAACATTATTGTTTGCGGAGTAAGAGGGGGAATAGCCTCCTATACCGCCCGCTGCCTGTGACCCGCTCTGCGTTGTGACAAAACCGGTTGGTAAAGTAAGAAGTTCTGCCCCCGTAATAGAAGTATCGCCGCCCATGCCGCCGGGGTTGGCGTCGAACTTGAGATTATTACCGCCAGCCCCACCATTACCGCCTGCACCAATAATAATGCCTAACGACGGATTAGTTATCCTGACGTGCCCTAAAAAGATGCGCCCGCCATTGCCGCCCGTGCCGCCTTCTCCCGAGGTCTTCCCTGAGGCACCGTTGCCCCCGCCATTGCCGCCACCTACCATGTATGCGCCAACTATTTGACCTACGCCTAAGCCGAGCGAAGCCACGCCAACGATGTCGGATGTGGTCGTGTTTAATATTATCTGACCAGGCTCGTGAGCCGCTGACAGCACGGTTGAAAAAACACGCACGCTGTCAATATTAAGCGGCTTAGTATACGCCGTGCCCGACACTGTGCCGGATATTGTCCACATTCCGAGCGACGGGAGCGAGAACGCGGCTATATTGTCAGCCCCTGCGGTTGCCGTAAGCGTATGCGCGCCCATCGCGGCGGTTACTACGGTATTTGGCGGCGCGGTTACGTGTAGAGTGGGAAGTATCGCCAGAGCTGATACGCTTATTACACGGTAGATATTGTTTTCAAATACGAATGATATAATTGTGTTTGCGGTACAGACAAGCGGGTTTGTTGCTGATACAGCCGCACCGTTTATTTGTATGGCTCGCGCTGTGCCGCCATTCGGCTGTAGGTTTGTAGCGGCGGTGCGGTTAA
>WRMH01000011.1 GCA_009777235.1 Oscillospiraceae bacterium
CCCTTGGGGATTATTTTGGCGTTTCTTCCGTCGGGAGCTATCTCGAGCGTTCCCATAGGGCTGTCAATGCCGCCCGGGTCGGTAAGCCGCCATACCAAGTCTTTGTATGTGGCGTTTTTTGGCAAAACGTCAGCGGTTATATGGTATTTATCTTCGCTCTTTGAGATAAGCTCAATCTTGCGGATAGGTATGTCGTCAGAGCAGACGGACACCTCTACCCGCGGTTTTGAGATAATGCCGTTTGAGCTTTCTGCGCGTACTATAGCGAGCAGCTTGCCGCTAAACATATAACGGCTGTGCGAGTGGTATGATTCATAATCGGTCGAGTCACCGTTATCCAACGCAAGCAGCTCGCCGCCGGAGACTTTGACATTTACCCGGCAGTTTGCGTTTTCCACCGGATTTTTATTTTCGTCTATCGCCGTAATGGTTACAAAATCAAGCTCGCCGTACGTTTTTGTTTCGGTCACAAGATTTTTGACATCACCAAATGACTTGCGCTCCATTTTTGCGATCATTTTCCCGGCGGCATCGTAAGCCTCCGCCGTGAGCGTACCTTTTTTGTAAGCAACGCGCCGGCTAAACACCCATCTTTCGGAGCCGGCCTTATTTTTGTCCCAATCGGCCTGCCCTATTTTTTCGCCGTCCAAAAATAACGCCACGCGGGGCGCGTTTGAGCATACACGTACATCAATGATTTGACCGGGTGAAAAATCCCAATACGGAAACACATGCACAAACGGGTCTTTTTCGTGGTCTGTCCATGCCGCCTTGAAGATATAATACGCATCCTTTTCAAAGCCCGCCGTGTCCGCTTGCCCGAAGTAGCAGTTTTTTGTGTGATACGGCGTCGGCTCTCCGAGATAATCTATGCCCGACCACAAAAACTGGCCTAAAGAAAACGGCGTATCATAATCATCCGCTATGCAGGTCTCTACATTTTTTGTCCCCCAACTGGTCGTGGTGTTACCCAGCGCCGAGCATTGAAGATCGTCGTCGGCAAGCACCGCCCGGGATAGCGGAAAATGGTATATGCCCCGGCTTTGCAGCGTCGAGCAGGTTTCACCGCCGTAAATAACCCAATGGGGATATTTCGCGTGATGTTCATGATAGAGATTTTCGGTGTAATTGTATCCGATTATACCAAAGAGATCAACGCACTTTTGCGTGTTTTCCCATGTCATGTAGTTTGAGCAAAGGGTGGCGGGCGCATTGCCCTTGGGGTCGTGCTCTTTGACCAAGTCGAGCAGCAGCTTTAGCGTCGCCATTCCGTCCTCAAGGTCAACATGCGTATCATGTATCTCATTGCCGACGCTCCACAAAATGACGCACGGATGGTTGCGGTCGCGGCGTATCCATGAGGCCGCGTCGCGGCTGACCCACTCGTCAAAAAAGCGCGCATAGTCGCCCGGAGTTTTGGCGCGGCGCCATATGTCCGTCAGCTCGCTCATTACAACAAAGCCCATCTCGTCGCAAAGCTCCATCAGACCCGGCGCCGGAGGGTTGTGCGCCGTGCGGATAGCGTTGACTCCCATAGCGCGGAGTATGTCAAGCTGCCTGCGGGCGGCATCCTTATAGAAAGCCGCTCCGAGCGAGCCAAGGTCATGGTGCTGGCAAACGCCGTTTAGCTTTATATGCTTGCCGTTGAGCAAAAAGCCCCTATCCGTAGTAAACTCTGTGGTTCTAAATCCCATGCGCGTATCAATCGCATCCGTCACCGCCCCGCCGACAATAAGCTCGCTTCTTATAGTGTAAAGCCTCGGGTCATCTATGCTCCAAGATTTTATTTTGTTTTCATCGCTCACGCAAAGCAGGCCCGGTTTTTCAAAATCGTCCATCAAGGTATGCCTCACCTCATAAGGCCGGGCATCCGCCTCTACCTCGCTCTCGGCCTCCCATGTCCACTTGCCGTCCTTGAGAGCCGTGCTTATGTAAATACCGTCGGGCTTAAAATGGCATGAGTTTCTGCAAATGAGCCAGACATCGCGGTATATGCCCGCCCCGGTATACCAGCGCGAGCTTTGACCGTTATAATTTACCGTAAGCTCTATCGTGTTTGGTTCTTCCGTTTTAAGAAATTTTGTGACGTCAAACTCAAAGGTCGTATAACCATATTTCCACACACCCGCCTCATGCCCGTTCACGCGCAAAACGCTGTCCATATACACGCCGTCAAAACGCAGGCTGATTTTTCCCCGTTCGTTTAGACATTCGGCGAGAGCCTGAGCCGGGGCGAGCTTATACGTATACACTCCAACGCCCGATTTATAGTGGTTTGGCGCATCGCCGATAAGCCAGTCATGCGGCAGATTAACGCTTTGGGACTCTCCTCCGTCGAGAGAAAAGCCCCATCCTTTGTTCAGCAGTTCTTTTGTCATGTCTTCCCCTTTCTCTCAAACCCTACGCAAGGTGAACCTGATGATTTTAAGACAGTCACGCATGGCAGCTCGACAGACTTAAATCCAAAGAGTTTGCAACCTCTCGGATGAGTCGGATTCCAGGTAACAACAAAATGAATGCAGTTATAGCAGTTGATTTTTTCGTTTTCCTGATTATCCATTTTATGCTTAATAGTTTTCCGCCTTGATTTGGAAGTAGGCTTTCGGGTGGAAGCATACGGGACAAACATTCGGAGCTTCTTTGCCCACTATGGTCTTGCCGCAGTTTGAGCACTGCCACTTTGTATCCTCATCTCGCGCAAAAACCTTGCCGTCTTTGATGTTTGACAGCAACGTCCTGTACCGCTCCTCGTGTTCCTTCTCGATGCTCGCGACCATCTCAAACTGCGCGGCGATTTTGTCAAATCCCTCTTCGCGCGCGGTTTTCGCAAAATCCGCATACATACATGTCCACTCTTCGTGTTCTCCGTCCGCCGCGGCCTCAAGGTTTGTCAGTGTACCGGGTATTTCCCCCCCGCACAGATACTTAAACCACAGCTTTGCGTGCTCTTTCTCGTTTTCGGCGGTTTCCTCAAAGATATTCGCCACTTGAACATAGCCTTCTTTACGCGCCTTTGAAGCAAAATAAGTGTATTTGTTTCTGGCCTGTGATTCTCCCGCAAATGCCGTCGCGAGATTTTCCTCTGTTTTTGAACCTTTTAAATTGATTGACATTGTGTTGTTCTCCTTTCAAATTATGTGTGAATAATACTTCTATACTACAATCTTCTTTAGCTTTGCAAAGCGCGGCAGGCCGTTATTTAACTTGCGGCTGTTCTCGCCCGAAATAAGCGGCAGGGCGTAATCTATAAACTCCTGCGTGACATTATTGCCGTGCGCGTTGATCCATTCTCGCGGAATCTTTTTTTCTGTGTTGGCACAGATGGACAGCGGCTGATATGTGATGCCGCAATGGTATTTGCCGTTTTTTTCCTCTCGCGTAAACGCGACCATTTTTCCCGTGCCCCCGTTTACGGCATATTCTACCGCCGATTTTCCCGCGAGGTATGCCTCGTCAATGTCTGTTTGCGACGCTATATGCGCGGCGCAGCGTTGAAGCAGGCTAAGTTCGATGCCGCGTACCTTTACGCCCAATTTCTTCCCCACGATACCGGCAAGAGTCACCGCCGTACCTCCGAGCTGCGCGTGGCCGAACCCGTCCGTCGCGGACACTTTTGCGTGTGATACGAATGTGCCGTCCGCATATTGGGCTCCTTCGGAAATTGCGACAAGGCATTTTTCTTTTTCTTTGTATACCGCTTCGACTTCGCTTAAAAACTTATCTAAATCAAACGGCAGCTCCGGTAAATATATGAGATCGGGCGCCGCATCCGACAGGGCGGCAAGGCTTGACGCCGCCGTGAGCCAACCCGCGTTGCGCCCCATTATTTCAACAATCGTGACAGTTCCTACGTCATATACATAAGCGTCCTTTTGCACCTCGGCAACAGATGTCGCAATGTATTTTGCCGCGCTGCCAAACCCCGGACAATGATCCGTGCCGTACAGGTCGTTGTCAATCGTTTTCGGCACGCCCATAACACGGCACTGGTAGCCGACTGTCTCTAAATAGTCGCTGACTTTGGAGCAAGTGTCCATAGAATCGTTGCCGCCGTTATAAAAAAAGTATCGTATATCGTGTTTTGCTAAAACCTCGTAAATGCGTTTTAAGTCGTCCTCGTTTTTTATCTTATATCTGCACGATCCCAGCGCCGACGACGGCGTGTTCAGCAAAAGCCTTAGCTCTTCGTCGTCCTCCCGGCTCATATCGTACAAGGTTTCATTCAAAACTCCCATAATACCGTGCGCCATGCCATAAACATTTGTGATTTCAGGCGCGTCAAGCGCGGCGCGTATGACGCCGTAAGCGCTGGCATTTATAACAGACGTCGGGCCGCCTGACTGGCCGAATATTGCGGCGCCGATAAGTTTTTCCGCCATTTGATAACCTCCGTTTTTCGTTTTCGCGTTTTTGCAGTATGTTTTTGCGAATGTATCCGCGTGAGAAAAAGAATACCACAAGCACAAGCCAAATGCAACAATTTGATAGAGTAATATTGTTGTTAATTTTGGATAATATGTGATATAATGATTTTATCATCTTTTCGCCAAATTTTTATTGTGGAGGATTATTCAATGCCATTAGTCACATCAAAGGAAATGTTTAAAAGAGCATATGAGGGCGGGTATGCAATCGGCGCGTTTAATGTCAACAACCTTGAAATCATCCAAGGTATTACGGAAGCTGCCTGTGAATTAAAAGCACCGCTGATTTTGCAAGTATCGGCGGGAGCAAGGAAGTACGCCAAGCACATATATCTTATGAAGCTCATTGAAGCGGCTGAGATAGACACGGGTTTGCCGATTTGCGTCCATCTTGACCACGGCGACGATTTTGAAATCTGCAAATCATGTATAGATGGCGGCTTCACGTCCGTCATGATTGACGGCTCAAAACACTCGTTTGAGGATAACATCAAGCTGACATCAGAGGTTGTAAAATACGCCCATGATAAAGGCGTTACCGTAGAGGGAGAACTCGGCAAGCTCGCCGGAATCGAAGACGACGTCAATGTTTCCGATGAGGACGCCGCCTTTACGCGCCCGGAGGAGGTCGAAGAGTTTGTATCACGCACCGGAGTTGATTCGCTCGCTATAGCCATCGGCACAAGCCACGGCGCGTATAAATTCAAACCCGGCCAAAAACCTAAGCTGCGCTTTGACATACTCGACGAAATCTCAAAGAGATTGCCAAACTTCCCGATAGTGCTGCATGGGGCGTCGTCGGTCGTGCCGGAATATGTGAAGATAATCAACGAAAACGGCGGCGATATGCCCGATGCCATCGGCATCCCCGAAGAAATGCTGCGTCAGGCGGCAGCCTCGTCGGTATGCAAAATAAACATTGATTCCGACCTGCGTCTGGGCATGACAGCCGGAATCCGCGAGCATTTTGTAAAGCATCCGGATCATTTTGACCCGCGCCAATACCTCAGCCCCGGACGCGCCAACATCAAAGCTCTTGTGGCCCACAAAATTACAAAGGTGCTTGGCTGCGACGGCAAAGCTTAGAGAGTGGCGGCTTGGCGGGCTATAAACCTATCAAGCCGCGATGGTGCGGACATCAACTAATGATACAATAAACCCCCTTGTTTGTCATGCCGTGAACCCGACAGCGCAGTTTAATTTTCAAAAACACCCCTTGCTATTATCATGGTAACGCGCTACAATTAAACCGCGAAGGCGTGGTTATGGCATGAAACACTATGAGCGGCTGCTTAAAATGGGCTGTTTCACTTGGGAAGAACTGTGCTGTGCTAAGTATCTCTGACACCGTCATTCAATTATAATCTTCTGCCAAAATCTTATAGCTGCCGCCGAGGTCAGCGAATCTTCCATCTATGATGAAATCTGGTGAAAACTCAACCTTGCTTACCGTGTATTCGCCACCTATTAAATCGTAATCAAATTTTAGAATCCCATCTGTTAACAAATGCGCCGAAACAAATTCCAATTGTGCTATATTATCGCCCATAGGTAACAATGGTAAGCTTTTCTCGTAATCGCATGTTGAGTTAAACTGTCTTATATAATCTTGCATAACAGGGTCAATTGATAGTATTTCCGAAGCAGTTGACCCAATTCCTATAGTAGAGAAATCAGCATATGTCAAAGCTTTACGCATAAGGATCGGGTATCCGCCATATTGCAATGGCATCATATCAGAAGCTTGTTTTGTCAGCAAAAAGATAAACAATCTTGCACCTTCGGTGGTCTGATACATAAGATAGCCGCAACCTGTATCATCTTGCAGGTCGCGCGCCGCCGTTGTTGGGGCAAGTGCCAACAGTCTTCCCGCCAAGCTATCGCCCATACTAATAAAAGGAGAAACATAGCCGTCGCGCCCAAGCACCAAACGAGCTTGCAAGTGATGATAACTCAGCTCTGTAACGAACTCGCCGTTTGTGGTGTGTCTGCGTTCAAAAAGCAAGTCAAAATGATCATATCGCGGAATACGTATATGGCATCCCTCGTTGGTAAAGCTGAGTTGACCCGCCAAGTCAACTTCGTGACCTTCCGGCAATCCTTCAATCAAAAAAGGCAGCGTTCCGCCGTCATAGTATTCTACATTTGTGCTATCCATTTTTAATTCCTCCGTTGGAGTTGAATCTTCACTCATATTTCCGGGTAGGTGCAGTGCATTCATGTCATCATTATCTGATGACGTATTGTTTGCTGCAATAATAATTAAGCTAACAACTAATATAATCACGCATAAAGCAAATATGCAAAAAAACAATGGTCTCTTCTTCACATCAAGCTTTCCTCCTAGAAAATATTGGCGGTGCTAAAAAAATGATGACATTTGTCTATTAATGTGCGGCAATCGTATAACCCTCCTTAGCCTTTTGTATCTCATGATTTTCGTAATACTTCAATTTCAATCCCGGGTGATTTTAATTTTTTAGACAACCCAGCGGAACCACCCACACCCCGTTTTTCATTTGGAATGCATACTCAGTGCCTGTTAGTACCATAAGAAAAGATGGTTCGTTCATTTTTTCCGTGTCGACGATTTTATGGAGCTTCAATAAGTTTTCTGCTGCTTCTTCAATCTCTGAAGCACCCATTTTTATTTCAGCAGCACCCCATCTACCATCGGCAAGTTGAATGATAGAGTCAACCTCAAAGCCACTCTTGTCACGGTAATGAAACACACTGCCGTCAATGCTCTCCGCATAAACTCTTAAATCCCTTATACAGAGAGATTCAAATAATAAACCGAAAGTGTTAAAATCGGAAAGTAATCTTTTCGGAGCTGCGCGAAGGGAAGCTGTTGCAATAGAGGGGTCAGTAAAATGTCTTTTTGCGGTAGTCCTGATCGCTGTTTTTGAACGGAGCTTTGCACTCCATGCAGGTAAATCCTCAATGACAAATATTTTCTTTAATGCGTTTATATATTGGTGAACCGTTGCTTGCGACAAGGCTTCATCGTTTGCGAGCAAATCATTTAATATAGTAGTGGCTTTTGCCTCACCTGAAACATTCCGGGATAATGAGCGCATAAGCGCTTTTACCCGTTCTGGATTCTTTTCAATACCATCCGCTTTAGATATATCTTCATTGGCTACGGCTTCAACATAGTCTGCAGCGACAGTCAATGCGATTTTTTCATCAGTTTCTTTTGCCACGGCTGGCCAACCACCTCGATTAATGACAAATGCTAATTTTTCAATTGTAAGGGGGGATTTCCCTTCAATATCAGTATTTCCGTCAAAAAGGGATTTCAAGGAAACCTCGCCGGTGGAATCCCCGGTTTCATATAATGACATCGTCCGCATTTTCATCCTGGCAATACGACCGGTTCCCGTATGCATATCATCTGTTCTTGTCGGGATAACAGAGCCAGTTAATATGAACTGTCCTTTTTTGCGGCGTTTGTCAACAGCAAACCTTACGGCGTTCCACAGTTCGGAAGCAACCTGCCACTCATCAAGCAAACGTGGCGTTTCACCCTCCAAGAGCAGTGACGGTTTTGCTTGTGCAGTTAAAATGTTCATTTTTGAATTGTCGGCGTCCTGCATATACAATACGCTGCCCGCAACTTCTTCAGCAGAACTTGTTTTGCCGCACCACTTCGGACCTTCTATCAATACCGCGCCTTTGGCGCGAAGAAGAAGATTTAATTTTTCATCTGAAAGTCTCTTTAAATAATCAGGATTCATTTCATCACCCTTTATTAGGGTAACCCGAACTATCAACTTTGTCAATAGCTTACTATCATTATTGGCGATTATTTGCTATCGTGTTTGGCGACTGCGTATTTACACCTTGTACTTGCCGAGATATTCCACGATTTCTTGACGAGTATCAAGTTTTAGGTGCTTGCCCCCATTAAGTCTTAAGCCCGGCATTGTATTCTTCCTTTCAACAGAAAATTTCCCGGACTTAATGCTCCATATTTTATTTCCCAAACTAAATGCCACTCGCGCCGCCACTGTTCCACTTACTTTGGGAATTTACTCAAGAAGTTTTCTTGCTCGGCGGTTCATTTTTTACCTGAAAACATTCTAATTTTAGTATATAATGATAATATGATGTTTTCGGGGGCATGTTGCATGAAATATTTAAATGTAGAAGCGGACTTTGCAAAAAAACAAAACGAAGAAGTTCTGCGTTGGTATGACAATATGCAAAAAACCATCCCGACATGGTATCTCAAAGATTATTTGATTCAAAAAACCTTTGAGGAACAAGTAGGAAGCAAGATAAGAGCCATTCATCAATTCGAGAATGTTCAGAATAACAGCGTCTATAAAATAGAAACAGATACAAAGCCGTACATATTCAAGGTCTACACCAAAAGGGACTGGCCGGAGGACGGCAAGTTGCCGTTTATCAATCAAAAGCTAAACGATTATAAAATTCCCCATGCCAAAATGCTCATTTTCAACCGAGATGACAACAGTTTTTCCAACGGTTTTCTAATCGAAGAATGCTTGCCGGGAACAACAGCGGACAGCCTTTGCCTGTCGAAGCATGAAACCATGAGTTTGTTTGAAAAACTTGGGAATCTGATTTCAAAAATACATGGAATTGAATTGTCCGGTTATGGATATATAGGAAATGGCAATCCCGCGATATGGAATACGTTTTCAGAGTTTATGTACGATGTTTTTAACGACAACAGCCCGGTTATAATTGAAAATGGTTTTGCAAATGAATCGGAGTTAAGAAAAATAAATAAAACGATTTGTAACAAAATAAAGTGTTGTGACATATTCCCGCCTACCTTGTGTCACGGCGACCTTTCCTTGAAAAACGTGATTGTTCATTCAGATAAAATAACGCTGATTGATTGGGACGATGCTCAATCATTGTGTTGGGTAGCTGATATAGCCCGGCTTACTTTTTGGATGAGGTTGGAGTACGGAGAGGAAACCGCCGCTTTATACAAAACGGCATTTCTTACCCAATATGAAACTATGTATGATAGAAATATCTTTTATGAAGTCGAAGACATTCTTCACGTTTGGTACGGATTTGATTACCTGACGTTTTTCAACAAGGGCGAAAAATGCGAAAGGATAAAAGCTCTTTTACATGAATCTCTTGTAAAATGTGGGCTGGAAAATCTCAAGGAAAAACAGATTTAATATTTTGTATGGATACAAGTGTTACCGGAATATCGCGGTCGTGGCTTGGGTGCAAAATAGTATCTGAATTGGTGTCACGATTAAGGGATAAAGCACTGTTTGTCACGGTAAGCTGTGCATACCGATACAGGGTTTGCATATGTTCAGGTGTTTTACACTGATGTCCAAACACTCAGTGAAATGCCCGACTTTGAAATGGCTGAAGTGCGAGCCGCGAAGGCAAATTCACCAACTAATGATACAATGAACCCCCTTATCTCTCACGCCGTGAACCCGACAGGGCAGTTTATTTTTCAAAAACATCCCTTGCTATTATCAGGATAACGTGCTATAATTAAACCGTTAAAGCGAGGTGAGGGCATGAAACACTATGCGCGGCTACTTAAAATGGGCTGTTTCACTTGGGAAGAACTGTGCGCGGTGGTCGGGAACACAAAAACTGCTGAGTCACTTGCGAGCAGTTATGTAAAAAAAGGATATATCCAAAGCGTTAAGCGGGGTTTGTATGCGGCGGTTGATTTGGCTACAGGAGAAGCGGTCGTAAGCAAATTCCGCATAGCCGGTAAAATCACGCCGACATCCTATGTGTCCCATCACGCCGCTTTTGAATACTACGGTTGTGCCAATCAGGTGTCATATCAGGCCCAGGTGTCCTCCGATTCGGTGTTCGCTCCTTTTGAGTATGCGGGCATCACCTACGCTTATCTCGCTTCCCGTATCAGTGGCGGCATAATGACCCGCCCTGACGGTGTGCGAGTGACCAGCACGGAGCGTACCGTTTTAGACGGCATACAGGACTTTGAGAAGATAATGGGGCTTGAGGAGCTGTTGCGCTGCCTTGAGCTGCTACCGACAGTCAAGGAAGAAAATCTACTTGCGCACCTCTCCGTATACGATAAGCAAGTTCTGTATCAAAAAACGGGATATATTTTGGAGCATTTCCGTGACACTTGGAATTTAAGCGATGACTTCTTTGCGGCTTGTGAATCCAAAATCGGAAAGAGTAAGCGGTACTTGTACAAACCTTCTGTGCATGAGAAAATGAAATACAACCGCCGATGGCGGCTTGTCGTGCCACATGATTTATTAAAAACATCAGACAAGGGGGTGAACGTCGATGCCGAAATATGATAAAACCGTATTAACCGAGCAAGCGCGGCGGTTTTTGCTTCTCAGACATGGACTTGCAGGCGAGCATAAATTCGTCGGCAAACAAGGGATTCTTGACTTTATAGAAATGGCGGGCTGTATTCAATATGACCCCATTGACGTTTGCGGGAAAAACCCCGAATTGGTTCTGCAATCAAGGGTTAAAAACTTCACAAAGGATACGCTTTATTCGCTTTTATACGAAGAAAGAAAGCTGATAGACTATTTTGACAAAAATCTTTCCATATATAAAGTTGACGATTGGACTTATTTCGGAAGAACAAGAGAATGGTATTCTGCGAACAGCAGAAGCCGTGATGAAGTGAATAAGGTTCGGGAACAGATTAAGAAAATTATAAAAGAGAAAGGCGCGGTAAGGTCGCAAGACCTTGACGAACTTAGCGGAAAAGTGAGTTGGTATTGGGGCGACACGAAGCTCTCCCGCGTAGCTCTCGAAACCATGTATTTTACGGGTGAGCTTGTTGTACATCACAAAAAGGGAACTAATAAATACTATGATTCAGCCGAAAATCTTATCTCTCAAAAATTCTTAAATGCAGCGGAGCCGCTCCCCGACGCAATCGACCACTTGACTTGGCGAGTAAAGCGGCGCATAGGCGCAGTCGGGTTGCTTTGGAAAAAGCCGTCTGATGCGTGGCTTGGAATCGGAGAATTGAAAGCGGCTGAAAGAAACGCGGTCTTTGAACATCTCATAAAAAGCGGAGAGATAACGCCCGTCCGCGTTGACGGAATAAAAGATACGCTTTATTGCCTAACCTCAGAGATACCCTTGCTTGATGAAGCGGCGGAGTTATCTTCGATTGAAAAAAGATGTGAATTTATTGCCCCGCTTGATAACCTGATGTGGGACAGAAAAATAATCAAAGCCATATTTGACTTTGATTATAAGTGGGAGATATACACACCGCAGAAACAGAGAAAATACGGCTACTACACCCTACCCGTGCTATACGGCGACAATTTTGTCGGACGTATGGAGGCTGTATGCGACAGAAAGAACAAGGCTTTGATGTTTAAGAATTTTTGGGCGGAGGATGGCGTTAAAATCGGGCTTGACAAGAGCGGGGCATTTAAGCGCGCCTTTGAAAAACGGCTGAAAGCATTTGCGGAATTTAACGACTGCGCAAGCGTAAAAGGGTACGTGAAATAACCTCAGAAAGTTGCCTTCACAACAGTATATTTTCCTCAATCCATTTTGCTACGCCGTCGTTATTGTTTGTGTTGCAAACAAAATCAGCAACGGCTTTTACTTCGTTAATAGCGTTTCCCATTGCCACACCCACACCGACGTATGCAAGCATATCTATATCATTTGAGTCGTCGCCGAAAGCTACAATCTCAGACTGAGAAATGCCCCATAGTCGCGCAAGCTGTGTGAGAGCTTTTGCTTTTGTCGCATCTTTGTGCATTATCATTCCCAATCCATCTCGAGCTACTTTCAAATACATATTATCCGTCATGTATTGCTCGATAAAGGTTACGTCCTCCGCAGTTACCGAGGCTACGTTAATTTTCTCTATATCGACATCATGTGTAGAAAAGTCAACAAACCTCCACATCCGTTTCTCAAATTCAGGCCATACAGTGTCAACATCCTTTTACATTCCTCGCATAAATCCGATTTGCCGCGTGACGGTGCGGTATCCCCGATGAATTGCAATCGAAAATATACTCAGCGCAATTTTCAATGTGCCAATCGTGGAAGTAGGTAAAGAGCTGTCCCGATTTCCACAAAAAATGATAGCTGTCGTCCGGTGCGGGCGGAACAAAAGGCTTTTCTACAAAAGCATGAAAACTGTTATGTGACATATTGACGTGTCTGAAAATGATTTTTTGCCAAGAGCGGAGGTTCGGTTATAATCGAATAATTGCTGATATAAATATATTTTTCGGTTATAATCGAGTGATTGCACGGCGGGTCAATGAAACAGGGAAATTATACAAACCGAAAATCGAATTTCTCAAGAAATTCCGCAGGCGATACCACTGTTCCGTCCATAGGGAAATGCCGCAGATTACCCGTAATGAGCACTGCGTTGCAATGCTTCGCAACCTCATAAAATTTCTTGTCGCTCAAATCAACGAACGGTATATCCATGGGTTTTGCGACCACTGACATCCCGTCATGCTTTATTTGGGAAATAATATCATTTATTTCCCACGAGTCAAAGCCGAACTTCTTTCTTGACAGTATTTCCAAGTATTCGGTCAGTATTCGGTAATCATAACATGGGGTTATCAATCTATTTTGAATCAAGCTGAGTATCTTTGCAGGATTCCCTTTTTTTGACCAAAATGCAGAAACAAATACGTTGGTATCCACAACAACGAGCATATCATTCTCCTTTTTCCTCTCGATATGCCGCTATTTCCGCTTCTATTTCTTCATCCGACATAAATCCTTGTTTAGCCGCTTTCAAGCGCATACTGTTAAACGCAATCATAGCTTTGGCTTGGCGGACAGTTTTAACAATCTCGTCAAAGTTGTCTTCTGATATACCCATCATCAATGCGGTTGGCTTTCCGTTGTTGGTAATAATGACTTCACCATCAGCCGACAGGTCATTCCATATAGATTTTGGTATCGTTCGCAAATCCCTCGCAGTATAAAAATTCATAATATCACCTCACAAAAACAATGTACCATATCGCATGTCATTTGTCAACGCATATGGCTAATTTAGTCTATCCCCACCCACCAACGACTGTAGATTCTCCGCAATCGTCCTTTCAAGGTATTGTACCTCTGTGTTCAGCGTGGTAAGCTCCGCGTTCAGCGAGCGCATTTCTGCCCTGAACTTCTCCTCAGTCATGCCGTCGTCTTCAATCATCACGCCGACATAGCGACCGGGGTTGAGCGAATAGTCTTGGTCAATGAATCCATCCTCTGCGGGGGATCTACTACAGTAACGACATTTGAAATTATCCCTTGCCCACACACGTATTGTTAATCTGGCACTGGGTTGACGAGGGGTTCTTTTCTTTTTTGTGGCGGGCTTTGGGACGATTGTTGCTTTGGGTTCTTTGATAACCTTATCAACTACAAGGGAAACTGTTTGAACTGGTACTTCATTTTCTAGTTCACTCGTTTCAACAGGCTCACCATCATCGGCACTGATGTGCTCGATAAAGGCTTCTAAAGCCTTCCGCCAACTTCCAAAGCGGTTCTCGTATGTACCTGCCGAGTATTTTGAAACGCCCCCTTGGCAAAAGTCCGTGTATCTAGGCTGTTTGCCTAATTGTATCCAAGTTCTCTCTATTTCCCGAAATAGCTCTTCATTTGTAACGCCAAGGTTTGAACTGCCCTAATCTGCCGTAGTTAAAAACGATTGCCCCAGCGAGTCAGCAACCTTTCGCACATCCTCAAGCAGTTCTTCGTTGGAAACATTTCGATGGTATGTATTCAATTCAAATTTCATGTCAACCCTCCTAAATTTAGCGTTCTCATGGGGCATATGAAAACCAAGTAACGAAAGCTTTCCCAACAAGGAAAAATCGCGATGGTGCGGATAGGGAGACTCGAACTCCCACGCCTCTCGGCACAAGAACCTAAATCTTGCATGTCTGCCAATTCCATCATATCCGCAGGTTTTATCGCCGTATCAAATACCGCTTTTATAGTTTGCCGCGGCAGTTAGCTGCTCTTGCGCGCTGGCGAGCGTTACATCTGTTATGTTCTCTCCGCCGGACAGCCGCGCAAGCTCGCGTTTGCGGCCTTCAAAATCGAGTTTTTCAACATGGGTAAATGTCCGTCCATCCGACACGCCCTTTGTTATCGAAAAATGCGTATCCGCCATAACCGCGATTTGCGGCAAATGCGTCACGCACAGCACCTGACGCTCTCGCGCAAGAGCCGCCAGCTTCTCCCCCACTCTTTGCGCCGCAACACCGGACACGCCGGAGTCAATCTCGTCAAACACCATAATCCCCATATCCGAGCCGCCGAGCACATTTTTTAGCGCGAGCATGATACGCGCCAGCTCCCCGCCCGAAGCAATGCGGTTTATCCTGCCCGGAGCCTCCCCGGCATTTGCGGACATCAAATACCACACCTCATCTGCGCCCGTCGGACACAGACCGTAATCTCCCAACTCTCTCGCCAAACCTTTGACATCTCCAAACTCGACGATAAAGCTCACGCCCGGCATATTGAGCTCCGACAGTTCGTCTTTTACTTTCTCCTCTAAGCGGCGCGCCGCTTCTTTGCGCTTTTGCGAAAGTTCTCCGGCAAGGCTCTTTGCCTGCTCTAAGCAAGAGGCAAGCTGCGCTTCCAGCTTTATCAGGTTGCTGCTTGAATCTTCTATATCAAGAAGCTCGGCTTTGGAACGCTCTAAAAACGCCAAGGCTTCATCCTCGCTGTGATATTTTCGCGTTATGCGTTTTAGAACGTCAATTCTCTCTTCGAGCGTGTCAAGCTCGTCCGGAGTAAAGTCGAGTTTTGCGCGAAAATCGCGCAGTTCATCTGAAATGTCCTCCGCCGTATAGCGGATGTCGTTTAAGCGTCCGCTAAATGCTTTTAGCTCATCGGAAAAACGCGAGGCGTGGTCAAGCTCGCCGCAAGCCTCAGAGATGAGAGCCACGGCTCCGGGCGTATCCCCTCCGCCGTGCAAGGCTTCAAACGCCGATTCCACAGACTGCGTGAGCCTTGAAGCGTTCAGAAGCATTTCGCGCCTTGCCGTAAGCCCTGAAAGCTCTCCCGGCGAAAGCCCGGCTCGCTCTATTTCCTCTGTTTGGTATTTCAAAGTTTCTATTTTGCGCTCTTTTTCGGCCTCATCCATAGTGAGTTTTTCTATTTTTGACTTTTTGTCTCGGAGCGCGTCAAAAGCCTCCTTATACTCATAAAGCTCCCGCGACAGGCCGCCATACGCGTCGAGATACTGCAAATGCGCATTCTCGTCGAGCAGTTTTCGCCCGTCGTTTTGACCGTGAATGTCAATAAGCGCCGAGCCAAGCTCGCGCAAAGCCGCAAGCTGTATCGGCATGTCATTTGCGCGGCAAACATTCTTGCCATCCGCCGTTATCTTGCGCAAGACGTATATCTCGCCGTTTTCATCGGGCTGCACCCAATCGGGAAGCGCGTCCTTGTCAATTTGCGAAAATACGGCAGTGACCGAAGCATAGTCAGCGCCGGTTCGGAGTATATCGCGTGATGTCCTGCTGCCGATGGCAGCGGACAGAGCGTCTATGACGATAGACTTTCCGGCGCCGGTTTCTCCGGTAAGGACATTCAGACCGCTCGAAAAGACTATGTCGGCTTTCTCAATAACGGCTATATTTTGCAGGTGAAGTTGAGTAATCATTTAAGCATTTCTTCGATTTCTTCGCAAAATCTCTCGGCGGAAGTTATATCTTCCATTGCCAGAAAACCCGTGTCATCTCCGGCGATTGAGCCGACGATGTTCTGTATTGCCATGGAGTCAATAGCGCCACAGGCGGCTGGGGCAAGACCCGGCAGAGTCTTTATGACGACAATGTTCTGAGCGTTGGCATATGAGATGACGCTTTCTTTGAAAATGCTTCTTAATCGGGATTTGTAATTGTGAGTGTCCGGACGGTCGCTTACGGTATATTTGTGCAACCCGGACGGCGTCAGCTCTTTGATCAGGTTAAGTTCCCTGATATCTCTGGACATCGTCGCTTGCGTGCTCTCAATCCCCATTTTTTTCAACTCGTCAATCAGTTGATATTGCGTGTCAATGTCAGTGCTTGTGACAACGCGCAGCAACGCGCTTTGCCTCTCTCTCTTTGTTCCCATAAGTTCCGCCTCTCTATTTTTTTGTGTTTTACTCCTATTGTAACCTCGCGCAAGATAATTTTGCCCAAATCCTATGGTAAAAACTCTTGTCAGACAGCTTTACAAACTGCGCGGGGCTTGCCGATTTGGTTACTTTTACCGTATCTTCTCTTTGAACGCTCAGGTGGCCGCCCCCATCTACGGAAACATATACAGGATTAGCTTTTTTGGGGTCAATTTTTACGGTGATGATATTATTTGCGGTCAGCACAAATGTTTTCGCCTCTAATGAATGTGCGCAAATCGGAGTTATGATGATATTCTTTGCTGTAGGCTCAACAATCGGGCCGCCCGCCGACATTGAGTATGCCGTCGAGCCCGTCGGCGTGGCAATCACCGTGCCGTCACCCGAAAAATGGGTTATCTTTTGATCATTTGCAAATACCGTCATTTCAACGACTTTATTATCACCTCTGACAACCACGTCGTTTAATGCGTAATCCTTGTATATTTGTTTCCCCTCGCGCAAAACCTCAATGTCAAGCATCATTCGCGCTTCAGTCACGTATGGCGTGCTCCCGCCGCTCATGACTATTTTTTCGATAAGGCCAATGTCGCCCGGCTCAAGCTCCGCCATGAATCCCTTTGAGCCCAGATTCACGCCCAATATCGGCACGCCTTTTTTTGCCGCGGCTCTGGCCGCATGAAGTATCGTGCCGTCTCCGCCAAAAGTGATTATCATTTCCGTGCCGGTAAAATCCGGGTCGTCCGGGTACGGGCACAGCACAGCCCGGCGTCCCTTTGAAGAGAGCATGTCGGCGACTTGCTTTGCCGTCTTGAAGTCAACATCGCTTTTAGCGTTTGAATATAGGATAATGTTTTTTTCGTTACTCATTATGTGTCCAGCTCTTTATGTGATTTATCCACTATATTTTTTATGTCTATGGCATTGCGCTCAATGGGCATGGTTTCGGACAAAAAATCCGCGCTCAGGTAAGCCAAGTATTCTATGTTTCCTTTCGGGCCTTTAATGGGCGAGTGCGTTATATCATTGACGGTAAATCCCGCGCCCGATGCATATTCCATGAACGAGCATAAGACTTCTTCGTGTACTTTCGGGTCGCGGACGACCCCTTTTTTTCCGACTTTCCCTTTGCCCGCCTCAAACTGAGGTTTTATAAGGCATATGGCTTCACAGGAGAAAGAACTTTCCGCCGCGCCGATTATTTCCTGTGAGCCTGTTTGCCCGGAGCTCATATCCTCTCCTGCCTTCCCGGAGTGCGCTATATGGTCCGTCATAAGTTTATGTACGACCGGCAGGACTATTGACAGAGAGATAAACGATACATCAATCACGGCAAGCTCCGGTTTTACCGGGAGCATATCCGACGTCACATAACGGATATTTGTGCGTTCCATAACTTTTACGCGAGGGTCGTTGCGAAGCGGCCACGCAAACTGCCCGTAACCTACATCTACCGCATATACATACTTTGCGCCCCCTTTGAGCAGGCAGTCCGTAAATCCACCCGTTGACGCGCCGCAATCAATGCAAACCTTGTCTTTTGCCGTCACCTTGAAATAATCGAGAGCTTTCGCGAGTTTTTGCCCTCCCCGGCTGACGAAGTTGAGACCGTCGAATATATCCGCCTTAGAGTTATCTGCCATAACATCACTCATGGTTTTTTGCGTCTTGCTTTCGTGATTTTTTATCTTGATTTTCCCGCTTGCTTTGCTTTTCTTTTGCCCGGCGTGGGGCGGCGGGATTTTTAAAAAAATATAATATCTTTCCGACGCCAAGCATTATACCCGTACTGTTGCCGAACGCAATCGTCTTTCCGATCGCCTTGCCCCCGACCGTCAACGCTGTCACCGTTGATGAAATAATGATGGGAAATATAAGAAGCTGCGCTGAAAAACCTTCCATGAGCCTTGCCGCTATGAGCGCCGCCGCTCCCCCGCTGACGATGCCCGTCACGTCGCCGACTACATCACTGCAAAAACTGTTTACCTTGTCAGCGTTTTTTATGAGCCGGAGCGCTTGGGCTGCCCCGCGCTGTCTGTGCGTCGCCATAGAGTTGAACGGCGCTTCATCCGCCGCCGTTGCAGCGATGCCGATGATGTCAAAAATTATGCCGATGACAATGAAAATCGCCACAATCCCAAAGGACAATATATAGCCTGCATACCCAAGCGCTTGCGTGGATGCCAGCGTAAATACCGCGGCTGCCACAAGGCTGATGAGCGTGATTTTTATTATCCACTTTACATTTGATTTTTTCATTTAGCCGTTACAAAAATTCCGGTAATACACAGTAATTTTCAAAAATAAGTTCTCTTTCAGCTTTGATAAGGTTTGTATGAAAGCGGCGGCGAGTGGAGTAAATCTTGCGGCTTAGGTCGGGCCGGATTTCCCACGCGGCTGCCTCCCGTTGCCGTTGAGGCGGTTTCCCATTAAAGCCGCGCATAAGCTGTCACCAATTCTCATTGCCCGATTGCCACTTAGTCCGCACTGTAATCCCCCGCTTGCCCCGGGAATGATTCGCATCATGCTCGGACAGCCTAGGTGTTTTCCACTACAGTCAAACCGTCTCTTAGCCTCTTTTGCAGGAAGTATTTCAAGAGCAGACCCGCTTTTCGCTATGGCCATAGCTAAAGAGGGCGATTTCTCTATCCGCACTCACCACTCAAGGCAGGCTACTCTGCACACAGCTTACACCGCAATGCAGGTTCATCTCCCGTTTCGTACAAGACAAACTCGCACAATAACAGGTCTCCACGCAAACAGGGTCGGATTCTCCATGCCATTGGGGAGCGCCCTGAGAGCGTAAGCATGGCGGGGGCGGCGCTATTCGCGGCTCGCCTGCCGTTCACGCTTCCCCCCAGCACCCACCCCAAACTGGGCGTTCAAAGCAAGCACCAGGGATTTCAACGATATGCCCTTTAAAGGATTTTTAGCCCCTTCCTGGTAGACGGCAGATCTGACTAGGATACTGCGCCGCCAAACTCACGCCGATAAATCGGCGCAAAGGCGCCGGAACACCGACGCCATAAGACTATACCAGTTATAAACCCAATATTCAATAGTTTTTCCAAAATATATTAATAAGTTTCAATTTCAATTGTTTCTGTCCGCCAAGGTTTGGGCGATCCAAGTAAGAAATTTTGTGTTTTCAAATTTGCCTTCGAGCGCCTTTATTGCTTTTTCTGTTTCCTTGTGGATCAGCTTCTCACACGCATCTATTCCGAGCAAGGAAACAAAGGTTGATTTCTCGTTTTCAATATCCGACCCTATTGGTTTGCCGAGTTCTTCCTGCGTTGATATGCAATCGAGCACATCGTCGCGGACTTGAAAGGCAAGCCCTATGGCTTTTGCATAATCGCCCGCCGCCTTGATTTGCTCGGGCGTCCCGTCCGCGGCTATGACGCCGAGTATGGCCGCCGCTGATATGAGCGCCGCCGTTTTCATTGAGTACAGTTCGATAAGCTCATCGAAGGTGAGCTGCCATCCCTCGCCCGAAAGGTCTAAATACTGACCTCCGCATATTCCGTGAGGCCCTGCGGCTTTTGCAAGCACCTTTATCATCCTTATAACGGACTGCGGTTCGAGCGCGGAATTTGCAAGCGTTTCAAACGCCGACGCCTGCAGCGCGTCGCCTGCCAGTATTGCGGTAAACTCTCCAAATTCGATATGATTTGACGGTATGCCGCGCCGCGTATCATCACCGTCCATGCCCGGAAGATCATCATGAATGAGCGTGTACGTGTGGAGCATTTCAATAGCGCACGCGGCCTCAAGAGCATCCGCCAATTCGCCGCCCGCCGCTTCGCAAAACTTCATACATATTATGGCGCGGATCCGCTTCCCGCCCGCCAAAAGGCTGTAGCGGATAGATTCAACCAACGTCGCATAACTAAGTCCGGCCTCGGTAAACATTTCGGACAAACGCGCATCTACCATATCCCGGCATACGCCTATTTCTTCAAGGCTACTCGTCATCGAATATTATCTCCTTGGTATTTCCCGTCTCCATGCTCTCTTGCAAGCCTATGACCTTTTGCTCGGCTTCGTCAAGCATTTTGCCGCAAGTCTTGATGAGCTTCGTTCCTTCTTCAAACATTTCGAGCAATTTATCGAGCGGTGTTTCGCCTCTTTCCAGCAATTGGACGATTTCGTCAAGCCTTGCCATGCCACGCTCAAATGATACTTTGTCTTCCACCACGGTTTTCTCCTTATAGTTTAAGTGTTGCGTATTTGCGCTTACAGAGCCACGCAGCTTATCTCGTCTTTTTGCAGCCTTACTTTTATTTTATCGCCTTTTGTCACATCGTTTGCCGATTTTATTACCGTATCGCTGTCGGCATGGCGCGCTATGGCATACCCGCGCCCCAACACCTTGAGAGGGCTCATCGCGTCGAGCGACGCTGCCGCCGATAAAAAGCGTTTTTTGCTCTCCGCCACTTTCCATTGCATTGCCGCTATCAGTTTTTCTGTGCCCCTGTCAAGCCCGATCCGTTTGTCATTTATGTAGTTGCCGGGGTTTTGCAGTACCCTTTTGCCGGACATATCGCATAATCTTTGCCTGTAGATTTTAAGCCTGCCTGCCGCAGCCTGCCGCAGCCTTATATTTGCCGACAGCAACTTGCCATAAATCTCCATCATGTCGGGAACAGCTATCTCGGCAGCGTTTGACGGCGTTGCGGCCCTGACATCGGCAACAAAATCGGCTATAGTAACATCCGGTTCGTGCCCGACCGCCGATATTATCGGTATGTCGGACGCGAAAATCGCCCTTGCAACCTTTTCGTCATTAAACGCCCACAAATCTTCTATCGAGCCGCCGCCCCGCCCGGTTATGATGATATCCGCCTGTTTTGTCTCATTTGCCTCTCTTATGGCCTTTGCTATCTCCTGCGGCGCTTCAACCCCCTGTACCCGCACCGGCATTACGATAACCCCGGCAAGCGGCCAGCGTTTTTTCAAAATTCTTAGTATATCTTGCACGGCGGCTCCGGCGGGAGAGGTGATGACCGCGATTTTACCCGGAAAGCGCGGGAGGGGCTTCTTGTGCCTTTCGTCAAAAATGCCTTCGCTTTGCAGTTTTTCTTTAAGCTGCTCATATGCAAGGTAAAGCTCGCCGATACCGTCGGGGATCATGTCGCTGACATATAGCTGGTACAGTCCGTCGCGGGGAAACACCTGGACTTTTCCGCACGCAACTATGCTCATCCCGCTTTTCGGCAAAAAGCGCAGCTTCATTGAGCTGCCTTTGAACATGACGCATTTGAGCGAGCTGTCGGCGTCTTTCATCGTAAAGTAATGATGTCCCGACGGGTATATCTTATAATTTGAAAGCTCGCCTTTGACATATAACCCCGCAAGGGCATTATCCGCATCAAGCACACGCTTGATGTAGCTGTTTAGTTCCGTGACGGTGTAGGTTTTACTATACATTTTGCCCCCGCTCCGCAGACCCCGTCTCGCACGTCGTCTGCCCCGCCTCATTTTCCGACCCGCCATGCCCGGATTTGCCGCCGCAGCACTCAGAGCGGTAAAAGCTCCCCAAAATACCGTTTATGAATGAGCGCGTTTCGGGTGTCTCATATTTTTTCGACAGCTCAACGGCTTCGTTGATTGCCGCGTTATCCGGGACATCGGGCATATAGAGCACTTCAAACATGGCAATTTTCATTATGGTCGCCGCTGTTTTTGATATTCTGTCATACTTCCATCCGACGGCATATTTTTGGATATATCCGTCAAGCTCCGGCGCATTTTCATATACGCCCGTGACGACGCAGGTTATGTAGTCGAGCTGTTTTTTTGCCGGTTTTTTTGCGTAGAGCCTGTCTTCTCCCGAGAGCGTCTCGTAATATTCATCGTCGAATGCGCGTCTTAAAAACTCGCCCGGGTCGGAAGGGTTTTCGGATAAGGCAAAGCATAGCCTAACAGCCAATTCCCTTGCCGCTGTTCTGTTCATGCGTTTTTTGCCGCCTTTTTTAACGAGATTCCGCTAATGCTTACATTGACGGTGTTGATTTTGACGCCAATCGCTTCTTCAACTGCGGCCATAACGGACTTTTGCACCTCTCGCCCAACCTCGCTGACAGAGCAATCCATCTGCGCGATTATAAAGACATCCGCCGTAATGACTTCATCCTCAACCGTGATTTTAACCCCTTTTGATATGCCTTTCTTTCCGCTGACAGCGGTGAGCTCCCTGCCCGGGTATTGGTAAAGCCCGTAAACCCCGTCAACATCAGATGCCGCCGCCGCCGCTATGGTGGCGACCACGCTGTGGCAAATACTGACGCTGCCTTTTTCGTCGCTTGTTTTGATGTATCCTTTTGTTTCCGGCATTGTAGTTCTCCTGTTATAGATTATTGTTGTTTGCGTTATCTATGCTTTTGCTTATTGATTTCGTATGTTTATTGATCTCGCATCGTCCGCGTTCGTCGCATTTTGTATCATTTTAGCATATCATCTTTAAAACTTCAAGCTCACCGGGTACGCTCGGCAAGCCGCCGTGAGTTTGCGTCGAAAGAGCGGCGGCTGTGACGGCAAACCTTGTTATTTCCGCAAGGTCTTTTCTGTTTAGTTCTTCTGGAGCTTTACCGAGCTTTAATATCCGGCTCATCGCGCTGCCAAAGAAAATATCTCCGGCGCCCGTGGTATCTATCGCCTTTACGGGCGGCGGCAGCTCGCGGACCGCCTCACTGCGGGTGGCCAAATATGCCCCTTTCGGCCCGCATGTCAGCATTACAAGTTTTGCGTCCGTTTCATCTAAAATCTTTTTTACCCCGATTTGCGTATCGGAGCTTATATCAATGCGGTATGTAAACTCCACTTCCTCATCGCTGATTTTTATCACATCCGCCTGCCGGAGCCCCCACAGTATCTGCTCTCTCGCGGCATCTTCACTGTCCCAGAGGACAGGTCTGTAATTTGGATCGAAAAGAATGTTCGTATCATTTAACGCGGCATATTCCACAGCTTTTTTTACCGCCGTGCGGCAAGGTTCATTTGTCATTGGCAATGAGCCAAAGTGCAGATATTTGGCGTTTCTTATATGCGATAAGTCAAGCTCGTCAAATCGCAGGCATGTGTCAGCGCCGGGTTTGCGCGAAAAACTAAACGAGCGGTTGCCCGTGTTGTCGAGCGTGACAAAGGAAAGCGTGGTGAACACATCCGGGTCTTTTATTATTCCCGATACCTCGACGCCGCTGTTTTTTAGCGAATTTATCAGCAGCTTGCCAAATGCATCGTCGCCGACCTTCGCATATGTGTATGTCACCGCCCCGTATTTCGCGAGCGCGGCAAGGAATATACCGCAAGCTCCGCCCGCTTTCGCGGCAACCGTGGGGTATCCCGCCTCATCCGCGCAAACCGGCGCGAAGTCAATAATAAGCTCGCCAATCGCCGCTACATCATACATAACGCACACTCCAAATCAGTCGCTCCATGTTTTCCAGACTTCGGGACAGTAACCGATCGTAGCTGTCTTTTTGTTTCGCACTATCGGCGTCTTTAAGAGCTTTGGGTTTTCCATCAGCTTTTGCTCTTTATCCGCTTCATATGCCAAATATGCGAGCATTTCCGCACCATCCGCTTTTTTGTCAATCATTGCGTCAAGACCGACAGCGTTTTTTACCGAGGCAAACTCGCCCCGGCTGAGTCCTTTGCTGAGAACATCAATACGCTGACAGTAAACGCGCCGCTCGCGAAAGTAACGCTCGGCTTTTTGCGTATCAAAGCATTTTGTTTTTCCGAAAATCTGAATATTCATAGGAGTATATTATATCATATTTACATGATATAATATAAAAAATATGTACTTATAGGGGAGTAATCATATATGAAAACATACTATGTGGCAAAAACAGGCTGCGATACCAATCCCGGCACGAAGGATTTACCGTTTCTTACCATAAACGCCGCCGCCGAAGTCGCAAGGGCGGGCGACGCTGTTGTTGTACACGAGGGGGAATATCGGGAATGGGTCAAGCCGCACGAGGGCGGGCATAGCAATGCTCGCCGCATCACTTACGCGGCCGCCGACGGTGAGCGCGTCGTCATAAAAGGCTCTGAGCGTATACAATCGTGGGAACAGGTGAAATCTTGCGATACCGTGTGGAAAGCGGTTTTGCCAAACTCATTTTTCAACGGCTATAACCCCTACCGGGAGATCGTTGTCGGAGACTGGCTGCTTGAACCGCAAGGACGCTCGGCTCATCTCGGGGACGTATATCTAAACGGTATGTCATTTTATGAGGCCGAGAGCGCGGAACATGTTTTTCGCCCAAAAATACGCACCGAAACGCTCGACCATTGGACAAAAAAGATGACTCCGATAAAAAATACGAACCAGACCAAATACTTATGGTTTGGCACGGTAGATGCCGAGAACACTACTATTATCGCCAACTTTCACGGCGCCGACCCAAACAAAGAGCTTGTCGAGATCAATGTACGCAAATGCTGTTTCTACCCTGAAAAAACCGGAATAAATTATATCACCGTGCGCGGTTTTGAAATGGCGCAAGCCGCCTGCCCGTGGACTCCCCCAACGGCCGACCAGCCCGGACTTATCGGGGCACATTGGAGCCGCGGCTGGATCATTGAAGATAATATCATTCACGACGCCAAATGCAGCGCCGTCTCCATAGGCAAAGAAATCTCGACCGGGCATAACGACCGCACTTTCCGCAAGGATAGGCCGGGCTATCAATATCAGCTTGAGGCAGTTTTTAAAGCAAGGAAAATCGGTTGGTCAAAAGAGAAAATCGGATCACATATCATTCGCAACAATGTGATCTATGACTGCGGTCAAAATGGCATAGTCGGTCATCTCGGCTGCGTTTTTAGTGAGATTTACGGAAATCATATCTATAATATCGCGGTGCGCCGCGAGTTTTACGGGCACGAGATTGCCGGAATCAAACTCCACGCCCCTATTGACGTGCAAATCCGAAACAATCACATACACGACTGCTCGCTCGGTATCTGGATGGACTGGCAGGCGCAGGGTACGCGCATTTCCAAAAATCTGCTCTATGATAACAACCGGGACCTCTTTATGGAGGTTTCACACGGGCCGTCGCTGATTGATTATAACATCTTTGGCAGCGCGTATGCTCTTCACAACGACGCGCAGGGCATGGCGTATGTCCACAATCTGTTTGCGGGTAAATTTGCCCTGCATTTTTCTACAGACCGCGCCACGCCATATCATGTTCCGCACAGCACTGAAGTTGCCGGATTTTCAGCTATCTTTGGCGGTGACGACAGATATTACCAAAACATTTTTATCGGCGGGCGCACAGACGACATGGTTGGGCTTGCGGGTTTTGCCGGGCATACCGTCTCTTTGGATGAATACATGGATATAGTAGACTCCCGTCAGCCTTGCGACCACACCGAGTTTATGAGCGTAAAGCAGCCTGTCTATGCCTCGGGCAATGTGTATTTTGGCGGGGCTGTCGGTCTTGAGCGTGAAAATGACAAGCTCGACTTTGGCGAATTTGACGCCGGATTTGCGATAGAAAAAGCGGCCGCTGTCTGCTGCCGCGAAAAAGATTCTATCACGGATGATGGCATGGGCGATTTTCGCGAGGGGGATTCTCGCGATAACAATTGCGCCGATGGGGAACACGCTGTTTTCTTGAATATCACCTTGCCCGAGAGCTTTGATTTATACAGATCGGCTGCTCATACCACCCGCTCGCTCGGGCGCGCACGCATCGTTGACGCGGATTACGAGATGCCCGACGGCAGGCCGCTTGTATTAGATGTTGATTATCTCGGCAACGGGGTTGATGACGTTTCGGTAGCAGGGCCTGTCAGCACGCTAAAACCCGGCAAAAACCGGGTGCGCGTGTGGTGACGGGGAGAGCTGTTTGAGGCATATAACTGCTTTTTACGGCACTTGCAGCATTATGGCGTTTTCGATGCGCCTTTTGAAAAGCTCGCATCCGAATTTATAAATGCCGCTTATGCTTCCGGTATCATGATATGCGTTTGCCGCGCACCCGCCGCTGCAATAAAACCTTGCCCAGCAGCATGAACACTCTTCTTTTGAATATATGCCGCAAACCGCAAACTCCGAGAGCAGTTTGCGGTTTGTTACGCCCTGCCATACATCGCCCATTTTCATCTTATCATCGCCGATAAACTGATGGCACGGATAAAGCTCCCCGTTTGGCGTCACGGCAAGATACTCCGTCCCCACGCCGCATCCGGCAATACGCTTGTGTATGCAAGGCCCAGAGGTCAGATCAAGCATGAAGTGATAAAAGTTAAATCCCTTGTCTATCGCCTTTCGCCTTTGCATTTCAAGGGCGAGTTTATCATACTCTCCGAGCAGCCCGGTCAGGTCGTCCATTGTAAACCCGAGCGGGTTTTTATGCTTTGTAACTACCGGTTCGAGCGATATTTCTCCAAACCCAATGTCTGCTATATGCAAAATGTCGTTTGAAAAATCAATGTTTTCTTTTGTGAATGTGCCTCTGATATAATAGCCCTTTTCCCTGCGCTCTTTGACAAATTTTTTGATTTTCGGCAATATTTCCCCGTAGCTGCCGCCGCCGCCCGGCACAGTGCGCATTTTATCGTGTATATCCGGGCGTCCGTCAAGGCTAAACACGACATTGTGAAACTCCCGGTTTGCAAAACTAATGACGTCGTCGTCAATGAGCAATCCGTTTGTCGTGAGCGTAAAGCGAAATTTCTTATCCGTCTCTTTTTCGAGCCGCCGCGCATATGCGACGGTATCTTTGCATACCTGCCAATTTAGCAATGGCTCGCCCCCGAAAAAATCAATATCAAGGGTTTTGCGCCCGCCGGAGTTTGAAACGAGAAATTCAAGTGCTTTGTTTGCGGTCTCCTGCGGCATGAGTTTTTGCTCGGTGGAATTTTCAAAGCCGCCCTTTGCAAAGCAATAGGCGCAAGACATATTGCATGTATGCGCCACGTTCAGACATAAGGCTTTGATTGGTGCGAAACTGTTCGCCATGCCCCCGCCGATTTTACCCCCGTCGAGAGCGTCCGAAAAGCTGTCTTTTGTAAACAGTTCCCCTTTGCTAATGAGCAGCTCTATATCCACAAGTATCATCAGTACGTCTTGTTCAGACAGCTTTGGATGCTTTTTTTCAATATGCCTTGTGATACGCTTTGCAAGGGTTTTGAGTTCACCGCTGCCGGCCGGCGGTTCATGTTCGCGCATATCTTCATACACGCAAATAACATCATACGCAGCATCGTCAACGCTATGCACAGCGCCGCTTGCTATGTCGAGTATGATGTTACGTCCGCCGAGCTTATAGGCATGAATCATCTTTCGGATTATCGCGCTTTCGTTTGCAAGCCGGTTTTGCTTATATCTGCGGGTTTTGTATTTTCGCACCGTTGGTTTGCCACGCCGCAGGATGTTTTGCACGCGGATTGGCAAGATGTCTGGCACTGCCCGCATCCGCCGTCAATGAGGCTTTTTGAAAGGCTGCGAGTCTTTATGGTCACTATTCTTTGCATTGTTTACTCCTTATTTTGTATTTACTTTAATCAGTATATCACTTCATATTTCGGCTTTCAATATTTTTCGTCTATACCTCAACTGTTCCGGCGTATGTTTTGGTGGCGGAGCCTGTCATGAAAACCCTGCTGCCGTCATAGCGAATTATAAGGTCGCCGCCCGGGAGCTTTACCGTGATGTCGGTATCACGCTTGCAATGCCCGTTTTCACAAGCAGCTATGGCGGCGGCGCAAGCGCCTGTGCCGCAAGAGAGCGTTTCTCCGCTGCCGCGCTCCCACACGCGCACAAGCAAAGTGTTCTCGTCCAAAACCAGAGTGAACATTGTATTCACACGCTCGGGAAATATCGGGGCATTCTCAAATTTCGGCCCGATTTCTTCCAAATCAAGCGTATGCACGTCGTCGCAAAAAACAACGCAGTAGGGATTGCCGAGCGAAAGGCAGGTTATCTCATGCTCACCGCCGGCTATATGCACGTTTTTACCGATAATCTTCTCTGTGTCAAGATTTACGGGGATTTTTGCGGGGTCAAACACGACTTCCCCCATGTCGGTAGTAACCGTTGAAACCTTGCCTCCGATTGTCGCCGCGCGCATTGTTATAATAATGCCGCACATTTCAACAAGCACTTCCGGTTTATACACGCTCCCCTCGTCATACAGAAACTTGCATACGCAGCGCAAGGCATTTCCGCACACTCCGCCTTCGGTGCCGTCGGGATTGTACACTCTTACTTTGGCGTCCGCCCTTTTTGAAGACTCAATGAGGACTATGCCGTCTCCGCCGACGCCGAGATGACGGTCGCTGAGCTTTATGCTCAGGCTTTCGGGGTCTGTTATAACGTTATAACCCATGCAGTTAAAGTATATGTAATCGTTTCCGCATGTTTGGATTTTGGTAAATTTGAGTTCCCTTTTGCTCGGGCGCATATCGTTTATGTTTACAAGCTCTATCGTGGTGTCCCAATACTTGCTCATGAGACAGTCCGCGACGGCGTTTGCCGTGTCAATGGACGTTAAGCACGGAACGCTGCGCTCTACGGCTTTTCTGCGGATTTTCACGCTGTCCCTGTCCGGGTCGCGGCCTTTTGCCGACGTGGAAATGACATAGCTGATCTTTCCGCTTTCTATGAGCGGGAGTATGTTGTTTTCGCTTTCATGGATTTTGCCGACGGAGACCGTGTTAAGGCCGACACGCGAAAGAACCGCCGCCGTGCCGCCCGTCGCGTATATCTCAAATCCCAGCTTTGCGAATTTATGCGCGACATGCAGTATCTGCGCCTTGTCACGGTCGCGTACCGATATGAATATACCCCCTGTTTTTTTCATCTTATAGCCAGCGGCCCGCATACCTTTATATAACGATTCTTCGCGCGTGGACGCTATGCCGAGCACCTCTCCGGTTGACTTCATTTCCGGCCCGAGCTGAGTGTCCACATTGCTGAGCTTTTCAAATGAAAAGACCGGAACTTTTACCGCAACATACGGGGACTGCCTGAAAATATCAGTGCCGTAGCCCATGCCCGCGAGCTTTTCACCGAGCATACAGCGCGTCGCGAGGTCTATCATTGGCACACCCGTCACCTTGCTTATATATGGAACAGTGCGCGACGAGCGAGGATTGACTTCAATGACAAAAAGCTCCCCTTCACTGAGCAGATATTGAATGTTTACGATACCTATGATTCCGAGCTGTGACGCTAATTTTTTTGTATGATCGAGGATTTTTCCCGCCATATAGTCGTCCACGTTCCACGCCGGATAAACCGCAATCGAGTCGCCCGAATGAACCCCCGCGATTTCGATATGCTCCATTATGCCCGGTATAAGAATGTCGCTGCCGTCGCATATCGCATCCACCTCAAGCTCCGTGCCGGGCAGATATTTGTCAATGAGTATCGGATTTTCAAGGCTTTGCCGGAGAATGATGTCCATATATTCGCGGATATCGTCTTCACTGAACGCTATTATCATGTTTTGGCCGCCAAGCACGTATGACGGGCGCATGAGTACGGGGTAGCCGAGCTTTTGCGCGGTGAGCACCGCATCCTCCTTGGTCATTACCGTGCCGCCCTTTGGCCTTTGTATGTTCAGCTTTTCGAGCAAAGCGTCAAAACGCTCTCTGTCTTCCGCCGCGTCAATGCTGTCCGGCTGCGTCCCGAGTATTTTCACCCCTATTTTATTGAGGTAGCCTGTGAGCTTGATTGCCGTCTGGCCGCCGAACGCTACGACGGCGGCATATGGCTTTTCGTTTTCTATGATGCTGTGCGCGTCCTCGTTTGTCAGAGGTTCAAAATAGAGCCTGTCGGCCGTGTCAAAGTCGGTTGAGACCGTTTCGGGGTTGTTATTGACCATGATAACATTGTAGCCGGCAGCCCGCAGCGCCCATACGCAGTGAACCGACGCATAGTCAAACTCTATCCCCTGCCCTATGCGGATAGGTCCCGAGCCGAATACGATAATGGTTTGCTTAGAGCCGCTTTGCACGGCTTCATTTTCACCTTCATATGATGAGTAGTAGTACGCGCAATCAGGCGCGGCGTTTGCCGTATCGGAGGCGGAGCTTGACGCGCGTGTGCCGACCATTTTAAATACGGGATAGCGCGGGTTTAAAATCTTTTTGCCCGAAAGCCTCTCTATGACCGCATCCGGCCATCCCATGCGCTTAGCCTCTAAGTACAAAGCGTCGTCAAGAGGATTTGCGCTTTTTTCGTAAGCGCGAAGTTCCCGTTCCATATTTACCAGATTGTTTAGTTTGCCGAGAAACCACTTGTCAATTTTGGTTATATCATAAATTTCATCTATCGGGATTTTGCGGTATAACGCTTCGTATACCACGAAGATACGCTCATCTGTAATATCATGCAAACGCTCGCGGATTTTATCCGTCCCTTGGCTCTTGCAAATTTTATCTATAAACGAGTCCTTGCCGATTTCCGCGCCGCGCACCGCTTTCATCATGGCTTCCTCAAATGACTTGCCAATCGCCATAACCTCTCCCGTGGCTTTCATCTGCGTACCGAGCGTACGTTTTGCGTACACAAATTTATCAAACGGCCATTTCGGGAATTTCACCACGACATAATCAAGCACCGGCTCTGCGGATGCTCCTGTTTTTGTCCCGGTTGTCTCGCCATCAATCTCGTCAAGGGCGTATCCTATCGCGACTTTTGTGGCGACCTTTGCTATCGGATAGCCCGTGGCCTTGCTCGCAAGAGCCGACGAGCGCGATACACGCGGGTTGACTTCAATCACCATATAGTCGGAGCTGTACGGGTCGGCGGCAAATTGCACATTGCATCCGCCCTCGACGCCAAGCGAGCATACAATATCCAAAGCCGCTTTGCGCAGCATTTGATAATCATTGTCCGATAATGTCACTGCCGGGGCTATGACTATGCTGTCTCCCGTGTGGACGCCGACAGGGTCAATGTTTTCCATGCTGCAAACGGCTATCGCGTTGTTTTTGGCGTCGCGCATGACCTCAAACTCGATTTCTTTCCATCCCGCCACCGATCTTTCAACGAGTATCTGCCCGATTGGGGACATTCTGATACCGTTTGCCGCTATTTCGTCAAGCTCATCACTGTTTTGCACCATTCCGCCGCCCGTGCCGCCGAGTGTGAAAGCCGGCCTGATGATGAGCGGGAATCCGAGTTTTTTCGCAAAATCACGCGCATCCTCAAGCGTTGTCACGACCTTTGACGGTATGATGGGCTGACCGATTTCAACCATCGCGTCCTTAAACAGCTGCCTGTCCTCGGCCTTGTCTATCGTTTCGGGGTTAGCGCCAAGAAGCCTGACGCCGTGTTCTTTCAAAAAACCGGACTTTGCAAGCTGCATCGAGAGCGTAAGCCCCGTCTGACCGCCAAGCGTCGAGAGCAGGCTGTCGGGCTTTTCCTTTATGATTATCCGCTCGAGCACCGGTATTGTCAGCGGCTCTATGTAAATCTTATCCGCTATTTGATTATCGGTCATTATTGTTGCCGGGTTTGAGTTTACCAGCACGATTTCGATACCTTCCTCGCGCAGTGCGCGGCAGGCTTGCGTCCCCGCGTAGTCAAATTCCGCGGCCTGCCCGATTACGATTGGGCCTGAGCCGATGACTAATACTTTCTTTATTTGATTATCTCTCACTTATGCTTCTCCTTACTTAATCCTCTATCTTCTATCTAAACCAGACGTAAATGCAAAACAAGATAAACGCGAGAAATGTGCCGAGAAAAACGGCCAAAACAAGAGACACGGCCTTCAAAACCCCAAAAGTAAACGCGATATTCTCGCGCAAAGTAAGTTTTTCCTGTTTTTCCTGTATGAGCTGTGACGGCATAGTCTGCGCTGATAAACCGCTTTTTTCACTATGCCACGGCATACCCGATATGTTCATGGGCGCTATAACTCTGCCGTCATCGTCATCATATATTTTTCGCTTGCCTCGTGCCATTTGCCTCCTGCGCGCTTTTTGTTCTCGCGTTTTTGCCTTTTAAATTCTCAGCTTACTTTCGCGGCTGCCTCCGCCTTTGCCTCTTTTGCCGCAAGCTCCGCCCGCGCCCCGCGCTCGGCGTCATTGTACAAATGACACGCGCAAAAATGCTCGGAAGTAACCTCTGCAAACTCCGGCGTCGCAAGAGAGCAGATTTCCATACACTCGCTGCAGCGCGTGTGGAACTTGCATCCTTTTGGCGGGTTTGCCGGGGACGGTATGCTGCCTTCCAATATTATCCTGTTCATTTTTATATCGGGATCAGGATACGGAATCGCGGAAAACAATGCTTTTGTATATGGATTGAGCGGATTTTCGAATAACTCCCTCGCGTCGGCATGTTCAACGAGAGTGCCAAGATACATGACGCCGACCGTATCAGAGATGTGTTCGACAACAGACAGGTCATGCGATATAAACATAAAGGTCAAACCAAAATCCTCTTGAAGCTGTTTGAGCAGATTGATTATCTGAGCCTGAATGGAGACGTCGAGAGCCGAAACCGGCTCGTCGCATATAATAAAATCGGGATTTAACGCCAAAGCCCGGGCAATGCAAATCCTCTGCCTTTGACCGCCGGAAAACTCGTGCGGATAGCGGTCTTTGTGATATTCCTGCAATCCGCAGGCTTTCATTACCAGCGTAAGATAGTCGTCAAAATCACTGTTTGGCACTATGGAGTGTTCGCGGACGGCCTCTCCGATAATCTCACCGACCGGAATACGGGGGGAAAGACTCGAATACGGGTCTTGAAAAATAATCTGCATCCGCGGACGCATTTTTCTAAGCTCTTCGCGTGAGAGCGCAAACACGTCTTGCCCGTCAAAGGTAAACTCTCCGCCGGTCCGATCCATTAGTCTGAGCATTGTCCTTCCGGCAGTAGACTTGCCGCACCCCGACTCGCCGACAAGACCCATTGTCTGACCGCGCTTTATCTTAAAAGATATGCCGTCAACAGCCTTGACGTTGGCTATCGTGCGCATGAGAAAGCTCGAACGTATGGGAAACCATTTTACGAGATTGTTTACTTCAACTAAATAATCGTTTGTCTGACCGCTCATTTTGACCGCCTCCTTTCCAGAAGCGATTGCAAATTCATTGTTTTGGGATACCTCAAAGGCTCGCCGTCATTTTTACATCTCCAACATGCCGCGCTGTGCTCTCCGCTAATGCGAAACTCGGGAGGATAATCGCCGTCACATTCGGGTATGCGCATTTCGCATCTGTCGCGAAAATAGCAGTAGTTTGGCATGTCAACCGGGTTTGGCACGCTGCCCGGTATGTTGTATAGCTTAATGGATTTGCCGCCTATGCGCGGCTTTGACTTCATAAGCCCGATAGTATAAGGATGTGTGGGATTGTGGAAAACATCGCTTGTCGTGCCTTTTTCTATCACGCGCCCCGCGTACATGACGACAACTATATCCGCCATGCCCGCTATGACCCCGAGGTCATGCGTTATGAGCATGATCGAGCTGTTTATCTTATCTTTAAGGCTAAGGAGCAAGTCCAATATCTGCGCCTGAATCGTGACATCAAGAGCCGTCGTAGGTTCATCGGCAATGATGAGTTCGGGATTGCAGGCAAGCGCCATCGCGATCATAACGCGCTGCCGCATACCGCCCGAAAGCTCGTGCGGATACATTCTATAAACAACGGCGCTGTCCGCTATGCCGACAAGATCAAGCATTTCTATTGAGCGCCGGCGGATATCGTCGGGCAGCATATCCGGGTTGTGCAAGGCGATAACCTCATCTATTTGCGCGCCGCAGCGAAACACGGGGTTTAGGCTCGTCATCGGCTCTTGGAAGATCATTGATATTTTGTTGCCGCGAATACGCATCATCTCGCTGTTTGGAATGTTGACTATATTGCACGCTTTTCCGCCGCCCATATTGAACCGTATCTCACCGCCGGTGATTTGTCCCTGCGGGCGTTGGAGAAGCTGCATGACAGATAAGCTCGTGACGCTTTTACCGCATCCCGACTCGCCGACGACTCCCACGACCTTACATTTCGGGACTTCAAAGCTCACCCCATCCACAGCCTTTACGACGCCGATGTCCGTAAAGAAGTAAGCGCATAAATCCTCAATCTCAAGGACATTGCCGTCATCTTTCATAACAGCCGCAAACTTGCTCGGATCGGCGTTTTTGACGCGCCGCTCGCTTTCAAACCTGTTTGTAACCTTTCGGTTATACCGCGATATTTTTTTTGCTTCGCGCCATGTCAAATAGGACGCGTTTTTTTCACCTGCCATAGCCTACCTCTTCATCTTTGGGTCAAAGGCATCGCGCAGACCGTCGCCGACGAAATTAAACGCGATGACGGTAAGGCAAATCAAGAACCCTACCGGAACCCAAATATATGTAAACCTGATTATCGCTTCCGATGAACCTGTGACAGAGTTTATCATCGTGCCCCACGTCGCCAGCGGATGCCTGACCCCAAGTCCCAGAAATGACAGCGTAGATTCGTAAATGATCACGGACCCTACTCCCATTGTCGCCGTAACTATAAGCTGCGGCGTCACATTTGGTATGAGATGGCGGAATATGCGCTTGCGGACTTTCGTGCCCGTCGCTTCCTGCGCGTGCATAAATTCCTGCTCGCGCAACGAAAGTATCTGACCTCTCACAAGCCTTGCGATGGGGGCCCAGCCCAATATTCCCAAAGCCACCATCATCCACATAAGACGCTGGTATGGGTCCATCTTTAGTTTATCAAACATCGCCCCCATTATTATAAGTATGGGATAGCCCGGTATGCAGTAAAAAATATCCACCACGCGCATTAGGAGGGTATCTACCCATTTGCCGAAAAATCCCGAAACGCCTCCGATTATGACGCCGATGATAATCTCTAAAAACACCACGATAAACCCGACCATGAGCGATATTCTGCCGCCGTACATCATACGCGCCAGTATATCCATTCCGTCGCCGTCGGTGCCAAACCAATTTTGCTCTGAGGGCGGCGCGTACATGTCCATAAGATAGGTTATCTGCTCACAGCGCAAGACATATTCTCCCGTTACTCTGGTCGCTATTTTAAACTCCGTGTCTTCAAAGACCGGATCGCCAAGCTCGTCAAATACAAATTCTCCGTCGGCGTTGATCATTTGGACCGGATATATAAATGTATCTATTTGCCCATTGGTCGCGAGCATCATTTCGATGGCATCTTGCGCCGTATCTTTAAATCCCACTGGCAGCGTGTCCTGTCCCGAATAGCGTCTGATTGCGTAGCTGCCGAGAGCCGCGACATCATTGCCAAGGCTGTCCGCGATAAACAAATCTCCGTTTTGCTCATATATCTCATAACTATTGCCATCGGCTGTAAATGTACCGCTTTCGTATATCGCAGCGACGGCATTTGTGCGAAACTCTTCGGAAAGCGTCACAGACGTATCGTATGAGTTAAAAACAAAGCTCGAAGCGATAAGGATACCTATGTCTTCACCTTGCTCGATGATATTATATATGCCTTTGCCCGCGCCTTTTATCTCGTAAGCTTTGCCTTCATACTCAAACTCACCGGCATCCAAGTTGTTTTCTACGGCGGATCGGAAATCGCCGCCCGGCGCCCTGTCGGAATATTTCATGGCCGTGCCGAGGAGCGTGACTGTATAGCGCATCCTGACTCTTGTTATCTCGTACTCGGAGCCGTCATATTCAAATGCTTCTCCGATGATGCCGGAAGCGATCATCTCACCCACATAGGCTTTGAAATCTTCGCCAAAATCCTCGCTGCTATACGTAAATGAACTGAGCGTTCCGTCGGTGCTTGCAATTTCGGCGTCAATAAAATATGTGCCCACCGGGTTCATATCATGAGTGAAAAATTCATACACCCCTTCTCCGTGCTTTCTTATCGTGTATTCTATGCCGTCTTGCGCAGTCACCGCATATTCATCCGCCCCGGCTGCTTTCATATCCGTTATGTACGAGTTGAAGCGGTTGAGGACATTAAAGGTTATGTCGGGCGCGCCCGGCAGCGGATATAGCGTGTAGTCACTTTTTTCGGTGGCGCTGGCATAATCAATGAGGAGTGAATCAAATTTATAAAATATTTGCGTTTGATAGTACGGATAAAATATCGGCCCCAGAAACGCGAAAACAAACATAAATATAAGCAGGCATAGCCCGACAAGAGCCAGCTTGTTGCGAAAGAACCGCTTCACCACAAGCCTGCCGGGTGAAAGTATTTTGGTGCGCTGCGTATCGTCAAGCGCAAGAGGCTCATCGCCCGCTTTTTCGCCGCTATGATCTATGGCGTCTTTTGACGCTTTTTCTTTCAAGGCTTGAAAGAGGGTGTTGCCTTTTGAGGTATTTCTTTTTCTATCCATATTTTCGTCGCTTTTTCTCATATTGACGCCCCCTTAGTTTACGCGCACGCGCGGGTCAACGACCGCATAGAGCACATCGGCTATGAGGTTTGCGAGCAGCGTCAGCATCGCTATAAACATCAGGTAAAACATTGTAAATGGTATGTCTCCGTTTATCATGGAATAAAACGAAGTGTAGCCGATTCCTCTAATCGCAAAGATCGTTTCGGTAATCAAAGCTCCCGAAAAGAGCGCCGGAAGAGTGCCGCCGAGTATCGTAATGAGCGGCAAGAGGGTGTTGCGAAACGCGTGGTGGTTTATTACTTTTCTCTCGGACAGCCCCTTTGCCCGGGCTGTCCTGATGTAGTCCGAGTTTAGCACCTCGAGCATATTGGTACGCGTGTAGCGCATCAAAGGCCCGATGCTGACGATTGTCAGCGTCATAGCGGGCAAGACCATATGAGCGCATAAATCCATAAATTTCCCAAAATCGTCCAGTAGCAGATAGTTTCTGCCCTGCATCCCAAACATATCAAACCAGCCCAAATGGACCGCAAATATCAACTTTAATAAGGTTGCCGTAAAAAATGTGGGTAATGATATTCCTATGAGCGCAATGACCGTAATGGAATAGTCCGTAGTGCTGTATTGCTTTCGCGCCGCAGTTATGCCGAGCGGTACGGCTATGATGATCTCAAAAATAAACACCGTTGCAGTGAGCGCAAAGCTGTACCATATGACCTCTTTAAATTTTGCGGTGACATCTACCGTCCATTGCCAGCTCTCGCCAAAATCACCCTTAAAAGCGCTGCCGAGCCAGATAAAATACCCGCCCAGTATACCTTGGTCAAATCCGTATTTGGCGTTAAGCTCCGCCAGCCATTCTGCGGATGATTTTAAACTTCCGGGTCTTGCTGAAAGATCATATGCCATTCTCTCAACATAGCTCATCGGCAGAGAATACATAACTGCATACACCACAAGCATCACAAAAAACAAAATGACGATACCCATCAAAATGCGCTTAGACAGAAATTCAATCATTGCAGTACTCCCGAAAACGTATGATAATGCGTCAGGAAATTGGGCGCATAGCGCCCAATTTCCTTATAGAGGTTAGTTTTAGTTGACTTCGATCAACTCGATGTCGTTTCTCCAATCCCAGAAGGTCGTGATGTCGGGTGTGACGGTTTCCATCTTTACGCGCTCCGTTGAGAAGATGAAAGCATTGAGGCGCTGATAGTTTGGAACTTCAACCGCCCAGTCAATGATGATTTCAAGGCAGCGCTTATAGGTCGCCTTGCGGAAAGCCTGATCTGCGCTGGTGCGGGCTTCGAGCATGAGTAAGTCAAGCTCGGCATCCTGGATAAAGTAGGAATTAGAGCCGGTTCCGCCGCCGCCCGGCGTGTTTGAGCTGTGATAGATTTGATACATATCGGGGTCTATCGCAGCCTGCCACGCGGCCGCCCAAGTCTCGAGGCCTCCGTTATTTAGATAGCCTTCCAGTATAGACCATGCGACATCCTGTACGTCGAGCGTGATACCGATAGTGGCAAGCGCGTCGCTTGCCGCAACGCCGACACCGTATGCCGGGTGGTCGCCCACGCCGTCGGCGCCGATCATGTAGCTATACACGAGAGACGCGCCTTCGGGGGCTTCCGTAAACATGCCGGATGCTTCATCCCATGTGTAGCCGGCAGCTTTTAAGAACCCTATCGCCGCTTCGAGCGCGGCGTCGAATTTTTCAGCCTCGGTCATGCCGTCGGTATAGATACTATTGCCGTCAACGTCAACCGAAAACGCTATCATGTAACCGTCGTCGCTCGGACGCGGCGCGGCCCAAGATGTGTTTGAAATCGGATATTGGATCGTGCTGGCCCTCTCGCCGTAGTATGAGTTATTTACCGTGTCGCGATATACCGAAAATACGGTGGCAAGTGCTCTGCGAAGATTTTTTGACGCTTCGCTCGACGGCTCTCCGCCCACACTGATAGTGTCGGCGGCAATGCCGATGTAACCGTAGCCGAGGTTATCTACGGTCTTTGTGGTAATTATGTTACCCGTCAGCTCCCCGTTTGAGTTATAGTCCAAAATGGAAGCGACCGTTTCATCCGAGAAGCTCGGGTCTGTGAGGTCAAGGCTTCCCGACACAACACCGGCAAGTTTGTCCGGTCCGGGTGTAAACTGGAATTGGATGTACTTGGTTTTGGGCTCGCCTTTGTAGTAGTACGGATTGGCTTCAAAAGATACAACGCCGTTTTGATATGACAGGAACTTATACGCTCCGGCGCCCATCGGCACGGTCGTTTTTTCTCTGACTATTGTGAGATCGCCCTTTGTGAATCCAAACATATTATTGTCATAATCGTAAAGGCTCACGTCGCCGTAGTAATGGAGCGGAGCAACCTCTATGTCGAGCCGATATATCGTCGTAGCATCAAAGCTTTCGGTTGTAACTCTAAGGCTGTAGTCGCCGGTCTTCTGCAAGCCCTCTATGTGCATGACAGCGCCGCCCGCGTCCGGGTCTTTGGGGCCTTCTGACATTACAAACCTTGTGATGACGAGTTCTTCAATGTCGGCATTGGCGGCTTCATATCCGATGCCCGAGTCGCTCAAATCATAGCCGTATAACTCGACGATTTCATTCCAATAATCATCGGAGGTCGGGAACTCTCCCGCCGCCATATCGTATTCGGTTTCCGTGATATATGTGATGAACGTATCACCGTCAGGCTCACCAAAGCCCCACATCATCATACCGAAGGCGACATCGTTAGAGTAAACTGCTTCATACTCCTCGGAGTAGGTTCCCGCATACGGGATGCAATAATCAATGATATCCTGCGCGAAAATGCTACCCGCTGCGGCAAAATTGGCCCAAAATGCCTGCGCCAGTTCTTCAGACCAGTTTGAGAAATCATCGTTATCCGGGCCCGCTTCGAGAATAGCGTAAGCCAAATCGAAATATTTTGCATATGTATCGGATGAAACCCCTGTGCGGAACTCGTTCATACCTATAATAGGCGCTGAATAGAACGTGCTGCTTCCGTCATAATCGGGGTCAGCCTTGACATAGAAGTTGAAAATAACGTCGTCTATCGTGAGAGCCACGCCATCCGAAAATACAAGGTCGTCGCGAATCGTAACGTCATAGTCCACCGTGCCGTCAGCGTTTTGCGTAATGTTAAAGTCGGCAATGCCTCTGTAGAAGTAGTCAGTGCCATTGTAATTTCTCGTTTCTCCGTTAATGGCGTTGAATACTATGTCGCCGACACGATCGGTTGTGAGCAAAAGCACTTGTGTCATTTCTGATACGTCGCGGTCGTAAGCCGACGTCGCAAAAAACGGACTGAATCTTTCGCTAAACTCTGTGTAGCCGACCATCAAGGTCTTTGCTTCTCCGGGCACGGCAGGCGTCTGTACGTCTCCCGGCGTCGGTGTGCTGTCAACTCCCGGCGTGGGCGTGGCGTCTTCAACAACGCCGTCGCCGCAAGCCGCGACGAATCCCAACACCATTACAAGTGAGAGTAGCAAGCACAGGATTTTGCTGATTTTGCTTTTCATTTTTTTGTTATCCTCCTATTTTTGTTTTTCTTTCATGAACAGCGGGCGTTGTTTTCGCCTGTGTCTGCGACACTTTTTGCTGTCCTCGTTTATTATCCGCACGCTATGCTCCGGGTGCTTCGGGTTGCTCTGCGGATGCAGTTTCCGGGTATAGCATGAAAATAATCGGTTTTGCGCGGTATCTTGCGGCGAGGCGGTCATATCGGTTTTGCGCGGCGTGGCGCGGTGTTGCGGTCAGTTCATCGCGACGGCTTTTATGTTTTTTGTGCCGATAAAGACTGCCGCCGAGCAAATTGTTATAATCAGCGCCGATGCCGCGAACAGCGCGTCGTTTGCGGAGTATTTTTCCCATGTAAGCGCGGCTGATACTATGATAGCAAGCAGTGATCCTGCGCAGAGGATTGCCGTGATGATCGAGGTCAGCGGCAAGCTGTTTGCTATTTTTTCGGCTTCTTTTCGCGTCAGCGCCGAGCCTCGCAGTCTTGTTTGCTCATCCCCGCTCATGCCGCCGCCGTCTTGCTTCTCTGACGCGCCTTTTTCGGCTTTGCCCGCGCGGTATAATGACAGCGCCGCTTTTAGCATCTGGCATATCGGCAAGCCCGCAAGCGCAAACGGCACGATAACATATATGACCCGCGCCGCCTGTGTGACCGGAACAAGGGCAAGCGTGAACGCGAGTGCCGCAAGCGCGGAAGCAAACAGTATTGCTTTGCGCTTTGCCGCCGTTACGGGCGGGGCGAGCATGTAGTCTGGGCCGATATAAACGGTACGTGTTTTGACACGCCCTTTATTGTCAAACTGCTCTTCTAAACGATAGTCGCTTAGGTATTTTCTCGAAATCATCAAGTGAGTATACCATATGTAAAATATGTTTTCAATAAAAATATTTAACAAAATCATAATTTTCTGCCCCGCCCCCATCCCCTCTGTAAATGTCAATCTTGCGTATTTGAGTATATTGCGATACAATCTATACAGCCTACCTCTGAAAACAAGGCAGCATGGAGGAAACAGTGAAAGTACGAATGGCCGACCCGGAAAACCGTCAAATATTTCGTCTATTTTGGCCCGTATTCATCGAACTTGGACTGTCAACACTTATCGGCGTGGTATCTGCAATTATGGTATCGGGCGTGGGCGACTTCGCGGTCAGCGGCGTGACCTTGGTTGACACGATAAACCAGACGATCATGGCGGTATTCACCGCGCTCGCAGCCGGGGCGACCGTCGTCATCGCGCAAAAAATCGGCGCGAAAGCCACCCGTGACGCGGGCGAGTTCGCAATGCAGGCTATCTTGATCTGTGTGCTGTCGGCGGGAGTGCTCGGCCTGGCGGTGGTCTTTGGCGGAAAATACGTGCTCGCCTCTCTCTATAAAGGCGCGGAAGCAAACGTGCTGGAAGCGGCAGGCATATACTTTCTCTTTAGCGGTATCAGCTACCCATTCATCGGGCTTGGCACGGCCTGCATCGGCGTCATGCGGGCGGCGGGAAACAACCGCTCGCCCATGCTCGCGTCGGCGCTTGCCAATATAATCAACATCACGGTCGCATATATCCTCATATGGCTCGGCATGGGGGTATACGGCGCGGCGATAGCCGTGCTTTGCGCGAGGGCGGTATCGGGGGTTTTCGCCCTGATCATGCTGCAAAAAGGCAACTTCCTCGGCTTTATTTTACCCAAAAAATGGCTCCGCCTATCGCTTGACATACTAAAACCCATACTGCGCATAGGCGTTCCGAGCGGTGTTGACTCGATGATATTCAACGGGGCGCGGGTGGTGCTGGCCGTGTTTTTGTCACAAATGGGCACGGCTGCCCTGCACGCCAATGCCATAGCAAACTCGCTCAACGGATTTATCCTCCTGCCCGGAAACGCCATAGCCACCGTTGCTGTCACGCTTGTCGGTCAATCTTACGGCGCGAAGCTGTACAAAAAAGTAAAAGGGTATATGAAAACCCTCAGCGTTTACTGCTCGGCGGCAAATTTTGTCATGTTCATTATATTGTTTATATTCTCCGACCGGCTGATAGGGCTCTATGGGCCGTCGGAAGAAACGGCGATGATCGCGCAAAGGCTTCTTATCGCGCTCGGCGTGTTCGCGAGCCTCGTCTGGTGCTTTGCCTTTTGCCTGCCGCAGACGCTCCGGGCGTGCGGCGACGCAAAAGCCACGATGTTTATCTCCGTGCTTAGCCTGATTGCGCTCCGAGTGCCGGGCGCGTGGCTCTTTGGCATACATCTCGGCTGGGGTATCTATGGCGTATGGGCGGGTATGTTTTTGGATTGGTGCGGGCGCGGCGTCGGCTTTTTCATACGCTCGCTTCGGTTTAAATTCCCCCAGTGACGCCACGCGTTAATATTTTATCGGAATCAAATCAATGTAATCTTGCAAACCGCCGTCATTCATGCAGACATCAATGATTTTTTTGCCGAGCGGGTCAAGCTGCGGCACATCATAGGTCAAAAGCTCGCGTTTTACAAACTCAAGCAGCTGCTGCGCGCCCGCGTCATAGCCTGCCGTGCCGACCTCGGCCTGCGTTTCAGGCCGCAAAAACGCGGTTCTGATAAATTGGCCGTCTATTTTAAGATTTTCCAAGCAGTAGCCGAGTATCGGCAAACGCGCCGGTACAAGATGCTCCGGCTTAAACCTCGCGCTGCCGCGCCTCGCCAAATACTCACGCATGAGCCATTGCGGTTTGAAGCCGACCTTATAGCAGCCGATATGCTGATTTGGAACGAGCACAAACCTTGTGCTTTGAGTGTTTTGGATTTGCGCGAGCAGCAAGTTTGCGTGATTTACGCTCGTGCCCGTGAGAAACGGCCCGTATGAACCAATGCCCTCGCTCGTGATGCCGTCGGTTTCGATGATGCTCGGGTTATTATGTCCGCGCGGCGCGACAAGACGCCACAGCCAGCCAAGCGCCGGAGGCAGAATATGTATCATGCCGATAATCCCGTAGCTCGGATGCTTCTTTGTGCATGGCGGGGTGCGGATGCCAAAGCTCCTGACATCTACCTCAACGGGCTCGTTTATGATGCCCGGCACCATTTTTCGCGGAAGCACGACACGCGGGTTTGGACAAGGCTTGCCGTCGGAATCTGCGGTATGCTCCCACACTAAGCAGGTCGCGCCCGGCACGCCTTGAATATTGATAAACACCAATGGCTCGGATGGGTGGACATAGAGCTTTTCATGATGCGGCTCCGTGCCGTATTCTTTTATGTGGTCGAGCCTGATAAACCATCCGTCCTCCGCGTCGCAGATGACAAGCCTTTTGCTGTTTTGAAAGCTCGGGTGGCACAAGGTCATGTCGTCCGAGATTGGGCGCAGCTCACACGGCTCTTCCAAAATCAAATAGAAATTTTCTTCGGTCATGAGATTTTGCCCTATGAGTATCTTTCCGTCGGGCTCACGGTGGATATTCTCGCCCATTTCGCTCTTGCCGCCGCCCGACGCCCCTTCGTGCATTATCACGATTTCGTTCTCATAAGGGGTTATGACCTTGACGGCGGACGAATGTGTCACGACCCAGCCGTCTTTTTCCGCGACGTCGAGCAGAAAACCGTAGACCCCTTTCTTCGCGCTCGGCCCGGGGTAGAGGTTGTACGAAAACATTTCGTACAGCTCCGGCGTGCGGTTATGCACCACGATTTGCTTCCCGTCAAGGTGCGTGTGCCTAAACGGGGGCGCGAGAAATATTACGACCGTGGGCTCAAACGTCCCTTTAAATTCTTCTGCATTTATAAAAAGCTGCAAACCTGTAAGCCCGGCGGCAAAAAACGCGGCGTTCTTTGGCGCGATGAGCGCGCCGTGATAACCTCCGTGCACTCCGCCCGCCATGAACGGCACGACTATCAGCTCTTGCTCTTTGAGCCATTTAAACGTCTCTTCCCTGAGTACGGAAAAATCATAGCCGTATTCGTCGTTAAATCTCGGCTTGTCGCTCGGCAGATCGTCGGCGATAATGAGGCAGTCGGGGTCGCGGCGGCGCATATAGTCTTCGGTATAGTTGACCGCCACGCCGTTTTTGCAGCGGACTATACTCGCCTCATGATATTTTTTGCCACGGGCAACATAGCATACATCATAGCTGTCTGTGTCCGGGCTTCCCAGCGTTATGTCTATAATTTCCTCACGCGTCAGCGGCACGGAAACATTTTTACATTCCTTTAAGACCTTCGTTATTTCTTTGTTGAATTTTATCTTCTCCAATGTTTGTATACTCAACCTTTTTACTCCTCCAAATTTGTTTTTTGTCTCCGACAGTGTACCATATCTAAGATTTTTTTGCAATACTATTTTATTGTTCTTGCATTTTTTTATATATTCGCACGCAATCACCCTTGTTTTTGCAAGTTCTTCTTGTGCAACTTTCAAAACTTGATTACACTCAATTATTGCAACCCAGACCCGGTGAGGAAGGCTGTATTTTTGTCCCGTAAGCGGAGCATGGACGCGGAGCGCGCGAGTTAGGCGCATGGATGCGCCTCTTGTCTGAGCGTAGGGATAAAAAACAGCCTTTCGAGCGCAAGGGGCTGGGCGTAACACATAATTTGTAGCTTCTCATATTTCTCTCATTTTTCATGCGGTTTTTCTTGATTTTGAGTTTGCATAGTGATAGACTGTCAATAAGCTACATTTGAAAATGGAGGAATTATCATGGGACTTATTAAAGCGGCCATCGGAGCGGGCGGCGGAGTGCTCGCCGACCAATGGAAAGAATATTTTTATTGCGACTCTTTGCCCGCAAACGTCCTTGCGGTGAGAGGGCAAAAGCGCGTCGGGGGACGCTCCTCAAATAAAAAAGGAGACGACAACATCATAACTACCGGGTCGGTCATCGCCGTTGCCGACGGGCAATGTATGATCGTCGTGGAACAAGGCAAGGTTCTTGATGTTTGCTCCCTGCCCGGCGAATTTATTTTCGACTCGGGCGGCGAACCGTCGCTCTTTGCGGGAGGCGACCTCGGGGCAAATTTTGTAAACTCGCTAAAAAGCGTTTGGGAGAGGTTTAAGTTTGGCGGTCAGCCCGGCAAGGACACCCGAGTCTTTTACTTCAACACAAAAGAGCTGATCGGAAATAAATACGGCACGCCAAATCCCGTGCCATTTCGCGTGGTTGACACAAACATCGGCCTTGACATTGACATATCCATACGCTGTTTTGGCGAATACAGCTATAAGATGACCAACCCCATTTTATTCTATACGAATATAAGCGGCAACATTTCCGCCGCCTATACTCGCGACGCTTTGGACAGCCAGCTCAAAACCGAGCTTATGACCGCTCTCCAGCCTGCTTTCGCGAAAATTTCCGCGCTCGGCATACGCTACAGCGCATTGCCCGGCCACACCGCCGAAATCGCGGACGCGCTCAACGAAGTGCTCTCGGCAAAATGGCGCGACTTTCGCGGTATAGAAATCGTCTCTTTTGGCGTATCCTCGGTCAACGCGAGCAAAGAGGACGAGGATATGATAAAAACGCTGCAAAAGAGCGCGGTTATGCGCGACCCGGGCATGGCGGCGGCAACACTCGTCGGGGCGCAGGCCGACGCGATGAGAGCGGCGGCAAGCAATGAGTCAACGGGCCCGATGATGGCTTTTGCCGGAATGAACATGGCCGCCGGAGCCGGAGGCATGAACGCCGGGCAATTATTTGCCATGCAGCAGCAACAACAGCAGCAAATGCAGCAACAGCAAGGGTTTGCGCAGCCGCCGGTGCAGCAACAGGCGCAGCAACCGGTGCAGCAAGCGGCGCCCGGCTGGTCTTGCAAATGCGGAAGCACCGGCAACACCGGAAAGTTTTGCGGCGAGTGCGCGTCCCCAAAACCAGCGGGCATACCGCAATATAAATGCGACAAATGCGGCTGGACGCCCGACGACCCGGCAAAACCGCCAAAGTTTTGCCCGGAATGTGCCGACCCTTTTAACGACGGAGACATCAAATAATGGCTTTACAGGAATATAAATGTCCAAATTGCAGCGGACCCGTCTCATGGAATCCAGGGGCGCAGGAGATAGTTTGCCCCTACTGCGCCTCCGTTATAAACCCGGAGGCCATCAGCTTCATGGATGACGAGCCAAAGCAGGCCGACGACGTCGGGGCCGCGTGGGATTATGACGGCAGCGCGTGGCGTGACGAAGAGCATCCGGGAATGGTCGTCTATTCTTGCAACTCTTGCGGCGGCGAGGTTGTCGGAGACGAAACGCTCGGCGCGGCCGCTTGCCCGTTTTGCGGCAGCCCGGTGCTGATATCCGGCGTCTTTACAGGCGCATTGCGGCCCAACCTCGTGATACCTTTTAAACTCGACAAAGCCTTTGCTTTACAGTCGCTCGATAAGCATTATACGGGGAAAAAACTTCTCCCGACGGTGTTTAAATCGGCAAACCATATAAGCGAAACAAAGGGCGTTTATATCCCCTTTTGGCTTTACGACGCCGACGCGGATGCGCACATAGATTACAGAGGCACCAAGGTACGCACTTGGAGCGACAGCCGTTATGTTTATACCGAAACCTCACATTACAAAATAGCTCGCGGGGGTTCTCTCGGTTTCTTGGCCGTGCCCGCCGACGGTTCAAAAAAGATTGACAATACGCTCATGGAATCCCTCGAGCCTTATAACGTTGGGGAAGCGATGGAGTTTAACAATGCGTATCTTGCCGGGTTTTATGCCAATAAATACGACCTTGACGCAAAAGAATGTTCCCCCCGGGTTAACGAGCGCATAAAAAGCAGCACCGTCAGCGAATTTAGAAAGACGGTGACCGGATATACCACAGTAACGCAGACCGGAGCCAATATCCGCGTCAATTGCAGCCGCATACACTATGCCCTGTTTCCTGTTTGGCTGCTTGGCTCGACATGGGAGGGCAAGAGCTATATGTTTGCCATGAACGGGCAGAGCGGAAAATTCGTCGGCGACCTGCCTCTCGACAAAAGCAAGAGATGGAGCTATTATTGGAAGATGTTCGGCATTATTGCGGCATCCTTGCTCGTTCTCACGCAAGGCTATATAGCTTTCTTTATGTGATCCGGCAGCCGATTTGTCCGCTCGCGCAACGCTTCGCCTTTTTAGTTGATACGCACCGCGCCAACGCCGCTTTAAAATCCGACAGCCGATAGACAGCCGATAGTTTGGAGAAAAAAATGTCTGCACTCATACGAAAAATCGCCGCCATTATTATAACGCTCGTTATCCTGACAGGATTTATCATGCCGGGCATTGCCTCAGACGCCCTCGCCGATGAGCCCGTGCCGCAAAGCTATGCAAACAGCACAGGAGAGCAAAGCACACAGCAAGACGAACGCTTTCAGGCCCATGTTTGGGCTGCCGTCGCAAGCCTTGCGATAGCCTTTATCGTGCCGGGCATTATAGTTGGCGTTTGGACGGCACAGCTCAAAACAGTGCGCCCCAAAAACCACGCCTGCGACTATGTAAAGCAAGGCAGTATGAACCTTAGCTTGCGGCGCGATATTTTTCTCTACCGCAATGTCCGCAAAGTCGCAAAACCTCAAAATAACAACAACACGCGCCGTTAGTTTGCTTTCCAAACAGACCCGGCGAGGAATGAGAGCAAGGGTCTGTAATGTAACTGCGTTTAGTTTGTTTATTTTAAATACAGCGCCGTAAATTTTTCGCTCAAATAATCCACATAATAACCGGGGTTGAACGCCTCGCCGGTCGCTTTGCGTAGTATTTCGTCAGGCGAGCGCAGCATACCGTATTTATGCACATTCTCTTTGAGCCACGCCGTGACGGGAGACAAGTCCCCTGCTGCCGCGGCCAAATCAATATCCACGCCGGCAGAGCCGCCAAGCCCTTTTCTCATGGCATTTATAAGCTGCGAGCCATATGCCGTTCCAATGGCATAGGACGGAAAATACCCGACCATGCCGCCGCTCCAATGGACATCTTGCAAAACGCCCTCGGCGTCATTTGTTGGGCGTATGCCCAAATATTCTTCATATTTATCATTCCAAAGGCCGGGCAGCTCCGCCACTTCTATATCGCCACTTATGAGCGCTTTTTCGAGTTCATACCTGACCATGATATGCAGGCTGTACGAAAGCTCGTCGGCTTCTATGCGAATGAGCGACGGCTGCGCTATATTGACCGCCTCAAAGAGCATTTTTTCGTCCCAATTGCCGAAGAAATCAAACGCTTCCCGGAGCTTTGGCAAAAGCACTTTCGCAAAAGCGCGGCTGCGGCATATAATGTTTTCGTATAAACGGGATTGGCTCTCATGCATACCCATTGACGCGCCATCTGCGAGCCTGTAGCGTTCGAGCCGCTCGTCCATATTTTGCTCGTAAACGGCGTGTCCCGCTTCGTGGAGCGTGGAGAAGAGCGCCGACATCAGGTTATCTTCATGGTATTTTGTCGTAATGCGTACATCATTGCGGCTGAGGGTCGTGCAGAAAGGATGCTCCACCTCGCCCACTTTGCCGCGTGTCCTGTCATATCCGACAAAATCGCAAAGCCACGGCATGAGTTCCCTTTGCTTGCCTATGTCGAATATACCCGTGATTTCTTTCGGGCGTTTGCCGCTTTTTACGATTTCCTTGAGGAGCGGGGCTATTTTCGCCCTAAGTAACGCAAAAAAGCCGTCGAGCATCTCCACATTCGCGCCTTTCTCATAGTCGTCCAAAAGCGCGTCGTAGGGATGCTTCTCATAGCCATACCAATCGCACAGACGCCGCTGATAATCAAAAATCTTTTGATAGTACGGCAGCATCATGCTAAAATCGCTTCTCTCGCGAGCCTTTTCCCATACCGGCTCCGCCTGCGCGACAAGCGTCTTAAATTTTTGAAACTCCTCCGGCGGCACTGCCACGGACTTGCGGTACTCATGGCCTGTTTCCCGTACTGCCGCCCTTTCAAATTCGTCCAGCTCACTATCGTGAGCCTCAAGGGTTTCAACCGCTTTTAGCGTGTCCGACAACATAAAGCGGCGAAACTGCTCTCCGCTAAGCCACCCCATGTCCGCGCCGCGCAAGGCCAGTGATTTTTCCGGCACGCCCGTAGTCGCCGCGTCCCAATGGAAAAGCGTCTGCGCGGTCTCAAGCGCCCTCTCGGCTTCGTTTTTGGATAATAGCAGCTCTATTGCTTCCGTTTTAGTCATGATAATTTTTCCTTTCAAGTTAATGATATGGCTTTCGCGGGGCAAAACTCGTGGCAGCAGTAACATCTTATGCAATTTTTCTCGTCTATGCAAACCATTTTGCTTTTTCCATCCATTTTTATACATTGCATCGGACAAATGCGTTTACATTCGCCGCATCCTATGCAATTTTCCAAAATTTTCGGAGGGTTGTCGTCTTTATGTTTTTTCGCGGGTTTGAACACTTGGCGCAGCTTTGCGTAATCATCGCCAAGCCAATCGAGCGTCAACGGGTCTATCGGGGCTAAATCCCGCTCTTTCGCTTCCGCGAGCGTATAAACGCTGTCGGTGCGAAGCCCCATCAGGTAACACTGCGCCAAATCTGCCGCATAGGGCGATATGCCCCCGATAATTACGCCCAAATGCTTGGGATCGCCGCCCGCCGGACCGGGTCCTTCCATGCCGATCACGCCGTCCGTTATGCAAAAGCCGGGCTTGATTTTTTGACATATGTCAACGAGCATTTTTGCAAAATCTTCCCGTTTAGGGAATTTTCGGTGCAAAAGAGGTTTGTCCATGCCGGGTATCGTGCCGAAAAGGTTTTTGACTGCGCCCGTCATTGCCTGAAACCCGTGCGTTTTTACCTTTGCCAGCGAAATAACCAAGTCGGCCTCGAGCACGGGCAAAAGCAGCTCGCTTTTTTCCAATATCCGCCCTTCGGGATATGTCACCTTCTGGCTTTTTGTGTTGTATGACAGCTTTGCCCCGCTGTTTTCGGCGGCTTGTTTAATACCTGTTTTTCCGTACAGCATCCCCAAAACAAACCTTGTATGCGGCCCGCCGGTTGAGTCAATGATGGAAACATCCGCCCCGGCCTTTATAAACGCTTTGCAAACGGCTTCAACCACACTGGGATGCGTCGTCACCGCGCCGTCAGGCTTGCGGGGCATGAGCAAGTTTGGTTTGACAAGAACTTTTGGCGGGTCTTTCTCCGCCGCGCTGTCTAAACCCGGACGCTTTGCCGCCGCGTTTTTCAAAATAGCCTCCGCTCCGCCATACGCGTCCAGCACCCGGCCTATTGCCTCATTTACCTTTTCTTGCTCATAATCGTCGCATTTTGCTATAAATACACGTTTTTCCATTATTGCTCTACCCTCGTTTTTTATTTTTTTGTTTCGCTCTGCTTTTTTGCTTGAAATTTTGTTTTGTAAATTTTTACCGAGACGGCAGCGGTAAAAATCTTAGTATAAGGGAATATATTTTTTGATTGGCGAAAACACGCTCCACATAATTTTGCGTCTCCGAAAACGGTATATGGTCGAGGGTCTTTCCGTCGGAGCTGTAATCGGGGTTTTCCAGCCAGCGTTGCACATTCCCGCCCCCCGCATTGTAGGCGCACAGCGCGGTCTCAATATCTTCAAACCTCTTTATCTGCATATCCAAGTAAAAGCATCCGATTTGTATATTTATTCTGGGATCGAAAATTTGACCGTAGTCAAAATCTTCTATTCCCATCTGCGGCACAAGCCAATACGCCGTCTCCTCCATTATCTGCATCAACCCGCTCGCGCCCACGGCAGACACCGCGTCTTTGTCAAATTTGCTTTCGGCGTGAATGACCGCCATGACAAGCTCGGGCGCAAGAGAGTATTCTTTGGCGTATTCACTGACTATGTCAAAATAATGCAGCGGATAAAAATGGCTCACCAGCATATAGGCGATGACGGCAATAATCACGGCGGATAAAAGCGTGAACAATAGTATTTTCCAAAAGGTCTTTATCTTTTTTCCCGGCATTGAATACTCCATACGTCAACGAGTGAAATCGTCAGAAAGATTGCGCGGACATCCTGTGATATATTTTGACTTGACAAGCTATAGATAGTTTGATAAACTCATCATGCTTTATAAATATGTGCGGCGTTTATAAATATGTGCGGCGAACGAATGGCATTGAAAATTGAATAAATTTGTGATAGAATAAGCACATCATGGGGGTATAGCTCAGCTGGGAGAGCGCTTGAATGGCATTCAAGAGGTCAGCGGTTCGATCCCGCTTATCTCCACCATTTTACAGTAAAGCCTTGAGAATATCAAGGCTTTACTTATTCACGAAGAATGGCCTAACTTTGCCGATTCTTCGCATTCTCCGTCTTGTTGCGATTTTAATACGGCACATATCCGAAATTTGAGCTTATCCGAAAGCGGCCGGTTGCCGCTGTGTCGCCAAAGCACGTCTATGGAGCGGTTGCTGTCACTCTCGACTGCGACGGCAATATATTTACGGCGAAAGGCAAAAGCGATTGCTACGTTCTGGGCGGCGAAAAAGAAGCCACTGACCGCTGCTGTTATCACTGCTTTGCTCAAAGATGGGCGTGTTTCGCTCAAAGGTCTCCATTCGGAGAAAACAGGCAAAAAATACGACGCAACAGTCATTTTGGACGATACCGGCGATGGCTTTGTGAACTTTAAGTTGGAGTTTGACCCCGCGGCAGGAAAAAACGTAAGAAAAAATGGCAAATGGCTAAAAAAATATTGAAAAAGCGTGAAAATAATGTTATTATGTCTACGTAGGTTGCCGTATAGTGACTGATTAAGTTGCAACGGCTGATAAAAAGAAAAGAATAGGTTTATTAGAAAGGACGTAAAGAAAATGGCAGAATTAGAAAACAGCAAGGCATTATCATTCGAGGTTTTATTAGCGGAAAGAGAAGAAAGACAAAAAATCGCAGGTTCGGGAAAGTTTTATGAGTTTCCGCGCGAGTTAATTCTGAGAAAAAAAGTGGTACCGTTACAGGAATTTATACAAGACCCTGACGGAAAGACTACCGCGACGTCGAAGTTAGACGCGCAGGGCGAGCCTGTAATGGGCGTAAGCGTTACTGTTTCAATGCCCAAAGGCAGCACGTATGAAGGTTATTCATTTACCACTACGCGCCCAGTGTTCAAGGCAAGCGAGTTTGGGGTTGATGAAAATGGAAAAAGAGTAAAAATCGGAGAAAAAGAAGGCTACAATGCGATTAAGCTCTATTCTGAAGCATCGTACACCATTGAGAAAGTCCCTTACAAGTTACGAGAGGATGGCAAGCGGGAGATGAACGAGCGCGGCTACCCTGTGCCTGACTGGGATAAAAAAGAAACCAAAACGATTACGGGCGCAGAGCTTGGTGAGGTTCTTCTAAGTGCTGACAAGGCTATTGAATCACAAAAAAGGCGTTCATGGTGCGAGGTAAAAAAGAGTGATATAGTCAGCCTTTCGGTACAGCCGAAAACAAGGTATGACGAAACGCAATTAAACGACAAAGGTGAGCTTGGAAAGTATGTGCCTGTAATAGATGAACAAACGGGCAAGCCGGTAATGGAAAATGTCGCAAAGATACGGATACCGGAAGGGACTGAGCTTGCGGGGTTTGTGCTTACGCTCAAAAACCCCCACTTATACCCTGCAAAGCTTTATGTTGACGGTCAGGAAGCGGGAGTTGACGAGAGCAAGCTGCGCTTTTCGCTGCAACAGGTGCGTTCGGACGGTGAGACAAGGACTTACAGTCTTCAAAAAACGCCGTATGTAAGAGATGAGAACGGCAATGTGGTGATGGAAAAAGTCAACCTCAACGGTAACGATATTACAAGATCGAAGCTGGACTGGGCTAATACGGAGCATAAATCCGTAAACGCTTCACAGTTGCAATATGCTTTTGGCGGCGGCAGGGAGACACAGATGTCTCAATAGAGGTAGTATAATATGCGAGGCAATTATAAATATAAACCCGAAGACTTCGCCGGGATGTTAGGACTTCCGCAAGAGTTGCAAGTTTTTTATGAGTTGCTGGAGTGTTACAAGAGCGGTTCGTCGGATAGCAACTGGTTTAGATTAAGAAATCATTGGGAAAATTTATTCTTCCTAATCAAAGCCAGAGGAGTTGAAGGCAACTTAAGCCCTGTAATGGCACAAGAAATGCATGAATATTTGGAGATTTTGATTAATGATTGACTTCGATACCGGTCAAAAACGGTTAAATAAGTTCACCGGGTCTGAAAAGAAGACAACCATTTTATATGATGGTTTTGTCTACATGATAAAGTACCCCGACCCTATAAGAACCCAAAAACTCAAAGGCGTAATTAGCTACAAAAATAATCAATTTTCAGAACACATTGGTTCAAGCATATTCAACTCCTGCGGTATTGAGTCACAAGAAACGGTTTTAGGTTGTTATACCGATACATCAGGAAAAAGAAAAACTGTAGTCGGCTGTAAAGATTTCACCCAAAACGGCGGGGTGCTTTATGAAATTGACAAGTTGTCAAACGACATCGCCCCGGACGAAGAAAAGTTAAAAACAACCATCGAAAACGTCAATCGCATAATTGACGAAACCGAACTAATCAAGAACAAAAAAGCAATCAAAGACGGATTTTGGAATATGTTTATAATTGATGCTTTAATCGGAAACAAAGACAGGCATTTCGGAAATTGGGGTATTCTCGTCAAAGATGACGACATAACATTCGCCCCCGTTTACGATTGCGGCTCATCTCTTGGCGCCTTGTTGGACGATGGTGAAATGGCACGATTATTAGATAAGCCGGACGAGTTGAAAAGCGCGGAATATAACGTCCCTTCTGTTTACTACTCAGGTGGCAAGCGGATATTTTATCACGAAATATTCAAAGGCCCGCCAAGCGGATTAGCCGAAGCCATAAAACGCACCGTCCCCAAAATCAACATGGAAAAAATATATAGTATAGTTGATTCTACCCCACAAATATCCGAAATTAGAAAAGAGTACATGAAGAAAGCAATGACTATGCGATATGAGCAGATATTCATGCCTGCATTAAAAAGGATAATGCGAATCGAAAAAAGCAAAGCACCTAACCAAGATATACTCCGAAACAACGCACCGGAGAATGGCGACAGTGGCAAGGCAAAAGTTTAAAGAAAGAGGGAAAATTGTTATGAGGTATATTACGGGACAACACGCCCTTAACATTCCCTGCAAGCTTTTAACTTGCGGAGACTGGCATCAATCGGCATTACAATGGAACACTCCCTTTTTTCGCGATAGCGCTGACAGCATATATCGTGATTATGGTATAGAGCAAAATGTTTCTATCCCGGAACATACCGAAAAATATAGTGTTGCTAACCATATTAGAGCGTTGTTGGATTTGTTGGAGCTGGGAAAATTTTCTTTAGCTCAGGGAATGAACAAGGATTTTATTTGTAACGATACTTATACAGAAGAAATATTTGCCCATGTAATAAAGCTTTCGAATTCTTCGTTGTGGTTGGATATAGATCATTTCATGGGAAAAGAGTATTTATCTGTATGGCTTAATTATAAGAAAGAGGTACTCGCATGAGCTATTTGTGGAAAGAACACGAGTGTGCGATTTACTCTTTTCTCAAATATCTTAATATTACTCTCAACTTTCCGGGCAAACTGTATTGCTTTTGCGTAGTGCTTTTGAGCACAAGGGAAATGAGCAGTTTGATTATCTTGTAAGAGAACAACACGACGAGTTAATCAATGACAAAAAGCTTGCTGATGATTTTTTGTCTATGTATGACAAGCTCGGACTGCTCTATGATGAAAATGAAAAGCAAATACTTTCTTTAATTGCTCATAATGACGATCAGCGGAATGTTTATGGTCAAGATATACTCCGAAACAACGCACCAGAGAATGGCGGGAGTGGCAAGGCAAAAGTTATGGCAAACAAAGACACAGCAAAATACAAAGAACGAGCTGCTGAAAAACAAAAGAGCAAGCAGCGTGTGAAAACGATAAACGGTAAAGCTGACACTTCCCGCAACGAGACTTTATAGTCACTTTTTCAATGAACAGACATGAAAAAAATGAAGATGGTGTTGTTACGCTCCCCTATCCTGTATATAGCGAAGAACTCATAAAGTTCATTGATGTTTTCTATAAAAGTGGACTATCGGTGGATAACTATCAAGATGAACTGAATATGGGAACTTCGGGTCTGCTTGACCCGAAGTTGAAAAGCAGTAATAAGTTTTATCAATGCAATTTGGTGATTTTGTAACCGTAGATAAATATAGATAATCTAGAAAGGAATGGTCTTACCGATGAACGAAATAATGGAAAGGGGCTTTCAATATATTACTGAACTCCCCCCATTGATAGTTAATATTGGAGTGATCCTTGGTATACTCGCAGTGCTTATTCCATTATGTTTATTTTTCGTGCGAAAAATAAAACGTAGATATGCCTATTGGGTCAAATGGGGAAAGCATTTTAAAAAAAGCTCCCCTGAAGACCGGATTGACCACATTATGGCTTCGCTTGATAATGGGACAAGTGAAGTTATCGTAGAAGAACGTGTCACAAAGGGGGATAACTCAAATGAATAATAATTTATCAGATAAAATTAAAAGAATATTTCATTTTAAAAATGGGTATTCTTCACATGATCAACTCTCGGGGTCAGTAATTCCGGAGCAATTTGAGACTGCGGTTTTGAAACATATTATTTGCAATAACACTGCCATATCTGTTCCTAATCATAATTATCCTTTATTATTAGGGATACAAGGTCCGTACGGTTATGGAAAAACATATATGGTGAAAGAAATTTGTAAAAACTATAATATATTTTTGACCTCGCTATCATCATCTCAACTAAGTGGAGAAATGGAAGGCGATTCGAAAAAAAAACTTCAAAGAGAATACGAAGCCATATGTATAGAAGTTGCAAAAAGAAAACATTGTGGCTTGCTTCTAATTGACGATTTCCATTTAACCATTGCTACGGAAGATACTATTGGAAAAACAGTAAATTCAAATTTGTTAGCGTCTTACTTAATGAGTTTATCCGATAACCCTAATATAGCAGGTATTAGAGTTCCGATAATCTTAACTGGAAATAATTATAAACGGGTATATCCTGCGATCGTTCGAGATGGGCGAATGGACATATTCACTTGGAATCCCACAATAGATGATATCGCTCCAATTGTACATCATATTTTTAATTCTAAATTTGTCGGTATAGAGAATGAAATAATTTCGACGATGATACAACAATACTCGGATATGAATATTGCTTTTTTTGAACAAATATCACAAGACTTAATGAACAGTAATATTATACAAACAATAAATATGTTCAAGACAAAAAAAGGGGGACTATCTATAGCAGAGCTAAGTAATTCAGTTCGATCTTCATTATCTACTTTAGAATTAACCGAAGATGCTTTATTATTTTTTTGCCAGAGAAGAAAAGCATCTATACTTCTTGATTTCGAAAACTCAACTAAAAACAAGGTGGAAAATGGAGAGGAAAGCTAATGGATAATAAGAATAATGTTACCGTCAAAACGTCAATAGCTTCGCCTGAATTATCACTTAAATCCATCAATAGAGTCTCGGCAGTATATAATATTTGCTATGAAATATTTAAAATATTTCATGCACCCAAGTCGACGTTTCGAATCTTATATGATGGGATCATGGATGAACATGTCTTGAAAAAAATGACTCTATATTTTATATCACCTGATGATATAGTAGAATTTATGTTGATTTTGTCGATTGATTTAGAGTTACATAACGTCATCATGCAAACCTCTAACGTGGGTTCTATCCAAGTAAATAAGCAGCTATCTACGGTCGAACAACTTGTCGGAAATAGGGAGGGATTTAAACAGCTATATAAGGAAATGATGAAAACTAAACGAATAAAAACCCGGATAGTTACTTATCGATATATAACACTTAGCTCTGATGAGCATAAACGAATAGACAAAAAATTGGGATTAAAAACACTCACTGGTGATTTTACAATGAGTGGTAGATATCGTACCTATAAAATAACTCCCAAACAACTGTCAGAAACATCTTTGACGATTCGTGTGCGGAAAAATGATATGTCCCCATCAGCAATGCGGCACTTTATAAATATATTAAGGTCATTTTGGGACTCTTTTTAGTCCTTCAATTAGCATGGCATGTTAATTTAGCAAAAATCGTGAAGTCCGTCAAGGGTAAATGAACGGCTGCGCCGCTCAAATGGCGGCAGCGCAGTTTTTCCCATCAGTCGGAGGGCAGGCATAACACACTAAACTTTGCCTACGGCAAAAGCGGCACGGCAGCAATATGAAAAACAGTCGGGCAAAAAAGTGGTATCATCGTTAAACGCAAAAAACCTTAAAGAGTTAAAAGGGAAAGAGGAAGGTAAGTCCGAGTGAAAGCTGTAATATATGCCCGTTATAGTTCGGACAGTCAGCGAGAAGAATCGGTTGAGGGGCAAATACGCGAATATACCGAGTACGCCAAACACAACAGTATTACCATTGTTGGCACATATCTTGACCGCACCCTGTCAGCAAAGACGAATAACCGTCCGGAATTTCAACGCATGATAAAAGATAGCGCGAAGAATATTTTTGATGTAGTTATCGTCTGGAAATTAGACCGCTTTTCCCGCGACCGCTACGACAGCGCACATTACAAACGGATTTTGAAAAAGAACGGCGTAAAAATAATATCGGCAAAAGAGAATATTTCAGATGAACCGGAGGGCATCATTCTTGAATCAATGTTAGAAGGAATGACAGATTGGTATTCCGCTGAACTCTCGGAGAAAATACGTCGGGGACAAAAAGAAAACGCTTTGAATGGCAAGAACAACGGCGGCGGTATTCCATTGGGTTATATACTGGGCGCTGATCAAAAACTATTGGTTGACCCTCTCACCGCTCCGCTGGTTCAAGAAGCGTTTCCCCGATATGCCGAAGGGGAAACAGTCAGAGCGATTGTCGAGTCCTTCAATGAGCACGGATTGACTACAAAGGAAAACCAGCCGTTCAATATGAACAGCTTCAATGTCTTATTCAATAACAGAAAATACATAGGTGAATATAAGTATCAAGATATTATCATTCCCGGCGGTGTTCCCGCTCTCGTTTCGGTAGAAGCCAGACAGAAAAACCCACTACTATTACAAATGCGGGCTGCCAAACGTGGTAAAGGCTGTAAGCGGAAAGCGGTCAAACAGGATTGGATTTAGCGGATTGTCGTTATTTGGACAGCTACTCAAGTTTTGAAGGACGTGGAATGGGCATTTCTCTATGCCTCAGCGCAAAACGGAGAGTTTCAGGCAATCTCAACCCGGCTGCCAAGGAGCATCTGCAACATATCGTCAAAACTCATCCAATAGTAATCGCAAATCGCCCTTATTTCTTCCTCCTGATCGGCGGATGACAGGTCATATATGCCGCCAACCATAAAACCGGCTGCTTTTGCAGTTTTCATGGCATACAAGGCATCTTCAACAACAAGGGTCTGCGGCACATCCGTACCCATATGCCCGGCAGCTTGAAGATATATGTCCGGGCTGCTTTTTCCCGCGCCGACCTCCTCGCACGTAAAAAGCCTTTCAATGTATTTATATAAGTCAAAACGCCGCGCAACGGGCTGGGCAAGTTCCCGTTCCGTCGCCGTGGCAATACACATCTTTACGCCCCTCTCGCGCAAAGCCTCAAGCACTTCAAGCGCGCCGTTTTTGAGCGGAATTTCACTGCGATACTTCTCGCCGATTAGCGCGTTGCGGCCGAGTACAATTTCTTCCACAGATTGCGAAACTCCATACTCGCTTTTAAAATACTCCGCTTCTTCGATACTGCTCAAGGCGCGAAGCACCTCCATCAATCCCGGGCGCGGCGTCGCCCCAAGGCTTTTGAGATATTCAATCTCAAAATGACGCCAAACTTGCATGGAGTCGAGCAATGTTCCGTCAAAATCAAATATTACACCCTTAATATTCTTCACTATATCAATCCTGCCTTGAAAGTTATGTATGGCAATCATTATATCACGAGCGCAAGCGGGAGGCAAAGCCGGATAGCAAAATCAGAAAAGAATTGCAATATGCGCCGCATGATGGTAAAATTTATCGCGGAGTGTGAAGCTATATGAATAGAACAGATTGCCGCTTTCGCGGATATATAAAAAACAGATGCAAGTCGGTAATGGGGAGGATTCTTACCCTCTTGCTCCTTGTCATCGTCATTTTAAACACAGCCAGCTGCGCCCGGGACACACAGAGCCCCGAAGCCTCCGAAGCCCCATTTATGGCGCTCCGTGACATTCCTGACATAACGGACGCGGAAATCGAAGCCATAGCGAAGCTGCAAGCCGCAGGTTCTCCTTTGATATACGCCGCCACCCACAGCACCGAGCTGTTTGAGAAAACAGACGGAACGCTCGGCGGCTATACGGTTTTGTTTTGCGACTGGCTCTCGGAGCTTATCGGGATTCCCATTTTGGTCGAAACGCACAGCATAACGGAGTTGGACGCGGGGCTTGAAAGCGGCATATTTGACCTTGCGGCCGTCATGGCTACACCGGATAGAGCCGAGATATTTTCCCTAAGCGGTCCTATTATCCAGCGAATTTTTGTAAATTACCGTTATGAGGGCAGCCCGACGCTTTCTGAAATCAGCCGTGAGAGACTGCCGCGCTATGCTTTTACCGAAAACTCCGCCGTGATTCCGATAGTCGCAGACGCGCTCGAACCCGGAACTTATCTGGAGGTTATCGTAGCCGATGAGGACGCGCTATACGAAGCTCTCAAAAACGGAGATGCCGACGTGTTTGTGCTCACAGAGTCATTGTCGGCGTCGTTTGACCAATATGACGGGATATATATCGAAGATTTCTTGCCGCTGACTATTCTCCACGTCTCCGTGGCGGCGGCAAACCCGGATTATGATGCCGTTATCTCCGTGATTACCAAGGCTGTGCAAAACGGCGCCGCCGGATATTTGGCCGATTTGCATATGCAAGGAAACTTAGATTACAGGCGTCACAAATTCTCCTCTATGCTCACCGGCGAGGAGCTTGAATATCTGCAAAATAACCCTGTAATACCGTTTGCCACCCAATACGCATCTTATCCTACCAGCTTTTACGACTCACACGAAGACATCTGGAACGGTATGGTCTTTGATATTTTGAGCGAAATTCAAGAGTTCATCGGTTCGGACTTTGAAATGGTTCACGATGAACATTTGGAGCTTCCCGGCCTGATGGAGCTTTTGGAGAATGAAACGGCTTACTTCATGCCAAATCTTATCCAAACCCCCGAACGGGCGGGCAGATTTGACTGGCTGCGCACATATTATTTCACAGACCGGTATGCCCTTTTGTCCAAGCAGAGCTTTCCAAACGTCGAGCTAAACGACATACCCACCAAAAGAGTTGGCCTTATAAACGGCACGGCGTTTGCCGAGGCATTCAAGGCATGGTTTCCCAACGCGCTTTACGTGACGGAATACCCGACCGCGGATGGAGCTTATATGGCGCTTGACAGGGGCGAGGTTGATCTTGTCATGTCCATACAAAGCAGGCTGACCACATTGACCAATTATTACGAGCTTTCAGATTATAAGGCAAATTATCTGTTTGACGACGGTTTGCACGTCACTTTTGCGGTCAACAAAAACCAAACAGTTCTCCGTTCAATCCTCGACAAAGCTCTCGGACTTATAGACACCGACAGAATCACCGAGCAATGGGTGAGCAGGACATACAACATCGAAACCATGCGCCTGCAAGCGCAGCGCCCGTGGCTGGTCGGCGCGATCGCGCTGTCTTCCGTCATGCTTGCCCTTGTGCTGATTTGGTTTTACACACGCAGCAAAGCATTGGTGCAACGGGCGGTAATGAGCAAGACGCGGGCGGCGGCAAAAAAAATGCAAGAGCTTGAAGAAGAAAAACACACCCTTGAGGAAGACCGCCGGCATTTGTCGGAAATCTTAGATACGCTGCCTGTGGGAATCAGAATACTGAGCCTTGACGACTGGACGCTTCTTTATTCCAACAAAGCCTGTTTGGACGTTTTTGGCTGCTCGTCTTTTGAAGAACAGGTGAAAGGGCGCGACGGACTTGGTTTTATGCCGGAAATACAGCCGGACGGAGTACCTACGGCGGAACATCTCGCCGAAATCGCCAACACCGACAGATTTGCGGCGGAGCTTCAATGCTTTAAATTGGACGGCCAGCCGTTTATCTGCCGTATCACATCCATTACGATAAATTACGCCGGACACCGCGCTTCCCTCGCGGCGATGGAGGATATAACCGCTGATATGGAGCATCAGGAAAGGCTTCGCAACGCCGTCATCAAGGAACAGGAAGCAAATCAGCTAAAGAGCCAGTTTCTGGCGCACATGAGCCATGAGATACGGACTCCCATGAACGCGATACTTGGCATTACGGAGATAGAATTGCATAGCGAATCCTTAAGCAAAGAGACAAAAGAATCTCTGGGCATGATATATGAATCCGGAAATTTGCTGATGGGCATCATCAATGACATCTTAGACCTTTCGAAAATCGAATCCGGGAAATTAGAAATAATGCCGGCCAAATACGACATTCCGAGCCTCATAAACGACACCGTCCAAATAAACCGCATACGCTATGAGAGCAAACCCATAGAATTTTCACTTGATATAGACGAAAACACGCCCCTTAGTCTGCAAGGTGACGCGCTCCGCTTGAAGCAAATCTTAAACAACATTCTCGCCAATGCCTATAAATATACCGAAAAGGGCAATATCAAGCTGTCTGTTTCCTCAAAGGCATCTTCCAAAGACGGGGAAATCACTCTCATCTTGCAAATCAGCGACACAGGTCAAGGCATGACCCAAGATCAGCTTGATAAGCTGTATCTCGAATACACCCGCTTCAATTTAGAAGTCAACATCGCAACGGAGGGAAGCGGGCTTGGCATGACGATTACAAAGCGTCTCCTCGATTTGATGGGCGGCGAAATATTGGTGGAGAGCGAGCCGGGCAAAGGCTCGACATTTACCGTATACATCCCGCAAAAGCGTGTAAACGAGCTTGTCTGCGGCGCTCATCTCGCCGAAGTAATACGAAACTTCCGTTTTCAAAGCGCGGCAGTTGAGCAAAGACGCCAAACATTGCGCGAGTATATGCCTTATGGTAGCGTCCTTATTGTGGACGATGTAAAATCAAACCTATATGTCGCCAAAGGTATGCTTCTGCCATACGGATTAAAGGTAGATTCGGCAAACAGCGGGGCGTCGGCCATTGAAAAAGTCAAAGACGGCAATGAATACGACATCATCTTTATGGATCACATGATGCCCGGAATGGATGGGATAGAGGCGACAAAACTCTTGCGCGAGATGGGCTACACCCGGAGCATCATCGCGCTGACCGCCAACGCCTTGGTTGGACACGCCGAGACATTTTTGAAAAACGGCTTTGACAGCTACATTCCAAAGCCGATTGATTCGCGTGAGCTGGATAACATTCTGATCAGTTTTATCCGCGACAAAAAACCGCCGGAGGTCGTCGAGGCGGCATGGCAGCAGCGATGGGTGCAGCAGGAAGATCAGAAGGACGAAGAACCAGCGGCATCCGATTATTTGCAGGCCGCCGGCATGGATTTGTCCGAGATTGAAACTGATTTCCTGCAGGACGCAGAAAATTTCATGAACATTTTGGATAAATTTCGCGCAAAAAACGGCGGTTTTGATGACGGCGATTTTGGCGAAGCGGATTTAAGAGACTATGAAATCGCCGTGCACGGTATGAAAAGCGCCCTTGCCATTATAAATGAGGCGGAGCTTTCAGGTTTTGCCTACAAATTGGAGCAAGCCGCGACGGCAAATAATCTTGATCTGATCCGCTCGGAAACATCCGCGTTCATAGACGCGCTTTGCGCCCTGTGTGATAAAATACGTGCCCGCGGTTAGATTATAAAATTATAAATTAGCAATGGAGGTAAAAATAGTAAATCCAATGCCGAATAAATCAGATAATGAGATAGTGCGCTGCGCGTGGGCTAAGGGCGACGAAAAGATGGCAAAGTATCACGATGAAGTATGGGGCAAGCCGGAGCATGACGACCAGCGGCTGTTTGCCAAGCTGTGCCTTGACTTGATGCAGGCGGGGTTGATGTGGCGGACGATTTTATACAAACAAGAGGGCTTTCATGAGGCTTTTGACGGCTTTCACATTGAAACGGTCGCAGGTTATGATGAAGCAAAGTTTGAAGAACTTATGCAAAATGCCAAAATCGTGCGAAATCGTTTGAAAATACGCGCCATTATCAACAATGCCGCCCGCGTCATGGAAATCCAAAATGAGTTCGGCAGCTTTGACGCCTATATATGGAGCTTTACACAAGGCAAAATCGTGAAAAACGCTTGGGAGAACATCGCTGATGTCCCGGCGTCAACACAGCTTAGCGATACCGTCAGCAAAGACATGAAAAAACGCGGCTTTCGATTTGTCGGCACTACAATCATATATGCTTTTCTTCAAGCCGTCGGCGTTGTCGGCGATCATTTGACAAGCTGCTTTTGCTATGCTGGGTCTTGCGATGTTTCAAATTAAGGCTGCTTTTTTATAAAGCTCTGCAAATGGGCGATGTTGCAAAAGTCGTGCCTATTGATAAATTCAGTCAATTGAACAGTGTATAGTGGAATGGATGTAAAGAATGGTTGAATTATGGGATGTTTACGACATTAACAGAAATAAGACCGGTCGGCTGCATGAACGCGGTAAGCCGATGGAAGCCGGGGACTACCATCTTGTCGTACATATTTGGATTATGAACGATAAGGGCGAATTTCTTATTTCAAAACGTGCGCTCGATATAACCGGCTGGGCTGGTATGTGGCAAACGACCGGGGGAAGCGCGGTTTCAGGTGACGACAGCTTAACTACCGCATTAAAAGAAACCGTCGAAGAAATTGGTGTTGTGCTTGACCCGAAAAACGGGCAATTATTCAAGCAATATATGTCCTCTCATGCTAACGATGAAGGCGGTGCTTTTTATGATGTATGGTTATTTAGACAGGATGTAAACATTTCATCGATCATATTCAAACCTGACGAAACGTGCGATGCGATGTGGGCGAATAAAGGGAAAATAAAACAGATGATTGACGACGGTATCTTCATTTCGGAAGAAGCCTATCCATACCTTGATGAATTGTTTTATTTTTGCGATAAACCGTTTTGGGAAATCGGCTGCCAAAATAAAACAGCTTCAACATTCGCAAGGAAGGCGATAGAGTAAAAAACGAATATACGAAATTACATATAAAATCAAGACGTAAAATTAAAATGCTCTTGAAAGAATGGGGGATGACAGCGAAATGTTAATACGATGGGCGACAGAACAAGACCTCCCTGCGTGGTATGATATAGCTACCGAATTATCGGTAATAATGCGGCATCCGGCTGATATGGGTAAAGACCCGGAGCTTATGTCGTACGCAAAAAACAAAACAAGCAAAAATGAAGCATTGACCGCTGTGGATTATATGAGTAATCAAAATATGGGTTTCATCGGCTTTTCACGAACATTTAACCGCATTACATGGATAGGTGTATCGGAGAAATATCGGGGCAAAAGTGTCGGCAACCGATTACTGAAAACCGCGCTGCGCCAACTCGACCACACGAAACCTATCACAGTCGAAACTTACCCCGAAGGCTACGAGCCGGGAGTTCCTGCAAAGAATCTTTATCGGAAATTCGGCTTTATTGAGACCGAATCTGATTTGCTTTTACCGCACTTTTACGGTCATCTCGTATGCCGCATGACAGCGGATTTATCCTATGAAAAACGCGGCGGAAGTTTCCATTACCGCTACCCCGAATTTATTAAAGCGGCACAAAAAGAAAACTGCCCCGCTTGCAATAATGAGCCGATGCCTGATGGTCAAATTGACATTGTTTTGACTGATAAAATATGTGTCGGCGGTGAATACCCCGGACAAGGGCGGCTTTTCGGTAAATGTTATGTCATGCCAATGGAACACTACTTTCACTTTGAGGATATGCCCGAAGCGGATGCAGCCATTTTTATGAACGAAGTCCAACGTGTCGGGAAAGCACTCCGTAAAGTCACCGGCGCGGTGAAGATAAACTACGAAATGCACGCAAACTCCGGGGCGCATTTACATATCCACCTATTCCCGCGTTACCTCGACGATGATTTCCCAAGCGCGCCGATTGATTACCGTATAAGCGAACCGGCTCCGTATGAGAGTTACGATGAATATTTATGGTTTATCGAGCAAATGAGGAAGGAATTATATTTTGCTTGATGAATTGTTTTAGAAGTGTGCTAATAGAATGACCGCAAAAGAAATGCATCGCAACGCACAGCTTGCCGCGCCGGGTTTGCCCCGCATGGGCGTGTGTGTACCGTGGGCGGTTTGCCGATGCGCTGACCGCGCCGACAGGGTGAGGTATGGGTGGCAATGCTTGCGCCGTCCCCCGTTAGTGTGTGAGGTTTGTGCATTGCCGTTTCAAGTTATCATCCTTTCCTTGCCCAAATGGTCGCTCTAACGTAATCAGGCTCATTTTCGCTCAATGGTTCATCTGTGTAGTTACGGTAAGTCTTTTCCACATCAAATCCTGCGTCGGCAAGCCATCCGTAAACCTGTTTCAAAGTTGGAATGTGCTTATAGCCTGTTGTAGATTTGATTATTCGCTCACCGTTGTTTGTCAGCAAATCGCTATGACTCGCCCAAGTACAAATTCGCGTTACAGGGTCGTACACATTGCCATAAATTTTGATTTTACCGCTTGTTCCAAGCTCGTCGGCATATGTAGATTCGTCGCCCAAACGTCCGCTCTCTCCCAAATGGTTGAAAAACTCAATCGCCGATGTGTCCGAGTGCTGGTCATAATCCAAAATCAAATGCCCGCCGGAGCGGAGCGTCGCCGCAGATTTGCGGATAAATATTTGTTGCGCTTCGGCATAATCCAACTTGGTTTCGATGTTGATGAGGATATTCCCGGCCATTACGACAACATCATAGCCCGTTCCCCAATCCTCGCTTATAGCGTCGGCTTGATAGCAAGTAATGCCCCGAATATCCTTCATCCTGCGATAACAGCGTAGCAGCATAAATTCATCCGCGTCAAAACCGGTGACTTTGTGACCCGCCTGCGCGAGCGGGACGCTGATCCGACCACCCCCGCAAGCGGCTTCAAGAATGTTCTGCGGTGTCCCATCGGTCTGTTCACGCAAGACTTTTAAAAGAAACTCCACATCGTTTGTTTGGTTTTCAAACTGCTCATACGAGCTTGCGTACCAATGCTTTGCGATAAATTGCTTGTCCAAAATGTTTTCCTCCGTTTTTTTCTTAGACTGATTGCTTGATTTTTCATTATTAAACCTTTATCTCAATCAGGCGGGCATTTCACCGTACCATTTATTTAATTCATTAGCATCGCAAACTCCGAGTAAAACCGATACATCGTTAAATAAATCGGGAATAAGTGCGTAAGCGGTCATTCTCCCGTGTCCTTCAAGAATATTATAACGGCTTTGATTTTCGTCCGTCAAGAATATTAAAGGCGGAAATTTATGACCTGCCTTTATTTTTTCTGCTCCCCTGATTAAATTATCGTTTGGAACATCGTATATTGTTTTTCCCGACAATATTGTTTTAGCCGCTTCAAGAGGTGAGCCTGTGTAATTAGACAGTTCGTTCCAATAACTGTATTCTATGTAGAATATTTTGGTTATATCTTCCTTATCAAATACAGTCCAAAACCAATTTATTTTTGACGGAAATCTTTCAAATATTTCTCTGTCGCGATACCCTCTAAATTGCTTTAATATCTTTGCTCTTAAAACATTTTCTTGTTCAGATTCGATATTCCCGTTTGTAATAACACTCTTGTCAATGTTCAGTTCTCTTAAAGCCGATAAGATTTTTTCAAAATATCTGTCAGAGGAAAATTCCATCTTCAAGAACTCGTAAATCATTTCGTTTTCACTTGATTGCTTGATTTTCTTCATAGTGTTTGAACTTTCGATAATACAAATTTTATCCGCAAGTCTGCGGGAGCGGTTGATGTGGTTAACGCTCTTACTTTTTGCTGTACTGTCCTGTCATTTTGCATTATAAAAATATCAGAGCTTGTACTCTCCCGATTATGATTATAATGTACCCCCGCATTTGTAGAAGCGGGGGCCTTATGGTTTTGTTAAATAATTACCGCATTGGGCGGGATAGTTTCGGGGTGTAGCCGTTCAAACTCTGCGGCTTCTGCAAATAATTCTTCAAGGGTCATATCTTCCCAAAGATTATCGCGCCGCCATTCAGTATAGTCGAAACCTTTATTCTTAATGTTGACTATAAAAATTTCAGCTTCAACTACTCCGAGAGCTTCGCGCAATGCTCTCATTCCCGCACTCATTATAGCGGAAGTCTGTACATTATTAGTCATGGCTTTCCTCTCATATTGTAACAACAGTTATCTAAATAAATTTTTAACTTATCCATACAAGGCGTATCCTTTCACGCATAACTGCCTATTATGATTATAGTGGCGGTTTTATTACGTTGTCAAGCAAAACCTTGTAAACACTCGCAACCTCTCGGAAACATGGAAGCCTCGCTCTTGCGAGCGATTAGTTTCTAACATAGCCTAACAGGATGCCTTATCACCGTTTTCAGCTTTTCGGGCGTTGTTTTGCGCGGGTCGTTTAGATAAATTTCATGGTGACGGCGTGTGTTGCTTATATCGCTTGCATAACCATTGTCGGCGGTAAACTCCATGATTGCGGCGTTTGTTCGCGGTTCATCATCATACGAGCCGATGTGCATTGCCTGAACGCAAAGCCCCTCTGTGAATTTTTCAAGTCGCACTTTTGAAGTATCAAGGTTCGGTTTTTTCTTGTCGAGAGAAGTCTTTGCCGCTTCAAAAACTTCTTGTGTGACAAACGCAGGCTGTCGAATCATCGAAGTCCAACAGTATTTGCCTTTGTCCTTATACCATTCTTCCGAGCCGTCATTTAGCCACCACAAGCCCTCAAGCGGCGGCACAACGAACTCCAAAATGGATTTGTTTCCCATTTTGATGGCATAAGAAAGCCCATAAAGAATTTCGACGGCGGATTTGTATTCCTCGCTTGTGTTGGGATTGCCCGTGCCGTCCACCATGATAAACACCATCTCCGATACGTCAATGACGGTCGGAGTTGTTTTCGGGTGATAGAGGTCTTTATCGGTTTTCTTGAAATCAATCGTCATTTTTCACCCCATCTTTCCTACAAACTACCCTCTGTTTCTTCCCAATCAATGCACAGCTTATATTTCTCCGTCGTAAACCTCAAAACGCAATAATTCGGGTCGTCTGCGCCTGAAAAGTGATTTTCCAAGCCGCTATACCAGTTCTCTTGCTTGGTTGTCGCATCGGTCAAAATCTCTAACTTCCCTCGTAGCGTAATGCTGTATTCTTCGGACGAAAAGCAGACGGCGGCGCGATTGTCACGCTCGGCGCGTTTCGCCCAGTTGCTTCCGACACCGGAGCAGAACGTAAGCTGTCGTATTCCATCCGACTTGGACGGCGTAATGGTAGCGGCGGTCAAACGTCCGTCCAAATCCTCCTGCGCGAGAACGCAGTATTGGTTCTTGTATTCGCCCGATGCTGTTCTGCCTTTGATGATTTCGCTTGCTTTTTTCAGTTTTTCGCTCATGTCGTTATCCTCCTATTTTTTTCTAAGTTTTATTACTATGTTTTGCTCGTCAGCAATGGCTTGAAACAGCCCGACAACGGCTTTTGCCCTTTCTTTTATTGGGTCGTCGGGGTTTATTTCACTTTCAATGCGCCGCATGATTTTTTTTACATCTTCAAGCTCCAAAAGATTGACGGCGACACAGAAAAAGGTTTTTCTGCGCCCGTCGTTGAAATTAGAAAGCAGTTTTTGTAATATGGCGACTTTCTCATTCTGCTCGGCAATATACGATTCTATGCCGATTTGCTTGGCTTTTTCAATGTCCTTAAATTGATTTTTATGCGTGATAAAAGAATCGCCTGTATCGGCATTGTCGTACCGTTTGCATGGGTACTCGTTGCAATCGGGGCAAAATTCAAACCCCTTGCTCTGACAGCAGGTAAGTATTACGCAGGGAGGGTGTGCATCCGAAAAGCCCTCGCCGCCGCAACCGGGACATCTGAACGCGCCGTCGGTGTGCTTGTAGTATTGCGGGCACAATCCGCAGTTCAACCCGCAAGCAGAAAATTCGGGGAAGGTGCGTGTTTTATAGTTCATATTTTCACCTCAACTCCCATAAGTGTGCATTTATGCGCACTCTCCAATCAGGCTCGTGAAGCTTTAGCTTCACCTCGCCCAACCCCTGCAAACCGCAATCCGCGCCCCTGTGGGCTTGTCGCTATGTTCATCTTCACCGCAAGAAAACTCTTTCAAAATGTCGCAGGGAATGTCGGAACACTCGCCGCAATGCGTATACCCCTTGTTTTGAGAGCATTTCGCAACGGGGCACTCTCCCCAAAACGGCTTACCCTCTAAAGCAATACACCCGATACAGCCGTGGGATTCTTTGAAGCCGCAACCGTCACACAGCAGCCCGCAGCGGGATTGCACGGTAAGCAGTGCGTCAATCGTAAATGCCGCATCTTCGTTATCAATCCACAGCGACACCCGCTTGGTACACATTTTTACGACACAGTAATTCGGGTCGGCTTCGCCGTCGGGAAAGATATGAGGCATCCAATCCAACACCCAAAAACGGCTTTTCGTTTCTTGGTCGGTGAGGATTTCCGCTTCGCCTACAAGCGTTATGTTGCAATTATCAGTCTTGAAACACACGCTTGCTTTGTTATTTTTATGCAGGCGTTTGACTTTGTTGCCATTTATTTGTGTGGCAAAGTGCACCTCGAAAATGTTCTTCGGCATTATTACCGAAACTGCCGAAATGCTCGGAAATCCATCCTCGTCAATCACTCCAAAATATGCCGTGTCACAGCCCTTGATAATTTGGTTTGCTTTTTCAAAAATGTTTGCGTTCATGTCTTTTATTCTCCCAAAATTTCTTTTTGTATTTTTTTGCTGAATCCGTTTAGAATCAACTCATACGACTTGTCCGCCATATCGCGCAAAACATCATCAGGAACATTGCCGTCAACATAAACCGAGTTCCAATAATCCTTATTCATATAATATCCCGGCACAAGGTCACCTTTGTACACTTCTCGGAGAAACTGCCCGTGCATAGGTTCAAGTTTTAGGGTTATAATTTCTTTTCCCTCTTTATCGCCGCCGTGCATGATAAACATTTTATCGCGAATCATATAGCGGTGGACTCCCCATTCCTGCTTCCATTCTTTGTACGCACCTTTTTTCGACTTGCAATAATCCTCAAACCAGTCATATTTTTGGCTCATAATTTTACCTCGCTCAATCTCATTATCTTACAGCCCTTACTTTCATAATATCGTAGCATTTCGTCAATTTTCCTCTTGTCGTAACTGGTAACGCAATCCGATAACACAGTAACACGATAATCTGCCTTTCGCAAGTTGTAGCAGGTTGATTTAACACAGGCTACAGCATCCGCTCCCGCTATGTAGAACTCGCATATTTCGTTTTTACTGATAAAATCCATAAATCCCTCGCTCGTCAAAGCGTTTGTTTTGTATTTTGTAAAAATATTTTCAGACACTATTTTCATATCCGAAACCAACTGCGCCCCATTAGTGCTCGGCTTAAAAGTCCTCGTACCGTCTGATAAATTCTCATGCCTAATATAAACAATATGAATATTTTGAGCAACCGCCCAATCAACAGCTTTGTTGATGTTGCCGATGATTTCCTTGTAATTCTTAGTAATGTCGTTTTGAATGTCTATTATGACTAAGGCTTTTTTCTGCGTGGTGTTTCTCGGCATTTCTATCCCTCCTCGTTTATCCTCGTTTATCCTGACAATTTTACAGACAGCAACCGTGCTTTGTTCTTGACAGCTTTCAATTGGCGCACTTTTGGCGCACTTTTATATAATTTGAAACTGCCGATTATGAATTAAAACAGCTTTACCGTCCGTTAAGTCAATATGCGTTACAGTGTCATTATCGAAAACGCCGTCGTCCATGCCGTTTTGCATATGTACATTTAGCGTAGCTTTCAAGTAGCCAAGATTATTCGGCAGGTTGCCTGCGGCGACAATAGCTCCCGCGCTGACACCGACATAAACCCCGCCATTGCTGACAAATTCGCTCAAAGTTTTGTCAAAGCCCGTGTCGTTGATTCTTTCAAGCAGATACTGTGGGCTTCCTCCCGTAAAATAAACCGCGTCGAACGCTGACATTTCTTCGGTTGATAATGAACAGTGCAAATCAAAGACCTTGATATTCGCCGCAGGAATCCCTATTTTTAACAAATCGTCCATGCACTTAGGCAGAACCTCTATTGCGGCAGGGGAAATCGCCGCGGTGGGGATAAACAGCACTTTTATATCCTTCGGCTTCTTACCCGCAAGGGTCAAAAACGTGTCGCTTATCGTTTTTGTTTCAAACCCTGCGGAGGTCAACAGTATTTTTCTCACAAAGCCGCTGTTTTTGGCTGTTTCTTTGTAACCGCTCATTATTGCTCTATCCTTTGAATATGTATTTTTAACTCATCATACCACACTAAACACGACAACAGTATGTCTTGTTTGGTGGGACATGTATTAATTTTTTCAGGCATTTTCTCAAATATATTCTTATTGTGTATGACAACAGCATGTCGTGTTTATTCATGCTTTGATAAAATTTTTTCGGCGGCAGCTGTTAAATCCTCCGCAATAGTTTTCGGCTCTAATACCTTCACCTTGCCGCCAAAGCCGAGCAGCCAACCTACGAGAAAATCGCGGTTTGTAAAACCACACTCAAAGCGCAAGCCCTCGTCGGTTTCGGTATAGCAATCAAGACCGTAAAGTTCAATCAGCTTATACTTTTCCGACGGCTCAAACAACGCAACCAATTTCATTTCGTCCGCAAGCTCCGCGTCAAAATCCCATTTTCTCGGCGGTACTTCCCTGAGTATGAAACGCTTGTCACATAGCGTTAAATTCCATAACCGTTGAAGTTTGAACATACGAAAGTCCTGCCGCTGTAAGCAAAACCCGAATACATACCATGACGACCACCTGAAAATCACAAAGTACGGCTCAATGCGGCGGTGACACTCGCCTTTGTCATAATAGTAGTCAAACTCTATGAGCCGTGATTCAAGGACGGCTTGCTTGATGAGTTCTATTTTTTCGGTAAGCTGCCCCTTATAGTGCGAAGCAAGGTCAATAATCACAGGCTCGCGCATGGAAACAACCGCGTCGGCGTTGGCGTGGAGCTTGTCCAAAGTGCGCTCGATGTTTGACTGCCCCAATACACTGCCGATCCCTTTTAGCGCGGCGATAATGTCGGAGAGTTCGTCTGTCGTGAGCACGCTTTTATCTAACTTGAATCCCTCTGCTATTGAAATGCCGCCGCCGCTTCCCTGATGGGTAATGACTGGAATACCCGCCATGCACAAGGCGTCAATATCACGCCCGATTGTGCGGCGTGACACCTCAAATCTCTCCGCAAGCTCCGGCGCGGTTACGAACCGGCAAGCGCCATCGCCTTGTCTTTCTTGAAGCAGCACAGTAAGTATGCCGAGTAATCTGTCAAGTTTCATGTTTATCAGCGCCTTACACAATTGTTGCACCAAATGGCATGAGTGCCAGTTTTGCTATCTTAAAACACTGCAACCCGAAAGGGATTCCAATGATGGTGCAGCACAACAGTAAACCGTTCACGGCAGCGCATATCGCGAGAGGTATACCGCCGAATAATATCCATAAAATATTCGCAATCAGCGACGGAGCACCGCCGCCGTATTCTACTTCCTTGCCAAATGGCGCGAACGCCAACGACGCAAATTTGAAACATTGCCGCCCTATCGGGATTCCAACGATGGTGATACACCATAGCAAACCCATAACAAACCACGCTAACGCTTGCCATATCCCGCCACATATTATCCAAATAGCATTTCCTAAACAACCCATAAAATCAATCCTTCCAATCCCACCAATTTTGTTTATCTGGCGGCATCTCCCACCGTGACTGGCGTATTTCGCCGCATTGCAGATACTTTGATTTTTCCAGTCGGATTGCGAGTCGTATGACTGTATAACTTACATACATAATTATATCACAAATTATTAGTGCCTTCTATTGATTTATTTGTAATTTTGGTGTATGATAAAAATGCGTTATAGGGGTGGTGTAGATGGACGCGCAGGAGAAATTTGATTATTGGCTTGACATAGCGCAATATGACCTTGATACGGCTAAAACCATGCTGAACAGCGGTCGGTGGTTGTATGTGATGTTTATGTGTCAGCAAGCAGTTGAAAAACTCGTTAAAGGTCTATATGTCCTCTACATTGACGATAACGTGCCAAAAACGCACAATATCCGAGTTCTTATTGAACGATATGAAAGCCTATTACCTGAAGAGATAACAGATGAACGCTATAATTTATTTGAAGATTTGACGATACACTACTTGAACGGGCGATATGCCGACTATAAGCAGAAATTGAGCGAATGGCTGAACGAGCAGACCGCTACGGACTTTTTTAACCGAACAAAGGATGTGTTCGCATGGCTATTAACATTGAAACCGTAAATAAAACAGTAACCGACTATGTGGCAGATGTAAAAAATGCCATGCCGATAGATCGCGCTTTCCTGTTCGGCTCCTGTGCTAAAGGAACGGCAACGGAACAGAGCGACATAGACGTGTGCTTTTTCTCGCGCAGTTTTGAGGACTTGACAACGGTAGACATTATGACGCGACTCTTCCGATTGACGAGAAAATACAAGGGGATTGATATAGAGCCGCGTGGATTCCCGACATCGGAATTAGAGAATGATAATCCGTTTGTCAAAGAGATATTGCGGACAGGGCAGGAAGTATAATAGCAACAGTCTGATGTTTGACAAAGTGTGTAAATTCAAGGAGTACAAGCAATTTTTCAAATGTGTCCTTATCGTTTACGACAACTGTGTGTCTTGTTTGAAAATATAATAACGACTACGCCATTGAACGGTCGTTGGAGCGCAATCCCACCAATTCGAGAAATTATCCGATGTGTATCTTCACAAATCTGTTTTTGCCCCGGCTGATGATTGCATCGCAACTAACAATCAAATTTATATCGCTGACCGTTTTGCCGTCAAGCTTGATTCCGCCGCCCTCTATCAATCGTCTTGCATCTGAGTTTGAGGACGCAAAACCCGCCTGCTTGAGCAGCTCGATTATTGGCGCTCTGCTTCCCGAAACAGAAATCATCTGCATATCGCCGGGCGCGTTTCCCGAAGCTATGGCAAGGTATCTTTGCTCCGCTGTCTCTATGGCGTCGGTCCCGTGATATATCTTCACGATTTCCCTCGCGTACATAAAATGCGCTTGTCGAATATCATGCGATAATATATTGGCATATTCATCTTCCACAATGTCCGTGGTCAACCGGAAATAGTCCGGCAAAATATTATCCGGTATCTTCATGCACTTTTCAAACATAATTTCCGGCGGCTCGTCAATTCCGATGTAATTGTCGAGAGATTTGCTCATTTTTTCCACGCCGTCAAGACCGGGCAGCAGCGGAAAGGTTATGACTTCTTGCGGCTTCTTTCCATAGTCTTTTTGCAGCTCACGCCCAACCAAAAGATTAAAAGTCTGGTCAGTTCCGCCGACTTCTACGTCGGCGTTCAGCGCGACCGAATCATATCCTTGCATCAGCGGATAGAACAACTCGTGCAATCCAATAGGCTGATTGCTTGCATATCTATTGGAAAAATCATCGCGTTCCATGATACGGGCAAGCGTGTATTTTCCGGCAAGCCTGAGAACTTGAGCGAAATCCATTTTACCAAGCCAATCTGAATTGTATGTTATGCGTGTTTTTGCCGGGTCAAGGATTTTTGAAACCTGCTCGAAATAGCTTTGCCCGTTGCTGCGGGTTTCCTCAAGAGTCAGAGGCTGTCTCGTTTTATTTAGTCCTGATGGGTCGCCGATCATCCCGGTAAAATCACCTATGACAAAAATGATTTCGTGACCTTTGTCTTGCATTTTTCGAAGCATCCGCAGCGTAACGGAGTGCCCCAAATGCAAGTCCGGGCGGGATGGGTCTGCGCCGAGTTTTATTTTCAAAGGCTCGCCTGTTTCAAGCCGTTTCTTAAGGCTTTCTCTGGAAAAAATATCCACCGCCACCCGCTCGATTGTTTCAAATAAGTTATTGCTTTCCATATTATGACAGTTCCTTAATTTTTATATATCGCCTTCGCCGAAATGACCGAACCCGAACGCTGCCGGAGGCAGAAGAAGTGAGGGTGCAGGTTCACTGAGCTCGAGGTAAGCGGGGGCGAAGCGAAGAGCGAACCCGTAGCGAAGTGCGGTATTCGGCGAAAGCTCACAAACTCTACGCGTTTGCATCACACGCAAAGCGTTTGATGTTTTTAACAAAATCAGTCGGAGCTTGTACTCACCACTGATAGAAGTGGGAGAATTATGATTTTGTTAAAAAATAAATGCGGCGCAAAGCATTTATTCCCGAGCCGCCAATCGCGCTTGACTACTTTTAGTCATGGCGACAGCACTTGCGGCAAATCTACCAGCTAATGATACAATGAATCTCTCCGTCTGTCAAAGATATTAAATCTTTGAGGGAAAATACAGCGATGGGTAGTAAAACTTATACCCATCGCTGCCTATTTCTTTATACCTTAGTTCTCGCTTCTATCCCATCACTCTCATCTTACGAAACCATATGCCTCGCAAAGCAAATCATACTCTGAGGAACCCGCAAAACCGAGCAACACCTGCTCACGGGTCATGCCGGAAGCCAGCGCGTTTACCCAGTGTGCCTTGCCGCTCGGATCAGATGCGCGTCCAAAGAACACTTTATACAATGTCTCAACAAAATCCTCGTCGTCAAAGTTCCTTGCTGTCATCCCCGGGCTGAACATGAAATCGGACATGGCTTTTGTTGCGGTCGTGGAGTCATCCACACGCGCGGCAATCCAGTCATTATACCCTCTTGCCGCTATCCCATGATCCAAGCAAAACAGGACGAACTCTGTGGAATTAGAAAAGCCGAGAAATATCTGCTCACGGGTCGTGCCGGTGGCCAGCGCGTTTAACCAATGTGCCTTGCCGTCTGGGTCTGGCTCACGCCCAAAGAATGCCAGATATAAAGTTTCAACGAAGTCATCGTCACTAAGGTCTTTGGCTTCCATCTCCGGGCTGAACACGAAATCATACACGATTTCCGTAGCGGTCACAGAACCGTCAAGAAGGGCGGCAATCGTGTCGTCATACCCATCTTCATCCGCGTCGCGACCTAATATGTTTTGGTATAGGTCAGCCAGAAATGTTTCAGGCGATTGGTCTGCGATAGGTTCGGGCGATGGCGGAGGAGCGGGAGGCGGAGGTGGCGAGCTACTCTTCAGTTCCGTAAATGTTACGGTGAATACTACATATTTACCATCGGCAGCTACCTCTGTGATTACAACAGTGGCATCAGCAATGCGTAGGTCTATATCGTCCTTGCCGACAAATACTACCTCATCTTTTGCGGTAAGCGTGATGGTTGCCACAGGTATATCGCCAACAGTGAATATTTCATCGTTGCTCAAGCCGCTCCATATTATTGAACCCTCATAGTATGTCGCAGATAAATCACTTAGCGGCGTATCCCCAATGTGAGGTCTAATAGTCCAGCCTGGAATAGAAATATCCCTAAGCTTTACTAATTTATCCCACGTTGCGGTGAGTTTCACATATTTGCCATAGGAATCAACCTCTGTGATTACAACAGTGGCATCGGGAAACGTGATTGCTATATCATCGGAAAATATTACCCCTTCTTTTGCAGTAAGCGTAATGGTCGCCACAGGTATATCTCCGAAGGTGAACATTTCATTGTCGCTCAAGCCACTCCATGTCATTGCGACATCATAGTAAATCACGTCATCAAGATAAACAAACTCACTTGGCACCAGTACCCCAAGAGAGGGTCTATAGCCAAAGTCCACACCAGTTATCGTGGTTGGCGGTGATAATTCGCTCTCTAATTCATCCCATGTTGCGTCGAATGATATCCAAGTTGAAGTATGTTCATTTTTTGTTACAGCTGAGGCTCCGGGAACTGTGATTACTATATCGTCATCGAACTCATATCCTTCTTTTGCCGTTACAGAGACAGATGCTAAAGGTATATCTCCGGCGGCGAACACCGCGCCCTCTTCTCCGGTCGCGTGATTCCACGTTATAACGACAACTGTTTCATCGTTCTCACTAAAAACGATATCCATTTCGCTGCCCACTGACTTCGCCTCAATATCGAGAACGATAGCTGAAATCTTTTCTGGAGCTTTATCTTCCCTAAACTTCGCGTATAGTGTAGTGTTTTCTTTTACCATATCGGTACTGAAATCCCATATAGTTGTGCAGTCCGGGTCTTTATACCACCCGCCGAATGTATGCCCCGCATACGTAGGCGCGGAGGGAGCGGTGATTTTGGACATGGGAAAAATACCCTCAAAAGCCAAGATTTCAGAGCCGCCTTGCGAATCAAATTCCATTTTCAACGGCCACTCCATAATCGTATAACCGGCAAGCTGCGATACGCTTTGATAAGCCCCTTTTGAATCAATGGGGACATATAGGGTTGGTTTCGCTTGGTTATCGAAAACATTATCCCCCAACACTGATGGCGGAGCTTCTCCAACAAAGACAACCGCTCGTTCATGACCATCAGTGTCACCAACCTCCCAGTATGGTAACACAAATGCCTCGTTGCCTATTTCTGTGACACCGCTACCAATTGTCACTAACGTAAGATTCTGGCAACCAGCAAATGCTCCATCTCCTATATCTGTGACGCTGTCCGGGATTGTTATTGACCTAAGATCCGTGGAACGAAACGCCTCGGTTCCTATTTTCAAAACACCGTCAGGGATTGTTATTGATGTAATGTTCCTGTTGTAAATAAACGCTCCAAAATCTATGGTTTCAACGCCGTCTGGAATTTCATATGATGTACCTGATGTACCAGATTTATTGCCCGGGTAGCGAATGAGTGTAGTTTTCTCTTTGTTAAACAAAACTCCGTTTTCTGATGAAAAAGCTGTATTATCGGAACCGACATAAATATCTGTTAGGTTTGCTAAATACCTAAACCATCCTTCATATTCTGTTTCTGTATCTGCTATACCTGTGACGCTGTCCGGGATTGTTATTGATGTAATGTTGTAGCCTGAAAACGCTCTATAACCTATGATTTCAACGCTGTCTGGAATTTCATATGACGTATCTGCTTTACCGCTTGGGTAGCAGATGAGCGTAGTTTTTTCTTTGTTAAACAAAACTCCGTCATGCTCCGAAAAAGCTGTATTTTCGGAATTGACTTCAAAAGCGGATATGGGCACATAAAGAAATGAATCACAGCCTATACTTGTGACACCTTTCCCGATTGTTACTGAAGTAAGGTTCTCAGCTCGCCAAAATGCTCCATAACCTATGTATACAACGCTGTCTGGGATTGTCACCGTTGTAATTGCGGTGAAAGCAAATGCATTGTAGCCTATTTCCGTGACATCTTCCCCTATGATGAGTGTTTGAACCTCAGCGGGGTTAACTTCGCCACTGTGCCAATTCGTTGTGCCTGCATCGGTCGTGACTGTGAGCGTACCTGTTGAAGCGACAAAGCTCCAACCGTCGCCATCCGCGTCGCCGCTCCCGTCGCCGCTCTCGTCCGATGACCACTTCGCGTATAGCGTAGTGTTTTCTTTTACAGTATCGGTACTGAAATCCCATATAGTTGTGCAGGCCGAGTCTTTATACCACCCTCCGAATGTATGCCCCGCATACGTAGGCGCGGAGGGAGCGGTGATTCTGTCCATGGGGTAAATAGCCTCAAAAGCCGAAACTTCAGAGCCGCCTTGCGAATCAAATTCCACTTTAAGCGGCCACTCTATAATCGTATAACCGACAAACTGCGATACGCTTTGATAAGCCTCTTTTGAATCAATGCGGACATATAGGGTTGGTTTCGCCCGGTTATCGAAAACATTACTGCCGAGCGTTGTTGGCGGAGCTTCTCCACCAAATATAACCGCCCGTTCATGACCATCAGTATCACCAACCTCCCAGTATTCTAATACAAAGGCACTGTCGCCTATGGCCGTTACACCGCTTCCAATTGTCACTAACGTAAGGTCCCAGCAACCAACAAACGCTCCATTGCCTATTTCTGTGACGCTGTCCGGGATTGTTATTGAGTAAAGATTACCCGTGTAAAAAAACGCCTCAGCCTCAATTACTTTAACGCTGTCCGGGATTGTTATTGATTCAGTGGTCCAGTTTTCAGCAAACGCTCTAAAAGCTATGGTTTCCACACTATCAGGAATTTCATATAATGTATCTGCTTTATTGCTCGGGTAGCGAATGAGTGTAGTTTTCTCTTTGTTGAACAAAACTCCGCTTTCTGATGAAAAAGCTGTATTTTCGGGATCGACTTCAAAAGCGGTTAGTTTATTGCAAACTTCAAATGCGCTATAGCCTATGGTTGTGACGCTGTCCGGGATTTTTATTGATGTGATGTTAAAGGTGTGAGCAAACGCAAAATTGTCTATACGTTCGACGCCGTTCGGTATTTCATATGATGTATCTGATTTACCATTAGGGTATATGACGAGCGTCGTTTGGCCTTTGTTAAACAAAACTCCGTCATACTCCGAAAAAGCTGTATTTTCGGGATTGACTTCAAAAGCGGATATGGGCGAGAGCTGAAATGCTCCACTTTCTATAGCTGTGACACCTTTTCCAATTGTCACTGATGTAAGGTTAGTAGCTTGCATAAATGCTCTATGACCTATGTATGTAACGCTTTCCGGGATTGTCACCGTTGTAATTGCGGTGTAAGCGAATGCCCCGTCGCCTATTGACGTGACATCTTCCCCTATGATGAGTGTTTGAACATCATCATCGCTAACTTCGCCGCTGTGCCAATTGGTTGTACCTTCATTAGTCATGACTGTGAGCGTGCCTGTCGCGGCGACAAAGCTCCACCCGTCGCCATCCGCGTCCCCGGCCGCGTGTGCCGAATTCGGCATGGCAGGGAGTAGTGCAACCATCATTGCGATTACTATTACCGTGCTGAGTATTCTTTTGCTTTTCATTTGTTTCATTCTCCTTTTGCTATTAATTTTTAGTTTTTAGCAAAAGGCCATAATAAAAACGCACGCAGAAGGGCTTATAATGCCTGTGCAATCACGTAAGTGATTGCCTGAGCCCGCGAAGCGGGCTTTGCCTACTTCCTGTGCGCCGATGTATACATTCAGCGTTTATTGCGGATAGCCTGCCGCGAAAGTCACAAAATCAGGTTGAAAATACCGAGATGAAAAGGTATACTGATAATGTCGTAGCGGCGGTTTTTCCGTGTTTGTAGGCTTTGACTTTTAGAGTGTCCCTACATTCGCCGTGAAGATGTTGCAAGCATCTTCGCGGTCGCTGCGGCCCTTTGTTATGGCCTTGCGAGCGTTAATTTATCATATATGGCGGCAAAATGCAAGAAAAATTTGCGAATTATTAACATTTGTGAACAATATGTACGAAATTTCTACACGAAACGTACATATTTTTTTGTGCAATCGTTGTTCGGGTGTCAATGATGTGCGAAAGATTTAAGGAGTTTAGATTCCATGCTTACAAGTAAACCTCTCCATAAACGTGAGGTATAAAAAACAGGACTAACATTGTGAAACCCTTGTGGCTTCAACATTTTCTAATGTTAGTCTTATTATGACAGATTAGTAAATCACTCCGCGCAGGGGCTTTCACCCTCCTCGTCTGGTTCAGGTATTTCAAGTTGGGACTCCGCAAACTCAATTTCCCTTTCAATTTCTTCGATTGTCGGCAGATTTGTCATAATTTCATCCGGCATAACAGCGGCAATTTCATTTTGCCAGTCCGCAACGCCAATCGGATTTGTGTAACCGGATAATGAGTATTCCACAACCGTACGATTTTTCTCTTTGACCAACAGCAATCCTATTGTTGGTTTATCATCCGGGTGTCGCAATACGTCATTGACGACATTTTGATACATGCTTAACTGACTCACGTCGCCGGGCTGAAAATCGCGGG
>WRMH01000012.1 GCA_009777235.1 Oscillospiraceae bacterium
TTCCCTTCTCCCCATTAGTCGGTGTTCGCGAAACCTGGAAGTTGCGGGGTTTGGGAGGAGCCCAAGAAAAACCCTTGAAGTTGGAAACCAAAATATAGAATTCCCCCCCCCCCCCCCCGTGTCAAGCACAATATTTAGATTTCGGGGACTTTTTGAGAGTTTTTTTCATACTCTCTTATGCCTCTTTTTACATAATCTTTACATTATCCATATCATAACAAATATTAACGATGAAATAAACAAAATATTATGATATAATAATCGCAAGCGATTATTATACGGGCGATTTTAGTCATTTTTCTCGCTGCTTACGCAGCAACCGAAAAATATGACACATTATATCATATTCGCTCCGCGAACATGATATAATAACCGCAGACCAACAACAAACGAATGGAAACCATAAAATGATTACTGTAAATAATCTGAGTTTACAATTTGGCTCGGTTATCTTATTTTCAAAGGCCGATTTGCAATTTACGCCCGGCAACTGCTATGGCATCATCGGCGCTAACGGGTCGGGCAAATCATCATTTTTGAAAATCCTTGCCGGAGAGCTTGAACATTCTTCGGGCAGCGTTGAAATAAAGCCCGATGTCCGAATGTCTGTGCTAAAGCAAGACCAAAACCTGTATGACGGCTATACCGTCGCGGAAACGGTCATCATGGGCAACGCCCGTCTTTATGAATGCGGCAAGGAAAAGGACGCCCTCTATGACAAACCTGATTTTTCCGATGACGACGGAATTCGAGCCGCCGAGCTTGAAGAAGAATATGCCGAGCTGGGCGGATGGGAAGCCGGGTCCGACGCTTCCGTGCTGCTGCAAGGCTTGGGTATACCCACATCACTTCATGACTGCCTGATGAGCACGATGGAGCCTCGCCAAAAGGTCAAGGCTCTTCTGGCGCAGGCATTATTCGGAAAACCCGATATCATCTTGCTTGATGAACCGACAAACAACCTCGACGTCGGCTCTGTCGTGTGGCTTGAGGATTTTCTTGCCGACTATGAGGGCACGGTCATAGTCGTGGCGCACGACCGTTATTTTCTCAACACCGTCTGTACTCACATAGTGGACATAGATTACGGAAAAATCAAAATGTACGTCGGCAACTATGATTTCTGGTGGGATTCCAGCCAGCTTATACAAAAGCTCCTCAAGGAAAAGAACAAGAAAAACGAGGACAAGATAGCCGAGCTTGAAGAGTTTGTACGCCGTTTTTCGGCAAATAAATCAAAGTCACGCCAAGCGACCTCGCGCAAAAAACTTATCGAAAAAATAAAAATCGAAGAACTTCCCGCGTCAACGCGCCGTTATCCCTGGGTCGGCTTCAAAGCCGAACGCGAACCCGGCAAAGACAGGCTCTTTGTCGCCGATGTTTCCAAATTTTCCGGCGATGCCAAAGTTCTCGGCAACATCAATTTTACAATGAATAAGGATGACAAAATCGCGTTCATCGGCGAGGACGAAAACACGATTACAACAATGTTTAAGCTGCTCGCGGGAGAAGAGGAACCCGACAGCGGAAATATAAAATGGGGCGTATCAACCACTCAAAGTTATTTTCCAAAAGATAATTCGAAGTATTTTCGCGACGGCGAACTCACAATAATTGACTGGATACGGCAATACTCTGAGGACAAGCGCGAGAGTTATCTTCGCACCTTTCTCGGGCGTATGTTATTTACCGGTGATGATGTGTATAAAGAAGTCCGGGTACTCTCCGGCGGTGAAAAGGTGCGCTGTATGCTCTCAAAACTCATGCTCTCGGGCGCCAGCGTACTGCTTCTCGACCAGCCGACAAACCATCTTGACCTCGAGAGCGTGGCCGCGCTAAATAACGGTCTTACAGACTTTAAGGGCAACGTCATTTTCACAACGCACGATCATCAGCTTATACAAACCGTCGCCAATAGAATCATCGAGTTCAAAGACGGCAAAATAACCGATCGTGTCATGTCATATGATGAGTATGTCGAGTCGCAAACGGTTACTACATAACCGTTGTACTTACGCAAGAGCGATTTTCCCGTCCTTGTCGGTGAGCTTTATCTTGTCGCCGCTTTTTATTTTGCCGTCAAGCATATGTTCGGCGACGAGGTCTTCTACCGAGCTTTGGATAGCCCGGCGCAATGGCCTTGCGCCATAGCTCGGGTTTTCGCCTTTTTGCGCGAGCAGGTCTATGGCCGTCTCATCGGCGGTCATTTCAATTCCGAGGCTTTCCATACGGCTGCCGACAACATCAAGCATTTTGCCGCATATCTCGCGTATATGTTCAGCGGTCAGTTTATGGAAAACAATAGTTTCGTCAATTCTGTTTAAAAATTCCGGCTTGAATAAACGCTTTACCTCTTCCATGACCGCCTCGCGGATTTGCTCATATTCGCTGTCGCCGCTGTTTTTGTTTTCGGCTGTAAAGCCGAGCTTCGTGCGGCCTTCGGTAATGCTCCGCGCACCGGCATTTGACGTCATAACGATAATGGTGTTTTTGAAATCAACCCGCCGGCCTTGCGAATCCGTGAGCCTGCCATCTTCCATGATTTGGAGCATTATATTGAATACATCTTCGTGCGCTTTTTCTATTTCGTCAAACAAAAGTACCGAATACGGCCTGCGGCGCACTTTTTCCGTGAGATTGCCGCCCTCCTCATAGCCGACATAGCCCGGCGGCGAGCCTATCATCTTTGAGGTGGTATGCTTATCCATATATTCGGACATATCTATCCTGAGCATGGCGTTTTCGTCGCCGAACATAGCTTCCGCAAGGGCTTTGCACAGCTCGGTTTTGCCGACGCCTGTCGGGCCGAGAAATAAAAATGAACCTATCGGGCGTTTTGGGTCTTTAAGGCCCACTCTCCCCCGCCGCAGCGCCTTGGCGATTGCCGTAACAGCTTCATCTTGGCCAACCACGCGCCTGTGGAGCGATTCTTCCATTTTGAGCAGCCGTTCGCTTTCGTCTTGCGTAATGCTTGTCACGGGGATACCCGTCCAGCCCGAGACGATTATGGCGATGTCCTCTGCATCCACGCTCTTATTGTCGCCGCTCTTCGCCTTTTCCCATTTTATACGCTCCTCATCAATTTTCTCGATTAACTTTCTTTCGCGGTCGCGCACATTTGCGGCGCTTTCAAAATCCTGATTTGAAATGGCCCTCTCTTTTTCCTTGACCAGCTCGTCTTTTTGCGTTTCGAGCTTGCGCAGCTTTGGTGGCAGCTTGAGCTTTTCCATTCTGACACGCGAAGCCGCCTCGTCAATCAAATCAATGGCCTTGTCAGGCAAAAACCTGTCGTTTATATATCTGCTCGAGAGGTTTACCGCGGCCTCTATCGCTTCGTCCTTTATTTTCAGCTTATGGTGCGTCTCATATCTTTCGCGCAAACCTTTTAAAATGGCGACCGTTTCTTCCCCCGTCGGTTCTTCAATAGTGACCGGCTGAAAACGCCGTTCGAGCGCGGCATCTTTTTCAATATGCTTTCTGTATTCGTTGATCGTCGTCGCGCCGATGATTTGCATTTCACCGCGTCCCAGCAGCGGCTTTATAATGTTTGCGGCGTCAATCGCCCCTTCCGCGGCTCCCGCTCCGATAATGGTGTGCAATTCGTCTATAAACAGTATTATATCTCCGGCTTTCTGCACTTCGTCTATAGCAGTCTTTATGCGCTCTTCAAAATCGCCGCGATACTTGGTGCCGGCGAGCATCCCGGAAAGGTCGAGCGTCACAATGCGCTTGTCGAGCAATGACTCGGGGGCGTTGCCCGCCACTATATCTATGGCAAGACCTTCGGCTATCGCCGTCTTGCCGACACCCGGCTCTCCGATTAGCACCGGGTTGTTTTTGGTGCGCCGGGACAAGATTTGAATGACGCGCTGTATTTCTGTTTCCCTGCCAACGACGGGGTCAAGTTTGCCGTCTTGCGCGGCTATTGTCAGGTCGCGGCTAAACTGATCGAGCATCTTTGTCCGGCTGTCTTTGCCCTTTCCTGTGCGCGACGTTACCGTCACCGGGCGAAACACGCTGCTGCTCACCGCGTTTACAAGATTTGTAAAAAGCGTGTCATTGTCGAGCCCCGTCATGTAAATTATCTGCGACGCCGTACATTCCGCGTCGCGCAGCAAGCTAAGCAGCAAGTGCTCCGGTTCTGTCGGGCTGTATCCCCGCCTGTTTGCCTCCATGACTGCGTTTTCCACAATGCGTTTGCCTCTCGGCGAATAGCCTTGCGGCAACGCTTGCGTATATTCCGCGCGGCCTGATTTTTTTACTATCAGGTCGGCGATAAATTTACTTTGCAGCCCCGCGTCGCCAAGTATTTTCGCGGCGGCGCCGCCGTCGTCAAACGACAGGCCATACAATATGTGTTCGCTGCCAATGAGCCTGTGACCCAATTCAACCGCCACTTCCTGCGCGCGTTCAAGCACTTTCAGTGCGCGTTCCGAAAAACCGGGTATTCTGTCTCCAAATTTCATTTGCTACCTCCGCTTACCTCTTCTATCTTCGCATATCGCATATGTTATATATGCCATATATGCTGCGCTATATACGTTGCGCTATCTACACTATGCTACCTATGCTACCTATGCGCCGAGTTCTTTGATTTTATCCCTAAGCTGCGCGGCTTTCTCGAACTCCTCATTTTGCACGGCTTCGCGCATTTGCGCGTTCAGCTCGCGGCGCGCCTTGAGCTTATCATCTACAGGAATATCGTTTGCGCGAGCGTCATTTGATTCTTTGCCAACGCTTGCGCAACCGCCGTTTGCCCGGCCGCAGCCTTTTGCGCGAGCGTCGTTTGAATTTACAAAACCTCTTGTGAACGGGAAAAAGTCTCTGTCCGTATGCGGCGTTTGACATCCAAGTCCGCAGCCGCCCCCTGTTTGCCGCCCGGTTATCATAAACGGTATGAACCCGAGCGCGGGTCCGCCCGCAAAGCCATCCATAAAACTATCCGCAAAGGCATCCATAAAGCCTTCCGATATGGCGGGCATTTGCGGCATTGCGTCAAAGAATCTATCGAAAACATGCTCCATATCATACCCTTCCCCGGCGGCGCAGGCACCGCACAACTGAGTTTCCGTAACCATGCCGTTCACACTTGACGCGCAATAAACATTCACTTCATTTCTTCCGCATTTTTGACATTTCATTTTCTTAGTCCTCCTTATGTCTTATGTGTTGTTCGTATGTATCAGCATCTGCTTTAATATGCTCGCTCTGACGCTGTCCCGTTCTTCCGGGACGACAGGGCGCAGCGCGTTATTGCTGATTGCCGAGATTATGAGCCCGATTTCATTATTGCTGACTGCTTTCGCGTTTTTCAAATTTGTAAGCAAAGCCGCCGCCGTGCCGGAGTCAATGCTGTCACCAATCGCATTGACGGTGTGCATGATGAGGATTTGGGCATCCATATTTATACGGCGTATTCGGATGTAACCGCCTCCTCCGCGCCTGCTCTCTACAATGTAGCCGTGCTCCGGCGAAAATCTTGTCGAAATGACATAGTTGATTTGGCTCGGAACACACTTGAAGCGATTTGCCAGCTCCGCCCGCTGCAGCTCCGCCGTTCCTTCGCTGTCACTTAGCATTTCATCTATGAATCCCGCGATAATATCGCTCACGCCCAATATATCTCACCTCACGTTGCATATGCCTTTTTTGTATATGTGTTTGACTTTGACTATCTTTGACCTATGCAATATTTTACTTTTCTCCCGCAAAAAGCGCAACTCTTATTTTGACCTTTTCTGACCTTTATATGCTTGGCAAAATATAAAAATATGCCCTTTTCTTTCGATTGCGCTCTTTTTCGACTATATGCTCACTTTTTCGCGCTTTCCATGTTTGTTTTTTGGCGGGCGAATTTGTGTGCTATTATTGCGACCCGGCGAGGAAGGCTGTATTTTTATCTAAGGTGCAGGGCATAGGCTGCGGGGAGCTTCGTAGCGGAGTAAATTAGAGACTGTAGGCGAAATAGCGGATAAGGTCGAGCACTGTTTGAGCAGAGCGAACAAAGTTCGCTCGGCGAGTTTGCGAAGACCCCGCTATGAGCCGTACAGTCACTTTTTACGTAGGTCTGAAGCTCCACGCAGTGTATGCTCTGCACCATCGGGCGGCGGTCGCCATCACCTGAACTTATGATTTTGTAAAATCAAGGCAATTTCATCAAATAATCCTGCCAATTTTTGTGAAAAACAACAAAAGTGTAAGTATTGCAATTTTGTTGTTGAATATTCATCATTGCTATTGTAAACTACTCCTACCCATCGTCAAAAACGGAGGTTATGTAAACTTGTTTGACGCAACGTATATTGATAACTACAAAGACTATTTGGCCAACCAAAAATGTGTTTCGCACAACACGGTTTCCTCATATATCAGAGATATTACGCAATTTTCGGAGCATCTTCAAAATGATGAAGCTAATCAAACCGGAAATTTTGAGCGTGTGACAAAAGAAGATATACAGTTTTATATATCGCTCCTGCAAGGCAGCGGACGATCCCCCGCGACCATTTCACGCTTTATCGCGTCACTAAAATCATTCTTCCGCCGTATGATAGACGACGGATTTGACGGCCCGAACCCCGCGGCGGAAATTGATACGGTCTCATATGTAAAAAAGACCCCGGTCATCTTGAGCCGAGAGGAAGTGGAACGCCTGCTCGAACAGCCGGGCATAAACAGCATAAAAGGCTGCCGCGACAAAGCCATGCTTGAAACACTCTACGCTACCGGCATACGGGTCAGCGAGCTTATCTCCCTTGACATAAGCGATGTCAACCTTATCACGGGGCTTATCACATGCCGCAACGGAAAAGACAGGACTATTCCGCTATACGCGACCGCCGTAAGAGCCATAAGCCACTATTTGTCATTTTCACGCCCCGCTATGGCTGTGGCCGGCGAGGTTTCTTTGTTTGTCAATACGGGCGGCGGCAGAATGTCCCGTCAAGGGTTTTGGAAAATATTAAAAAGCTATCTTGACAACGCTCAAATAAACAAAGAAGTCACACCCCAGATGCTGCGTCATTCATTTGCCATGCATTTGCTCGAAAACGGGGCTGATTTACATTCTCTCAAAGAAATGCTCGGGCATACCTATTTAGCTTCGACACAGGTTTATGCGCGTATGATAAATCAAAATCTCAAGGATGTTTACGCAAAAGCTCACCCGCGCGCCCAGTTTTGATTTGCTATCATTATCAAAAGCTCCCGGATGCCTTTACCGGTTTTTGCTGAAATCTCGACAATGTTTTCCCCATGCCGCAGTACGTCGGCTGTCGGCATATCGCATTTGTTAAATGCCTCAATTCGTGAAATATCGGCCGCCCCGAGCGACCGCACCATATCGTCAACAATACGCGCCTGCTCCTCCCATTCGGGATTTGATGCATCAATGACATGGATCAGTAAATCCGCGTGCTTTAATTCCTCAAGCGTCGCTTTAAAAGCCTCAACAAGATGATGCGGCAGCTTTCTGATAAACCCGACCGTATCTGATATAAGCACACTTGGCAGCGGCGCTGTACCTTCATATTCCCCGCCCGTAAGCAAGCGGTTTATATCCAAGCGGCGCGTCGTGGTGTCTAAGGTGTCAAATAATCTATTCTCCGCAGGGATGTCCGCTCCCGTGAGCTTGTTTATGAGCGTTGACTTGCCCGCGTTGGTATAGCCCACCAACGCGATTACGGGCACGGCGTTTTTTTGGCGCTGCCGCCTTTGCGTGTCACGCACACGCATGACCTCGTCCAATTCTGATTTTAGCTTGTCTATCTTGCGCCTGATGTGGCGGCGGTCTGTTTCAAGCTGTGTTTCGCCGGGTCCGCGTGTGCCTATCGGCGCGCTTGTGCCTGTCTGACTGACAAGGTGCTTCCACATACCGGAAAGGCGCGGCAATATGTAGTTGTATTGCGCGAGTTCCACTTGCAGCCGCCCCTCGCGTGTGCGGGCGCGTCCCGCGAAAATGTCAAGTATGAGCGAGCTTCGGTCAAGTATCCGCAAATCCAATTCCTCTGTGAGCGCTTTTGTCTGAGACGGCGACAACTCATTGTCAAACACGACGACGGTACAGTCGTTGCACTGTGCCATTTCTTTTATTTCTTTGACTTTGCCTATCCCTATGAATGTTCTTGTATCCGGCTTCGGGCGGTTTTGCAACGCTCTGCCAAGGCATACACCTCCGGCGGTTTTAAGCAAAGCCTCAAGCTCGTCAAGGCTCTCCTCTGTGCTGCGGTCTCGCGGCTTCATGCTGCCGGCAGACAAGCCTATGATTATGGCCCGCTCGGCCTCTCCCGATTCTTTTGCTATTCGCTCAAAGCTGTCAAGCGCGGTCTTTTTACCCACTTTGTTCCCTTTCGTTTTGATTTGACAAAATCATAAGTATCCCGCTTCTGCAAGCGGTAAGTTGCATTATAGCTGAAATCAGTGGTGAGTACAAGCTCCAACTGATTTTGTTAAAACATCACGCGCTTTGCGTGTGATGCAAACGCGTAGCGTTTGTGAGCCGAGCCGAATTCATTTCGGCGAAGGCGATATATTAAATTGACCAAAAAACCCGTACCCTATATGATGAGCACGGGTCTTCGTAGATTGCCTTTGTTATTGATTCGGAGTTAGGCCAAACTTCTTGTTGAACTTGTCAACGCGTCCGCTGGTATCTACCAGTTTTTGCTTGCCCGTATAGAAAGGATGGCACTTGGAACATATTTCTATCCTTATATCCTTATTTGTGCTTCCTGTTTCAATAACCTCACCGCATGCGCACTTGATTGTAGTTTGCTGGTAATTTGGGTGTATGCCGTCTTTCATTGCCGCGTACCTCTCTTTAATCTGTAAACATGCTTTGTATTTTGCCGCACAGTATTTACGCCTCATACCAAGCACAATGACGATATTAGCACACACCGGTTGCTATTGCAAGCATTTTTTATTTGGAGCATCTCAGTCCAGCTGCATCCCTAAGGAAATTTATATTGCTTTTATGCTTCTGCTAAGGTGATATATCACAATGTATGGCTCAGATTACCCAAATATGCTTGCACCTGTTTATTTCTCATGCCCTTAATCACTCGCCCTCAAATTCCAGTGCCTTTTTCAATTCTTCCTTACTAGGAAGCACTGTCTGATAACGTCCTGCAAAGATTTGATTATTTTCCTCCGGCAGCATCATTTCGACCAGTGCTTCTTTCTTGTCCTTGCAAAGCACAATACCGATGGTCGGGTTCTCGTCCGGCATCTTAACCTTGCGGTCGTAAAAATTCACATATGTTTGCATCTGCCCGATGTCGTTATGTTTTAGGCGGCCAATCTTCAAGTCTATCAGTACAAAACAGCGCAGCAGACGGTTATACATGACAAGATCAACGTAAAATGATTCTTCCTCAAATGTGAAGCGAACCTGTCGCCCCATATAACCGAACCCTTTTCCAAGTTCGATTAAAAACTGTTGCAAATGATCGATGAGCTTCTGTTCCAATTCGGTTTCGGTGTACAAAGATTTTTCGGGCAAGCCGGTAAATTCCAGCACATATGGGTCTTTAAACAAGTCCTGCGGTGATTCAACAATTTGTCCTTTTTCTGACAATTCGCAGACTTTATCCTTATCGCGGGAGAGCGCAAGCCGCTCATAAAGCGATGAGTCATACTGCCGCTGGAATTCTTTAACCGTCCATCTGTTGTCAGCGATTTCCAATTCATAAAACCGACGCTCGTCCTCATTGGTTATCCGCATAAGTTGAACATAATGCGTCCAACTGATACTTGGGCTGAATTGGGTAATCGATAATTCCCCAATTACAGTTTTCGAGTAAACCACGTAAAAACGACGCATCAGCTTTAGATTATCAGCAGAAAACCCCTTACCGAGGTTATCCGTCAGATAGCCAGACAACCCTTGCAGGATACGCTTGCCATATTGAGCGCGTTTCTCACCCATTTGCTCTTTTTCAATGATACGACGACCTATTTTTCACGTATCTTTATCGGTATAAAAATCTCAAGTTGGTGATATCCCAACGCATTTTTTATATCATCGTCCGGATTTGGTATGTTCATAAGCATCTCACACTCATGCCGTTCCTCGTATTCAAAACCGCTGGAATCTATCCATTTCATTATCATATTATACACATCTATCAAGCTCTCGTGATCATCATCTATAGACACAGCGACAGCATAAAGCCCGCCTACAAACTCAATGAGTTTATATGGCGCCACATCATCCTCGCTCACCCAATCTTCAACCGCCCAAATCCATTCGCCGTAGTGTCTGCCGTCTTTGTCTTCATCAATCCACATAAAGTGTTGCGCACCATACAAGATGTTTTTTAACAAATGTTTATGCGTTTCTTGCCACGGTCCAAATGTACCAAACATTACATCGGTATTTACTGTCCCAGAGGTAAACGCCCGAAACGGGTTTACCCTTATAACCCGTACTTCCGGTGCTTTTTTTAATTTCTCTGTTACCTCAATCAAACGGTTCACGTTTGAGGGTTTTCCTATATAATCAATGTTGACTAATTGAGTTTCAATTTCTTTAGCCTTTTCATAAAGCATTTTTACATTAGCATCACTATTAAAGTCCATTTTCTCAATTTGCTGAATAAACCCAAGCACAATTTCTTTTAGCTCATGCAATAACGCGACCTCGTCGTCGATATTCTGGACTTTTTTATCCAGCACCTCCAAAACGACTTCGGAGCCGGACGCGCTGAAAATACGCTGAATATCTCTGATGCTGATGTTGAGCTTCCGCAAAATTAGAACCTGTTCGAGCCGTTTAATCGCGGTTTCGTCGTACAGCCTGTAGGCGTAGTCTGTGCTCCGGGTGCTGACGATGAGACCCATATCCTCGTAATACCGCAGCGTGCGCGCTGTGATGTCGTACTTGCTTGAAACCTCTTTAATTTTTATTAAATCGTTCATGCCATATACCTCTCTGTTTTTAGTAGGCTATTTAACCTCTAAAAATAGAATAACCGCTTCCCCAAAGGAAGAGTCAAGAGGTTTGTAGAATGTTTTTGTAAATAATTTGTGAATGCCTGTATCTTCTTGAAAAAGCGGATGATACGTTCCCCGCCCTGCATACTTCCGATAACAGCATAACATGAAACAATGATTTTTTCTACCACATGATTTCCAACTTTTTCTTTTAAGCTTTTTTATACGCAAAAGTTATATTTGACGAAACGCGGTCAAAGGGATATTATTATGGTTATACATCCATAGAAAGGGATATATCAATGAACAAAACAGTATATTTAGATAATGCCGCGACAACGCGGCTGTCCGACGCCGCTTTTGAGGCAATGCTTCCTTATTTGACCGATGGCTACGGCAACCCATCGTCTATATATTCTATTGGCCGTGAGGCCAAAAACGCCATAGAAAACGCGCGAAACACCGTCGCAAAAGCTATCGGCGCGTCGCCTGAGGAAATTTTCTTTACGGGCAGCGGCACGGAATCCGATAATTGGGCGATAAAATCTGCGGCAAACGCCGCGCTTTTCGCGGCGAACGCAAAAAAAGGCAGGCATATCATATCCTCCGCGATAGAACATCCGGCTGTGCTGAACTCGCTAAAAAATCTTGAAAAAAACGGCTGCGAGGTGACATATCTCGGCGTGGATAAGCACGGGCAAATTGACTTGGACGAGCTGCGCCGAGCCATCCGCAGCGACACCGCTTTGATAACCGTAATGACAGCAAACAACGAGATAGGCACGATTTTGCCCATATCTGAAATCGGCAAAATCGCCAAACAGCACGGCGTGCTTTTGCATACCGACGCGGTTCAGGCTGTCGGGCATATCCCCGTTGATGTCGGCGAAATGAATGTTGACCTATTATCATTTTCCGGTCATAAGTTTGGCGGGGCAAAGGGCGTTGGCGTTTTATACGCGAAAAAAGGGCTGCTTTTGCCGCCTTTGCTGCACGGCGGCGAGCAGGAACGCGGCAGACGCGCCGGAACCGAAAATGTCGCGGGCATTGCCTCCCTTGCCGCCGCGCTCGATGCCGCTTTGACCCGGCTGCCGTTATCCGGTGTGGAGCAAATGAGAAACAGGCTAAGAGACGGGTTGCTTCAAATCCCGCGCTCCCATTTTACCGGAGACCCGACAAACAGATTGCCGGGCATCGCGTCTTTTGTTTTTGAAGCGATAGAAGGTGAATCCATGCTGCTCATGCTTGACCAATGCGGAATCTGCGCATCCTCCGGTTCGGCCTGTTCTTCCGGGGCTCTCGACCCATCTCATGTTTTACTGGCAATCGGCTTACCCCATGAGATCGCGCATGGTTCTTTGCGGCTCTCGGTCGGCACGGATAACACGGATGAAGATATAAGCTATGTTCTTGAAAAAATGCCGGGCATTGTAGCGAGGCTGCGCTCGATGTCCCCATTATGGAACGAATCATAAGAAAGAGAGGAATATACTCATGTACTCAGATAAAGTTATGGAACATTTCACAAACCCGCGCAACATCGGCGAGCTTCCCGACGCCAATGGCGTTGGCGAGGTCGGAAACTCAAAATGCGGAGACATTATGAAGGTTTTTATGAAAATCGAAGACGACGTGATCGTTGATATACGGTTTAAGACCTTTGGATGCGGCGCCGCCGTGGCGACCTCTTCAATGGCCACCGAGCTCGTCAAGGGTAAAACTATTGAGGAAGCCATGAAGGTTACAAACAAGTCCGTCGCCGAAGCGCTTGACGGACTGCCCGCAATAAAAATGCACTGTTCCTTGCTTGCCGAAGAAGCTATTAAGGCGGCGATACAAAATTATTGCGAAAGGGAAAATAAGGTGCTGTAATGAATATCGCTTATACCGCGTCGGCATTGCTTGCGGCGTCAGCATTGGCGGACGAATTTGGCGCCGCGCCCCCTGCCTACCCTGCCGCTGCTGCGGCAGCAGAAATTATAAACAAGATAAAGCTCGCTCTTTTTCCAAGCCACTTTAACGCCATGTCCCAAGCAGAATCTGCACGCGATTTTCACGCGAGGTTTCAATCGCTGCTGTCGTCCATACACAGACAGTTGTCTGATGAAATCAAAACCGCTCTGGCATGGCAGGGCGGCAGCGGGGATGCCTTTGCGCTTTCGGAAGAAATCTCCGCAAGGTTTATCGAACGTCTGCCGCAGATACAAAGGCTGCTATATAAGGACGCCGAGGCCGGCTTTGAGGGCGATCCCGCAGCGCGGGGCATTGACGAGGTCATCTTGACATATCCCGGTTTTTTTGCCATTCTCGTATACCGCGCCGCACACGCTTTACATTTGGAAAATGTGCCGCTCATACCGAGGATTATGAGCGAATATGCCCACAGCACCACAGGCGTTGACATTCATCCGGGCGCGCAAATCGGCGAATACTTTTTTATTGACCACGGCACCGGCATCGTTATCGGTGAGACGACCGTGATCGGAAATCGCGTCAAGCTCTATCAGGGCGTCACGCTTGGCGGGCTTTCCACCAAAGGAGGGCAAAAGCTCGCCGGAAAAAAACGGCATCCCACCATTGAGGATAATGTGACGATTTATTCCGGCGCGACGATTTTGGGCGGCGGCACCGTTATCGGCAAGAATTCTACCATTGGCGGTAATGTTTTTATAACCGAGTCCGTACCTGAGGACAGCAAGGTAAAGCTATAATTTTATCTTGACAAGCCGGAAGGCTCATGTTATTATCATAGTATTCATATATGTATTATGTAAGATATGTTAAATTTTTAAAGAAAGTAGGTATTTTCAATGTCAAACTTCAAATTTGAAACGCTCCAGCTTCATGCCGGGCAAGAGGCGCCCGATCCGGCGACGGACGCAAGAGCCGTGCCGATTTACGCGACGACCTCCTATGTTTTCAGAGACTGCGATCAGGCGGCGGGAAGATTCTCTCTTTCCGAGGGCGGCAACATCTATACAAGGCTTATGAATCCGACGTCGGACGTGTTTGAAAAGCGCATAGCTGCCCTTGAGGGCGGTGCGGGCGCTCTTGCAACGGCATCCGGGGCGGCGGCCACCACATACGCTATTCAAAATATAGCGACGGCGGGGCATAACATTATATCCGACCGGCGCATTTACGGCGGCACTTATAATCTTTTTGCCCACACATTTCCCGAGTTTGGAATAAACACTATCTTTGTTGACGGGAATGATCCGGAAAACTTCAAAAACGCCATTGACGAAAACACGAGGGCGATTTTTATCGAAACGCTCGGCAACCCAAACTCCACAATAGTTGATGTTGACGCTGTGGCCAAAATCGCCCACGAGCACGGCATCGTGCTGATTGCGGATAACACATTTGCCACGCCCTATCTGTTTCGCCCAATCGAACACGGCGCGGACATAGTGGTTCATTCCGCGACAAAGTTTATCGGCGGTCACGGAACGGCAATCGGCGGCGTGATCGTTGACGGGGGCAATTTCGACTGGGCGGCAAATGATAAGTATCCCGGCCTTTCACAGCCAAACCCGAGCTATCACGACGCCGTGTTTACCGATGTTGCCGGAAGCCTCGCGTATATCATCAAGGCACGGGTCACTTTGATGAGGGACACCGGCGCGACAATCAGCCCGTTTCATTCTTTTATGTTCCTGCAAGGCTTGGAAACTTTGTCGCTCCGTGTCGAGCGGCATGTTGAAAACGCGTTGAAGGTCGTGGAATATTTATCCGCGCATCCCAAAGTGGACGCGGTAAATCACCCCTCTTTGAAAAACCACCCCGACAACGCGCTATATAAGGGATATTTCCCCAACGGTGCAGGCTCAATCTTCACTTTTGAGATAAAGGGCACAGCGCAGGATGCCAAAGCGTTTGTTGACAGGCTAAAGCTCTTCTCTTTGCTGGCCAACGTCGCGGATGTCAAGTCTCTTGTCATCCACCCGGCAACCACCACCCATTCTCAGGTTCCTGAGGACGAGCTTAAAAAACAGGACATCAAGCCAAATACTATCCGCCTGTCCATAGGAACAGAGCATATTGACGACATCATCGCAGACCTCGAGCAGGCTTTTTGCGGTTAGTCGCGTTATCTGTATTTAGGCAACCTCCCCCGTGCCCTATCACGGTTTTCGGAGGTTGCCTTTATGACCGGCTTATACGGGCTACCGCTTCGATTTCGACTTTTACGCCTTTTGGCAAGGCCTGCACCGCTACGCACGAACGCGCCGGTTTTTCTATAAAATATTCGGCGTAGACTTCATTAAACTTTGCAAAATCCTCCATGTCGGTCAAAAAGCAAGTGGTTTTTACGACATCACCAAGTCCGCTTCCGGCGGCGGCAAGCACCGCGCTCAGGTTTTCTATGACCTGCTTTGTCTGCTCTTTTATCCCGCTGTCCTTGCCGCCGACAATCTCGCCCGTTTCCGGCACAAGGGGTATTTGCCCGGATGTATATACCATCTTGTTTTCTATGATTGCCTGTGAGTACGGGCCTATGGCCTTTGGCGCGGCATCTGTTGTGATAATTTTCATTAGTCCCTCCTTTTGATTACAGCGCAGTTATATGACATAGCTGTCTGCGCTTTTTTCGGTATACTGGTCTATTATGCTTTGCACAGTCACCGCGTCTACATACTCGTTGATGACCGTATACAGGCCATTCCACATTGGCAGCGTTTTACAAAACTCCGTGCGCTCGCATTGGTTTATTTCATCATCCAAGCAGGCTATCGGCGCCAAGCTGCCCTCCGTGATTCGCAGTATCTGACCCACCGTTATTTCTTCGGGTTCTTTGGCAAGCATATAGCCGCCCTGCTTTCCCCTGTTCGCTCGCAGGATATTTGAAGTATGGAGCAAGGATACAATCTGTTCTAAATACTGCTTTGATATGTTTTGCCTTTCGGCGATTTCCTTTAGCGATATATAGCCTTTGTTTTTATTTTCCGCCAAATCCAAGATCATTCGCAGCGCGTACCTTCCCTTTGTGGATATTTTCATCCGCTTCCCCCGCTTTCTCCGCTTTCTCTTTAGCGGTCATAAAATCATTCCTTCCCGATCAATTGCGTCATCCGTGCGCAAACGATCGGACGCTCCGCGTCCATGCTCCGCTCTCGGAATGATTTTTATGACCGGCTTATACAGACACCTTAAGCTTAATTATACTATATGTTTTCTATGTATTCAAGGCGACCTCCGTAAAACCTGTCGCGTCTGATTAACTCGATAAAAGTCAAAATATTTTGATTTTTCTTGACATAATAATCGTCTTGTATTATAATCGAGCCATGGAACGTAAAATTACACAAAAATTAATCGCATGGAAAAATCAACCCGAGGGTCGTATGCCTTTGTTGGTCTATGGCGCCAGACAGGTTGGAAAAACACATATAATCAGGGAATTTGGAGCACGGCACTACAAAAACGTCGCTGAATTTAACATGGAAACAAATAGGACGGTTCGGACGTACTTTGAGGGCAATATTGAGCCTGAACGCATAATACGTTTCTTGGAAACCGAATTGCGCGAGCGCATTGTTCCTGGAGAAACATTGATGTTTTTTGATGAGGTGCAGTCTTGTCCGCGGGCTCTGACGGCCATGAAATACTTTAACGAGAACACGCCCGAGCACCATATTGCCTGTGCCGGCAGTCTCTTGGGCGTGGCAATCAATCGTGACGAGCTTTCCTTTCCCGTTGGCAATGTGGATTCTTTGACAATGTTTCCTCTTGACTTTGAAGAATTTTTATGGTCACAAAACGAAGGTATGCTTTGTGAAGAAATCAAAAAATCTTTTGAGGCGAATGAAGCCTTGCCCGCATCTTTGCACGAAAAGGCTCTTGATTTTTACCGTATTTATCTGATTGTCGGCGGAATGCCGATGCCGATTTTGACATATACGAAAAGCGGCAGCCTCATTCCCGTACCGGACGTTCAAAACAGGATATTAAATGACTATATCGCGGATATGTCTAAGTATGCTGAAAATGCCGAAAGCGTAAAAATCCGAGCGGCATATAATTCAATTCCCGCCCAACTCGCCAAAGACAATAAAAAGTTTCAATACAAATTGACACAGCGCGGCGGAACGTCCGCCATTTTCGGGCCTGCCATTGATTGGCTTAATTTTGCGGGGATTGTGCTAAAATGCGTAAAACTTGAACACGCTTTAATGCCGATTTCGGTTTATCAGGATTCGAGCAGTTTTAAGATATATATGAGCGATGTTGGGCTTTTGACTATGAAAAGCGGAATTTCTCAACAGGTAATTCTGGCGGCAGGCAACATGGAAAACACCTTCCTCGGCGCGATCACGGAAAACTATATCGCTCAAGTATTTTCCGCAAAACATTACGGGCTGTTTTATTGGACGACGGATGGACAGGCCGAAGTGGATTTTGTCCTCCAAAAAGGCAATGATATTATTCCTGTTGAGGTTAAAACAGGAAAGCGGACTAAGTCAAAGAGTCTTTCCATATTCACCGAAAAATACAAGCCAGCGTATATAATCCGCATTTCAGGTAAAAATTTCGGATTTGAAAACAACATAAAATCCGTCCCTCTTTATGCGGCATTTTGCATATAGCGAAAAGAAGAAAAACCGCAAAAAACAAATATAAAAAATTGTTCTTGCCTTTTGCCAATACTTGTAGTATCATTAGTAAATGATAGGCCATAAGAAAAGGCCGCAGCGACCGTGACGGTACTCCAATACCATCACGGCGAATGTAGGGAAAAAGTTAGAGTATCTGCCTACACACACGGGAAACCCGTCACTACGACTTTATCAGTATACATATTTGTTTTTGTATTTTCAAGCTGATTTTGCGTTTTTGTGGCGAAACCTTTCGTAATAAACGCCGAATATTTTCATCGGTGCGTAGGTAGCGCCGCCCAAGGGTGGCAAGGGCATATATGCCCTACTGCGCGCCTTTTCACTATGGCCTCTGATTGCAAAACAAAAATACACATTAAAAGGAGAGGGAAACAAATGAACAAACAAAAAAGAGGATTCAAGAAACCGATTGCTCTGACCATAGCCGCGTTGTTCCTGCTGACGCTTGTCCCGTACATAGCGCTTGCGCAGTGGAGCAGCGGTTCCGACTGGGTTTGGTTTGGCGACCCGCTTGATTATGACACCGACCAATCGGGCACTGGCGCACCGACAACGACGATTCCAGACGCCAACGGCGTATGGAATTGGAGCGGCAGCGCATGGATATTCACGGGCGACCCGCTTGATTATGACACCGACCAATCAGGCACTGGCGCACCGACAACGACGCTTCCAGACGCCAACGGCGAGTGGAATTGGAGCGGCAGCGCATGGGTGTTCACGGGCGAACCTGAAGATAACCCCGGCAATCCTGCTGCCCCTGCGGCAGATGAGTCAGAGCTTCTTACAGTCACAGACGATAAGGGCGAATGGGTTTGGACAGGCACTTGGGGCGTAACAGATACAGAGTCAAACCCCGGCAATCCTGCTGCCCCTGCGGCAGATGAGTCAGAGCTTCTTACAGTCACAGACGATAAGGGCGAATGGGTTTGGACAGGCACTTGGGGCGTAACAGGTGAGAAAAGTGAACCCCTAGGCGACAGACCGACAGACCCTCCCGAAGATGACGAAGCCTCAACCACAGCTTCACACGCTGACGGCGAGTGGGAGTGGACAGGCACTTGGGGTGGCTCTGCTTGGGAAAGTGATGATCTCGACCAATGGGCTTGGACAGGCAATAACATAATGGGTTGGATGGCCGGTTCTTGGGCTTGGACAGGCAATAACATAATGGGCTGGACGGCCGGTTCTTGGGCTTGGACAGGCAATGAAAAAGAAGCAGACACCGACCAATCAGAAACTGCTGCTCCGATAACAACCATTGCAGACGACAACGGCGAATGGAATTATGTCGGCGGCGCATGGGTGTTCACAGCCAGCGGAAATAAAACCGCAGCCACCGACCAATCAGGAACTGCTGCCCCGATAACAACCATTGCAGACGACAATGGCGAATGGAATTGGAGCGGCACCGCATGGGTGTTCACAGCCAGCGGAAATAAAACCGCAGCCACCGACCAATCAGGAACTGCTGCACCGATAACAACCATTGCAGACACCAACGGCGAATGGAATTATGTCGGCGGCGCATGGGTGTTCACAGCCAGCGGAAACAAACCCGAAGATACCTCCACACGGCCGGATGAATCCGAAAACCCCACCACTTCAACAGTACCCGCGCCGGTAAGCGGTACTGGCGGTGAGTGGCGTTGGGTCGGAACATGGGTCACGGCAAGCTCTTCTTCGCCGGCGTCTCCCCCATCAAAACCGTGGACCGATCCCGCCCCGAACACAACGGACTCTTTCCTCGCGTCACTGTATTTCGCGGCGCTGGGACGCACACCCGATGAGGGCGGCTTTGACGATTGGTCAGACGCGCTTGCAAGCGGTGCAATGACTGCCACCGATGTCGTCTATGGTTTTATGTTCAGCCCCGAAATGGCAAACAAGAACCTTAGCGACGAAGAATATGTCATAATGCTCTACGCGGCGTTTTTCGCCCGCGACCCCGATGAGGGCGGCAAGGCATACTGGCTCGGCGCTCTCGCTTCCGACTCTTCGCGTTACGATGTATTTCTCGGCTTTGCGAACTCCGTGGAGTTTGACGTATTTTGCGACGCCCACGGCTTTGTGAGGATATAGGGATAGGCTGCGAGATAATCTTTAGTAATCTATAGTGTACGCAAAAGCCCCTTGAAACCGAGGGGCTTTTGTTGTGGGGGCGTGTGGGGGCAGGTAAGACCCTTGCGTGCGATTTTCCTCGCCGGGTCTGGGTAGCAACCGTTTTCGCCCGTTCTTTCCGTCTCGCGCTAATTTGCTCAAATAAATCCACTGTTGACATACACAAAAAATAGTTATAAAGTATCTTTTATGAAAAGTGATTTTTTGCATATCTATCCAAAATCAAAACATAACCGCGATAATAGCGAATACTTCATGGCAAAGCAAAGCTCCGGCGAAACCGTCCTTGTCGTTTCCGGCGCGGATGCAACGCTGTTTGAAGGTGTTCAAACGCGCATCAAAGACAAACTGTGCAAACTGTGTCCGCAAAGCTCCGCCAACTCTAAAATAATCCGCAAGCTGTTTGATTTCACAAACCCTGTCTCGCGCAAAGGGCATGATATTACTATGGGTTTGGGGGACAGATTGGGTCTGGCCTGCGGCGGCCATATCAGCGCGATAGCCGATACCGGCATATTTCCCGTTTTGGCTCAGCAATCTATCAGAGAGCTAACCCTCACCGGACGCACTTATGATGATGTGCTCACCGCAGTCGTCTGGGCGGTTTTCCGCGAGGGGTATAAAAATGGCTATGCAGCCGACGGCGATCATTTAAAGAGCGGCGCGGAGATTGAATATGCGCTCGGCAGCGGTTTTTCGATGATCACGCTCGATTGCTCCGAGCACATTCCCTCCGGCACGGAGACCGGGCGGCCTGAAGATATATATCTTCCCGCTTTGCATTACATCGAGAGAATATACAACGAATATATCAAAGGCACGGACATAGATTTTGAAATTTCGCTCGACGAAACGCAAATTCCGCTATCGCCCGAAGCTCATCTTTACATTGCGCGTGAACTTCGCAAAAGAGGCGTTATTTTTGAAAGTTTGGCTCCGCGATTTCCCGGAGATTTTCAAAAGGGCATTGATTATCGCGGTGATATAGCGCAGTTTGAACGCGCCCTTGCCATACACGCTAAAATCGCCGATGAATCGGGCTACAAACTCAGCATACATTCGGGAAGCGACAAATTTTCCGTTTTTCCGGGCATCGCAAAAATCTGCGGCGGTAAATTCCACTTAAAAACAGCGGGTACCAGTTGGCTCGAGGCCGTTCGGCTCATAGCCAAAGTCCGCCCGGCTCTTTACAGGCAAATGCACACGTTCGCACTCTCTCATCTATCCGAAGCCAAAAAATACTATCACACCACTGAGGACACGTCAAAAATAGAAGATATACGCTCTGTTTCAGACTGCGATCTGCCCGGATATATGGAACATGAGGACGCGCGGCAGGTTCTCCATATCGCCTATGGGCTTATATTGTCCGCTAAAACCGAAGACGGCCCGGCGCTTTTTAGAGACGAGATATATAAGACGCTCGGCGAACACGATAGCGAGTATGCCGCCGCGCTTGAAAAGCACATAGGCCGCCACCTGACCGCACTCGGGATAGGGTAATGTATACAAATGAGGTCTTTCTCGCCGAGTGGTAAATTCAGCAAGAATAACATTTCAAGCAGAGAGCTTAGTAGTTTCATAAAAAGCTCTCTGTAGACTATGGGCTATGGATACGGTTTGAATAGTTATTTATTATATATGTTCGGCACAGATTAATTCCTTATCCTGCTCTCGGCATTTGACATGGCGGACCGGAGCAAGCGACATTTGTCCAACTCATACCTGTTATTTCGCCGCAACCGTTGCAAATATATCCATACTGGAAATAGTGTCTGCTGCCCGAATGATAATGCTCCCCAGTCCATTTATAGGTTGAATTATGGTTCGACTTAAATATGATGTAGTAAATGTCACTGTTATATACTGTATCTCCTTCATATGCGATTCCGTACAGGCTATTTTCATTCGTCCAATTTCTTGACGTTGACGGCAAATAATTGTATTGTAAAATAGCTCTGCGACCGGGTTTGTGTCTCCATGTGCTGCCAAAAAGCTTCATAAAATGGAAATCATTATGTCCCTTGCGGATACATATTGCCGTTTCACCTGCCGCCACAGAGGATGGTCTAATTGTGGTTAGCTTCACACAGTTCTGTGAAAAAGACGATGATTTCAAGTCGTTTTTCACTAATGCTGCCATGCTAAAAATAGGTAAATTAATGTCAAAGCTGCCTGCGGAAAAATACCCTGGACTTTTTGCAATGTCAGTACGCCCCAGTGCATATCCATAGCAATTATAGTCAAGATATGTGTCGCTCCACGACCCATATACAGTGCTATCTTGTAAGGTATATCGCGTTGGGGCATATATCCCGTCTGCCATAAGCTGGGACAAGGCAATCTCTTCAATGCCATAATAACTGTTTACGGCGTCTTTTATGCTATTTGCAAAGTCTAAAGTAACTGCGTAGCCATAAGCGAATGGATATGCAGGATTTTCTTCTACTGCCCTTATGGTTTTTGTGATAAATTCGCCCAGCCAGTCTTGATCTTTAAAATCGTTTGGAATTGGTATTTCGTTCTTTTTTAAGAATTCAATGCACTCAGCTTCTGTCATAGCTGATAAAGTGGGGCGTTTGTCTATCCGCTCATCGGATTGGGTAAATTCTGCATTAGTAGAAGATGCGGAACACACGAGCATACACATTAGTACGAAATAAGAGATAATTTTTTTTGCTTTCATTGGAAAGTCTCCTTTCAACCCTCTTTTACTGCCGCAATTTCGTTAGCAACCCATTTGTAATCCACTTTCTGATACTCGCCGTCATTTTTTGGAAAAAATACAGATTTCAGAAGTCCGGCAATATATACAGAAGGTTTTGTCTGATATATTTCAATCACAACAAACCCAACTATATTTTGCCCATCTTTGATTATAATGTCCACATATGCCTTGTCCGGAAAAACATGAAATGAGCCCTCATAAGATGTAATATTATCGTATGAGCCCCATTCAATATCCCGCCAATATATTGTACATGGAGCATGCAATGTAAAGTTTTGGCCGAGGAATTTGTCTTGATTTATTTCATCGTGCACTCCGCCCGGTGATAACGGGGCGTCACTCCAACTGATAAAACTGCCCGCGCTGACAGATATATCAAAAGATGCATTATCAGCCGGATAATCTAATATGATTGGCAGACCCGGAACAATGCTTATCGCCGATGACCAATCAGACTCCCATGGCAGTTTTATACCTTTATCCATAATCGCTTCCGTGATTATCTCGTCCTCCTCTGTGCCAAGCGAATCATAAATATTTGAGCAGCCTGACAAAAAAGCAATATAGGAGACACAAACAAGCACAATTGATAAAAATCTTTTTAAGTCCATAATATAAATTTAGTGGCAACGGAAAATATATACGCTGCTAGTAATCTAAACATAGAGGACGCGGGAGCTGAGATGTTGTTTTCGTTACAGTGTTCATTATATAGCAGCAATGGCTATGTGTCAAATGTTGCTTTGGAATTTGCGTTGCTCTTACTTTGGGAATTTACGATTTGCATTGCTCCCCCTTCGCAAAGCACTCACAAATCCTTTTTTCTTTTATGTGTCAAATAAGCGCGGGACAAAATGCAGCCTTCCTCTCCGATTAAATGAAATTCGCAAATCAAACTTTATTCACTTTGCTCAAACAGCACTTTTCCGCATAATTAAGATTATTTTTAAATTTTTTCATATTTTTTAAGATTTTTCTTGACTTTTGCTTTATCATGGCGTATGCTATGGATAATCAAGCGAAAGGCAGATTTACAGTATGGATATTTCAATAGGCTCCACCCTTATATATCTTCGCAAATCACATAAGCTCATGCAAAAAGACGTCGCGGCCGCGCTCTCCGACTACGGCTTTAAGGTCAATTCAAAAACCATATACAATTGGGAAAAAGAGATTTCCCAGCCCAGCATCCCTCTCTTTTTGGCGTTGTGCGACCTGCTCGACGTTGACGACGTGCTTTGGCGGTTTGCCGGTATGCAAAAAGGCCCATACGCCGGGCTAAATCAAGACGGGCGTAAGAAAGCCCGTGATTTTATCGAGCTTTTACATCAAATAGACGCCTTTAGAGATGACAACGCCGATGTAGATGTATATGACGAATCAACCGACGCACATGACGGCTCGTCCGGCATATATGCCGATGACGGCAATGACGGCACGGCTTCCGGCGGAGATGATAGCGATATGCAAAATGTACCGCCGCGAATCTTGCGCCTGTATGATATTCCGGTATCGGCAGGCGGCGGCAATTTCCTCGGCGACGGCGGCTTTACGGAGATAGAAGTCCCGTCTTACGTGCCTATCGCCGTTGATTTTGCTTTGCGTCTGTCCGGCGACAGTATGGAGCCCTTACTGACTGACGGTCAGGTCATATGGGTAAAAGAACAAGATGTTCTCGACAGCGGTGACATAGGCATATTCGCCTATTCTGACAATGTATACTGCAAAAAGCTCATCGCCGAGGGAAAGAGGGCATTTTTGCGCTCTCTAAATCCCCTATACAGCGATATTGAAATCAAAGAAGACTTCGGCTTTAGGGCAATCGGCAAGGTGGTTTCGTAGGCATGAAATATAAACTTATAGCGTCCGATATGGACGGCACGCTCGTAAACTCCAAATCCGAGCTTACCGAGCGTACAAAGCAGGCCATCAGAGATACGGTTAGCTCAGGCGTTTTATTTGTCACGGCCACGGGCAGACCTCTGTGCAACATCGAAATCGTCAACAGCCTTTTTGACGAGGATATGCCCTTTATCATATTCAACGGCAGCGCCGCCTACATGGGAAAATCCAAAAAGCCGCTCTTTGAAAAATACCTTGAGTTTGAGCTTGCGGTCCAAGCCTTTGAGTTTGGTCAAAAACTCGGCGTTACTCAAATCATTTGGACCGGGCCTCGTCTGTGGACAAACCGTATCTGCGGCGAGTCGGAGCAGTACAGGGCGTTTTCTACAACCCCAACGCTTGGCGCGGTGACAAACTTAGAGCATATAAAAGACGAAGTCACGGGCATTTCAAAGGTTTTGTGGATAGCAGACCCAAAGCTCATCAAAGAATATCAAAAAAATATGAGCAAGCATTTTAAAAGCAGCTTAAACTGCTATTCATCAATGCCTCATTTTCTTGAATTTGTCAGCCGCGACGCGAGCAAAGGCACCGCTTTGCTCCAAATCGGCAGCCTTTTTGGTATAGACAAGAGTGAGATGATAGCGGTCGGCGATTCCTATAATGATATATCCATGTTGGAGTGCGCCGGTTTTTCAGTGGCAATGAACAACGCGCCTGACGACATCAAGGCGATATGCGATTATGTCACTTCCTCCAATGATGACGACGGCGTTGCCGCCGTCATCGAAAAGTTCCTATGAGGGTAAACAGCGGGCATAAAAATCATTCCGAGAGCGGAGCATGGATGCGGAGCGTCCGATCGTTTGCGCATGGGTTGCCACCCAATCTTACGCGTAAAGCTGTATTTTTCCCTTTGCTTTCGCGTTTATGATAAACTCCATAAAGCTCTGCGTTATCACCTTTTGACCCTCGGTGTTCGGGTGTGCGCCGTCCGCGCAAAGGAGCTGCTCAATCTTTCTGTGCTTCAAAAACGCGCCGCGCAAATCAACAAGCAATGCTTCCGTTTCCCCGGCAAGCCTCTCTATGGTTCGGGAATAATTTTCCTGCCACCTGTATATCGCTTCCACGCCGCCAAGCCACTTTAAGACATTTGCCTTTTTTTCCAAGCCTCCGCAAAACCAGTTAAAGAACTTTTGGGCGCTTAGCGGCGGCAAGGTTGTGATAACGGGGCGTATATCCTTATCTTTTAAAAACTCGATTATTTTTTTGTATTTCTCTGCAAACACCTCTATCGGGGTGTTTGGCTTGTGTTCGCCTTCGGGATGCTCCGCAATGGCTTTCCAGTCAAAATCGCAATCATTTCCGCCCAAGTTCATGATTACGGCGTCAGGGCGCGGAGTGCTGACCGCGCTGCTTTTGTCCCCCTCAAACCTTTTTTGTATGACGGAACACGCCTTTGTTATTGTGCATCCGAATTTCGAGAAGTTGCTGATGCACAGGCGAAACTTCTTTTCGAGCATATCAATATCAATATTATTCAACACGCGATAACGGCTGCTTTCGTTGTCGAGCTGCACACCCCGCAGTATTGAATCCCCATATACTTCCACTTGTCTTTTTTTCTGCATATTAAAAACTCCTTTCCATAAGTACTGCCGTTAGACCACCTCGACATTTCTTGCGGCATTTCCGGCGGCTGTGGCAGCGGCGGTAAATGAATCATGAAGCAGACGAACATTGAGCTCGTCTATTATATCATCTATATATTCCGGCCACTCCCGACTGCCAAGCTCCGCCAGCGCTTTTTGCGCCGCGCCTTTATCACATATATTGCACGCTAATCTAACCTCGTTTAGCTTCGCCCGAAAATAAGCCGTCTCTTCTTTTATGTTTCCATCGGCCGCGCCGTGCAAGGCCGCCTCGCTTTTTCTTATTAGCTCTTCAAGTTTGCGTATAAACACCGGAGTTTGCTCTGCCATCAGGAGTGTATCATTGGCCTCGGACGCTTTTTCCAATTCGTAAGCATCTTTAGAAAGCTCTGTTTCTCCGATACTAAGCAACGCGCTTTTCATTCCATGAAGCGTAACCGTATATAAATGTATATCCGCCCCGCTTTGCGCCTTAATTTTATCGTCCATATCTTTGAGCGTTTTGACAGCTTTTGCGGCATCAATCAAAAACAGCTCTTCCACATCGGGCAAAACCAAATTAGCGTCGGACAGGGAGTTTTGACCGGTACAATTTTGCATTATTTCTTCCAGCTGCTCCGGGCTGATGGGTTTTGCCGCATATCGGTCAAAACCGTTTTCTAAAAACATTGCCCCATGCTTTTCTTCCGTATCGGCGGTGAGCGCGACAATGCACCCGGTATATCCCATGCCGCGTATTTTTTTTGTCGCTTCAATGCCGTGCATTATCGGCATCATGTGATCCATAAAAATAACATCGTATATATTACCGTCTTTGATTTTATCAATGGCCTCAAAACCGCTTTCCGCGGTGTCAACATACAGGTCATATGAGGAGAGCATTTCACGCAGGATATATATGTTTATGCTCACGTCATCTACTATAAGGACTCGGCTTTGCCGCGCTTTTTCAGACATACCGGGAATACTCACTTTCTTTTGTTTTTGATCGGCACCGATACCTGTATCAAAAATCGGTTCGGGTCATCTACGACTATCTCGTCAAACAAATATATCTCATAAACAGGCCCGCCGACTGCTATGTTGTTTTCCTTTGCGTAGTTTTTCATGCGCTCCGGCAAATCTCCGAGCTTACCGTAATTGCCCCTCGCATATCCGACAAGATATTCGCCCGCTTCTTTTTTGTCGCGGCCTGTCGGGAATTGTGAAAAAAATCTCGACGGCTCACCGGGCTTTTCCAAGAATATATCCATACTATCATAAAAACCGCCTACAGGATATGCCGAATCTATCTTTTTTTCTTTCATTTTTCCGATAAACTTAAAAAAGCTGTCGTAAAAATACCCACTGCTGTAATCATTAAGCTCGCCGATTTCAATTGGTTTTTCTGTCATATACACAGTGGTAATCGCGTTTTCATCGGCATTTAACCCCTCTGAAATAAGCTCGGTGTATGCGTGAATGAGGGCATATGCCTGTTGCAGGCGAAAGAGTTCTTTATTCAGCTCTAATTCATGGTTTTTCAGTATATCAAGAAATTGACGAGGGGTTTCGTGGTGGCGGGCATCGAAAATCCTCTTTATCGGGATTTTGAGGTGCTGCATAACATTTATGCAGTTTACCGCAATGGCTTGCGACGCCGTATAGTAGCGATAACCATTCTCGCCGCGTTTTATGGGTTGAAACAGTTTAAGCTCATCATAGTACCGGAGCTTAGACTGGCTGATGCCTGTAAGGTCGGAAAACTTCTTGATAGACAAAAGGTCTTGTTCGTTCACGAAAGAACACCTCCCTCCATTTGTGCCCTAACAGCAATCTCGGTATATGGATTTTTCACATCAAAATGCAGCAATTGCAATCATTTGAGGAATTCTTTAATTTTTAAAGAATTCCTCCCCACGGTTATTTGCCGCGAAGAAATTCTTTTATCAACTGATCGAGCATACGCGAATCAAGCGGCTTTGCGAGAAACGCGTCAAACCCGCTCGCCAATAGCTTTTCGGATTGCCCGACAAGCACATTTGCCGTGAGGGCAACAATTTTCCCCTTATAACCCATATCACGAAGAATCGCCGTTGCCTCAATGCCATCCATTTTCGGCATCAGATGATCCATAAAAATAATATCGTACCCGCCGGTCTCTTTGACCATTTCGATAGCATCATACCCTGTGTATGCCGTATCAATGATGAGCCCATACGGTTTTAGCATACCTCTCGTAACATAAACATTTGATCTCACATCGTCAACGATAAGCACTCTCTTGTCGGGCATACGCATCCTTGCGATTTGAGTCCTCTCTTTAATGCTGTTTCTTTGGTATTTGAAACTGCGGATATTTTCCGCGACCTTTGCGCCGCAAACTTCCATATCCTCGCGTTTTTGCGGTATGTAAATCGTAAATTCCGTGCCCTCGCCTATTTTGCTTTGCACAAAAATCTCACCGTTCATAAGGTCAAGCATTTTCTTTGTTATGCTAAGTCCAAGTCCGGCGCCAATTGTTGTGCGATTTATATCCAAGTTAAATCGCGTATACTCCTCATAGAGCCTGTCAAGCTGCTCCTCCGACAGACCTTGACCTGTATCCTTGACCCGAAATACCATCATGCAGTCATTCTCCGCCCCTTGCACCGGCTCGGAATAAACCTTAAACTCGATTGTGCCTTCGCCCGTATACTTAAACGCGTTGGAGACAACATTATTCAAAACCTGTTTTACTCTGATTTCATCGCCATACAGGTTTAGCGGTGTTTTGGCGTCTATATCCACAATAAATTCTATTGACTTATCATATTTTAGTATGTTGAGCTGAGCAACGTCATTTATAAGGCTTGGGACATTGTATTTTATAAGTCTAAGCTCCATTTTGCCAGCTTCAATCTTGGAAAGATCAAGTATGTCATTGATGATGCCAAGCAGCAAATCGCCCGATTCATATATCTTCATCATCGCTTCTTTGGCGTCGGTATCAAGGTTTTCGTTATTTAGCGAAATCTCGGCAATACCCAAAATCGCGTTCATGGGAGTGCGTATCTCATGGCTCATGTTCGCTAAAAATGTGCTTTTATGCCGGTTTGTTTCTTCCGCGTATTCCTTTGCGGAAATAAGCTGCGTTTTTGCCGCGTGTCTTTGAAAAGCCCCCGTCAAAGTATTTGTGAGATACGCGGCGACGCCTATATGATTTTTACCCCATTTTCCGCTGTTATTTTCTCGCGCAAAATCCAAAACCGCGTGGATTTTGCCGTCAACATAAATGCCCGCGCAAAGGTAATTTGTGAAATTTATCCTATGCGGAGCCATAATATCATGTATCTCACCGTCGTCAGAGCAGATATAAAATTTTTCCTTGCCTTGGAATCGCAGAATAATATCATTTAAAGCATCCGTGACAATAACCTCATTGCCCGGATCGGTGAGCCGATCATATTTGGGGTTTACCCATTCGTTTGAGCAGCAATATATGCGCTCATCGTCAGCTTTTCTGATGTAAAGCCGAATTTGCGCAATATCCATCCATCTGCCTATTGTGCGAATGGTCTTGGTAATAAGGCTGCTTAGCTCTTCATCAGAATCACCGCCAAACAAAAACTCTTGAGATATTTCATTCATGAGCCCCTGCCACTGAAACTGCTTGTCAATTACTTTGCTTGATTTCCTTGACGCTATGACAAGTACGACAGATATAATGCCGCCGCAAAGTGCGGTAATTATAATCAGCAAATTTAGATAGTTTCTGTTTGCCATAGCTTCATCAACATTTACAGCGGTAGATATCATGCCGATTATGTTGCCGTGGTAAATCAGGGGCGTGTAATGCACTCCGTAATAGTTGCCGTAGAGCTTCCCGATACCCATATATTCGTCGCTGTTTTTTTCAAAAATAGCGTCAGTTACATCGTCGTCGGCATATGTGCCAATGGCGCGTAAACCGTCTTCATCGGTAAGCGTAGTCACAAAACGCATATTGCCTAAGAAAATCGCGACCTCACATCCCGTGCGTTCTTTATATGTGTCCACGTACTTCGCATTGGTCAAATCGAACAGGCATGTCACAATGCCCAAAAGGGTTTCCCCATCGTATATGGGGTATAGTGTCGTAGCGACCAACGTCGTATTATCAATCATAAATGTAAGAGCAGCCACGCCCTCGCCCGTTTCAAACACTTTTTGCACATCTGGATTTGTCATCAGATTATATCCGTTTTTCGGCAACGGATAATCACGCTCCCCGCTATCCGTCCGGGCAAGCGCGGTTCCCTCAGAGTCTGTAACGCTCAAAAAATCATATCCGAACAAAAAGTCATCTAATATTTTTTTGATCGTATCGTAGTTTTCATCTGTCAGCTCGTGATCGTTGGCGTCATATTCTTTTATCGCGTTTATCAAAGCCTCATGCTGCGCTATCAGTACGCCCCGTGTCATAGCCCTTTCGGAAAGCTCGCCGAGATAATTAACAAATCCCTGCTTGGCAGCTATGGTGCGATCGAGTGAAAGCTGATTGATGATTTGATTAGTTTGGTGTTGGGTAATAAAAATCATCACGCCCAACGTAACGATCAATACCACTACCAAAATGACAAGTGTCCTGCCTACCATTCTGCGTGAGAACAAATCACCACCTCCGTCCCCCAAAGCTATGATACCAGCCATTATAGGGATTGTCAATCTTGAACTGCAAATAGCCAAAACCTTGAAGCGCTTTAATGTTTTTGTATGTTTCGGATATGCTTTTCAACATACGTCAGTGGCAATTTACCTTTATGTTTTTAATGTGCCGCAGGGCGCGGCCGTTGATTTAACCGACTTTTCGCGTTTCTTTTTGCTTCTCGCTTTTGAGATAAAAATTTTTACGGAAAACTATTGACTTTCAAGCCCTTGAATCCGTTATTTTATGGTTATGGTTATGGTTGTAGCGGCTCGCCTGCGGCGGGTCGGGGAGGTTTTATCATGAGTGACAGTATTTTTGCTCATAACACAAAGCATACGGGCTTTACGTTAGACAGCCTTGGCGACGTCGCGAAATGGCGCGGCGGCCTGTGGGAGGACATTCCCCTGATCTCCTATCGGCTTATGCAATACTCCATGCTCTCTGTGCTGACCGATGAGCATGGGCTTGAACAGGCAAATGAGTATTTCCGCCGCGCCGGACATTTGGCGGGCTTGGAGTTTGCGGAAAATACACTGTTATTAGACACGGATTTCAACACATTTGTATTCGATTTGCAAACTACGCTAAAGAAGCTAAAAATCGGAATTTTACATATTGACTCATTTGACCCGGATACCTACGAAATAGCTTGTACCGTATGTCAGGATTGCGATTGTGGCGATCTGCCCGTCACAAATGAAAATGTACGCATTTATGACGAAGGATTTATCGCCGGAATTCTTGAAGCCTTTACGGGCATATCATACCGCGTCCGCAAAACCAACTGCTGTTGCGCGAGCGGCGTCATGGCATATCGGTTTAGCTCTGTTTCCTCTTTGGATAACGCTCCATAGCGTTCAATAGGCAAAATTTCGCTGCAACCGCCACACACGGCGGCGCACAATAAATACCAAACGGTCAAACTGAAGGGAGGTGAGTTCCGATGAGTCCCGTTGCCGAAAAATTGTTTGACTACCTACACGATATGATATATAACCCCTCACATGCCGGATCGGATGTAACAAAACTACCCAAACCTTTCAAGATTTCGGCAGCGGGACAACGGGCTATATTATTTTACGATGGCGGAGCTTTCCGAAAAGAGATTATCCTGCGCTTCTTCCATCAATAAAGAGAAAACCATACCCGTGTGTTCGTCCGTTGACGCGGGTATATTTTGCTTGCGCGGACAAACAAAATAGGAGGAACGCAAATGAATATCTATGGCTATATCCGCGTATCGGATGTCTCGCAAAATTTAGACCGTCAGCAAATCGCCATGGACGAGCTGAAAATCCCAAAAGGTAATATTTTCACGGACAAGCAGAGCGGCAAAAACACGGCGCGGCCGGGCTTGCAGCGGCTGTTCTCCACAGTTGCGCACGGCGACACCGTCATCGTCGAATCGGTCAGCCGGTTTGCCCGTAATACGAGGGATTTATTAGACTTGATTGACCGGCTTACCCGCAAAGGGGTTGAGTTTGTCAGCCTGAAAGAACGCATTGATACCACGACCCCCACGGGTAAGTTCATGCTGACGGTATTCGGCGCGGTGGCGGAGCTTGAGCGCGGATATATCCTGCAACGCCAAGCGGAAGGCATAGCGGCAGCAAAACGGCGCGGCGTTCATCTTGGCAGGCCGATAAAGAAGCCGCCCGAAAACTTTGGCGAGCTGGTGCAAGCGTGGGAAAATAAGCAAATTCCGCTCTCAAAAGTCCTTGAGCAGTGCGGAGGCATGTGCGCGGCGACATTTTACCGCAGGCTCTCCGAATACCGCTCAAAACGCAGGCGCAGGCGGTGAAAAGACTCTTTTCCGGTTTCTTTCATTATTTGTAAGAAACGGTCATTTCAAGCCTTTGCGTATTCAGAGGTCGTTTGCTAAACGGAAAATCTGAGTAGAAATCCGGCAGGACTTGTGGTATATTAGTCGCGCGCGGTTGCTCCAACGCTTGCGGAAGAATTCGACGGTGGGGTGTCTATTGCATATATTTAGGCGTTATGTTAAATTCCCACTGGTGCGGTGCGAGTTTGTTTACAATCCTTTGAATTATGTAAGGTTTTATTAATGCCGTTTTATAAATGCTAGACAATTTCCAGATACAAATGGTGAGATTTTCTGATATACTAATTGGTGTCGAATGGATAACCAGATATTAGAGTTAGGAGAGGATCGTATATGGGAAATAGACTTGAAACACTACGCAACAGAATCGACAAACTCATAAATCATGACGATATTCGCATGTGTATTTCTCACACATATGGAGTAGCTCAGTTTTGCACTTTGCTGGCCATGAAAAGAAATATGGATGTTGAGCTCGCTACGACTTGTGGGATGTTGCATGACATACACTGGATAACAGGTGGAAGTAGCGATAACCATGCGTCAAAAGGAGCAGATCAGGCAAAAATAATATTGAAGGCAATGAACACATATAGTGATGGCGAAATAGAATTAATTACTACGGCTATTATGAAACATAGTGATAAAAAGTCAGTTGATGAGCCCTATGATGAGTTGCTGAAGGATGCCGATGTAATGAATCATTGCCTCTATAACGCTGATTTTCCGATAGCCAAATCGGAGTTGGGTCGGTATAAAAATCTACTCAAAGAGTTTGATATTACCCACGATTAGGCATAATAAGAAGATAAGTGGAACAAATCCGGGCAAACGGCATATAACAAGCAGCTTAGCGAAATGTCGGTCGGTGTGGAAGCCGCCGTGCCGCCGCGCCCCCGTCCGCTTGCGAAAGCCGTTGCTGCTCTGCCCCCCCGTCCGCCACTTCGTGGGGCCGCCTGGCGTTTTACGCCATTTGGCTTAGTCTTATGGAGTCGGCAAGAAGATTATTGACAGAAAACTCAATAATGGTGTAGGATGTATAGTAACTATCAATGACTTCGTTTTGCGGAGGTTTATAAAACTGTGTTAGAGAACAAGGCGGTAAAGCGAATGGAAACAAGAATTCAAAAGGAGTTAGATCTAATTAAAGAAAGCGTACTGCAAATTGTTCCAGCAGAAGCAATTTATCTGTTCGGTTCTTATGCCTACGGAACCCCGTGTGAAGAGAGCGATCTTGATATATATGTAGTTGTGCCAGATGGCGTTGCCGGTTTGATTGAGTTGCAGGCGGAAGTTAGGGAGCTTCTTTGGAAGAAAAGATCGCTTTCCCTAGATTTGCTTATGGGACATTCAAGCGTTTTTAACCGTAGAAAGAGCGGTCCTACGCTTGAGAGAGTTATTGCCCAGAAAGGAAGAATGTTGTATGGAGCATGAATATGTTGTCGAATGGTTTAAGTTTGCAGATATAGATTTGGCATCTGCTGAGTATTTGCGCGGGATGCACCCGCAACCATTGGAGATTATCTGCTATCACTGTCAGCAATCGGCAGAAAAATTCCTTAAAGGATTTCTGATATATAGCGGAGTTATGGAGTCTCCGAAAACTCACAGCCTAGATGACTTATGTGAGTTGTGTTCTGGATTTGATGAACTTTTCCGTGAGATTAGTAAAGCCTGCAATGTTCTGACAGCTTATGGAGTACAGCCGCGCTATCCAAATGAAATGCTAATATCCGAAAGTGATATGCATAAAGCTATAGAATATGCTCACCAAATTTGTGATTTTGAATTGTTAAGTAAAGTGCGCAACGAAATTACGCAATCAAATGCGATACTGGATAGTAGCGCTATGGCATCTGATAAGAATGGTGCGGAAGAAGAATCTCCGCCAAACGTCACATAACAAGCGGCTTGGCGAAATTTCCACTACTGCGGTGCAAGTGTATTGACAAAACCTTGTATATGGAATCATTGTAATGTAGATAACTTATATTAACGGAGGAGGTTAGTGACAGTGCAAAACAACTATTATTTTACAAAGAAATGGGATGAAGCTCAAATACTATTCAAGGAATTCAAATTAGTCACCTTTGGAAACAAAAAGCATCTTATGGCGATGATTGAACATGTAAAGCCGGAAGAACTACTAAAATATGTTGATTTTTCAAATATCATAATCATAGACAAACAAACAATGCGAAAGACAGCTTTTCCTGGTACATTGTTTATTTCGGATGAGCGGATTTTTTTCCGTCGAGCCATACAGATGCCGAATGTTGCATCTTATTATGAATATCCATTTAAAACACTGCGTTCGGTATCGTCTCGAGGAAATGGATTAACAGGAGGAAAGATTAAATTCAGTACAGATGAGCATGAAGTTACTTTCTTGGTTTCTTATCATGCCACTGTTATAGCTAGAGTTACTGAGATTATCGACTGTGTAATTAAAACGGCGGTTGAGGTACAGCAAAAGGCTTTAGGCACCACTATAGCAACTATCGCCGCTGTTGAGTGCGGCCGTTGCGGAGCTGTTAATGTTTTGGAAGAAAACACATCCGTTCCGTGCGAATACTGTGATCGTCCGCTTGTTTTTTCAAGAGCAAATACCGCTTCCGAAGTTCTGGCAAATCAATGTAATACACAGTCTGCGATAAGTGCTGCAGATGAGCTTATGAAGTTCAAGGCATTGCTCGATTCTGGCGTTATCACAGAAGATGAGTTTGCGCAGAAAAAAAAACAATTACTCGGTCTATAAAGTGTTGTGTTGTATGAGCGCGCATTGATTGACCGATGCGCAATTGGTATCGGAGCGTGAGGGACGCGCCTATTAAGCGTAATGTGAAGATAGACAGATTCCGTCCGTGGAAAGGTCACATAACAAGCGGTTTGGCTAAATGGCGGTCGGTGTGGAAACCGGTAGCCTTATGCGCCCCTGACCGCTTGTGGCTTGTGATAGTTCAAGATGTTATTGCATCTCCCTTTGAAAGAAACACGGAAAAAGTTGAGCCTTTTCCAAAGTCCGAAGAGGCTTTGATATACCCGCCGCAAGCCGTTATAATCTCCCGTGCAAGGTACAGCCCAACGCCCACGCCGGAACTATCAGCCGATTCAGCCGCCCGCCAAAAGCGCCCGAACACTTTTGACAAATCGCCGTCGCATATGCCGCGCCCTGTGTCGGTCACGTCAATGCGGATAAACATTTCATATTCCGTCACGGTGACTGTAACACTACCGTTTTCAGGCGTATATTTAACAGCGTTTTCAATTATGTTGAACAGTGTTTCCGCTTCGCTTACTGCCAAATTTTTGCCGCTAATTGTTGTTTGTTCATTCGTATACCTCCCAATGCCCGGATCGCGCTGAACCGATACGCTTTAATCTGCCTTCCACTTTCAGCGATTCTACCTCGCGGTCAATCGTTCTCGAAGTAACACCTATAATTTTCGCAACTTCTTTTATGGTAGCCCGTGGATTATTCCTGAAAGCATCAAGGATTTTATTAGCGACATGATTAACGACATTAACGACATCCGTGTCGTTAATCGCTACGTCAAAACCCTCGGCAAAAGGAAACGTCACTATAAGAAAATCTCCCGCAAACCTAAAAACACTTCTGTCGTAAGCGTTCAGAATCCTACCCATTCCCGAACCAAGCTGCTCCACTAAACCGACATCGCGGAACACGCGCATAAGTTCACGGTTTCGCGGCATTGAGCAACACTCGAAAAAGCTCTCACGCGACAAACCCTCCGGCAAACCACCGTATGATGTAATTGTAATCCGGTCAGTAAAAATCTCTACCGTTGGAACGGCATTGCGGCTGTAATCGTTGTGAACGATGGCGTTAATCACCGCTTCTCTAAGCGCGGTGCGGTCAACCATTTGTTTCTCAATTCGCTCTTTGGATGTAATCTTTGTAAACGTGCGGTTTTCAACGTCAAGGCGGTCAAGCACCTGATTTGTCGCTTTTATTAGACAGCAATATCCGTACTCATAATTCTCGATAAGGTCAACCTTGTCCTTCCCGGCGTATTTCGCTATCTTGATTGAAACGCCATTCTCGTCGGCGAGCATATAAGAGACAAAATTATCGCTTCCGTCTGGCGCAAGCAATTCGAGCGAAATCTTGAACTGTTCATTCAGCTTTAACTTTTTCGCCTGATAATAAATCTCCAACTGCTCAAAAGTCAAACCTTTTCGCGGCGCGGGGACATTTCCGAGCGATACGGGGCGGTGACGTGCGTATAAGTCGTCAACCATCTGCGTCGTCATAGGTTGGACGGAACTGCCTATGCGAATAAAACAACCGCGCTCTGAACGCCCTTGATTTCGTATATAATACGGCTTTTCCATTCCGCTTGAAACGATTATCTTAATGACAGAAGTGCCGTTAACCTTTTCAATGGCAATATCAAATAATCCAAGAACGGACGGTGAAATATTGTTCTTGATTCGGTCAACAATCTGCCGCTGAACCAAGTCAATGTCGGAAATGCCCAATGGGTTACCATCGTCATCAATACCAACATAAATTAAGCCGCCTTCGCTTGTGTTCAGGAATGCGACAACTGAGCGTTCGAGTTTTTCGTTCAACTCGCGCTTGTACTCTATGCGGTCAGATTCTCCATTTTGCATTATATTTCTCCTCCATTGTTCTCGATTTGCCCGCTCTTGTCAATTTCCATTATATCCGCAAAATCACAATCAAGGACTTTACAGATTTTAAGAAGGATGTCAGTTGTAACGCTTTGACCTTTCGTCAACTTAGCCATAGTTGTGGTGCTAAGCCCTGTCGCTTTCCGTAAATCGTTCTTATTCATTTTCTTATCAATAAGTAAATGCCAAAGCCTGTTATAATTTACACTCATCAAAATCCCTCCGAAAAATCGCTAGTTAATATAATAGCACAATAGAAACTAAAAGACAAGCACATATTTGAATATACGCACATTATCACCGCAATAAGAAATATGCTCTACGAAAATAAATAAAGCACCCTTAATATTGCACTCCGCAATAGCTCAAAACGTAGCAGCTATATGCTAAGTGAATTTTTGCAAAGGGGTTTGACAGCGATGTCAGAGAATTGACGGATTTGCTGTAGCTTTGGTGCATACAAAATACGTGTATATTTACGTATAATCTGCAAGCATGATATCACGTCACATTAATTTTTCAGATTCGATAATAAATGTGCAACGTGTCTGATTTAAAACACCTAACGCAAAAAACGAGTAACCTGTGCGTGACAATGTGAATTAACGTTGTCCAAAGAAATATATCTATAATTGCCACTACCCAACACAGGATAATCAATTGATTATCCTGTGTTGGGATTGTAACAGTTCTTGCGATATATATCAACTAGACTTTTGTGTAATTGTAATTAAGGTAAATAATTCTGTAAATAATTTTGCGACTTATTCAAAGTAATATGATTTATTATGGCAGAAGAATAAATCATTCTATTAAGTTCCATGTGTGAACCTATTTCTTGGGTGTTTCTCAGATAGTATACGGCGCTGTTTTTCAGTCGTCACTTGTGTATAAATTTGTGTTGTTTGGATAGAGCTATGCCCAAGCATACATTGTATGTAACGGATATCAACGTCTTCCTCAAGCAGTAAAGATGCAAATGAGTGTCTAAACATATGCGGCGTGATATGGATATTGATGTCAGCTTGTATACATAGTCGCCGAATCATGGAGCGTACCGATTGTTCGTTAAGACGCAAACCGCGCCTATTTACAAAGAAGAAGCCCACTTCGTTGATGGAGACCAAAAATGATTCTTTGTATTGCTGTATTGCTTCTAAAACTTCATCGTTACCGATTTGTATGATTCGTTCCTTTGCGCCCTTTCCCATAATTTTTATACTGCCGTCATCAAGGTTAACATCCCTCAATCTTAGTGAACACAACTCCGATACTCTCATGCCCGTCGCAAAAAGCAACTCGATGATTGCAATATCCCGCTGCGCCGTACGCACTTCATCTGCTGTCTTCGCTGTGTCAAGGTTCTTGTATGCGGTTGTTAAGATATTTTCTATTGCTTTTATAGGAATCGTTCGCGGTAAAACCTTCGGCTCTTGAAATTTAGTTCTTATCTTTGCGATAGGGTTAGTGTCAATTCTTTCTTCAAAATCCAAGTAGTTAAAGAACGCCTTGATACTTGCGAGCTTGCGTTTTGCGCTCTTTGGGGAATAATTTTCGTGAAGATGCTTAATATAGCCTGATATTTCGCTTTTTGTTACCCGCTTCTCAACCTCTTTTATATGAATCCGAAACTGTGCGAGGTCAATAGAGTATGCCTTTATCGTTTTAGCATTGAGTTTCTTATGGTGTTTGCAGTGATCTAAATAAGCCGCGATTTCCTTTTTCAAGTCAGCCATTGTAGTCCTCCCTTTGTTGTGATTTCCACATTATCACCGTTTATGTGGAACGTGTCTACTATTGACATGAGCGCAACTATAAAAATGAAGAAGCCGCTACGGTCATTTGACTTCAGCGGCTCTCGCCTTTGTTATATCTCGCTATGGATTCCCACGCAATAAGACTGCATTGCTGCAGGCGGTCTGCAATGTCTTATTATAAATCACGGTCTATTGTTGCATCATATTATCAAGTTTGGTGCGCTTACACTTTTTCCTCGAGTACAGTCTCAATCTTACAATCCCTGTATGTCTACCTTTTCGTCAGGGTCACGCCCCTCACGCAGGCGGTGAATTTGACCTAAGATACTTACTCAATATATTCCATAGTTCCTGCGATGTGAATGGCTTACCCAGGCAGTCCGACATGCCGACCTCTTTATATTTTTCCGATTCGCCGTCCATGACGTTTGCCGTCGTCGCAATTATGGGAGTTCCGGTATTAAGCTCGATGATTTTCTCGGCGGCTTCAAATCCGTCCATGACGGGCATGAACACGTCCATGAAAATTAAATCAAAAGGCGGGTCGCCATTATTTGCCCGTTCTTCTACCGTCTCGACGGCCAATTTGCCATTTTCCGCCGTCAGCGTTTCTATTCCCACCCGAGCAAGGTGCGCGCAAATAACTTCCTGGTTCATGGGGTTGTCGTCGCAAACTAAAACCAATCCGGTAAAAACCGGTTTTTCTCGAATGGGGAGTTTGCTGCACTCAGATTTACCGCCATCCGCTCCCGTAGTTTTAAACGCGATTTCAAAACTAAACGTGCTGCCGGCGCCGGGTGAGCTGTTTATCGTAAGCTCGCCTCCCATCAATCGGACTAAGTTTGCCGTTATTGTCAGCCCGAGACCCGTACCGCCATAGTTGCGTGTGATACTCGAATCCGCTTGCATAAACGGCTCAAGCACTCTGCTTATTTGCTTGGAAGTCATGCCGATGCCTGTGTCCTTTACTTCAAAGTATACGTTCGCTATGTCGTCTTTTATGCTTTTTACGGCGCAAGAAAGCCTGACCGTACCGGAATCCGTAAATTTTACCGCGTTGGCGAGGAGATTCATAAGGACTTGATAAAGCCTGACTTGGTCGCCAATCGGTTTTCTGTCGGAAAACGGCTCTGCGTAAACATGCAAATCAAGCCCTTTTTCCTTAGCTTCGGATAAAATTACAGACTCGCAGCGCGAAACGACCTCGAACAGATCAAATGGAAGGTTTTCCAGCTCTATCCTTCCTGATTCTATTTTTGAGATGTCTAAGATGTCGTTAATTATATTCAGCAGCCATTTTGCGTTATCTGTGATTTTCTTCAAATAATCCTTGATTTGCGGTGCAACGGCTTCGTCAGGAGTGTCGAGAGCAAGCTCCGCAAAGCCCATAATGCTGTTCATGGGAGTGCGAATCTCGTGACTCATGTTCGCGAGAAATTCACTTTTTGCGCGATTTGCCATCCCGGCGGCTTCTAACGCTTCTTGCAGCTTGACCAACGCGTCCTGCAGCTCGCGCAAATCCCGGGTATATCCGATAATGACTTCTTCGCCTCCGTACTGCGCTCTGACAAGCGTGATCTCAGCGGGTACCGGCGTGCCATCGGGCAGCCTATGCATCCAGTTGAAAACATGCCTGCCTTCTTCAAACGCTTTTTTTATGTGTACGGAGCTAAGTTCGTCGGAACGCGTGCCGCAAGGTTGAAATTCGGGTGAACAACACTCCAAAAATTTGTCAATAAATTCCTGCTTGTCTTTAAATCCATAGAGCTTGACGGCGGATTCATTGCAGTCAATGACGTTGAAATCTCTGCTGATTATCTGGCAGCAGAGCGGCGAAGTATCAAGCATGAGCCTTGTGCGTTCTTTCGCTTCGTGTGTTTTCTCCATTACAGCGAGCTGCACACTCTGCTCACGGTAAACTTTCTCGGATTTTTTTCTTGCTGCTTCGAGACGGATCAGCAGGCTCATTACTGTTGCCGCCAAAACGAGACCAAGCACGCCGATTAACAGGGTCATGTTGTATAGTTCGACATAATACTCATTTTCGGGGATTAAAATGAGCAGATACCAGCCGTTGTCAAGTCGCTGTCCGAATAGGACTGACTGCGTCCCGGCATAGTTTCGGACTCTCTGAAGCGAAATATCCTCGCCTTGGGATATGGGTTCCGCAAACTGCTTCATCTCGCTGTTGAAGTCGCCCAATGTTTCGCCTTGTATTTCATCATACGGATGTATGATAACACTCAGATTATCATCAATCATGAAGCCGTAGCTGCCCGGGGTAATGCGCTTGTTTACAACTAAATCCCTGACATAATCAATCTTGACATCTATACATATTATACCGATCGGATTACCGGCATTGTCGAAAATCCGGCGGGCATATGCGATTACAAGCTCCTGCGAGTCCGCGTCAATGTATGGGGATGTAATAGCTGTTTCATCCCCGGCTGCCATTGCCGCTTTATACCATAACCGCTCTTTATGGTTGTAGCTGCCATCGTCAGGCGGCACCCAGCCTCCTCCGTCAAAGAATTCGTCGCTCTCGTCAAAACATCCGAAAACGCTGTAGTAGCTCAATATTCTCGCCCTATTTTTGAAGTCTTGCGACGAACATTCCGTCATGTAGGCTTTAATCGCGTCGTAGCCTTCCTCGCGATTGTGCATCCCTTCGATGTTGCCGATAATAAAATTCAGTGTTGATTCGGGTTCTATAAGGAGATGGGAGACAAAAACCGCCGTGTCGTTTATGATGTCCTTTGCTGTGCCCAAGAGCTTCGTGTTCAGCGTACGAAACATTACAAAGCAGCTTGAAGCGACCATCAGTATGAACGCAACCAATACCAGCAGCAATCTTGCCGGTAAAGTGTTTTTCTGCGGATTCGGTTTCGCAGATTGACTTTGCATTACTCGGTTTTTCCTTCCATATAGCCGAAACCATTGGTGCCGGTGGCCGGACTCGAACCGGCACGCCCTTGCGAGCGGTGGATTTTGAGTCCACTACGTCTACCAATTCCATCACACCGGCACATAGTATCTACTGCATTATGACAGACACACCACCGTTTTGTCAATATCTCCCGGCCATTTTTGATATTTACGCGTGGCGTCAATTTATTCCGGTACAGCCCTTTGCGCTCGAAAGGCTGTTTTTTATCCCTCCGCGCAAAAATTTTACAATTTACATGAGAAAACTCAAAACAAAGCGGCATTGTCATTTACCTCTATTTGTTGTATTATAATCGAGCGAAGATAGAGGCGAAGTTATAATCGCAAGGAGCACACTATGGATGTCAACGCAAAAAAAATAGCAGATAATTTTACCGCGCTGCAAAGCTCTATTGGCGGCGGCGCGACTAAAGACGCAAAGCCTTGCGTGTGCGTGCACGGCAAACGCGGCACAGGAAAAACCGCCTTGCTTGACGAGGTCAAAGATATGCTGCTCAAAAGCGGCGCGAATGTGTTTTTTAGTGTCTCCGGTAAAGGCATAAGCGCAGCCGGCTCTCACGGAGCAGTAAAGGCAAGCGGCAGCGCCGCAACAGATAAACAGGGCGCAGGCGGCGGCTATGCAAGCGACGGCGCGCTCCGGGAGCTGCTGCGTCAGCTTTTACGCTTATATGGAAAATCGTTGACTTTGGATTTTGCGCAGTTTCTTTCGTCCTATGTAAAAGACACCCTCGCGCAGGATATTGAAAACGGCGCGGTAAAATGCTATGAAAAAAGCTCCATTTCAAAATTCATATATGACTGCGTTAAAACCGAACCTGCCGTTTTCATAATTGATGATTTAGATAAAGCCGATACATATACAATAAACTTACTCGGAAATTTACTCATGACGGGCGTTTTGCCAATGCTTCTAATATCGCATAGTGACAGGCTCGAAAACAAAGCTCTTTCCGATATGCTCTACCGCAATGCCCGTAATATCATGTACATACAGCTACATTCAAACCGCGGAGATGACCTATCCTCTGCCGATAAATCGTCTCTTTTTATTGATGAAACCATGCTTGTTTTGAAAAAAGACGGCAGAGAAAAGCAGCTAATCAAGCATTATTTGAAAATTGCCGAAGAATGTACCCTCAAAATGGCTTTTGAGAGAGCTGTCTCATATCTTCATAATGCGCTCGATGTGGCGCAGCACATAGACGATAAAGACGAAGAGCTAAACATACTGCTGCTGCTTGGACAAACTCTAATGAAAGAGAACGCGTATACTGCCGCATCCGAGAATTTTATACGCGCTCTGAACATAGCGGCTTTGCTCGACAAACAGGAAAAACGGGCCGAAATATTTCTGCGCCTTGTCGGTTGCCATAAAGCCATGCGCTCGGAGCAAACAGCCCATGAGTATATCATGCTCTCTGAGACCTTTTTTAGTGACCCAAAACGCCGCGCAGCACATTATGAACTATATGCGGAGCATATCATTGAATATCTCGAGCTGCTCATGACGCTCGGCGAGGATTTGATTTTTTGGGAAAAGCACAGGCAAGCCCTCTCGGTTTGCAGGCATGACGATAAATCCTTCTTGTGCAAGCTCATTGCCGCGGAGGGGTATATGCACATGGAGCTTGGAGCTTATGAGCCTTCGCACGAAAAGCTCTCTATTGCCGTAAAAATGGCAACAGAGTCTGAAAGCAATAAGTCATGGTGCGAGATAGCGACCTCTTTGGGCATATTATGCGAGCAAATCGGCAAGCCCGAGCTTTCCCTCAGTCTTTGGAAAGAAATCATTTCAAAAAGCCATGATTGCGCAAAGGTTTCCGCGGCTATGGTAAACATTGCGGTAATGAGATACGAACAGGACAATGATGTAAAAAAAGCGGCTCGCGATATTGCCGCCGCCATTGAGCTTTGTATCATTTCCGGCGAAGATCGCCTTGCGAGGGAGCTTTCTGATACTCTTGTGAACACGCCATTGGCCGAAGAGGTAAATAAATATTTAAGATACTTTTAGCACGGTACCGCTTTGCCGGCCTGCAAAAAGTAGATTATCCGCTCTTTGACGGGCTTTCCCGTTATGCGCGTGAGCGCTCTCCCATATGCCTCCAGCTGCGGGGTATATTTTTTTATCCGCTCTGTTATGTTTTTGTCGCTTATGTCGTCGGTTTTGAAGTCAACCACTACAAGCTCATTTGCTTCTTCAAAATAACAGTCCACTACGCCCTGAACCAAGATTTTATCACTTCCGCCGTTATCATAATAATAGCTTGCCTCGGTGAGCAATGAAAATCTAAACTCCCGCGAAACTGATTTTGCTCCAATCAGCCGTTTACCCAAGTCGGAGGAGAAAAAATCGGCTATCTTTTGTAAGTCTTTATTTACCTCATCAAATTCTCTTTCACTTAAAAACCCCGCTTCTTGCAGCCGCGCTAAATCTTTTTTTATATTATCCTTATCCGCGCACATTTTATAATCAATGAGCTGCATCACGGTATGCAAAAGCGTACCGCGTTCGGCGGGTGTAAATCTTTGATGCTCTAAAATGAATTTTGGCTTTATAATATATTCTTTATAATCTTTGCTCTTTGGTTTGCTCAAATCCCCGTCGGAGAGTGTCCATTTTGCTCCTTTCGCTTCCGGGTCGGGCTCCATTTCATACGCGGCTGCCGCTCTTTGCCCTGTCACCGTGAGTTTTGACGGCAAAAGTACGGACATTTCATACGGATATTTGAAGCTATCCCCGCAGATTTCCGATGATTGTTCTACAGGAAATTTCTCTAAAGAGGGATTTTCTAAAGACAGCTTCTCTCTGTGGTCAGATAACGCAGTCTCTAAAGAGGCCGCAGTATCTTCTGCCTGAACTTCTCCCTTTGCTCCGGCTTTCTCTTCTTGCGCTCCGGTTTCAAGCTCAAAACCCGCCTCGTTTTTAACATCCTCTGATAAGGAAACATAATTTATTCCGGCATACAGGGGGTTTATGTCCGTCATGCCCGCAATTATCCAATCTGCTACGCTCTCCATTGAGAGCAAAATATCCGCGAAATACCCGCCGTCATTATCTGCGTATCCGGCTATCTTCTTGCATCTGCCCGGAGCGTCTTTAAAAGTCGCGGAAATAATCAGTTTTTCCCTCGCCCGTGTCATCGCCACATACAATACCCGCAGCTCCTCTGCCAGCAATTCCGATTTCATCTTATCTTCAATGGCGGTCTTTGTGAGTGTTTTGTACTTAATACGGCGATTTGGGTCTATCATGGTCGCTCCAAGCCCGAGAGCTTTGTGAAATACGACCGGTTTATATAAATCCGTGTAGTTGTGTTTTTTTGCTGTATTTACCAAAAATACAACCGGAAATTCCAACCCTTTAGATTTGTGTATCGTCATTATCTGCACAGCGTCACTTGAACCGCTTCCCGGATTTTTCCCACCCGAGCTTTGTGTTATGCTCAGCCCATTATCTTGAAGTTCTCTTAGATATGTAAGAAAATAAAATAGTCCCCTATATCCGTTTTCCTCAAAATCACGCGCGGCTTCGACAAGAGCCAGAAGATTATTTTTTCGTTTTTCACCGTTTTTCATGGCGGATACCACATCAAGCAGTCTCGTTTCTCTATATACGTGCCATATGAACCTGTCGGCCGGAAGGTCATATACATATAATCGCAACGATTTTAAATCATTAAGTACAACCTTGCATTTGCAAGCGGTTTGAGGCGTTACGGCGTCAGGTTCTTGCGACCACATTAGGGCGTCATAATAGTTTTTGTCCATATTGCAGCCTTTTATCTCGGCAAGCTCTTCGGATGTAAATGAGTAAATCGGCCCTCTGAGCAAAGCGGCAAGCGGAATATCCTGCATTGGGTTATCTATAACGGAAAGCAATGAGACGGCGGCGGCTATTTCTATCGTGTCAAAAAATGATTCCCCGGTCGGCATATCAGATTCAATGCCAAGCTCGGATAACGCCCACGCATATCTCCATCCGATATTTTTCATAGACCTTGAGAGTATACATATATCGGAATATCGAATTGCCCTTTCGCCAAACTCTTTATCGGGTATCATATATCCGCCCTCTACAAGCTCCTTTATACGCTCCGCTACGTGCATTGCTTCTATTTGCGCTGTTTTTGGGCTTATCTCGTCTTCGCTCTCGGGCAAAGTGTCCGTTGATATCAGATCAAGCTCCACAGCGGCTGTATTTTGCGCTATTTTCGCAAAATCAGGCTCTATCCTTGCGGATTCGGGCACTGCTGCTGCAATATCTTCCAAAACACCACCTCTTTTATCGCGCTCTCCTGTTCCTTTTATTCCTTGTATTCCTTGTTTTCCTTTCATGGGTTCATTTGAATTGCGCCCAGCTATTAGCGCTTCATCATCTCCATACTCCATTTCGCCAAAGTCCATTGACATAATCTTGCGGAAAACATGGTTTACCGTTTCAATAATACTCTCGTGAGAGCGAAAATTAGAAGATAGGTTAATCTTCACGCCGCTATGGCAAGCCTCATTTTGCTCACCGGGGTTGTCGTGCGGCAAAAAAGTGTCTGCAATGCCCTCTTTTTCGCGGCAAGAGTGCGCTAAAATGCCCGAATCCTCTCTATGGGTTTTGGGGATTGAAGCTGCGTCCTGCTGCAAAGCATTGAATTTACTGTATTTTTCGAGAAATATAGATGGCACGGCGAGCCTGAACCTATATATGGACTGCTTGACATCGCCCACCATAAATATATTGCTCTCTCCTTTTGAGACTGACTTAAATATCAACTCTTGCACCTCATTGACATCTTGATATTCGTCAATCATTATTTCGGTAAACTTTTCCGCAAGACTAAGTCCTATCTCCTTTGAAACGCCCGTTTTTTGGTCATAGAGCAGATTGAGAGCCATGTGTTCTAAGTCGGAAAAATCCAAGACAGAGCGTTTTATCTTCTCCTCTTCATATGCACGGCTAAACTCTTCTATAAGACTTAGAAGCGTTATTATTGATGATGATATTTCTGAAATATCTTTTATATGGTCATGTGAGCTGTTTTCGAGCGCAGTTGCACACCAAACGAGTTTTTTCTTGCAATAACTGCGTTTTTCCTTTAAATCATCATATCCCGATATACGCCCGGAACGGAATCTAACCGCTCTGTTTTTATGCGCTTCGTCCCATCCTATCTCAAGAGCTTTTGATAAGTTCATTATATCCATCATGGTTTCGTCAACATAAGGGCCATATGCGCGGTCAAAATCCGGGTAGCTTCGCATCTTGACACGCAGCGCGTCCATTTGCTCTTTACAGCTCTTTACGGCGGCTTTTATTTTCCCAAAGACATACTCCCCCGGCGCCGTTTGCAAAATATCCCGGACGGCGGCATATGATTTTTCTTTTTCCGCTTGCCCGTAAATCCAAGCCTCCGGGTTTGGCGTACTTCTTAGCTTTGAGTGAATATCTATAATTATTTGCGCGAGTTTTTTGTCATCGCGCCCGTCAATAATCAAATCCAGCAGACTGCGCAGACCCGGCTTTTCCTCAATCTTTTCGTATGCCCGCTCGAGCACAGTATCAATGACCCTGTTTTTGATAACATCACTTTCATTGCCGTCTATGACGCGAAAATCGGGAGACAATCCGGCAAGGTGCGCGTTATCGCGCAAAACGCCCGAGCAAAACGTATGAATCGTTCCGATATACGCCCGCTGACACAAAAGCCTTTGCCGCCGCAGGCGCACATTTCCGGGACTGTTCAAAATCCGCTCTTGCAAAAGGTCGTCTATGCGCTCCCTCAGCTCCCTTGCCGCCGCTCTGGTGTATGTTATGACAAGAAATTCATCAATGCTTTTTCCCTCATCAATATAGCTAAGAAGCCTCTCCACCAACACTTTTGTTTTTCCCGAACCGGCGGCGCTCGACACCAAAAGCGAGCTTCCCCGATGTAATATCGCGGCTTTTTGTTCCGAAGTGAAGTCAATTTTATCCGATTTTTCAATCTGCGTATCAAAGCTCATCTTATCTTCTCTTTTTCCCTCTTTAAGGCTTGTAATATTTTGCTTGTAATACTTTCTGTTTCCATCGTTACTCCAATATCTTCCATACTTCATCACTCGTCTTGTTTGCGGCAAACTTACGCTTATCGCCCATTTGCTCATCAAATCCGCATACCGCAAAATACTCGCAATATACGCACGCGTTTTCACTGTCGTTTTTATAATATGGCGTACACTCATTAAACCCCCGCAGTATCGCGGACTTTGCGCCATTTATCATAGTATCTGTATGCTTTGAAAGCAAATCAATTTGCCGGAGGCTGACAAGGCTCTCTCCTTCAAAATTTCCTCCGCTTGCGGCCTTTACGGGCAAAAATCTTTTATCCTCGCCTTTTTCCATAGCATTGATAATCACCGGATCATTTAAGACCAAACCGCTGCGCCGCATTTGCTTATGCCGTTTTGCTTCGATTTTCTCATCGGTTTCGTTACGCGCCGCGCTGATTATTATATCCCTCGACGGCACATAGAGCACGCCTGCCGGTATGATTTCCTTACCAAATCGTGTTTCACCGTGCTTTTGCAGCGCGAATAGATATATGAGCATTTGCATACCCCTGCCCAAAAGTATATCCGACAGGCTAAACTGATACGCCTTTTTGCGCGTCTTATAGTCAATTACACGCAAATATAATCTGCCGTCATTTATATACCCGTCAACCCTGTCAATGATCCCTTTTTGCTTCTTAGACAGCCTTGATATATCCATTTCGAGTTCAAGCGGCATAAACTTTGAAGTTTGCAGTTCCTGCACCATATCGCGCAAGGCGTGTATGACGTTTTGCGCGTGACGCCAAAACAGATATATAAAACGGGCGTCCTTACCGTCAAAATTTTGTAAAACGTCTCGCGTAAAACCGTCAATATGCTTTTTCGCAAGCGCGTCAAGCTCTCCATCAGTTATATCTTCAAATCCTACGCCCGCTTTTATATCGTCAAACACGCGCTCGGACACATAGTGCATGAATATTCCGGCTGCCGACGCGTCAAACTCCGCCTTTCGGCGCGGCTCGAGCCTTAGCCCGTTTTTCAGAAAATATCTGTATGGGCATGAATAATAGGTATCAACGCTCGACGCCGAAAGTGTGATTTCGCGTCCATACAGCTTTTGCGCCGCCGCTTTGGATAAAGGTTCTCTTTGCGATAAATTCTCCGCTTTTAAGCTGCTTGCGGCTTTTTTGCTTTGCTCGCTGTCCGTTATACAGTCGGGATAAGGCGGCTCGGCTCGCGCCGTCATATCAAACATATCGCAAAGCTGCTTTATGATATATGAGGGACGCCGATTATCCGCCGTGCTGTATATCAGAACGAGCTTATCCGACGGCAAAGTCAAGGTCAGATAGAGCATATTCATCTCGCGAGACAGCCGTTCCCTGAGACCCGTGCGAATTTTCTTGTTTTTTGCTGAAAGAATGGCTATTTCGTCGTCAGACAAAGCGCGCGCGGCTTGCGTGAGCTTTGGGATATTATCATCTGTCGCGCCAAGTATTATCAAAGCCTTCAGGTCGCGCCTTCTGCTCATTTCCATATCCCCGAGCGGCACTGTGTCTATTGCTATCGGTATTACGCCCACATCATACTCTGAAAGCACAAGGGTAAATAGCTTTTTAAACCGCGCCGCAGAAATCTTGCTCTCCCCCATCACGGCAAACATTTGATCCATCGCGCCGTATATAATGCTAAGGAGCTGCGTATATTCGTCCGACAGCTTGCGCTCTCCCATTTTTGCCAAATCGTCGGCCTTTTCACTTAGCCTTTCGGGAAAAGCTATATCCGTCAAAAACGTATAGATCGCCCGCAGCTTGTGCTCCACGCTTGTTTCGCCTTTTATGCCGTCAGAAAGCCTCACAAGCGGCGGGACTATCCTGCGGCGTATATCGTTTAGTTCCTCCAAAAGCTCCTCTTCAGGCTTCTTTCTTTCATCGTCCGGTAGCTCTGCCTTTTTGCTCTCTGCGCTCTGACGGGGCGCGTCTTTATATCCCGACGGAGGCATTGTCCAGTCGCGAAGCCATAACGAGCCGCGTATATCCCATTTTAGAACATAATTTTCAAGTATCGCGCACTCATGCTCCGTGAGCTGTGATAATCCCGTCTTTATGTAGCCAAAGACGGATTTGTGCCTAAACCCCGCCGTCGCTATATCAAGCGCCGCGGTGAGCAGCAAAACGGGCGATTTGCATAGAAGCTCTGTTTTAAAGCTCGAAAAGTAAGGTATTTTATACTCGTCGAACACATGCTCGCAGACTCCGGCATATTCACTCCAATCGCGGGCCATTATACTGATTTCACGCCATCTGTAGCCCGAGTGGATAAGTTTCCATATTTCCTGCGCCGCATATTCACACTCGGCAAATAGTGTCGGGGCCGCATAGACGCAAACCGCGCTGTCGGTTGCACCGTCGCAGGCGTCGGTTAAACCGTCGGTTACACCGTCGGTTAAACCGACGGTTACACCATCAAAACCATCAAATAAATGTTTTTCCAGAAACAATAATTCCGGTTTTCGTATTCGAGCATGAGCTTCGGATGCATGAGCTGTGATATTTGCCGATTTTCCGCCAACCCTATAATACATGGCTTTTAATTCCGCAATTGTCTCATGCGAGATGCTAAATACGTCATTGCCGGGCAAATGATACATTGTATCGGAGTCTGCCGTAAGGCAAACCGTTATATTTGCCCCTTTTTTCAGCAGTTCTTCGATTATTATCATTTCCTGTTTCGTAAAGTCATTAAAGCCATCAAAGTATATGTGACCCGTATTTCCAACCGTGCTGCTCGCAATGTGCTCGGCTATGAGGCTCAGCCTCTCTGCCGCGTCAAGTCCGTGCGCTGCGAGTATTGCGTCGTATGCGTCCATAATGAGCGCGAGGTCTTGCAGTTTATCGGATAGCGACGTTCTGAGCCCGGACGCCATTTCCGTCAGGTCTTTGGATGTTATGCACGAGCTTTTAAACTGCCTTACTATCTCGAGCAGCTTTTCTATTTGCCCGTCCCGCATTTTTTTTGCCGCAAAGACTCTTAGGCTCGGCATTACAGATTCGAGGGCTTTGTACATAACCAAAATCTGCCCGCCCTTATCAAGTATTCTCTTGCCGCATCCTCCCGTTTCCATGAGCACGCGCCCATAGAGCCTTTTAAAGCTCAATACCTCCGCGTGCAAAGACAGCGCATCCCCGCAGACAGCGCAAAGCTGCCGCTCGGCTTCGTGAGAGTATTGTTCCGGCACTATCAAAATCATTCCGATTTCGCCCTCACTCATTTTGCGCTTTATTTCAAGCATAATATGCTTTGTTTTTCCGGCGCCCGCCCGCGCCGTGAGCAGATTTAGCAACTTGGGTCTCCAATCTTGTATTTATCTTCGTTTTGTGGTATACTGGTAATGTCTTTGCAATCATTATACCATGTTTACACGGCAGCTACATGAGGTATTTAAATGAAAACCATGAAAATTCTTGCGGCACTGTTTATGACGCTTTTTTGTATAATCTTATCGCTCGGTTTGCAAGGCTGCGGCGGCAATGACGCCGAAGAGCCCGTTTCAACTCCAACGCCCACTCTCCCCCCGCCTCCTCCGCCCTCAACTCCCGAATCCACGCCCGAACCCATATACACAAATCTTGTCGCGTATGATGGCATTGTCGAAAACATCTTCTTTCATGAAATCGTCGCTTATCCCGAGCTTGCTTTCAACGGCAGAAGCCGCCAAGCCGGTTTTGACGCTGAAATGGTGACTGTAAGCGAGTATACGCAGATTCTCCAAAGCCTGTACGATAAGAACTACATATTGGTCAACTTGAACGATGTTTGGGAAGAATATCTCGCCGACAGCGGCAGATATAATATGCGGCGGGCGACCTTGATGATTCCCGAGGGCAAAAAACCGCTTGTTATTTCCTATGACGACCTTAGTTTTTATGAAATTGATAAATCCTATGGCATTATGTCAAGATATATAATCGGCGCGGACGGCGAAGTTTGGGCCGAAGGATATGATCCCGACGGCAATTATGTGATTTCTCAAGATTTGGCCGCCATCACCGTTTTGGACAAATTTATCCGGGAAAACCCTGATTTTTCGCTAAATGGGGCAAAAGGCTGCATCGCGTTCACCGGCTATGAGGGCATACTTGGCTATCGCACCAACAACGATTTGAACGATACTTCCCCGGAGGCCCGCACCCGGCGTATGCAAGAAATAGCTCGCGCTGAGCCTGTTGTCCGAAGGCTAAAAGAAACGGGCTGGTACTTTGCTTCACACTCATACGGTCATATTTACCTTGATTCCGCTTCGCTCGAAAAAGTAAAAACCGATGCCGACCGCTGGCTCGAGGAGGTTGGTTCACTCGTCGGTAAGACGCAAATCTTCATTTACCCGTATGGCAGAAGGCTTGACGGCGCCGATCAAAACGCTCCGGGCCCCGCCTTTATATATTATATCGATCTCGGTTTTCGGATATTTTTGTCGGTGGGCCCGCACCCCTTGCCTCTGGGCTATAAAGGTCAAATCAAAACTGAGTTTCCCGCCATAATTGACGACAGACGGCTCATCGGCGGCACTACTTTGCGTTTTAACCGTGAAAGCCGCTTGCAGCTCTTTGACGCGCGCGAAATCTTTGACCCCCTGCGTCCTGCACAGTACGGCAACGACTGGGAAGAAGAATCCTGATCACATTTCACTTTGCAATGAACCGTCTGCCGATGCTTCCCATAGATAATTTGCTTATGTCCCTTACGGTAACAAATAAGTTGTCGTATTTTTTGAGTATTGCCATAGCTTTTGGCACATCTTTCCTCTGGACTTTTATGTCTAAGGTTTTCTTCTTGCCTTCCATGCCCTCACACTCATATTCGGTGACTCCAAAGCCGAGCGCCCGGAGCTGATCGGCCGCTTTTTCGGCTTCTTTTTGCCCCGCAATGCACTCTATTTCCGACAAGCCAAGCGCAAGTTTATCTTCAATCAAAATGCCAAGGTATATCCCGACAACAAAAGCAGCGCCGTACGCGACAGCCATGAGCGGGTCTTCGTCAAGACCCAATAAAACTTTGCTGGCTACAATTATCCAGATAGAGATTTCCGCGACAGACAATAGCGTTGCCGCTATCCTGTTGCCTTTTGCCGTGAGCACCACGCGCACCGTCGCGACCGATACCTCTGTGAGCTTTGCCATAAAAATCAAAAAATACAGAAAAATACCATCCATCATATCTATTCCATCCTTTCCTGTTCACTAAGATTTGCGAACCCTGTCTGAAATGTCAAGCGCCCGCTCCCGTTTCTTGCAGAGGTGTCCTATAGATACTCTTTTATTGTTTCCGTCAAAAAAGTATCTTCATAAGACTTTAAAAGAGTATCATATGCGCATTTAGCGTGAGCGCGGTCATCAAACAAGCCAATCACGGAAGGCCCCGAGCCTGTCATAACAGCGCCCATTGCCCCGCTATCCAACAGCGCCGCCTTAATGTCGTCTATATCGGTATTTTTGCGCGGTATGATGTCTTCAAATACATTGTACATACGTCTTGCGACAGATTTTAAATCTCCGTCCTCAAGGGCTTTGCAAAGGCCGTCGGTATCCGGTCTTTTTTTTATTTTGCCGCAGTTTACACGCGCAAAAAGCTCCGGCGTCGAGCACGAAAACGGCGGTTTGCATATTACGATTTGGCAATCTTTTAGAGGATGCAGGCTTTGAAGTATATCTCCCCTGCCCTGTGCCAGCTTAGTCCCTCCTCTTATGCAAAAAGGCACATCCGCGCCGATCTCGCGGCCAAGTTTTTCGAGTATTTCCGCCTCGAACCTCGTATCAAACATCACATTTAGCATACGCAGCACACATGCCGCGTCGGCGCTCCCTCCGCCAAGCCCGGCGCAAACGGGAATGTGTTTATCTATTTCTATATGCGTTTTATAGTCTCGGATATTCGCATAATCAAAGAAAACATGCGCCGCTTTTACTGCTATATTTCGCTCGTCACCCGGAATGTAAGATGACCTCGTATCTACGGTTATACCCTCGCCCTTTTCGCACCTAACGGTTATATCATCACAAAGGCTGACGGACTGCATGATCGTTTTAAGGTAATGATAACCGTCGTCCATTTTTGAAATAATATCGAGCGAAATGTTTACCTTTGCAAACGCCTTCATTTGCTTGCATATCACTTTATCGGTAATTATCATCAAATAGCATCTCCATCAATCTTGTCCCGTCCTCAATATAGTTGCCTTTTGAGGCGTCGGCCTCGCTAAAGCACAGTTTTTTTTCAGTGTGGACAGCGGAGGCGAACGCACCTCGGTATGAGGTGTTCCCCGCTGCGCGAGCGTCGGGGCGCCGAGTGCCGACGGTGCGTTCGCTGACGGCGGAGGTACATTTTTCTCGGCTGTCGTATATGATATACGGGACTTTATCTCCGTCGTGTCCGCGTGTGCAGAGCAATGTTTTGTGGTCGCTTATGATAAGCATCCTGTAATCTTCATTTATACTGTCAAGCCGCTCTGTCAGAGGGGTTATAATCCGCGAGTCAATCCACTCTATGGCTTGCAGCTTGCCCTGCAGGTCGCCGTTGTGCGTACATTCGTCGGGCGCCTCAATATGAATGGCCGCAAAATCGTGCGTTTTGAGCGTTTTCGCGGCGGCGTCCACTTTTCCCTCATAGTTTGTTAAAAGCTCTCCGGTAGCTCCCGGCACAACGATTATGCTAAGACCCATAAGCATACCAATACCTTGACAAAGCGGCACAGCCGAGATGACAGCGCCGGTTTTTCCGTACTTGTCCGCAAAGCTCGGGAGAGTTGTCATAGCGCCGTCCGCCCAAAACCAAATCCCGTTTGCCGGGAGCTTGCCCTCCGCTCGGCGCTTTGAATTTATGGGATGATCATCGAGCATACTATGTGCCATGCGTATCAGGCTCGTCAGCGTTTTGGCATTTTCCGCGGCTTTGCAATCGCCGCCATCGCCCGCTTGCGGCAGCAAGCCGCCAATAGCTTTGCCAATATGATCGTGCGGCGGCGCAAGGGTCAGCGGGGGTGGTGCGGGGTTGTGGGACAGCGGGGTGTTTTTGCGTTGCACGGCAATATGCCGAAACGAGCCTGATGGGAAAATTTCCATGCCGGCAGCTTCCAAAGCCTCTCTAAAGCCCTGCATATCAAGCAGTTTTTCAAGTATCTTGTCCGCCAAATCACCGTCTATCGCCCCTGCCGAATGAGATAATATCTTTTTTTCTTCAAATGGCATATCGCCGTCCTCAAACGCTACCAGATTACAGCGGTATGCTATGTCTCCCGAACCGAGAGCTATACCTTTTGCCGCCGCCTCAAGAGGTGCGCGGCCTCCGTAAAAAACCGCCGGATCGCAACCGAAAATAGATAAAATCGCCGTGTCGCTGCCCGGCGTCATGTCCTTTGGCACGGTCAGCGCGCTGCCGAGCGTCCCGGCGTTTGCGAGTTTGTCCATTGACGGTGTATTTGCGTATTGCAGCGGCGTTTTCCCATTCAGCAAAGGCTGCGGGTCATCGGCCATACCGTCACCGATTATCAATACATATTTCATATCCGAAAAGCCTTTCTAAGCCGTCAGTAAATGCAGCGTCCACGCTAAAGTGTTGGTATATCCCCAACACACAAAGTCTATCAAAACGCCAACGCAAATGCAACCACTACTTGCCTTTGTAAAAAATAGGGGATGCCATTTAATTGTACAATAAACCTCCCCATAACCCCTTAGTGACTGAACACCGCTTATTCGCTCTTTGTCTGACAATGGTTGCATTTACCTTGTCCAGTCAGCACAAAATAAATTTTATACTAAAAATAAGTCCGTGAAGGTTTGATTTATCAGACTTCCACGGACTTATTTGTTGTGTCATTCATCATCGTCTTTCGGTTCATAATAATAATCAATTTCACGCTGAACATCGCCGCTTGTCAGCAATTTGCGGCGGCTCAAGCGTTCTTTTGCGTGTTCCAAAATTTCTTTAATTTTACGCTCAAATTCTGCCTTTGGCGGCAATGCTGTCCAGTATTGGGCTACAGCAATACCCTCTTTATCAAGTTCCAAAAGTTCAATTTGTTCCCGGCTTGCACTTGTGCATAAGATAATTCCAATCGGCGGGTTTTCATGTTCTTGCCGTTCAAATTTATCAAGCCATTTCAAGTAAAACCGCATTTGCCCCATGTACGACGGCTTAAAACGTCCAATCTTTAATTCCACCGCTACAAGCCGTCTTAATGTCCTATGGAAAAATAATAAATCGAGTTTGAAATCATCGCTGCCCATCGTCATTCGCACTTGACGGTCAACGAACGTAAAGCCATGCCCAAATTCCAAAATAAATTTTTCAAGTTCAATCAATATCGCTTTTTCCAAATCTGCTTCGTCAAAATTATCTTTCAAGCCAAGCACATCAAGCAGATACGGGTCTTTGAAAACATTAAAAGGCACGGCAGACACATCAGAAACTTGTGTGTTTGCAATTTCGCGGCGTTCATATGCTTTGCGGGAAATTTGACGGCGTAATTCCTTTGTACCTAAATTGCGTTTTGCAGAATCCTGTGCATAATACAACCGCGCTTCGTTAGATTTTTGCGGCAATATTTCAATAAAATGCGACCATGTTAATTGTGACGCCAGCTCCGTCACAATTTGAAAATCATCGAATTTTTCAGCAAAACGCATCATTCGGCGCAAATTATGAACATCAAATGTCTTGCCGTATTTTACCATCAATTTTGACGCCAGCTCCGTCACAATTCGTTTTCCGTATGCGGCGCGGTTGCCATCAAGCACAACGGAATTAACATAATGCCCGACTTCCCAATACATCAGCGTAATTTCGAGGTTTGCGTATATGCCGGCGTTTCTTTTTCGGGTTTCAATTATGCCCGCAACATAATTATATATTTGCGAATCGTCGAACAGCGCTTCGTTTTTTTCAATAATCTCATTTTTATTTTTAGGCATCATTCCGCTCCCGTTCTTGTTTTATTATTTTGCGCCCAACCTATGCCGTCTTTCATCCCCCAACACACAAAGTCTATCAAAACACCAACGCAAATGCAACTAAAATTGAGCGGCTTTGCAGGGCGTTAATCCTTTTGCAGTGCTCATCTCAAAGCCACCACAGTTACTATTCAGACACGGCTCGAATTGGTCTGTAGTACAACACATCACAGCCGCACATTATACGGCAGGAAATAGATTTGTCATTTTTCAAAAAAGCTCTTTATAAAAACCTTAAAGTGTGGTATCTTGAGATTAATCCAATGAAACTTGGAGGTGGAGTGCTTGCACTCGGTACGGCTCGCGAAGCGAGCCGTTTTACTTTGGAAAAAACACTGTACCGTGTTCCTCAATAATGTCGTTTTGTCGCCGAAATACCCGCGCAACTGCCCCGTGGCAAAATGCGGAGAAGATATTTTTTTCCGTCGATATCAGTGACGCAATATTTTTTGTCCTCTGACCAACCTTTAGTGATTGGTTCTGCGTTTATGAAACGGTCGCCGCCGAGTATATCCATTAAATACTACCGTCCTTATAATTGGAATTTTTTTGTTTTCTAATTCGGCAGTTGCGACTGCCGAATTAAATTTCCGTGACCTTTTTAGGTTTCGGCCCCGGCTTCACCGGGACGGTGCGCGTAGGCTTCGGCGCGTCCTCCGGGATTGCCCATGATTTACCGAAACGTATAACGCTGGGAATCATTCCCGCACCGCCCATCCTCTCGCAACAGCGTTGCGAGTTTTTCATTTTCAAACCTCATACCCATTCATTTAGTATATGTTTGATACTCCCAAAGCCTATGACTCACCCCTCGTCACCCTCGTTCTCACTGTCCAAACCCTCCGCTTCCGCCAACTTCCGCAATTCTCGCAGCTTGTTTTGAAGCAAAGCCTTTTGCGGAAGATGTGTCTGATAGTCGGCAATGAGCGCGGGCGACATACTACGGCTGAGTGCGTACTCCACGACCGTATCGTCTTTTTTTGCGCAGAGAATTAACCCGACGCTTGGGTTCTCATTCGGCTTTTTAACATCGCGGTCGAGCGCTTCAAGATAAAATTCAAGCTTTCCTAGATGTTCCGGCTTGAAATCGGTGACTTTTAACTCAATAGCTACAAGGCAGTGCAAATCGCGATTATACAACAGCAAATCAATGCTAAAATCCTTATTGCCTACCTGTACGCGGTATTCTTCACCCACAAGGGTGAAATCCTTGCCAAATTCAAGGATAAACTTACACAAATTGGAAATAATGGCTTTGCGAAGCTCCTTTTCTTTGTGCCTTTCGGGAATATCGAGAAATTCAAGAACATAGCTGTCACGCAAAGCCGACAACCCTGTGCTGCGCTCAATGAATAATTGATTTTGTTCGTTTGAAATCATGGTGCGTTCAAACAACACGCTGTCAACTTGTCTTTCCAGTTCACGGCTGGAATAATTGTTTTTTGCGGAAAGCAGCAAATAAAACTCTCGTTCTTCGTCACTTTTAGCCCTCGACATAATGGTGAGATTATTCGTCCAACTAATTTCTCTCAGCAGTGCTGAGAGTTTTTCATTTTCACAATAAGTTTCGTAAAACTGCTTCATCCTCCAAATATTCTGTGGTGAAAAGCCTTTTATGCCTTCATAATGTGATTGAACAAAGTCCGAAAATTCCTTGACGGTGGATTTTCCCCACTTTTCGGTTTTAACTTTTTTGCTCACATACAGCCCGATGTCCCAATACATATTTATAAGTTCACGATTAACAGCGGAAAATGCCTTTGCACGGGCTGTCTCGATAATTGAAATAACCTCGTCGAAAGCATTGGTGTTATTAAGTCTTATATTCTCGCTCATACACACTTCTCCATTTCTCTCACCAGTGGTGAGAGTTTTTCATTTTCAAACCTCATACCCAATCTATCCCCCAACACACAAAGTCTATCAAAACGCCAACGCAAATGCAACCACTACTTAACCTTGTTAAAAACCGGGCGAATCTTCCGGGTCATATTCCAACGAAGGCTCTATGTTTGACTGCCCCGCCAACCAAAAACACAGCATTTGACGGTCACAATTTTGCGACTTTCAGCTTTTTTGCGTTTTGATGTGATATAATTACTATGTATGTTTTGATGTGCCTTTTCTGCATTGCGGCACAAATGGCACATCAAATATTCAAAAAATATTCTAAAACCTAAACCATAATGGAGATTTTACTGTGAAAGACTCAAAGACCAAGTTTACAGTCCCCCGTGTAGTTTACTATCTTGCCTTGCTGCTGACATTTTCGTTTATACTTAGTTTTATTGACGCGGCGTATGCCGAGACCGCTGTTGACGGGCGTGATGAATTTGCGGAAGGCTTTCTTTCCAATTACGTCGTCTCACACCTCAATAGCGCGACAGGCTTTCCCAGTGAGGAGGCAAATGCCGTTCTCCAAACAAGCGACGGCTATATGTGGTTTGGAGGGTACAACGGGCTTTACAGATATGACGGCTCAAAATATACGATTTGGGATGCCGCTTCGCAGGACGGCTTTGGCAGCTCCAACATTCGCGCGTTATACGAAGACAAAAGCGGCGTGCTTTGGATCGGTACGAACGATAATGGGCTTGTGGCCTATCAAGACGGCAAATTTACCGTATATAATAAATCTCACGGGTTGCCGTCAAACATAATAAGGTCAATAACAGAAGGCGATAACGGTCTATACTGCGCAACGCCCGAGGGTATATTTATTATTGACGCGGAGCGTAATATTACATTGATAAAACTTCATACCGATATTCAAAATGCGGTGATTTCGATTTGCAGCGATGAAAATAATAATATCTTCGCGGCTTTTAACAACGGCGAGCTGTTTGTGTATACAAGCGACGGCCAAACCGTTAGATTTGACAGCGAGTCGGCAATCTATGCCGTCGGCAGTGTTTCCGGCGGCCGCGTGATAGCGGGAACACGCGAGGGCGATATATTTATTTTGCACTTTGACGGCCGTGATTTTACCCGCCGCGATCTTATATCCACGCCTTTATCTGTCATTGATTCGTTCTATGAGGACTCAAACGGTTTTATATGGATAGCGGGGCAAGCGGGCATTGGTTTTTTGGACAAAGAAGAAGTCTACCGCAACGCGGGTAATCCAAACGGCGTGGGGTATTACAGCGATATATGCGAGGATTATCAAAACGGTTACTGGATCACCGCTACAAACGGCGGCATAATTAAATTGACGGTCAGCGCGTTTACGGATTTTAACGCTCTAAACAACTTTGAATCAGGCGCCGCAAACGCAATTCTTATGGATAACGGGAATACCTATATCGGAGCGAACAATGGCTTATATATCTTAGACAGCGCCAAAAAGCCGATCCTCACGGATTTCACCGACACGATAAATACCCGTGTGCGCGGGATTTTCAAGGATAGTCAGGGGAATATATGGATTTGTACATATTCGCAGGACGGCGTGATCCGCTATAATCCGGCGGCAAATTCGTACAGGAGCTTCACGCCCGACGACGGCCTTGTTTCAGACAGGACTCGCGTAATACAAGAACTTCCGAGCGGTGTGATCGCCGTTGGGACGGCAATGGATATAATTATAATCTCCAAGGCGAAAATATTTCGCTGGAAGCGCGAATCATCGCCGCCGCCGACACCTATGATGCCATGTCTTCCGACCGTTCTTACAGAAAGGCAATGCAAAAAGAGGATATTTTAAACGAATTTATCAAATGCAAAGGCGCTCAATTCGACCCGCAGGTATGCGGCATTGTAATTGAAATGATAAAGCAGGACGGTTTTGATCACATAGACGTCAACAAAATAATTGACCTAAGTGATGATGAAATCACCGAAAATCCACCAAATCTTCTATGAGCATCAAAACTTCAAATCTGATAGTCGTTCTGCCGGAAACATGCCTGCCGGAATCATCTTCCGCAAAACTAAAGCCAACGCTGCTGATACGAATGTATTCTATGTCTTCCACTTCGTCGAGCAAGCTCTTGTGCGCGTCATAGTCGCCCAAGACGACCATTGTCACCGAAACGGTGTTAAAGATCGGGTCTCCGGTACTTTCTTCACCGTCGGCGTCAGGAACAGTCAAATTTACCGGGTTTTGTATCGTCTGGCTGATTGGCAGCAGATCGTGACTTTCCACGAGCTTTGTCAGCATAAGGCCGATGTCGCTGCTAAGTGACTCGCTGCTGTAGATGATATGAATATCGTCATAGTACGAGACCGCTTCGGCGTGGCGTGCGCGTATATCCGTCTCCGTGGCAAGCGCAAGCTCCATCTGGCTCTTCTCGACGGCAAGCGCGTTGTACTCCTCTGTGCTGTCTGACATCCAGTTATACAGCGGCACAAGTACAAATTGGAGCATGATGGTCAGTATTCCTATGCACATCAATCCAAAAAGGAGCGTTTTCTCACGTTTTGTAAATACTTTCTTTTCGTTTTTCATTACTTCATCCCCCCGCCGTTTAGATAAATATCAACAGTGAACGTAAATGTCTCCCCGGTGCTTCCCGTAAAGCCCTGATACCTGATGTCGCTCACCAAAGGACTTTTTAGAAGCGTTTCAATAAAATCATTGGGGGCTTTGGAATCGGTGCACGATGCCGTCAGGCGGACGACACCCGTCCTGTCGTTAAAGTTAAACTCTCTGGCAACGACGTCCACGCCGTGGTCGAATATGACCTCGTCGAGCAAGACGGCGTTTGCTATCGGCAGTGACCTCTGCCATGCGAACACATTTTCGGCCTGCGTTGAAATTTCATTGAGCGCGATTGTCTCAACGCGCAAGGTCTCTATCTCTGTCAGGGCTCTTTGAACCTCCGCAGAGCTTAAAAACGCGTTTATGTCGTCAATGTCGTTTCTCAGCACGACTGATTGCGCGAGAAAATAGACAGCCGGCGCTGAGAGCACGAAAATATAAACAATTAAGAATATAAGCCATGCTTTCTTCGGCCCTTTGGACTTGATATATTTATCAAGCTCGCGCCGGGCGGCGATAAGGTCTACGTTGCCTCTGCCGAGATATGCCGCAAACAGGCAAAAATGCGCTTCTATCGGCATCGCCTGTTCTCCTCTGCCCTGCACTGCAAGCGCGCAGAGGGTTATCCCTTCATGCGGGCTTTGCTGCTGCATATACGCAACCTCCGAAGCGCCTATGCCGACATAATAGCTGTGCGTCAGGCTGCCGAGCTTCTGGGATTGGGTAAACTGCATGAGGCCGTTCAGGTTGTCTAAAATATAGGTTAGCTTCTCCTGTGCCGCCTCGCCATAGAGCCTTGTGCGCGACATAAAGACATTGCTGCCGTTTACAAATATCGCGGTGAGCATGGTCATGCCGTCTATGACATTGACCGCGGCGACGCCTTTTTGCAATTCCGGTTTTTCCGACACAAAGCCCAGCAGCGCCTCTGTTCCGACGCGGATAGAGCCTAAGGCGATCCCCGCTTCCGCAAAGACGGAGGTATAGCTGTCCACCTGCGCCCGGTTTGCCGCAAATCCCAAAATCGCGCCTTCGGAAGCCGGCAGAGATGAATAGCCGCATACGATTTCGTCTGATGATTCAAACGAGTCCGCAAAGTCGTCCCGAATCAGATTGAGATATTGCTTTCGCGAAAGTCTTGGCGACGATATTTTGCGGTTTAGCAGCGAACTGCCATCCACAACAAGCGTCACTTTGCCGGTAAAGAGACTCGGGTTTTTCCGTTTCATAGCATTCAAGGCTTCCAGCAATATGGAATGGTCAATGATGGTTCCGTTATACATCACACCCTCGGGCAGAGGCTGCGCGGTATAACTCACCGCCTTTTTTCCCTCATGCTCAACTGCTTGAATTTGCTCCGCTGAGATATAGATTGATACATTCATAGACTGTCCTCCACAGTAATTGATTTAGAATTTAGGCTGCGTTGGTGGTTTGAGCGGGGTATACGTTGCGGGAGCTTCGTAGCGGAGTGAATTAAGTAATCGAGCTGTATAGCGACATCATCGGAAGCATGACGCCCAATATGACGACGAGGATAACGCCGCCCAAGACGACAAGCATCAGAGGTTCGCTAAGGGCGACTATCGCCGCCAGAGCCATTTCCGCTTCATAATCAAACATCTCGGCGGCGGAAGAGAGCATGGCGTCAAGCCGCCCGGATTCCTCACCGATAACTATGATACTCGCAAGTTTCGGGTCAAAACCGTCTATCTTCGCTATCGCGGCGGACAAAAGCTCGCCGTTGCGGACACTTCTTGTGATTTCGGGAAACTGGCTTTCAATATACTTGTTGCTCAGCACAGTTCCGGCGATTTCAAGAGAGCGGAGCATCGGAACGCCGCTGGCATAAAGCGACGCGATAGTTCTTGAAAAACGCGCCGTGTAGATTGTCCGAAGAGGCTTGCCAATGACGGGCAGACGCAGCTTGAGCTTGTCGAAAGCGAGGCGGGCTTTATCTATAGTCAAAAGATACTTAACCCCCAGGATTATCAAAAGCAGACCTATTATAATAAACAGATAATAGTTCATGAAAAAGTCGGTAATGCCCATTATCGCTCTTGTTATAAGCGGAAGCTCCCCGCCAAACGATAAAAGGACATCAAAAAACTGCGGGAGTATGAATATAAAGATGCCAACGACGACAAATATTGTGACGACGCCGATAATTTTTGGATAGCGCGTGGCTGTCTTGACCTTGCCGTTTAGCCTGTGTTCCTTGTCATAATGCACCGCCATGTTGCCGGTCACTTTTTCGAGCTGGCCGCTGGCTTCTCCCGATGCTATCATGTTTATCAGAAGTTCCGGAAATGATACGGTCAAAAGGCGCATGGATTCTGAGATAGAGATGCCTTGAAGAAGGCTCGCGTGGAGCTTTTCATACACCGCTTTGAGCTTTGGCTTAAAGTCGCTGTCTTTTAAAATCTCCATAGCGCGGGCGGCGGTGATTCCGCTCGAAAACATAGCTGTCAGCTGACGGCAGAAGTCGGCTATTTCGTCGCTTTTGAGGCGATAGTTTACTTTTGCTTCGTCTATCTCCTTAAACTTTACGGGAACAAGGTTCATTCTCCGCAAAACAGCGCGCAAATCCGCGTCGTCCTTTGCTTCCGCTATGTCTTTCACTTTTTTGTTTTCCAGATTAAGCGCGGTATATTGGTATTTTGGCATAATCCACCTCTTTGTAATTGGATTTTGTTAGATTACTAAGAAAAAGCTGAGATAATAGGTTATGATTTCCCGGCCGAAGAGCAAGGCGGCTGCGCAGCCGAGCGAGAGATATGGTCCGAATGGGATTTGTGCGCCTTTGGTTGCTTTTTTGCTGACAAGGAGGATAGTAGCTTCCAGACCTCCCGTAAAAACCGCGATAAACGCCGCTACGAGTACGCTTTGCCATCCGAGTATGAAGCCCGCGACAGCCATCAGCTTGATGTCGCCTCCGCCAAATGCCCCGCTGATTATGAGAGCGAGTATTAGCATCGGCAGACTTATTGCAAAAAAGCCTATTGCGCGTGAAAGTATCGTGACATCCGGCATTAGCCAGATAGATAAGACCGCCGGCGGGATAAGCGCGATAATCAATGCGTTTGGTATCTCCATTGTAGATAGGTCAATCAAGGCTATGGCAAGGAGTATGAATACCGCAAAGAGCGAAAATGGCGTCAGAATGGTAAATCCAAACTTGATAAAACATAGGGCGGCGAGAATTGCGCCTGTTATCTCGGTAAAAAAGTAGCGCGCTGAGAGCCTTTTGCCGCAGGTGCGGCATTTGCCTTTGATACAAAGAAAACTAATTATCGGGATAAGCTCAAACCAGACTAAGGTTTTTTTGCAATGCGTACATTCTGATCTTCCTTTGAGGTTTGATTTGCCGAGCTTGCGTCTTAGCGCGGTCGCGTTTGCGAAGCTCGCGACGGACGCGCCTGTCGCGGCGAGGATAAAAATGATTGCTATTTCATAAGCTGGCATAGTTTATTTTTGCCTTTATTTTTTAGTGTTCGTATGTATACGACGGTCATTGCTCTTTTCGGCCATAAAATCATTCCTCCCCGATCAGTTGCGTCCATCCGTGCGCAAACGATCGGACGCTCCGCGTCCATGCTCCGCTATCGGAATGATTTTTATGCCCACCGCTTCATAAATTTTGCAGTCAGTCAATCATTCCTCCCTATTGCGGCGCGGTGCGCCGCAATAGGGAATGATTTCGGAGCTTTCGCATCCTAAGTGCGCAGGTTAGGGTCCTGTAACAAACGGTCCGCCAGCTGCGGTGCCGTCGCCTGTTCCGACGCCGCCGCCTACCGAGACCCATACGCCGTTGTTGCTGCGATCACCATACGCAACCGCTATGCAGATTTGACCATCCCATTTCATGTTTACGATTTTAGCATGCTGCCCGGTAAATCCCGGAACAAATTCATCCAATGCAGCAGCAGTAAAGACGCTGGCGCCGCCGGTGGTGGCGGGTTTGCCGTCTGCCGGGCTTTGGTTATTAGTTGACGCCCATACTGACGCCGCTGTCATAATCGTGCGCGCGTCGGCCTGATCCGCCGCGACGTTGGCGCGTTCAATCGCTCCGATTACGGTGGGGAGCAGAGCCGCGATCAAAATCGCGATGATTACGATGACAATAATCAGTTCCACGAGTGTGAAACCCTTATTGCCGCTTTTTGACAAGTTTCTTCTTGCCGTGAGTTTGTTTTCCATGTTTATTCTCCTTCTTGTTTTTGTTTTTCACCTGATTTTGGTGAAAGTTTTTATTTTATATTAACTCGCATAATGATAATGCGAAATCAATACCCAGCGCGCTCTTCGAGAGTGATTTATAAGTAGCGCTCATAAAATCATTCCTCCCCGATCAATTGCGTCCATCCGTGCGCAAACGATCGGACGCTCCGCGTCCATGCTCCGCTATCGGAATGATTTTTATGCCCGCTTTCATAGTTCTATACACGTGTTACGGCGGACATAAACTCTGATACGTCGTTTGCCCTTTCTTTTGCGGCTTCCATGCTCACAGTGCCGCTGCGGACGAGGTTTGCAAGGTAGGTATCGAGCAGCACCATTCCCTGCTTCGCGCTCATTTGGATCGTGGAATTTATCTGGTGTCCCTTGACCTCGCGGATCAGATTTAGTATCGCGTCCGATCCGAGCATTATCTCAAACGCGGCGACGCGTCCTGCCCCCGCCGCTCTGGGGAGAAGTGTCTGCGTTATGACGCCTTTTAGGGTCGAGGCAAGCTGTGTGCGTATCTGCTGCTGATTATGCGGCGGGAATACGTCTATGATTCTGTCTATCGTCGCCGCCGCGCCCGTTGTATGGAGCGTCGAGAGGACGAGGTGCCCCGTTTCCGCCGCCGTTATCGCCGCCGAGACTGTTTCATAGTCGCGCATTTCTCCGACGAGTATGACGTCCGGGTCTTCGCGCATCGCGCTTCGAAGTGCTGAGGAAAACGAGTCTATATCAACTCCGACGTCGCGCTGATGTATGAAGGATTTATCTTGCGTGTAGACATATTCCACAGGGTCTTCGATAGTGAGGATATGGCAGGCTCTGGTTTTGTTGATATGATCTATCATCGCCGCGAGCGTCGTTGATTTGCCGCTTCCCGTAGGTCCGGTGATGAGCACCAATCCTCTTGGCTGAGCCGTGAGCTGCCTTAGTGTCTCGGGGAGTTTTAACTCGTCGAACGTCGGTGTTTTTGTGTTGATTATGCGAATCGCGGCTGTCATAAACTCCTGCTGACGGTATATATTCACACGCTGACGGTCGCCCGAGGGGGTAGAATATGCCATGTCAACGTCGCGTCCGCTGTCAAATTTTTCCGTCTGCGCCTGATTCATCATGGAGTAGAGCAGGTTTTTTTTCTCTTCCATGTTTAGCGCAAAATCGGTTTCTATCAGCGTACCGTCTATGCGAAAGACGGGGTTTCGCGCGGCGGTGATGTGTATATCGCTCGCCCTTTGCCGTCTCGCTATTTCGATGAGTGTGTTTATGTCCATATATTCCTCTGACTAATTTACATAGTATGTGAGCTTTAGCATTTCGTCTATTGTCGTTTTCTTCTCCAAAACGAGTTTTTGCAGGCTTGTTTGCAGACGCTTCAGCTTATTTTCTCTTTCTACATAGGCGTAGATGTCCTCCGACGGAGCTTTTGACGAAATCATGTTGCGGATTTTTCCGTCAATCGTCAAAATCTCATGTATCGCGACGCGGCCTTTGTAGCCCGTTTTTGAACAGTTGTGGCATCCCGCGCCCCGGGCGAAAGTCGTGGGTCTGAAATCTCCGAGCAGCGCGAGCTGAGCTTCGGTCGGCTCATATTCTTCATAGCAGAACGGGCAGATTTTCTTGACCAATCTTTGCGCTATGATTCCGACCAGCGAGTTTGCCAGAAGATAATCCTCGGCGCCCATGTCGAGCAGACGGACGATCGCGGATATGGAGTCGTTTGTGTGCAAGCTGCTGAGCACAAGGTGTCCCGTGAGGGCGGACCTGATGGATATTTTTGCCGTTTCTGTGTCGCGGGTCTCACCTATCATCACGATGTCGGGGTCTTGGCGCAAAATTGACCGCAGTCCGGATTCAAAAGTCAGTCCGGCAAGTACGTTCACCTGAGATTGGTTAATGCCCGCCAGTACGCGCTCTACCGGGTCTTCGATGGTCGCGATGTTCACGTTGCGTTTTGCCAGCATCTCCACAACCATATATTGCGTCGTCGTTTTTCCGCTTCCCGTCGGCCCTGTGAAGTAAATTATGCCGTGCGGATTATAGAGGATGCGGGTCATGGCCTCATAGTCGTCCTGCTCCATGCCGAGCGTCGCCGAATTATCTATCAGCGAGCTTTGATTGAGAAGCCTTAGGACTAATTTTTCGCCAAATACGGTCGGAAGCGTCGAAACGCGGATGTTCATCTCTATATCTTCGAGTTTGGCGCGGAAATGTCCGTCCTGCGGGGCGCGTTTTTCCGCTATGTCAAGCCCGCCGAGTATTTTGATCCTCGCGCAAATAGAATTGTGCAAAGTGGCGGAGAGCGAGAGGTAGTCTATTATCTGACCGTCCACGCGGATACGCACTCTTGTTTGTTTCTCATACGGCTCGATATGTACGTCGCTCGCTCCCGCCGCATAGGCTTTGTAGAGGGTCGAGTTTATGAGGGTTACTATCGGCGTGTCGTCGGCGGCTTCGGATATATCAACATACCGCAGAACGTCTACTTGCTCCGCCGCTTGGTTTGCGCCTGTCGCGGCGATTTGCGTTTCGATTTCCGAATACGCGGAATGAATGGCGTTAAAGATGTCCTCGCGGTCGGCTATCTGCACTTCGATATGAAGCCCGGTTATGAGCTTGATGTCCTCAATGGCATAGTAGTCGAGAGGGTCATTGATGTTTACAAGCAGCGTCCCCTGGTCGGCGGCTATCGCGATCAGGCAGTGCTTGTTTGCCACGAGCTTTGGTATTTTTTTGACGGCGGCGTAGTCAATCGGCGCGTCGCTCATTTTTACATAGTTGATGTTGAGCCGCTGCGCAAGCGCGGCGTTGAGCCGAGCCTCCGTTATAAAGTTGTTTTGAACCAGCACAGCTCCGAGCCGCATTTCGGACGGAGATTGCTTTTGAAGCGCGAGCGCTTGGGAAAGTTGTAATTCTGTGATATGCCCGGCGTCAACGAGCACTTCTCCAAGCCTGAGTTTTGCTTTAGTTGTAGCAGCCACTTTGTTTACCTCTCAAATGTTAGTTTTTTATGGGTATTTCTAAAAACCTGTGTCGTCAGATTTGTGCTATATTTTCCCGCCTCTTCTGTATCTTCTGTATCTCGGTCATAAAATCATTCCTCCCCGAAGAGTTGCGTCCATCCGTGCGCAAACGATCGGACGCTCCGCATCCATGCTCCGCTCTCGGAATAATTTTTATGACCGCCTTACGCGTTTCGGCTAACCGTCGTCGTCCGGGTCGGGCGCGGCGGGGCGGGGCTGGTTTAGAGCCAGCGGCCGCGCGGCATAAGCCCTTGAGAAAAGAGTATCGTCTTTTTTCAGTTCAATAGTCAGCTCATAAACAATTCCGTCTACTTCTATTTCGTTTAGCTCAACTATGCCCACGGAATTGACCTGAGCTTCCAATTTTCTGTGATACCCCTCCGGCAGCAATGGGGATTTTACTCCCGCCTGCTCTCTCATGATTATACCGCTATCTATGGTGTATGTCACTGTTCCGCCGCCTGTTCCCGTCGAAATCACAAGCGCCCAGTCATCTTCGCCGGAATTTCCGCTCTGATTGGGGGTGTCAATCGCGGAGGCGAGGTCATATATTATTTGGTTTGCGAGGCTGTCTAACATCGCGTTTTGCTCCGCCACTTCGATAGCTCTCGCTTGAAAACGCATCATTGGCATAACGACGCCAGAAATAGCGACCAATATAACGGACATCACAATAATGCCGATAATCAGCTCTACCAGAGTTAATCCTTTTTTGCTTTTTAGTATTTTAAGCAAAATGTTTCTCCTTTGACCTTTGCCTATGGCTCGGGTCTAAATGATCTATAGTTATAGTTGTCTTCGGAAAAAACCAACACGTCAAATTCTATCTCTAAATTATCTGTATACGCGATTTCATAATCTCCCGTAACGGAGCTGAACTCCAAAATATCATAGCTGAATGTAAAAGTGAGGGTGTCGTTTTGTTCATCGTCAAACTGCCCGGCTGTGATTTTGTTTGCCATGTCTTGCGCCGCCGCCGCTTTTTCCGCCGCGGCCGCGGTTATTCTCAGCGAGGCTGCCACCGTGAGGGCAATGGCTGTAAACAGGAGGCTGAGTATCAAAATGCTGATGAGGCTTTCTATCAGCGTCTCGCCTTTGTTTTGGCGTATGATTTTTGAGGCTTTTTGTATCAGCATTATGCTTACCTTGCTCTCCTTACTTTCCTTGCTCTTACCACGGGCCGTGGTCTATGGACTATGTACTTTGCATTACGTACTATGCACCGCGCCCCGTATACTACGCACCGTAGCCCATGCGCCCCGCGATCTACGTTGCAACGATATTTATCATCTCGTTGCGGGAGACAAGCTCCCACTGTCCCGAGCCGCCGGGGGCAAATGCCATGTCATCATCAAAGGGTCCGAAACATTCTTCGGGGTCGTTGAGGCAAGCGTCCGTGCATACCGGGTGTCCGCTTACATCTGTCAGCCCGTCTATGACTCCGTTATATACATATTCGGCGCTCGATGAATATATGACGTCGTCTCCGCTGCCGCCGTTTTGCGTTATTTCTACCGTGACGAGTATTCGCGACAGCACCGTCGCTGTTTTCGGAACGCGCTCCTCGGCTAAGTCATACCCAATCGTCACATCGCCGCTGTCCGGGTCTATATCAATATTCGTTATAAAGACCGCCGCGAAAGGTCCGTTTGTCACGACTTTTTGCTCCATAAATTCTATAGTTATGCCGCTAAGCCTGACGTCGCCGTCAAGGTCGTCGAGCTCTTGCAAAATTATTCCGTCAGTATTTAGCGTCAGTTTTCCGATACGGTTTCCCTCGCTTACCTTCTCATATATCTCCCATATGAGCATGTTTCCGAGTGTGTCCGGGTCATCGCTTTGCAGGCTGTGCCTGATGTTGTTATGCACGGCTTCATCAAGCAGTTTTATGCGGTTATGCTCGATTTGCCTCAGCATCGCGCTCGCGCCCGCGCCAGACGCGACAAGGACAGATACGCCGATAGCGAGCAGTATAAACATTACGGCGAGCACAAAGAGAAGCGTCGCGCCGGATGTTCCGGCAATCGGAATTTTGCGCATAAAGCGGGTGCTTTTTTTCGTTTTGTGTTTGAGCTTTATCATATCGTGATTTCTCTTAAATCAAAGTTTTTCTGTTAGTTCTCGCGGAAAAAATAACGATTCTCCGCTTTGTGCGATTGGTCTTTTTTAAACTATGGCAAAGGTGCTTGCCGCCTCTTCTTCGCGCAGTCCTGCGGGCTCTTTCTTCTCTGCCGGTCGTTATGATTATCCCTCCCAGAAATGCCGTGAAGGCTGCTCCGCTCGGCATACCGCTTTCTTCAAATTCGGTGAAGTCTGCACCCGTGCCCGTGCCGGTCGAGTTTTCGCCGCCTGTGAGGTCGCCCTCGCTATCTGAGTCGTCGTCGGACACACCGCCGCCTGTGGGGTCGCCGCCCGTGTCGCCCAAGCCGCCGCCTTCTTCGCTATTTGAGTCGTCGCCCTGCACACCGCCGCCCGTGAGGTCGCCCTCGTTCTCGTCGCCATTGACACCGCCGCCTATGAGGTCGCCCTCGTTCTCTTCGTCGCCATTGACACCGCCGCCCGTGAGGTCGTCGCCCTCGCCGTCCGTACCCGTGCTGTTCTCACCCTCGCCGCTGTTATCGTTCTCGTCGTCGCCCTGCACACCACCGCCCGTGAGGTCGCCCTCGCCTGTGGGATCGTCGCCCTCGCCGTTCGAGTTTTCATCGCCGTTTTCAACGCCGTTGAAAACGGTGGCGCCCGACGCGCTGCGCCCTCTTCCTCCGCTACTGTTCTCACCCTCGACGGTGCGTTCATCGCCACCGTCACCGTTCTCATTACCGCCGCCGTTCTCACCCTCGACGGTGTTCTCGTCTTGCTGACCTAAAAGATCGTCCGTTAACATCTCAAGGCTCAAGGATGCGCGGCTTCTTGACAAGCCCGGAAAACCTCCTGCGGGTTCTTCTGTCTCCGGCCATGATTTTGGTGTGTGCTCTGTCGGGCGCGGATAGGGGTAGCCGTCCGGGTCGTCCGGGTCGTCCGTGTCGGCGGGAAGCCAATTTGTCTCTTTCTCTTCTTCCTCATTTGTCCACTCATCTATGGCGGTCATATTGTCCGTCGCTATCGGCGTTCCGTACTTGACTGCAGTGTAGTCGGTCGGGACATTATAATCTTCTATATCATCTAATATCTCCGGGTCTCCTTTGATACTTGCTTCTCCGCTAAGATAGTAGTTATCTTTGATCTCGCCCTTGATATCCTCTTCGGGCGCGCCTTCTATATCATCCGTCCACTTATACACAACCGGGAAAATCAGAGTTTTATCGTCCTCACCAATTTCTTGCGTCACCACCTGCGGCGCTCTGGCGAGATATAGGTTTTCTAGTATGATACCGCCATTGTTCACGCCCGCTATGCCCGCGGCGTTGTGATTGCCCTTTATCGGCGAAACATCTCCCGTGCTGACAATCGAAACATACTGTATTTTGCCGGTGTTTACTCCCGCTATGCCGCCCGCGCCGCCCTGATCTGGGTCGGCTATGCTGCCGCTTTGGTAAATAAATGCTGTCTCGCCAAGGTCAAGGGCAATGTTTTGTACCGTGCCGTTATTTATGCCCGCTATGCCGCCCGCGCTCACGATTCCCGTAGAGTTGACGTTTATCTTTGCTCCGCCCGGGACTGTCGGGACTGTGAAGTTTAGCGTGATGTTTTCTATCGTGCCGCTGTTTGTGCCCGCGACAGCTCCCGCGTTTATGTTTGCCGAAGAGCTTGTAACGCTAATCCACGCGCTGTCATCTCCGCTTTCGAGTACTAAGTCTTTTATTGTTCCCGATGAGCCGACCGCGGCAAAAAGCCCCGCGTCTGCCGCCGCCGCTTGCGGTGTGATAGAGACATTTGATATTGTATGGCCGTTACCGTTAAATGTTCCGTTAAACGTGCCCGTCACTACGGCGGAGTTCGTACCGAGATTTACATCCGCAAAGTCGAGGTCGCGCAGCAGGTTAAATGTCAAACCCTGTGTCGAAGCGAAGTTCGATATGTTTCTCATTTGCTGGGGCGTTCGTATGTTAAAGATTGTCGGGTTTGGTATATCATATATCGCGTCCGCGCTTGGCGCGAAGTTCGGGTTTATATACCGGCCGCCCTCTTGAGGATGCAGATCGTTTACAAATATCTCGACTGTGCGGCTCGTGCCGAGTGAGAACGCGGGAAGCCTCACATAATGTACCTGTATGCCGTCACCATATTCATATACAGACGACAGAAGGTGAGTATTATTACCCGCCGCGCCCGCTTTTATGCTATAGCCTCCCGTTGTCGGGACTATCGCGGCATAGCCGTTTTCTTTCGGCTCTTTGTCTTGCAGATCAGGCAGACCCGTGCCCGGTGAAAATCCCATGCTTTCATCATCGTAAATTTCATAGTACGCGAGCCTTATCGCCGGTACTGTCACGCGCGGTGAAACGGCCGGCGGCGACTCGCCAAAATATTGATAGGGGTATTGCTCCGCGTTCAAAATAGTATTTGAGGTGGGCGAAACTTCCGCCGCTTTCCAAACCGAGTCTGCAAATGTCCTCAGCGCGTTCATCTCGTGGGTCGTCAGACCCGTGCCTAATAGTCCGTGCGCGGCAGCAAAAAGGCCATCGGCTTCGCCTCTCGGTGAATCGCCCGGGATATGCGTTCCCGTCAGGTAGTAGGCGTGATTTAGAGTTCCGCCGTCTCCCATAGTGTTTACTATCGGTTTTATGCTGACAGAGTCTCTGACGGCTCTTGCGAGATATAAAACTCTCGCGATAACACCCTCGTTATGCGCCGTTATGCCTCCGATAATGCCGTTTCGGTCACTTTGCAGTGAATATACGGGAGACTCTTCGGCATCTGAGATAAACATCACATCTTCGATAGTTCCGGCGTTTGATCCCGCTATAGAGCCTATCATGTCTGATTCTCCCGCGTTCTCGGCGCGAACCGTGCTTTGCAAAATCGCCGCGCTCCCGATTTTACCCGTGGCGGTATTTTCACCGGCAATGCCGCCGACATATGATACACCTGTGCCCGTGCCCGTGTTTTCTATGACGGTTTCGGTCACGTCCACTCTTAATATCTCGCCAAAGTTTCGCCCCGCGACGCCGCCGACATAGCCGTCCGGCGCGCCCGTGAGCTTGCTCTTTGTTATGGATATGTCTGTTATGCTTTTGTAGTTTAAAGCCGCTATCGCGCTGATATTCGCGCTGCCCGACAAATCAAAGTTATTTATGCTGATATTTCGCACTGTGGCGTTTGACGGGGCTGTTTCTGAACCTATTGAGGCAAAGAGAGAGCGCGGGAGAGCGGCGCTGTTTGGCAATGTAAGATCGGATATGGTTCTTCCGCCGCCGTCAAAGGTTCCTAAGAACTCACCTCTTACCACATGACCCGTCACGGGGTAGAGCGCGCTGTTTGTGGTCGGGAATACCGCTGTCGTTCCGTTGTTTTGCGGTGTGGTCGCTGTGTATGGAATCACTGTTCCGGCGGTTCTCTGTGTGGTATCTTTTCCAAGACCTAAGAGCTGCATCGAAGCCGACAAAGTAGCAGATCCAAAGCTGATATCATTGCCTTGCACGAACGTGAGTCCCTCGGTGCGATTTAGATTTACTCCTGTAGCTTCAGTCAAACGCGAAATCTGCTGCATTTGCCATGGAGTATGGATGTAGAAAGTTGTTTGTGTACGTATTGTATCAACATTAGGAATTGTGAGGTTACTTTCAGTTAGATTGTTGCACAAAACAGTTCCATCCATAAATACAGGGTATACAGATTTAGCAAAGAGTGGGTTAAACATAACTACCCCTGCAATTTCTGCGTTGTTTCCTTGACCTAAAGTTATGCCAACAATTATGGGTAAATGGGGATTTGAAGCAAAACCTGCGTCAGTCATTAGATTCTGCTCAAACCAATACAGCGAGATTGGAAGTAGATATGGGTAATCAGGATGCACCGGTGTGGGGGTATAATGCTCATTGATAGCCCCTATTGTTCTCCAGTTGCCGCTCCAGTCGTTATTCGTCGGATTATAAAGCCCTACCCTGTAGTCTCTTCTAGAGTTTACGGAACCTGAAGTACCAAGACGACTTGCATAACCAGCTTCAACGATTGTACCGTAGGGATTAAGTAAATCAATCTCCGTATAACCATTTCCGGAATCCGTCAATCTGCGGACGAAGACGCCCGCCGTGCCGTCTGCGTATTTTTCGTAGTAAACATAGACATCTTGTTGAGTAATGGTCACTGTGTCCGTGAGAGGCCAGTCCCCGGCGGCGGGTTGTATCGTGCCTTGCGGATAGGGGTATGGGAATACCGCTCCCGCTTGATTTACCACAGCCGCGTCGTTTAGGTTGTTTATGCTCCATGTACTTGCCCATGTAGTGTTCCAAGTGCCTGTGAGAGCGCCCGCTGTAGTCCGAAACTCCCTTACTAAATCGAGCGTCGTGCGAGCGTGTGCCGGGTGTGTACCCGTTGCGGGACGGTTATA
>WRMH01000013.1 GCA_009777235.1 Oscillospiraceae bacterium
TAGCGCTGCCTAAGTGGGTCGTCATAATACGTGTGCGCCGGCCAAGCACTATCCACGCCAGAGCCGAGCCAAGCAGGGCATTTGCAAGACCGATCCATGTAGCGGAAATACCAAACCGCCAGCCAAACTGCCCCGCGAACCCGACAAAAATTACTGCGGAAAAATACGACGCCCCATAGGAAAATGCCGTAATCCAAGGGCCGACCTCGCGCCCGCCCAGAACGAATCCTGCGACATCAGCGGAGCGTTTGCGAAAGTAGAACCCGACGCCGACAGTGACTGCGAAGAAAATGATGAGTAGCAGAATCTTGATAAACATATCCATTTTGTGTTTTTTCCTTTCTTAACCTACGTTATACGTAAAGCATATTTCTAAAACCCTTACGAATTCTCACGAATCCTTACGAAAGATTTTGCACGGCAACAAGCTCGTCCGCGCCATACATTCGCCGAAGCTTCGGTTTTTCTATTTTCCCGGTAGCATTGCGCGGGACATCGGCAAAAATAATTTTATACGGCCGTTTATATCGCGGAAGCGCGTGGCAAAACATGCGTATATCATCCTCCGTACATTCACGGTCTTTTTTGAGTTCGATCACCGCCGCCGACACCTCGCCTTGGCGTTTGTCGGGCAAGCCGATGACTGCGACATCCTTGATGTCCGGGTGTGAAGCCAAAAAATTCTCGATTTGCACAGGATAGATATTCTCGCCCCCGGTGATTATAACGTCTTTTTTTCTGTCAACAAGGAAGATAAAGCCATCCTCGTCCTCCTGTGCCATATCTCCGGTGAAAAGCCACCCATCTTTCAACACTTCCGAAGTGGCCTTTGAGTCGTTGTAATAGCAATCCATAACCCCGTCACCTCTGACACAAAGCTCTCCCACCCCGCCGCGGCTAACGGGGTTCCCGCTCTCGTCAACGATTTTTGTCTCCCAACCGTATCCGGCTTTGCCTATCGAACCGACCTTGTGTGTATTTTCGATTCCCAAATGTACACATCCGGGACCGATAGACTCGCTCAAACCGTAGTTTGTATCATAATCATGGTGCGGAAAGTGTTCGAGCCAGCGCTTTACTAAGCTTTGCGGAACAGGCTGCGCGCCGATGTGCATAAGCCGCCATTGGTCTAACTCATAGTTTTCGAGCTTTTCTTCGCCGCTGTCGAGCGCGAGCAAAATGTCCTGCGCCCAAGGAACAAGCAGCCATACTATTGTGCATTTTTCCCGTGAAACGGCATCGAGTATGTATTTCGGTTCAATACCCTTGAGAAGCACCGCTTTTGCGCCGACAAGAAAACTGCCGAACCAGTGCATTTTAGCTCCGGTATGGTAAAGCGGAGGAATACAAAGAAAAATATCATCACGGGTTTGATTGTGGTGTGCCTGCTCGCAAACACAAGAATGCGTCAAGCTTTTGTGCTTGTGCAAAATAGCTTTCGGAAAACCTGTCGTGCCTGATGAAAAATATATCGCCGCATAATCCTCATCGCTTAACGTGATTTTTGGCGACGCGCTTGAACAGTCGGCAGTCAGCTCTGCGTAATCCTCGGCAAAAGACGGGCAAGCACCGCTTCCGCAAAAAATCAACATTCTTTTGTCGATAATAGTCGCGGCGATTTCCTCAATGCGCCCGATAAACTCCGACCCGAACACGAGAACATCAACTTCAGCAAGATTGAGGCAGTATTCAATTTCATGCGCGGTATAACGAAAGTTGAGCGGCACTGCCAACGCCCCGGTTTTCAATATTCCGAAGTAAATCGGCAGCCATTCAAGACAGTTCATCATAAGAATAGCTACCTTGTCGCCCTTTTTTACATTACAGCCAAGAAGCAGATTTGCAAATCTGTTCGCTTTTTCGTTAAATACGTCCCACGTAATTTCGCGCCTGTAGTGTGCCGCTTGTGACGACTCAATAAGACCATATTCCTTCCACGTTACGCGCCGAGCATCTTTTTTCTCGGGGTTTATCTCAATGAGCGCAATGTCGCTTCCGTACAGCCTGCAATTTTTCTCCAAAATTTCGGTAATTGGCATCGTTATCTCTTTTCTTGCTGTATTTGACTGTCATTTGGCTCGCTTATATTATCACAACCTGTTTGAGATGAAAAGTAAAATAATTTGGAAAATGGTGATATGATATCGTTTCCCTGACATATTGTGCTTATACAATATATGTTATATATTAACTTCGATTTGTTTTATTAACTCTATCTCAAAAATTATATCGTCGTTAATATTTTCTTTATCGCTGTCAGTTTTCGGTCGCAGTTCTTGATATAGGTCAATATACACGCTTTGATAGTCTTGAAAATCCCGACTGTTCAGAATTTCGTTCCCCTCAAAGTCGTCGAACGCTGTTAAAATATTACGCAGTCGCATTATCGCACCATATAAACGTATAAACTCTTTTTTCATTTCCTCGCCGAGTATCTGTGCTCCAAGCGGAAAGCGGTCTGTCAATTCCGCGATAATTTCTGCATACCCCTGATTTTGTTCTCCATTATGGGTAAACCCATTGTAATAATCACTATAAGTTTTAAGCAGTACAACACCGCCCGCTTCCTTGTCACCAAACAGAGCAATTGCATCAGCTGTCGCTTGTTTAAGGTCACGGAAGCAAACGATATTACCAAAGGTCTTAACGCTGTTGAGTATGCGGTTGGTACGGGAATACGCTTGTATTAACCCATGCTGTTTTAGGTTTTTATCAACCCAGAGCGTGTTGAGCGTGGTAGCGTCAAAACCTGTGAGGAACATATTGACCACAATAAGCAAATCAATCTCCCTGTCTTTGACGCGCTGTGACAGGTCTTTGTAGTAATTCTGAAACTTGTCCGAGGAAGTATCGTAGTTCGTGCTGAACGCGGTATTGTAATCAGCAATCGCCGCTTCAAGGAAATCGCGGGAGCTTTTATCCAATTTATTATTTTCAAAGCCCTCGTCGGGCAGGGCATCCTCCGGGTCGTCCTCATTTGCGCTATAACTGAATATGGTCGCAATCGTCAGGTTCTTGTTCTTTTCGTTAAGTTGTTTCCTGAACTGTTCGTAATACTTCATAGCCATCGGAATTGAGGACACAGTAAATATGGAGTTAAACCCCGCCATACGCTGTCCTTTGAGGGTGTAAAAACTGTTACGCTTTGTCTTTTGCTCGAAGTGTTCGAGTATGTACTTAACTATTTCGCTGACACGTTTAGTCGAGTTCATAACTTTCTCGTCATCAATCGCTTTGACTTTCTTATATTTGATGTCGTCCTTTTCCTTAACCGTATTCACAAAGTCAATGCGAAATGGCAATATATTCCCGTCATTGATAGCATCAACAATCGTATATGTGTGTAGCTTGTCGCCAAACGCCTGCTCTGTAGTCCGAAGTGCGGGAATACCTCCTGTTTCCGCATTTTTTGAAAATATTGGCGTACCCGTGAAACCGAACAGGTGATATTGCTTAAACGCATTTATAATACTGCGGTGCATATCTCCAAACTGCGAACGGTGGCACTCATCGAAAATTATCACAACATGCTTCTTATATATATCGTGAACCTTATTTCTTCCGATAAATATATCGAGTTTCTGTATCGTTGTGACGATAATGCGGGCGTTCGGGTCGGCAAGGTTCTTTTCAAGCTGTCGCGTGGATTTACTTCCGTTCGCCGCATCTTTTTGAAAACGGTCATACTCCTTCACTGTCTGGTAGTCGAGGTCTTTGCGGTCAACCACAAACAGCACCTTGTCTATGCTTTCAAGCTCGGTTGCAAGCTGCGCCGTTTTGAAGCTCGTGAGTGTCTTACCGCTTCCTGTCGTATGCCATATATAGCCACCCGCATCAGTTGTACCTGTTTTCTTGTAATTGCTTGAAATCTCAATGCGACTTAAAATCCGCTCCGTTGCGGCAATTTGATACGGGCGCATGACAAGTAGCAGTTCCTCCGATGTGAACACGCAGAACCGAGTAAGGATATTCAGCAACGTATGCTTTGCAAAAAAGGTCTTTGTGAAATCTACAAGGTCTGCTATGACTTTGTTGTTCCCGTCAGCCCAACAGCTTGTAAACTCAAAGCTATTACTTGTCCTCTTGCTCTTACGTCGCTGACTTTCGCCAAACTCCCTGATATGAGCCTCGCGGGTTGTGTTGCTGTAATATTCGGTAGCGGTGATTATGTTGTATTGGCTCATAAAAACACCCCCTTTTTCTTTTTCAAAAACTCATGTGGTGTTAGTACAAAAGATTCATTGGGGTAATGTTTTGTATTGCCTGTAATCAACACTGCGCCGTTCGCCTTTGCCATATCAAAAAATTTCCTGTCACTTTCATCTGTAAATACTGTGTCGCCCACAACAGCTTCAGAAAAAACACCGCTTTTTACAATTTCATTTAGCAAACTTAAAACTTTGTTTTTCGGAAAGTTCAGTTTAGGTCTAAACAACACTTCGTGGTATTCTTCAATTATCTCGCTGTCGAAATATGGCACTATCTCGTTTGTGAAAACCATCCGGGCTATTTTATACGGATTGCCCTGCTGTGACCACAAAGCAGACACTAAAATATTAGTATCTATCACAACTTTTTGCATTTGCTTTATTATCTCCTCGCCCTTATATCAGCTCTTGCCGCTTGAATTTCTGCTTCTATTTCATCATCTGACAAGAACCCACGTTCCTCTGCTTCTGCCCTCATCTCACTTAGCAAAGCTAAACCGTAGGAGTTTCTTGGCGATTCAATCGTAAAGGGTATCTTTTGCTCCCTCAGGGATGCGCGAATAAACATGTTGACCGCAACAGACATATTCACCCCCACATCGACACAAAATTCTTCAAATCTGCGTTTCACGTTTTCGTCTATCCTAATAGTTACAGTAGTATCCGCCATTTCATACACCTCATTTCGTGTTGCGTTGTATGGTTATTGTAACACACGTAATGCGCATTGTCAAACATCCGTCATTGTGAGGAGCATTGCGACGAAGCAATCCAACAACCACATCACTGCGAGCAATGCACAGCCCGTCGTCATTGCGAGCGACAGCGAAGCAATCCAGATACAGGGGTAACAATCAAGGTGTAACTATGCCGTTGTTGCGCTGACTGGATTGCTTCGTCACTATGTTCCTCGCATCGAATAATGTGAAATTCAGAGAATCAACTACGCTAATCGGCAATTCATAACCATATTCATCGTCAAACTGTTTTTTAGCGAGCCGGGCTACATTAAATGTGCCGCTCTCTTTACTTGACATGGCAATCATAATCACTTCATCGCCGTTTTCTATATGTACCCGCATTTTGTCGGCAATTTCTGCAAATGAGACTGTCGCCGTTTTAGGAAAGCTTTTTGTGTTTTTCAAAAGAGTTCGGAAATCCTCACCGCTAATATCACGGTAGGCACGGTATTCGACTCCGTCCAGCTCCACGATGAGCGGTAACAGGTCTATATCGTGTTTTTTTATGTCGTGGAGAGGAATATCAGAATCACTGCAAATAATAAATTTAATCATTTTCTTTTTATCTCCAAATGCTATAAGTCTGCTATTTCAACATTAAGCTGAATACTTGAGACATCTTCAATGGCTTTATCCCAGTCTACGATATAAACAATGCTTTTATATTTAATCGCTTTTACGGGACAATCTGACCCGCCATAAAGAAAAAAATCGCTCTGCGACGGTATGCGTGAAATATGGCGTAAAAAACTCTCAAGCGCAATGCTATCATTCGCCGCAACTTCGCGAAGCGTAAAAAACTTCAATACCTCATTTTCATTCGGAAACCATTTTACGAAAGGCTTGAGAAGCCGTAGTTGCCAGCCATATTTTTTGATAACATACTGTTTGTAGTCCCACTGCTCCACAGCCTTCCCACGCGCAAGCTCGTTACCAAAAGACCCACGCAGCACATAAAATCCGTCTTCTTCAAGAGTGAGCGTGTTCTTGTCCTTTACCCGTAGCTTTTTTCGTATAATATTGGTAACAAGTTCCGAATGTCGCAGGTAATACGGCATATTTGCACGTTTCTTTTCAAGCATTTTTTGTACAGCCACATTGTCTTCCAGTATAGTCGTGTAAGTCAGCTTGACACCGTTTTCAGCGCAGAAATCCCATATAAGTTGATACGCTTTAGGGATATTCCCCGGGACAACCGCGCGTAAACCGGTTAAATAAGCAACATCACCGTTAATGGTGCATCCGCCGACCCCGACAAGCTTCCCATCGGCATTTCGGGCGATTGCAAGTGTTGATTTGTCACCGTCTCTGGACAGAGACAGCACCGCGTTCGGTCTGCGGCAATAGGCAATGGAAATACCGCCTTTAAATTCCGCATCTTCAAGCAACGCGGCAATTTCCTCGCCGTCCTTTTCTGTTGCGTATTCGTAGCTTAATCCTCTCATTTCGCGCCCCCTTCATCAAGACCAATACCCACAGGGAGATTGAGTTTTCGGTCAACCTCTTTTCCGAGAGCTTTGTTTTGTGAAAAGAAAATTAAACTGATCATAAAATTCGGATTACGCCGAATCGACGCCAACCCGCGCTTCAATATGTTAAGCGGACTGAAAAACTGTCGCCGGACAGCAGCACACTTGTCTTTCAATTCATCGGGTGTCATTTTTAACGGACGATACGGAATATCCCCGTATTTGTATCCATCTTTGAGCCACCATTTTTCATATAAAAGCCTGTTGCTTTCCTCTAAACGTTCATAAAGCGGCGTGCCCGGAAATGGCAACAAATGATTGAATGCGGCAAAGAAAAATTTGTGCTTCATGGCGAACTTGATTGTATCCTCAAAGGTTTCGTTGGCATCCGCGTCGAACCCGAATACAAATGTTGCATAAATGCCGATGCCCGCTTTGTGCATTTTACGCACAAGTTCGTCGCGTTCACCCAGTTTGTAATTCCAACTTTTGTTCATCTGGTCGAGGTTTTTTTTGTCGAGGCTTTCAAAGCCGATTAAAAGAACCTGACAACCGCTTTTTTTCATCGCCTGTAGAAGTTCATCATCCTTAGCCACAGCTAACGATACCTGACTTGTCCATTTGATTTTGAGCGGCGTAATCGCTCTACATAAAGATATAAGATGGTCACGGTCTGCGGACAGGTTGTCGTCAATAAAAAACACAAACTTATTCTTCGCTCGCTTAATTTCTTCAACAATGTCCGGTATCGGGCGCGGGATGTAATTCGCGTGATAAAAACAGGTGATCGCGCAGAACTCGCAATGATTAGGGCAACCGCGCCCCGTTTCAATTAGGGAGAGCGGAAGATACTTTTTCGCGCCGTAAACGCTCCTGTCTGGCATAAGAGGTATGCCACCGCGCTCGCCGTCGTATTGTTTTTGCAGTTTGCCGCCCCCAAAGTCCTCAATTACCTGTTGCCAAACCGATTCAGCATTGCCAATGATTACACAGTCGGCATATTCGACGGCTTCGTCTGGAACAGCAGTAACATGATAACCGCCCATAACAACAGGTATGTTTCTTTGCCTGAATTTTTCCGCAATCCTGTATGCTCTGCTCGCAGTATATGTTTCAACCGATATGGCAACCATATCAACGTCGATAGAATAATCAATACTCTCAATACGGTCATCAAAAAAACATGTTTCAACATCAGTCGGCGTAAGGGCTTTCAATGTGGCAATCATAAGCGACTCCATCTTCCATGTGCCGATATATTCTTCACCGTCTTTCCGTCCTATCGCCGGAAGAATAAATAATATTTTCATGGGGTCACCTCCGGTATATCGCTATTATCGCACATAACCTCTTTTGTAAAATGAATGAATTTATCAGCGTATTTCTGATACGCGAAGTTTGTTATGTAACTGAGCGCGCTGAGCTTGTTTATGCGTTTCAGTATATTGCTTGTTTTATAGGTTTCACGCCATGCCCACTCCGTACCCTCATAAAGCTCGTCAGCCGTCATGTTTTTTGGCTGGAATACAACGTGTTCCACATCGTACATAGCGGGTTCATGCTCGAAAATGCGTCCCTGCTCTTGCAAGCTTCGATATAACTCTGTATTTGGGAAAGGTGTGAGTATGGAGTATCTCGGCAAGTCTATACGCAAACGCTGTACTTCTTCAACGGTGCGTTTAAAAACATCTTTTCCATCGTCATCGCCGCCGAATGCAAAACATCCGTTAATGAGGATGCCGCTGTCATGCAACCGCTTAACAAGCGTTTCGTAATCATCAGTCTTGTTCACGCCCTTTTTGATATAACCCTGTGCAGCCTGATTAACACTCTCAAAGCCGATAAGGATGCCTTTGCAACCGCTCTTTTCGAGTGTTTTATAAAAAGCTTTATCAAAATCAACACTGGATGTTGTCAACCCGAACCAACGTTTTTTAAGCGGTATCATCGCTGTGAAAAGCTGTTTGGCGTAGTCCATGTCGGCTAATAAATTCACATCCGGAAAAAGAACATATTTACCTTTTAACTGTTCAATTTCGGCAATAACATCGTTTACAGACCTGCAAACCGGAGTTTTGCCAAACGCCGCCGGATACGCGCAGAAGGTGCAAGGCAAGGGACAGCCACGAACAGCCTCAACGGAATTAGTGGTTATGTACGCGCGCGGTTTAAGAAGATCACGGCGCGGTATCGGTCTACCCGCAAGTGAAATTTCACATGTTTCACGGTAAACCGGTTGAAGTTTCCCGGCCTTATAATCTTTAAGCGCTTGTGGAAAAGTGTAGTCGGCGACCCCAGTAAATAAAGCGTCACAATGTTTCCCCGCCTCAGCAGGGTCAAGTGTCGGTTGTACTCCACCCAAAAATACGGTAATACCTCTTGAACGGAAGTAATCAGCGAATCGGTACGCTCTGGTGCTTGTGCCGGTTATCGCCGTAATAAGGACGATGTCTGCGTCAAGATCAAGCGGTATTGCCTCGACCGTTTCATCATAAATTTTCATCTCCGCTTCCATTTCCTCAGGAACAAGAGAGGCAAGCGTGGTCATGGTAAGCGGCGCATAGTGCAAACCCTTACCAAAACTCCCGTTATATCTGTGCATCGCCCCCGCCGGAGACAAAAAAGCTATCTTCATTTAAACACCCATCCTTGCCTGTTTGACAAACACATTGGTTTTATATCGCCGAGCCGCATTCCAAACCTCACGCAATTATCTATGTACTGCTGCGCCCCGTTTTCAACCACTACAACTTCAACCTTTTTTAGCTGCCCTAATTTACGGCAATAATCATAGTGGAAATTCCCCCGTAACGCCGCGTCTATTGTATCGGCGTCCGCTTCTGTTTCTGTATAAAGCACATATCGGTTTTCATTTGGAACGAGCAAACAAAACCCGTTCTTCGGAACAACTTCGCGGACGTGCATTTCATTTAGCTTTTCGCCAAAATAATCGGATATATTTCCCGCTTTGCCAATAAAATCGAAACATTGATTACCGTTATACCTGACAATATCGCCTATACGATACCTGTACAATCCGCCCGAAGTCGTTAAAACGATTTCATACTCATCGTCTTTGTCTAACTGGTCTTTTAACCTAACATCATTATTTTTATCTATAAACTCAAAGAAATGTGAATCGGTTAAACGCTTTCCCACTCCCTCAATCGGTATCGTCATAATTCCTTCGGTCGCCAGCAAGCCCTTCGGTTGCATATAAGCATCGGGAAACGCCTTTTGCAACTGTTCGGCATAGGTTGCGGAATTGCCATCAGCCCAACAACTAATCACTTCCAAGTGCGGGAATAAATCCTTTGCCCGCATATTTGATTTTTCAAGCATTATCAATAGAAATGTCGGGTTCCATATTGAAACAAGCCTCAATTTTTTAGCCTGTTTTATATAATCAATCGTAGTCTTCCAGAACAAATCCATGTCTTCAATAGACTTAACACTTGCCGGAACACAGAATTTCTTTGCTACAAACTTTCCTAAAAGCCCGCCAATATATTCATCATCCGTATTAAAACCCTCTATCCCGTCCGTCGTATTACCCTGCGGGGTAATGGAAAAATAAAACTGCCCATACTTCAAACGCGGAAAGTTTCTATTTAAGTTCCATAACCATTTATAAATGGCAGATGAAAATTCACGTTGTAACCCGCGAGTATACGGAATCAGCTTTTTTGCAGATGCAGACCCGCTTGTGGGTTCAAGCAACAGAACGGGTTCGCTTGTTAAGATGTTGGATTCTTTATTTTTTATCCTCTCAATGTAAGGGGCGTAATCCTCATAAGTAGAGAACGGAACGTTCTTTTGATAATCAGATATGTTCCTTATATCGCCATAAGAATATTTGTTTCCGTACACAGTGTTTTGATTATTGGTTATTATACTACCAAGCTTTTTATCTTCCAAGTACACGCCTCCCCAATTTGTTCAGGTTATCCACGCTTATCTCGCATAAACAAATCAACTCGTCTCCGTTCATATAGCCCGGATTTTTCTTCAAAAAGAACGCTGTGTTTTTATCCCTTGCCGCTGTTTCTTTTGTAAAATCATATTCATCTTTGAGATAATCATTACCCGCCAGCCACACGCCGTTACGGTACTTATCACCATACTGCCTCTCTGCGAAGGTGTCCATTATACACTGTATTTTATCCGGTATTTCCGTATCAAAGCGGGGATAATATTCTTTGAAAAATGTGTTGAGATATTTATAAGTTTTATACCCTTTACTAAGTAAAAACCAATAAGTCGTCCCATCAAACTTTTCGGCATACTTCATCGCGTTATTTATCCAAGTCTGCGATAAATCATGGCGACCCCAATATTCTTTTTCCACAATGGTATCTCCTGAATATAGCAGTTGCGTCTGTGTGTCATATATAAAGACGGCTAAAGTCGTAAACCCGCGAATGATATTTTGCTCATCTAACAGCATCACCACATCCTGTTTTTTACGAAGTTCACCAATAAAAGCATTTTGAGAAGTGTTGCCGTAGTACACTTCCATGATTTTGTACATGGCTTCAATTTGCTCCGGCGATAACTTTTTTACTTGTAACACAACACTCTTTAACATAATTTTCTTACCTCCCTAAATTAGTGGATACATACTTAAACCCAAGGTTCGCACCGAGTAAAAGCGGTTTATTGCCCCACGGGGCGTTGTTCGCCCGCTTTAATACTTTACCCAGCTTGTATGAATCCCGCCAAACCTTTTGATATATTTCTTCAAGCTCCTGCGGCGACATATTTTTCGGCTGGAATACTGCTTTATTTTGCGTATATTTCGTCCAGTCAGTTGTAATAATACGTCCCTCATCATTTAGCCGATTAAATAGTTTTGAACCCGGAACAGGTGTAAGAATAGCATAACGAACGATATTTGCGCCAAGATATTCTACTTGCTGGGGAAGGGTCAAAAGGGATTCTTTGGTATCATAATCAAACCCCAGTACAAAGCATCCGTTTACGCTAATGTTATGTGCTTGCATAATTTCAATAGCTTGCTTATATTTTTTCGGGTCGTTAAAGCCTTTCTTCACCGCCAGCATTGTATCACGATTAAGGGACTCCAACCCGAACAAAACTCCACCGCATCTGCTTTTTTGTGCCGCCTCAACAAGTTCATTGTCAAATGCAGTTTGTACTGTAGCGTTGCAAGCCCATTTGATATTTAGGTTTTTAAGTCCGTCCATGATTTCAAGCGCATAGGATTTGTTGTAAAAGAAGTTGGGGTCAAAAAATATCAGGCGTTTTGTTTTGAGTGAAGCTATTTCATCAATGACCGCTCCCGCCGGGCGCGGACACGGCGGATTCATTGCGCTGATAGCACAGAACTCACATCGGTTCGGACAACCGCGGTTCGCCACCACACAAGGTACATTCAAGTAGCCTTTCTTTGGCAATAAATCACGGCGCGGAATAACACAATCCTCCGGCATTATACAAGTCATTTCGTAACGAGCTTGAGGTTTTTTGTCAGCATAATCACGCAAAAACTGTGGAAATGCTTTTTCGGCAGGTCCGACAATAATCGTATCAGCGTGCTGTGCGGCTTCATCCGGCATGAATGTCGTATGATAACCGCCAAAGACAACGTGAGCACCTTTTTCACGAAATGATTTGGCTATCTTATACGCCCGAATGGCACTGGAAGTGACAAAGCTGATAGCTACGATGTCGTATGGCGTATCATAAGAAAACGATTGCACCATTTCATCGCAAACATCAACCTGTGCGTTAAACTCCGGCGGAATCATCGCGGCAAGGGCAACAAGGGTAAGCGGCGCATAAGTTAGCTTGGTTGAAAATTTGTCCCGGTATGCTTTATAATCTGTTTCCCACGGTAAGAGCAATAATATTCTCATTTATTTTTGCCCTCCTTAAAGTGGTTTAATCCAAACTTCAACCCCTGCTTTTTATGAACTTCTTTGCGAAAAAGCGGATTATACAGCCAATATGTAATGAATTTTCGGAGTGTCCTCATGTTGGTTTTCGGCTCAAACGCCCTGCGCAAAACAGACAACGGGCTGTTGAAACGCTTTCGGCAGTAAAATGATAACGCTGTAAGCTCATCCGCCGTCATATTTTTTGGAGTAAAAGCAGCATGATTGAAGCGATAATCATCATTCAACCACCACTTACCACCAAATAAAAGTCTGTCCTCCGCTTCAAGTTGTTTGTACAATTCGGTCTGCGGGTACGGCATGAGTATATTAAACGCCGCAAACGTAAACTTATTTTTGAGTGCCCATTCAATGGTCTGCTTAATGCTATCCACCGTGTCGGTATCATGTCCGACAGTAAACGCTGCCCATGTTTGAAGACCGTATTTGCGAAGAGTTGCGACTTCTTTCTTGTATTGATTAAAAACACCCTGTTCCTTGTTTATATCTTTATTCATTAGGGATAGACTGTCGGGATTGATTGATTCAAAACCTATGACAAAGCCCATTCCGCCACTTTCTACAATGAGACGCATAAGCTCGTCATCATAAACCATGTTGACAGTTCCTTGGCTTACCCAATTTATTTTGAGAGGAATAAGTGCGCGGCATAAAGCCTTTGCGCGTTCAACATCAGCCACGATATTGTCGTCAACAAAGAAAATGAGCTTGCGTTTTTGGGATTTTATTTCGGCAACAACTTCATCAATGACGCGGCAGTAATGCTTTTTGTTAAAATAAACGCTGCCCGCGCAATAACTGCACCCGTGTATACACCCACGGCTGAACTGCACAAGAGCGATGGGAAGATAACCCTTACCCTCAAATAAATCCCGCCGTGTCGGTAGTTTATGCTGTGGAGGGTCTGCTACGCCGCAATCATATAATTTTTTAAGTTTGTTTGCTTTCAAATCCTCAATAAGCTCTTGCAAAATATTTTCTGCGTCGCCCATAACGGCCGACGTACAATGCTTCATGACTTCATCGTGCGAGAGTTTAACGTGCATACCGCCCATTATGACCGGAACATTTCGCAAGCGATACTGCGCGGAAATCTCATACGCGCGCTTGGCAGTGAAAGTTTCCACCGTAATCATAACAGCATCGGTATGGTCATCAAACGGTATCTGCTCCATACGGTCGTCAACGAGGACGACATCTATGTCAGACGGAATCAACGCCGCAATAACGCCTAACTGGAGCGGTTCCATGCGCCCCTCATCGACATAAAGGTTACGGCTTTTTGTCCCGATTGTCGGTTTAATTAAAGTGATTTTCATAGATGATCATCACCTCCGTGTTTCAGTTTTTGCTTGCGTCGTATCTCAATGTAAGATATTGCGTTAATCAATGCAAATACAAATAAATGTCTTATATTGACAGGTTTGAACATCCGCCACAATATGCTTCTTAGCGAATAGAACTTGTACCGCAGTTTCTTGCAACCTTCCGCAAGCTGCTCCGGCGTCATATTGTCGGGATAATGTGTTGCATCGCCGTAACTGTAATTTTCGGACAACCACCACTGCGGGTCGATGAGTTTGTCTTGTTTATTTAGTTCATCATACAAAGATGTTCCCGGCATTACCATAAGCGGATTAAAATTTACTATCGCCAGTTTGTGTTTCATCACGAAGTCATACACATGACCAAAGCTGTCAAAGGTATCATTGGAATAACCAAAGATAAAAGTCGCGTAGAACATTATGCCGTAAGAATGTATAACACGCACCGCGTTATCATATTCCGCTACACGCTGCTGTTTACCTATCTCTGTAAGCGTTGATTCATTCAAACTCTCAAAACCCACAATAGCCATAATACAACCGCTTTTTTTCATAAGGTCGAGTATTTCAAAGTCTTTTGCCACATTGACACTTATTTGACAGCCCCATTTCTTTTTGAGCGGAACAAGTTTTGTCAAAAAAACTTTGAGCTTATTTCGGTCGTGGAACAAATTATCGTCTGCGATAAAAAAGATTTTTTCCTTCATATCGGCAATCTCACGGAGAACATCATCTATTTCGCGTTCAATCACGCATGATTTATAAAACGCCCGGATGGAACAGAAATCACAGTTAAACAGACAACCGCGTTTCCACTGAACAACACCGATTTTAGCGTATTTCTTACCAGCAAAAATTGAATGGTTTGTTTTATTAAAAGACAACATCAAGTCGTTTGTGGACGTATATAGAGGTTTCAGAGCACCACTTCTAAGGTCAGTTATGAGATTTCCCCAAACAGGTTCGGCATCACCTGTGACAACCGTGTCGGCATATAAAAGAGCTTCATCAGGAACGGCTGTAGGATGAAAACCACCCATTATTATCTTTAAATTAGGATTTTCCTGTTTGTATTGCCTTGCGAGGGTGTAAACACGTTTCGCTGCGAGAGTTTCAACGCTGAACACAACTGCGTCGCCGTCAATGACGTCCGGCAATTTCTCTACACACTCGTCATAGAAAATAGTAGTAACATCGCTCGGTGTGAGGCTATGTAATATAGCGAATGCCAACGGCTTTAAGGCGTCGCTTGATTGTTTTCCCGTCATACTGGGACGGATAAAAGTTATTTTAATTTTATTCACACTCCGCTTTCGTTTGATAGATCATTTAATTATCTGCTCCGAATAATATGCGTAAAAAGGAGTTTGCTGCATCTGTTATCTCAATTTATCTTAATTAACGATTTCAACAATATCGCCAATATCACATTCTAATACCTTGCATATTTTTAGCATGGATTCCATTGAAATTGGTTCTTCTTTTCCGAGTTTAGCAATAGTCGCACCACTTACTTTTGCGGCATCTTTTAATTGCGTTTTATTCATTTTTTTATCAATCATCAATTTCCAAAGTCTGTTATAGCTGATCGACATCTTGACACCTCATTTGCTAAAATAGTACAATATTCTACACGCCTACTATTATAACAAACTATCTTCATATGTGCAACCTAAATGTTCGTGTTTCTAAAAAAAATCTGCATAATAACAGAGAGGAGCGGCAAGAACGCCGCCCCCCTCTGAAAACAAGCTATGCGTAAATAATTTCTTTTTTTACAATCTCCATAGCGCTGTTACGGATATTATTTATTTTGCCGACCCACGCTATTTGATTTTCCGCTTTTAACTCTTGATAAGTCCAAAGGGCATACCTATGTGTCTATGTTCGATATATTTAATGCGTGGTACAAGGAAAACAAAAAACTCAAAAACGGTGAAATTACCGAAGATGATTACAATACTTGGCGGTATAATTATCCTCGTATCGAAGCCGAACGAACGAAAGCGGCACTCGAGGAACGGCGAAACAATCACTAAACGCAAAAAACTCCCGCCTGAACTTAGCGTTCAGACGGGAGTTTTCACTCTGTCTAAATATTATCGTGGAATAAAAGTTAGTATCAAATCAGTATCAATGACCAATTCCCGCCACTTAAAACGCAGTCATATCAACGGTTTCGAGCGTTTGCTAACTCATTCCCACTCGACTGTTGCGGGGGGTTTGCCCGTTATGTCATAAACAACGCGGGACACAGACGGAAGCTCCGACGTTATGCGCTCGGAAACGCGACTCAAGAGCTCGTGCGTCAGAGAAACGTAGCCGGCAGTCATAAAATCGCTTGAAGCGACCGCGCGCAAAGCGATTGTGTAGCCATAAGCCCTGCCGCCGTCGCGCACGCCCACTGTGCGCAGGTCTGTGAGCACCGCAAAATACTGATCCGCCCGCTCGCCCGAAGCATCAAGCTCCGTGCGGAAAATAAAGTCGGCCTCGCGCAAAATCTCAAGCCTTTCCTTAGTTACCTCTCCTATGCAGCGCACGGCAAGCCCGGGTCCGGGAAAAGGCTGTTTGTTTGTGAGGGCAGCCGGCAAACCGAGCTGCCGCCCAAGAGCGCGAACTTCATTTTTATACAAGATACGCAGAGGCTCGACAAGACCCTTGAAGCTCATTTTTTCGGGCAAACCGCCGACATTATGGTGGCTCTTGATGATTTTAGTACCTTTAACGCCTTTAGAACCGGCAGTACCGGATTCAAGCACATCGGGATAGATAGTGCCCTGCGCCAAAAAATCAACGCCGCGTATTTTTGCCGCTTCCTGCTCAAAGACACGGATAAACTCTTCTCCGATAATCTTGCGCTTTGTTTCCGGGTCGGTGACACCGGAAAGTCTCTTTAGAAATCTCTTTTCCGCGCAAACGCGAACAAAGTTCAAATCGTGACCTCTAAAAACAGCTTCTACCTCATCACTTTCATTTTTGCGCATAAGACCCGTATCAACGTAAATACAGTATAATCGCTTAGGAATCGCCTTTGCCAGCAGAGCGGCGCAAACAGACGAATCCACGCCTCCGGAGAGCGCAAGGAGCACCTTGCCATACCCGACCTGCTCCTTTATTGTGCAAATTGCTTGCTTCTCGTAAGCCTCTAAATCAAAATCGTTTTCGAGCTTTCTCGCGCCATATATATTCATAATCAAACGCCTCCCTAAAAGTGTCAAAGATGATATACGCAAAGCCTTTCGGTGCTTTAAAGCCGCCGATTGAACCATTGTACCAGATAATGCAAAAAAAAAACATAGAGAAATTCATAAAATTCTTGACCATATTGTTATTATTATGTTATAATCCGCATTACCTGTCGGCAGACGGGTTCATTTTTCGCGAGTCAGGCAAATAAAGCGACCCGAAATCTGTCAAATAATTCAGGGAGGCAAGACGTGTCAAGACACGTATTCTAAGGAGGTGCCGCAGTGAGAGTGAAAGTTACCCTCAGATGCAACGAATGTAAACAACGCAACTACAACACCACAAAAAACAAAAAGAACACACCGGGAAAACTCGAAATGAACAAGTATTGCAGATTTTGCCGCAAACATACTGTTCACGCCGAAACGAAATAGCGAGAGGAGAGTAATATGCAAAACAACAAGATAGAAAAACTTGATACTCCCGATCACAGCGCGGCAGGCGTGTCAAAAAGCGGCGGAAAACGCAAGATCAAAGGAAAAAACCGTATTTCAAGATGGTTTCGCGAAATGCGAAGCGAGCTTAAGAAGGTCGTATGGCCAACGCCTAAGCAAACAGTAAACCACACCATTGTAGCTCTGACCGTGATGGCTATAGCGGCGGTGGCGATATGGGCGCTCGATTTTGCGAGCGGCGAGATATTTAAAGCAATAGTAGGCATTATCCCAAGTTTAATAAAAGGATAAAGATAGGGTGGATGTTATAGATGGCAGAAGAAGCGAGATGGTATGTAGTCCATACTTATTCGGGTTATGAAAGCGCTGTCGCCGCAACCATAGAAAAAGCGACAGAAAACCGCAAGATGCAAGACCAAATCTTGGAGGTCAAGATTCCGACGGAAACCATTACGGAGATTCACGATTCTCAAACAAAGAAAGTAGAGCGGAAAACATTTCCGGGCTATGTCCTTATAAAAATGGTCATGAATGATGTAAGCTGGCATCTTGTGCGTAATGTGCGCGGCGTGACCGGATTTGTCGGATCGGCAAACAAAGCAATACCTTTGACCGAAGACGAGATATATAACCTTGGCATTGACCGTCATGAAATTGTCGTCGGTTTTTCGGAAGGTGACACGGTCAAAGTCATTGACGGCCCGCTGGAAGGATTTTTTGGCACGGTCGAAGAAATTGAGCGAGACAAACTCAGAGCGCGTGTCATTGTATCTATGTTTGGACGGGAAACGCCCGTTGACTTGGACTTTGACCAAATTGACCCTATCGAATAGCGTCAAACGGTTTCGGAATGGATTTGCCGAAACATAAAAGGTTCGCCGGAGAGCGAAAATATCCGCAAAGCTCAAGGAGCATTTTTGGCGAGAAAAATTTACCCAAGTGGGAGGGGCGAAATCTTTTAACGCTCCGTCAAAATCACCACATTTACTATAGGAGGTGCACATTAAGTGGCACAGAAAGTAATCGGAGAAATCAAACTGCAAATACCTGCCGGCAAAGCAACGCCGGCGCCGCCTGTAGGACCGGCGCTCGGTCAGCATGGCGTAAACATCGGGCAATTCACGAAGGATTTTAACGAGCGCACAAAAAATGACGAAGGTCTTATAATCCCCGTAGTCGTCACGGTCTATGCCGACCGCAGCTTTTCCTTTATCACAAAAACACCGCCCGCGGCGGTACTCTTAAAAAAGGCGTGCAATTTAGAAAAAGCCTCGGGAAACTCCGTCGCCACAAAAGTCGCGACAATATCAAAAGAAGAACTGCGCAAAATAGCGGAACTCAAGATGCAAGACCTCAACGCGGCGAACATTGATGCCGCAATGAGCATGATAGCCGGAACGGCGCGCTCTATGGGCATCACGGTAGCGGAGGGTTAAGATATGTTTAGAGGAAAAAATTACAAAGAGAGCGCAAAGCTCGTTGACAGAACCATAATGTACGACCCTGCAGATGCTTTTGACCTTGTGATAAAGGCATCTAAAGCGAAATTTGACGAGACCGTCGAACTGCACATAAAGCTCGGCGTTGACTCACGCCATGCGGATCAACAGGTGCGCGGAGCTATCGTACTGCCCAACGGCACGGGCAAAACCGCCAGAGTGCTCGTTTTCTGCAAGGAAGAACGCGTCAAGGAAGCGCTCGATGCAAACGCCGACTTTGCGGGCGGACAGGACTTGGCCGACCGTATAGTAAATGAAAACTTCTTTGATTATGATGTTGTCGTCGCGACACCGGATATGATGGGCATCGTCGGGCGTCTGGGTAAGATACTCGGTCCGAAAGGTCTTATGCCAACACCAAAAGCCGGAACAGTAACAGCAAACATTGAACAGGCAATCGATGAAATCAAGGCCGGTAAGATTGAATATCGCCTCGATAAGACCAACATAATCCACTGCCCGATAGGTAAGGTTTCATTCGGTACGGAAAAATTGGTTGAGAACTATCAGGCTTTGCTCGATGCCGTCATAAAGGCAAAACCGGCCGCGGCAAAAGGGCAATACATCAAAAGCTGCGTGACAGCTTCAACTATGGGTCCGGGAGTAAAAATAAACGCGCTAAAACTTGCTTAGAGAAAATCTTGCCGTAAAAGTAAGAAATCTCGACGCAAAATAAAAGAACCTCACGCAAAGACAAGGGGCTGTGCCGCACGATTTCGCATCGTGGACGGCAGCCCCTTTCAAATCGCCGCAAATCAAGCGTTTCAGACCAATTGCTGCTCATTGACAATAAGTTTAAACTCAAGGCTCAGCCGCTCGGCCGCTTTTCTGCACATTATCATGCGGCCAAGAAATATCTCAAAATAATCCATTACCGACCCATACTTGGTATCAACGGTCAGTTTTAGTTTAACGAGCGTTTTATCTTCATTGATTTTGAGCAAGGATTTCCTTACGGAGTAATTTACTCTGTCATGTATGTCAAAATTGGACAATTCCGTGTTTCTCACACGTGTACGCCGAACGTCGGATTTGTCGGCCAAAATAAGCGCGGCGCATACGTGGTTTACCGGCACTCCGGTTTTTTCATCATGATTGCCTATGGCGGTTGTTATCGTGGCTATCTCGCTTGCTTCAAAACCCTGCTGTTCTAACAGGCGAAAAGCCATGACTGCCCCCGTATGAGCGTGATCCGCCCTGTTCACAAGGTTGCCTATATCGTGCAAATATCCCGCTATCATAGCCAGCTCAATATCACGCTCGGGATATTCAAGCGTTTTGAGGATATATCCGGCATCTTCGGCTGTTCTCGTCACATGGGGAAAACTGTGCTCGGTATATCCGAGCGCGCTCAGTGACTGATCGGCTTTATCAATATATGTCCGTATGCCGTCATTTTTCTTAATGTCTTCAAATGTAAGCACCCACATCACTCTCCTTTATGGACGATATTATATCATGTTTGAGAGAAATATGCGGAAATATGTGTAAATATAGACGTAAAAGTATTGCAAAGGGCTGTAACGTATGTTACAATTTGCGGGCTTATACATTGTTTTGCTTATAAATTGGTCATGGTGAGTATAGCTCAGTTGGTTAGAGCACCGGATTGTGGTTCCGGGGGTCGTGGGTTCGAGTCCCATTACTCACCCCACAAAATTGATTATGCCGCGGGGCATAACGTCAATATGCAAAATGGGCTGTCGCCAAGCGGTAAGGCACCAGACTTTGACTCTGGCATTCGTTGGTTCAAATCCAGCCAGCCCAGCCACCTTGATTGCTGTCCGAACACGCTTGCGGCACTCACGTTTGAGGTACTCACGCTGCCCGGCTTGCCGCGTCGCGCCGTCAGGTCACATCACACAGACCTTGATTTATCATTGACACAGATGTATCGCCGTGTTAAAATTCTCCGAGTGAAATCTCCGAGTGAAATCTCCGAGAGTTTGTAAAAACATCTCATAAATATCAAGACCCGTTAGCTCAGTCGGTAGAGCACATGCCTTTTAAGCCTGGGGTCCCGCGTTCGAGTCGCGGACGGGTCACCAAGACAAACAATCCGAACGCCCGCTGATGAGTACATCCATCGGCAGGGCGTTCACCCGTTGCTTCCCGCCACTATCCGTTTGTGCGGCTAATTTCGTATGATCATGCCTACGCTTTCATGAACGCCGCCGCTTTTATCAAAGCATAGCGCAAAACGCTCCATTTCGCGCAAAACAAGGTCAACTAAATTGCTCGTGACGGAAACATCTTTTTCCCACCACCAATTTTTTATGCGTATATGCGTTTTTGACTTTTCGGGTTCAAACCGGGCAATAAAACGATTACCGCAAAGAACAGGAAGCACATAATAGCCGTATTTTCTTTTTGCGGCGGGAACATAAACTTCCCACGTATAGTTAAAGCCGAATATTTTCGACACCATATCACGATCCCATAATGAGTTATCCAAAGGCGCGAGGAAACGCACACCTTCCGGTAAAGCCGTAGGCTTTGCGTCAAATAAATACATATCCTTACATCTGACGTAAAATTTTTCCGATATGCCCTCAATCTCGACGCACTCAACCGATTTTTCTTCAATATATTCATCGAAAATACGCTGCCGCAGAGTTTTGTTCCCCATAAGGGTTGCAAGCCAAGCTCCGCCATTCTTGTTCCAAAGCATACCCACGCTCCCGAGCCGCCTGTAAACATACCATTTTTTAAAATCATATTCCGTCTTAAAAGGATTAGCTTGGGTTAAAAGCCGAGCGGGAAGCAGGTTTTCAATAAGGTCATAAACCTTATTGACGTTTATTTTATTTGCCACGCCGACTTTTCCGGCGTGAAACAGATAATCCAAAGCAGCGCTTGATAAATTTCTGTGACCCCAGCGCCCTGAATTTGCGGAGCCGAGCGGTATTTGGCGAGGGAGCATTGCGCCGTTTTCGGCAAGAGCTTTCAAAACAGTGTCCAAGTAAAGCAACGCGTCTTCGGATTTTCTATGCGAAAGCGTACAGATAGCGTCGGAGCTTCTTTTTTCGCGGACAAAATGAAAATGCGCCCAATCTTCCGCCGGATAAATAGACATCATTTTGTCCCAGCCGTCAATTAAAAGCCGGTCTTTGTAAAGAAGCTGTTCGAGCATTTCGGGTCTAAAATCAAATATTCGGGATTGCAAAACAAGGTCGGCATTTCGCGCAACAATATTCAAAGGATCGTACTGTATACAACCCACCTTGCCGATATAATCAAGAATACCGCCCATGCCCGAGAGAGGTTTCAAACAATCAAGGCTTTGATAACGAATGATGAAATTGCACGCATCTTCTTTGGATATTCTGAGCATTAAATCCGCCTCATTGTCTTTTTAGTATCTTAATTTTCAGCATCTCCCGATAAGCCCATTTGCAGCTTTATGCTTTTTAGGTAGAGCATTTGCGAAAGGGCATTGTTAAAATTGAACGAACTTTTGGACTTGCTCTTACTTATCAAACCATCCGCATCGAAACCGTCGTATGTGGTCATGGAAGCCGATATTTCACTGCCCAAGTAACTGAGCACTTTTGGTACATAAGCCTGAGTTTCCTTAAACGGAGGTATTCCGCCGTGTTTTTCCACCGCAGGCCAGCCCGCGTTATATCCGGCAAGAGCAAGCCGGACATCTCCGCCGAATCTATTTAATAAGTCTTTCAGATACTTTGCTCCGCCCGCTATGTTCTGCTCGGGATCATAAGGGTCATCAACTCCGAGAAACTTTGCGCTGCCGGGCATGAGTTGCATAATGCCCATTGCGCCGTTTTTTGAAGTCGCGTCGGCTTTAAAATTTGATTCTACTTTTGCTACCGCTTTCAGCAGGCTTGGCGAGACGTTATACGTGCGTCCGGCTTCTTCAAAAATGGCGTCAAGATCAACGCTTCCACTGCTGATGGAGCGCGGTTTAAATATGTTTGAAAAGACCGATGAACCCATGGGGTTATGAACGTCGGTCCTTGTCAAACCATCAAAAAACGTGTTGTCAGTTGCATAATGTACAGAGTCAATAGCCATCAATTTCCCGATTCTGTTTCTAATTTCGGCTCGATTTAAACTGTAAGCCCGGGAATCGCTGTTGCAGGTAACTGAGTCGGAGTTATTACTCCTGTCGTCTTTCCGGCGAAAACCTGTATAGTACAAGTTTTTTGTGAATTCCCTTATGTATATATCTTCGGATATTTCCGCAAATACTTTAGCCGTTTCTGACAACGAAAAATGTAATTACAGATACCCATTACATCGCTTGACATTGCATAAGCAAATAATTATAATCATATGAAGAAACTGCCGCAAAATGAACAGCGAAAGGTTAATGTGACGATGAACAAAAAGCTGCCAAAACTACTGCAACCCGGCGTGCGGCTTCATTTTCTGCTGCTCTTTGTGCTGCTCATCATATTTGCGGTCGTCTCATATTTTCTGGGCGGCTACGGAAAAATTGCGGCGGCGGCACAGGCGGTTGCTATTGTTTTCGCCGCTGTTTATATAATTTACTCTACGAAAAGGCACACCGAAAGGCTTAGAAAATACTTGGTATCGCTGACAGACAGCATGGATTTGACCGTGCGGACTACGCCTTTGCCGGTACTCATCTACAACTCGCAAACGGGGGTGGTGGTATGGTCAAATGACAGGTTTGACAGACTGATAGGCGACGACGGCGGCGGTAAATCTTTTTTTGAAAGAAACATAACGGATATTATTCCCGATTACTCATGGGACTGGCTGCTCGACGGCAGAAGCGAATGTGAAGAGCCTGTTCCAATCGGCGAAAAACTGTATTGGGTGTATGGGAGCATTATGCTGTCCGAGCGGCAATATATCGCGATGACCTTTTGGATAGACGTTACAGAATACACGCAAATATGCCGCTCTTATGTTGACTCACGCCTTGTATTCGTCCTCTTGACGTTAGATAACTATGACGAGCTGCTCAAAGACTTGAGCGCGAAAGATAAATCCCTCTTACTTTCGGAAATTGACGAGAAAATCAGCGCGTGGATAACGGGCAAGGACGGCTATCTGTGCAAATATGACAGAGACAGATACTTTTTTCTGTTTGAAGAGCGGTTTTTGGAAGATACCGTCAAAGACAATTTCTCAATTCTTGAGGACGTAGGCTCATGCACGGGAACAGGCGGAGCGTGCGCGACACTGAGTATCGGCATCGGAAAAGACGGCGTATCGCCGCAGGAAAGCTACCGGTTTGCGACGCTCGGTATGGAGATGGCTCTCAGCCGGGGTGGAAATCAGGCGGTTGTGAGAAACAGGTACGGGTTTGAGTTCTATGGCGGGAAACCTCAGCCGATAGAACGCCGGACAAAGGTCAAAGCCAGAGTCATGGCAAACGCGTTTGGAGAGCTTTTGAACGATGCTTCAAAAGTATTTGTCATGGGTCACAAAGGCGCGGATTATGATTCGATCGGCGCGGCAGCAGGGGTTTGCTGCATGGCTCGCGCAAAAAGCACGGCGGTGCGGATTATCATCGGAGAAGCCGAAAGAGCCGTGCAAAAGGATTATATCAGCAGCTTTATGCAGCACCCGGAATATAACGGTGTTTTCATATCAGAACAAGACGCGATTTTGGAAGCGGATAAAAACACGCTCCTTGTCATTGTGGACACAAACAGGCCCGATCAGGTTGAATCAAACTCACTGCTCCTGTCCTGCACCCGCATAGCCGTCATTGACCATCACCGCCGCGCCGCCGATTATATAGAAAACGCGGTTTTAAACTTTCACGAGCCCTACGCTTCATCCAGCTCTGAGCTTGTCAGTGAAATGATGCAGCACCTTGTCGATCGCGGCGATATACTTCGCATAGAAGCCGATGCGCTGCTCGCCGGCATTGTGCTTGACACAAAAGGCTTTACGATGAATACCGGCGGAGGAACATTTGACGCGGCGGCATATCTAAAGCGTGCCGGCGCGGACGCATCGGCGGTAAAACGCTTGCTTCAATCGGAATTTGATATTGTTTCGGCACGAAGCAGCCTTGTGCGAAACGCCGAGATATACAAAGACGGCATAGCAATAGCTATCGGAGGGGACAGTCAAAGCAGAACAAGTATCGCCCAGGCCGCAGATGAACTTTTGGAGATAAAAGGCGTGCGAGCCTCGTTTGCCGCGGCAAAAGCGGATAACACAGTATATATTTCGGGACGCAGCATCAGCGACGTAAACGTGCAGGTAATACTAGAAAAACTCGGCGGCGGCGGCAGTGCGGCTGCCGCGGGAGTACAGGCAAAAAACAGGGAGATAGACGAAGTGGAGCAGGAACTCAAAAGCGCAATTGACGAATATGTCAAAAAACACGGCAAGAAGAATTGAAATCGGACATAGAGGGCATAAATATCATTCCGATAGCGGAGCATGGACGCCCAGCGTCCGATCGTTTGCGCATGGATGACTGGGTTGATCGGGGAGGAATGTATTTATGACCGAAAACGAATAATACAAGGAGGAACATATAATGAAAGTCATATTGAATGAAGATGTTAGAGGGCAAGGGCGCAAGGGTGAGCTTGTAAACGTATCTGACGGCTATGCCCGCAATTTTCTCATACCAAAAAAACTTGCGATGCCGGCAACGCCCGAGAACATAGCGGTTATGAAAAAACAAGATAAAGAGAGAAAAAGAAAATTTGAAGAAGATAAGGCAAACGCCGAGGCAACCCGCGCAAAACTCGAAGGCGTAATGATAAAGATAACGGCGCGATCCGGCGGCGAGGGCGGCAAATTGTTTGGATCGGTCACATCAAAAGAAATCGCCGATGAACTTTTTTTGCAGCATAAGATAGAAATAGAAAAAAATAAAATCATACAAGACGAGCCGATCAAGTCTTTTGGTGTGCATGAGGTAAAATGCAAGCTCGGATTTGAAATAACCGGCACTATAAACGTAAACGTAGTGGAAAAATAAGTTAGCGAAAAAAAAAGCAAACGGCAGAGGACAATCCAAGCGGCCTTGAAAGCTAAGAAAAGGACTCAAAACTATGGACGATTTATTAGACAGACGCATACCGCAAAGCATTGAAGCCGAACAAGCGGTGTTGGGCTCAATGCTCATAGACAGCCGATGTATCGGCGACGTCATAGGGATAGTACGGTCTGAAGATTTTTACTCCACAATAAATAAAAGCATTTTTGAGACAATCTTTTCAATGTTTAACTTTGCAAAGCCGATAGACGCCGTGACGGTGCACGATCAAATGCAAAAAGACGGGGTAGCCGCCGAAGATTTGCGCGAATATTTGCGTGACCTCATGATGATAACCCCGACGACGGACAATGCTATCGAATACTCATGGATAGTCAGGGACAAGGCGATTTTGCGCGGCATTGCCGACGCGGGCTCGGAGATAAACGCAATGGCAATTTCCGGCGAAGGCGGCGCGGCGAGCATATTAGAAGCGGCGGAGCAAAAAGTGTACAGGCTGCGCTCGGGCAGCAGCAGAAGCGAGATAGAGGACATCTCAATAATATTGCGCGACGTATACAAGCAAATATCGGATGCCGCCAAAGCGGGTGTCGGAATACCCGGACTTTCGACCGGGTTTATAGACCTTGACAGAATTATCATGGGACTTAACAAGTCGGACTTTATCATCATTGCATCCAGACCCGGCATGGGAAAAACAAGTATCGCGCTCAATATCGCGCTCTATGCCGCCAGAAAATCGGGCAAAACCGTTGCCGTATTTTCGCTCGAAATGTCGCGGGAACAGCTTGCGATGAGGCTTTTGTCATCTTCGTCCTACGTTGACGGAAAAAAACTGCAAACAGGCAGAATAAATGATGATGAATGGAGCCGCCTCGCGGACGCGGCCGCGCTCATCAGCGAATCCAAGCTCAAGATAAACGACGACGCCTCGCTCACAGTCTCCGAAATGAACGCCCAATGCAGACGCATAAATGACTTGGGATTGGTCGTCATTGACTATATGCAGCTTATGTCGGCGGCGACCAACGAACGCGCTTACAGAGGAGAAAACCGTGTGCAGATAGTCGGTGAAATAAGCCGGGCCATGAAAGTCATGGCAAAAGAGCTAAATGTCCCGGTTATATGCCTGTCGCAATTAAACCGTGAAAGCGATAAGAGAAAAGGGGACGACAAGAGGCCGCAGCTTTCCGATCTCCGCGAATCCGGCTCTATCGAACAAGACACGGATGTTGTCATGGGGCTTTACAGGGATGATTATTACAACTCCGAGTCGGAGTTTCCAAACATCGCCGAATGTATAGTTTTGAAAAATCGCCGGGGTGAAACCGGAACGGTCAACCTGCGATGGGACCCGGAATATACAAACTTCTCATCAATCGAAAGATATCACGACGAAGAGTTTTAAAGAATCAGCATTTCGGCGGGCGCGAAGGAAAAGGAATCAGCATTAGAAATGATAGAGGAAATTTTGGAGTTTGCAAATGAGCATGATATGCTCCCAAAAAAAGGTTCGGTACTCGTATGCGTATCGGGCGGAGCTGATTCTATGTGCCTGCTTGAAGTGATGAGGCATATATCGTATGAATACGGATTTGAGATAGCCGCGGTTCATTATAACCATAGGCTGCGCGGGGAGGAATCGGACCGTGACGAAACCTTTGTGATGAACGTATGCCAAACGCATGGGATACCGTTTTATTCCGCAGGCAGTGATGTGGCGGGATACGCGAAAAGGCACGGCATCGGTATAGAAGAAGCCGCCCGAGACATACGGTATGGATTTTTTCGCGAAACAGCGGAGAAAATCGGAGCGGAGCGCATAGCCACAGCTCACACGAAAAATGACAATACGGAAACAATGCTGATGAATTTTGTGCGCGGCACGGGGGCAAACGGCATGGCGGGAATACCTCCGGTCAGAGATGAGGTAATCCGCCCGCTGCTTGGCGTCACGCGAAAACAAGTCATGGAATTTCTGACCGTGCGCGGCATTTCATATATGGAGGACTCAACAAACAGCCTTGACATTTACACGCGAAATAAAATCAGGATAAACGTGATCCCGCAGCTCGAAAGTATCAATCCCCGCCTTAACGAAGCGGCGTTTGCGGCGTCCCAGCTTTTTCGCGAGGACGAAGAGTTTATCTCAGATATAGCCGATTTATTTATAAAAGATTGCTGTATGGGGCTCACGGCCAACGCGGCAGACCTTGCAATACTGCCTTTTTCGGTTTCGTCCCGGGTCATCAGGAAGCTGTACGAGCAAGGGTCGTTATCACACAAGCATGTCCGGGATATTTTGGATTTATGCGCAAATGAAAATCCGTCCGCGCAGATTTCCCTGCCGGGAATGACCGTTTACCGGGAATATGACCGTATCATATTTGACCCGGAACAAATGCCGGGCGACTCGCAGTTTGCGCCGGTCTATCCTAAAGATGGGGATAACATCACAATTTTTATGCTGGGGCTGGACATATCGTGCAAAACTGTCATATATGACGAAAAACGCCTCTTTGAGAATGGGGACGGCAATGTTTACAAACCTTTTACATTATTCTTGTTCAAAAGTATTGACATATGTGGTAAAATAACCGTCAGACCCCGCAAAGAAGGAGATTTGATAAAGCTAAAAGGCACAGGCGGCACCAAAACGCTAAAAAAGCTATTTATCGAAAGGAAAATACCCACCCGAAAAAGAGCGCTTGTTCCGGTTATTTGTGATGATGAAGGCGTGCTTGGCGTTTATGGCATAGGGATTTCACAAAGAGCCGTCCCAAAACAGGGCGACAGCGCGGTGCTTATCAGCTTTAAGGAAACTGACAAAAGCGCATCGGCGCATAATGCCCGCAAGAATTAATATTTATGGGCGTGCAAGGAGATATATCTTGAAAGACGATATTGAGAGAATTTTATTTACCGAGGAGCAAATATCCAAGCGGATCGCCGAGCTTGGCGAGCAAATCACAAACGAGTATGCCGGGCGGAAAATCATGCTTATCGGGGTGCTGAAAGGCTGCTATGTTTTTCTTGCGGATTTATCAAGAAAAATCAATCTGGAAAGTGAGATCGTGTTTTTGTCGGCGTCGTCTTATGGGTTTTCGTCGGTGACATCAGGAAAAGTAAATGTCGAAACGAACATAGGATTTGAAGTAAAAGACAAGCATGTGATAATAATAGAAGATATTTTAGACACAGGCGTCACGCTCACGGCATTGCACGCACTGGTCGTCAAAAGAGGACCCGCGTCGCTCAAAATATGCGCCTTCTTAGACAAACCGGAAAGGCGAGACATGCCTTTAACCGCAGATTATACGGGCTTTATTTGCCCGAACGAGTTTGTGGTCGGATATGGACTCGACTATGCGGAGAAATATCGCAATCTGCCGTATATAGCGGTGTTAAAGCCCGAAAAGTACGGCATCTAAAAAAACGATAAACAGGAGAAAGATTATTGAACATAAAGAAGGGTAAAAGCCCGCGCGAGATTGGGTTGTACATTTTAATATTGGTAGTCATACTTTCCGCATTTTACCTCATGTATCAGCCGGGCGGCGTCTCGAGCGCAGAGGTGAGCTATTCAGAGCTTGTAGGGTTTTTCTTGAGAGATCAAGTGAGGACGTTCAACATTGACGGCAACAATAAAGTCACAGCCGACCTTACGGTAAACTATAAGGATACGGGCAGTCCGAAAATCACACATAACTTGCTCGATATATATATCTTCCATGAAGATGTCGGAGACGTGTTGCTCGACAAAATAAGGCGCAACGGAAACAGCGGTTTTGGCGAAGAACAGTTTGTGTATGACCTTGAGCCGGGATATAGATTCCCGTGGTGGGTGTCAATAATCCCGTATGTCATACTCATAGGAGTATTTATCTTCATCTGGAACGCAATGATGAGCCGCTCGGGTATGGGCGGTGACAAGGGCGCGATGAAGTTCGGGAGGGCAAGGACACGCGTTGCCGGAGACGAAAAGAAGAAAATAACATTCGCGGACGTTGCCGGAGCCGAAGAAGAAAAAGAGGAATTGAGCGAGATCGTTGATTTCCTCAAAGGTCCGCAGAAATACATCACAATCGGTGCGCGCATACCAAAAGGAGTGCTGCTCGTCGGGCCTCCCGGAACGGGTAAAACCCTCATAGCAAAGGCGGTCGCGGGGGAGGCCGGAGTCCAGTTTTTGTCAATTTCCGGCTCGGATTTTGTAGAGCTGTATGTCGGCGTCGGAGCGTCGCGTGTGCGCGATCTGTTTGATCAGGCGAAGAAAGCCGCCCCGTCAATCATATTCATTGACGAAATTGACGCCGTAGGCCGCCAGCGCGGAGCCGGGCTCGGCGGGGGGCATGACGAACGCGAACAAACGCTAAACCAGCTCCTTGTCGAAATGGACGGCTTTACCACAAACGAAGGCGTAATCATCATAGCGGCCACAAACCGCGCCGACATCTTAGACAGCGCGCTGTTGAGACCCGGTCGTTTTGACCGTCAGGTCTACATAGGGCTGCCTGATATCAAGGGGCGCGAGGAAATTTTAAAGGTACATTCAAAAGGGAAAATCCTTGGCGAGGACATAAACCTTGCGGAGATCGCAAAAGGCACGATAGGATTTACGGGCGCGGATTTGGAAAACCTGCTCAACGAAGCGGCGCTTCTTGCCGCGCGCAAAGACAGCCGCTTTATAACCATGCCGGACATCGAAGAAGCCACGCTAAAAGTCATGGCGGGGCCGGAGAAAAAGAGCCGGGTCGTCACCGAAAAAAGCCGCCGTATTACGGCATATCACGAAGCCGGACACGCAATCGCGTCTTTTCATCTCGAACATGTTGACCCGGTGCATCTTGTCACCATCATACCGCGCGGACAAGCGGGAGGCATGACGGTTTACCGTCCGCAAGAGGACAAGGACTATACGTCGCGCAAGGAAATGTTTGAGCGTATAGTGTCAATGCTTGGAGGGCGCGTAGCGGAGCGGATATTCCTTGACGATATTTCTACCGGAGCCGGAAGCGATATTCAGCACGCAAGCGCGCTTGCCCGCAGCATGGTCATGAAATACGGTATGAGTGACGCAATCGGCCCGATTTCGTTTGACGACAGCAGCCGCAGCGTATTTATTGGACGTGATTTTTCGACGACAAAGAGTTATTCCGAAAAGACGGCCGCCGCAATTGACGACGAAGTCAAGGCCATCTTCGACTCGGCAAACGAGATATGCGAAGAAATACTTACGGAAAACCGCGAGCTTGTGGAAAAGGCCGTAGCTGTTTTGCTTGAGTTTGAGACGATTGACGGGGATGACTTTAAGTATTTTTGCGAAAATGGGGGCAAGATGCCGCCTAAAAAAATAAAACCGGAAAATCAAACACAAACAGGATACGGGGACGATTCGGGCATATCGGGTGATGACCCGTCGGGCAAGGATGAGAAAAAGGAATTTCCGAACGTACCAGACCTTGGCAGCTTTTTTGGCGGAAAGATAGAATGAGAAAGACAATAAAAGCGGGTATAAGTATAGCTTTGCTGACTGCTATTGCGCTTTTTACGCTCGCCTCATGCGGACCTTCAAATGTTGTTTTTTCGGTTGATGATGTTTACGGAAGCGTGATCGGAGGTCTGGCGGGTACGCCCTCATATCGTCTCGCAACCGAATACGGCACGGCAAGAGCCTATTATTCGGCGGAGCAAATGATGGTAGATTTACGCGCGGGCTTGCTGGATTGCGTAATAATGGAGGGCTCTACGGCGGCGGAACTCGTATCGGGCACATCAGGAGTCAGAGTTTTGTATGAGCCGCTGGTCGAATATGACCTTTGCTTTGCCGTACCTAAGGAAAACACAAGGCTGCTCACAGCCGTAAATGACGCTCTTGGCACACTGAACCGAAACGGTACGCTCAGGGGGTTATATAACAAATATTTTGCGGGCAGGAGCTATACATACACCTCGACGCCCCCCGACGAGCCGCGCACGGCGACGCTCATAGTCGCGCTGCCGCCCGACTCGCCGCCTTTTTCGTACAAAGACGATGAAGGCAGATTTGTCGGAATGGATGTTGAAATGGCGGTGGCGGTGGGCGATATATTGGGTGTAGATATTAGGGTACTCGAATATGATTCGTGGGAGCTTGCCGTCGCCGTTTGGCACGGAAAAGCCGATCTTGCCCTCGGTTGGCATCCGGGCGAAGGAGAGGGCATAGTAAATATGTCAGAGCCGTATGCTACGGTCATTCAGTCTATAATCGTGAGGAGGTAAGTTTGATGAACATAACATGGCTGCTTGAACAAGGGCCTTGCCGGGACTTTGCCGCGGGGGAAGAAATTCCATGCTCCGCCGGCGCGGATAACGGCAATAAAGCAATGTATATACTGCTCTCGGGCAGTGTTGAGGCAATTGATAAAAACGCGTCCGGCACTGCGCCCGGCGGAGCGTTTGTCATTGCGCCCGGAGATGTGTTTGGCGGACGCGAATATTTTATAGGAGCTTGTGATTTTACATATATTGCAAGCGGGGACGTGACGGTCTATTTGCTGACGAAAGAATCTTTTGATGAATTGTCATGGTCGCATCCCGAAGTATTGTTTGAGATATTGCGCAGCGCATACTCAATGCCTGTACTTTCAAAAACACAAGCAGCCGCAAAGTCCGTGCCGCAAACTGCCGTTCCAAAGCCCGCTGCCGTTTCTAAGCCCGCGCCCGCAGCCGTGCAAAAGCCCACACCGCAAGCCGCCGTTCCTAAACCCGTGCCTCACGCCGCCGCAAAGCCTACGCCACCCGCCGCCGCGCCAAAACCGGCACCGCCCGCCGCTGCTGTGCAAAAGCCCATGCCGCAAGCAGGAGGAGAAATAAGCGGGGGGATATTCCCGGCAGGCCACATGCAATATGAAAATACGGGTTTGACATTCAACGACAAACTTATTTTCCCGAAAGAATATAAATGCCCATACTGCTCGAAGCCGTTTCAAGACTACCGGGTATTTCGCACAAAACTATTTGAAGCACAGCCGATGCGCTATGATTTGCGCAGAATTTTCAGAGATTTTCATGTCGAGTGGTTTGATGTGTTGACGTGTTCAAACTGCCTGTTTAGCACGTTCCATAACTATTTTACAGAACCAAAGCCGCTCCGCAAGACGGAAATAGAAGGCGGCCTTAACGCCGCCCGCGCAACCGTGCATATGGACACATCCTCTGTACGGGATATAAACTATGTATTCACATCTCACTACCTCGCGCTCTTGTGCGCCGCCGCCTATCCGACGATGAGCCGGCAAATAAGCGCGAAACTATGGGGAAATCTCAGTTGGCTCTATGAAGACGTCGCGGATAATAATATGGAAAAGATGGCGGCACAGAAAGCGGCGGATGCTTATGAGCGCGTCTATACGGAGAGCCGGCTGACTCCGGTGCAGGAGCAAATAACCTGTTTGTCAATAGCGGGTATGCAGCACCGCGCAGGCATAGATAAGCACCTTAGAAAGTTTTTGTTTACGGTAAAAACACAAAAGATGGGGGACAAACTTTACGCAAAGCTCGCGGAAGATTTTATGTACGAACTCAAAATCGCGCAAGAAGAAGAGTGAGAGGACGTTGGCAAGCGGATTCAAAGGCGAGGCAGCTATGGTGAAAGGCGGCAATGAAAAGCAAGACAATATTCTTTTGTACGGACTGCGGAAATGAATTTCCAAAGTGGAGCGGCAGGTGCGGCGGATGCGGGGCGTGGAACACCATAGTCGAGCAGCCGTCATACGCAAGGCCAAAGAGCGGGGCATCTAAGGGCGGCAAAAATCAAAGCTCGGCGCAAAAAGCAAGCGGCGTCCCGCAAGAACTCAGCAAAATCAGTGCGGCGGGCGAAATGCGATTTTCCACAGGGCTTGGCGAGCTGAACAGAGTGCTTGGCGGCGGCGCTGTTTTGGGTTCGCTCGTACTTGTCGGAGGATCGCCGGGCATAGGCAAATCCACCTTGCTTTTGCAAATCTGCGGGTTGGTGGATAACGGAAGCGCGGCCATGACTACCCTTTATGTGTCCGGCGAGGAATCGGAGAGTCAAATTAAAATGCGCGCCGAGCGTCTTAATGTAAAAGGCGGCGGTATATTTGTACTGGCGGAAACCGACATCGCGGAAATTATTGCTGTCGCCGAAGAGCAAAGACCGGATATTATCATTATTGATTCGATTCAAACGCTTTACAACCCCGAGCTTTCAACGTCTCCGGGCAGCGTCGGGCAGGTAAAAGACTGCGCGATGTCGCTTCTAAGGCTGGCAAAGGACACGGGAATCACGGTATTTCTTGTGGGGCATGTAAACAAGGAGGGCGCGATAGCCGGGCCTAAGGTGTTAGAACACATGGTAGATTGCGTCTTATACTTTGAAGGTGAGCAGAATTTAAATTATAGGATACTCCGCGCCGCAAAAAATCGCTTTGGCTCTACCAACGAAATAGGCGTATTTGAAATGTTGGACTCGGGGCTCTGCGAGGTGCCAAACCCGTCCCAAATGCTCCTGTCCGGCAGACCCGAAGGTACGCCTGGTACGTGCGTGACCTGCCTTGTGGAGGGTACGCGCTCAATCCTCGCGGAAATACAAGCGCTTGTAACCCCAAGCTCGGCAAATATGCCCCGCAGAAACGCAAATGGTGTTGACTATAACCGCGCAATGATGCTGATAGCCGTTTTGCAGCAACGGGGCGGCTTGAGGATAGGCGGGTGTGACTGCTATATAAATGTCATCGGCGGGCTGTGCATAGACGACACGGGCGCCGATCTTGCAACCATGCTTGCGCTTGCGTCAAGCTATAGGGATAAACCGCTGCGCGGCGATATTGCTGTTTTTGGCGAGGTTGGGCTGACAGGCGAGGTGCGGCAGGTTTCGCAGCTAAATCAAAGGCTTTCTGAGATTGCCCGTATGGGATTTAAGGCGTGTATCATGCCGCAAAGGAGCAAAAGCAAGATACAAATACCGGAGGGGCTTGAGCTCATACAGGTAAAAAACATCGCCGAAGCCATAAACGCGGCGTTGCAAAAGTAAAAACGCCGCCGGAGGTCTCTGCATTATGTAGATAAAATCTACATTTTCATCACTCTTTTATTGATATGCTAAAGTTGCTAAAAATTGCTGGTATATCGCGTTTTTTTATGATATGATAAGCGTCTTATGAACAAGAAGAAACACTTTGCTTTGTCATTACTTATTGCTCCGCTTTTAGCTCTCCTTGCAGGGTGTCTTGGCATATCGGCGGACGAGCTCTATAGCCTGCCGGAGCTGCCCGAGGAGCATATACGGCTTCAGACTCATATAAATACGATATTAAACCAAGGCGCGGAGTATGCGGCTCCTACGGGAGGACCAAACAGGCAAGCCGTGCAGCTTGTAGACTTAAACGGCAGCGGACAGAGCGAAGCGTTGGCATTTTTCTCGATACCGGGAGAGGGCAGGCTTTTTGCCTATATTTTTGAAGCGGCAGATGATGATTATATTACGGCGGATATAATTGAGGGTGTCGGGACACACATAGAAAGCGTCAGATATATTGATATGGACGGCGACGGCAATTTAGAACTCGTTATAGGGTGGCAGATGGGCCCGACGTTAAAATATATGTCAATATACTCAACGGTTGGATTGCAAAGCAAGCCTCTTGTCAGCGGAGAAGAATACGCGCAGATGCTGACGTACAACTCTACGGGCTATGGCAACGAGAATGTGGCGGTTTTTAAACTGACCGCCGGAGATGTTAGCGGAGGAGCTGCGGCGACGGTGTTTTCGTTAAGGCAGGACGGGGAAATATTTACCGAAGAAGAAAGATTATCTTCCGGTATAGAAACAATATCGCAAATCTCCGCAGGGCGTCTTGCCGATAATGTTCCGGCGATTTTTGTCGAAAGCGAAGGCAGATTTGAAAACGGCGGTATTGTTACGGACATACTCTCCAGACAGAGCGGCGAGCTTGTAAATATAACCTTAAATCAGGCGACGGGGATCAGCGAAGAAACCGTGCGCCACAGGATATACAACTCGGAGGTAAATGACGACGGCATATTAAAAATCCCCGTGCCGCGGCCGCTTGCGGCGATATCGGAGACGGAGTATTACGCGATAGACTGGTATGCTTATCGGAGCAACGGCAGCAGAAATCTAACGCTTACCACATATCATAACACATTCGATGAATGGTTTTTGATATTGCCGGGCGATTGGCGCGAAAATGTCACGGTACGCAGAGACGATACAGTGCCCGGTGAGAGGACGATCATATTTTCATACATAGACAGTGAAGATTATACCGCGTATGAGGATTTTTTGAAAATATTTAAATTCTCGGGAGCGGCAGCGCAGGAAAAGGCCGAGTCGGCGGACAAAGTCCGGCTGGCAGCCGGGGAGTCCTCAATATATGCTTTTGAGATTCTTGCCCCGGCAAATAGCTTTGGCCTGACATTTAGCGAAGATACGATAAAAGAAAACTTTAGGCTCATTTACGCCGAGCCGGACTACTGATAATATATATTCAAGATAAACACATGAAAAAGCCGTAAAATAAGAAAAGGGGATAATGAATTTGAAAAAGATATTAGTGCTTGAAGATGAAACCAGCATACGCAGCTTTGTGGTGGTCAACCTAAACCGCGCGGGCTATGAGGTCGTCGAGGCGGGCACGGGAGCCGAGGCGTTTGAAAAACTAAGCCGGCATCCCGACATTAAGCTCGCAATACTTGACATTATGCTGCCCGATACTGACGGATTTGAGGTATGCAGAAAAATACGGACAGCCGATCCGCATATCGGAATCATAATGCTCACGGCAAAAACGCAGGAAATGGATAAGGTCATGGGGCTTATGACCGGCGCCGACGATTACATCACCAAGCCTTTTTCACCGGCGGAGCTCACGGCGCGTATTGACGCTCTCTTCAGGCGTTCTGAAAACACGGCGGGGGTCGAGGCCGGAGAAATCGTGCAAGGGCCGTTTCGCCTAAACACAAGAAACAGGACACTCGAAAAAGACAAAGCCCGTATAAAATTGACGCAGGTTGAATATTCAATTATGAAAATGTTCATGGATAATCCGGGCAAAGCATTGTCACGCGAGGATATTCTAAATACGGTATGGGGACGGGATTACTTTGGCGAACTGAAAATCGCCGATGTGAATATCAGACGGCTTCGCCTGAAAATCGAGGACGATCCCACAAATCCCACGTATATTACCACAGTATGGGGATTCGGATATAAGTGGGGGTTGTAAGGCTTGACGTCATTTTTTGAAAACTTCACAAAGGGGCTGCGCAGGCGGTGGCTTAGAACAACGGTTATTGCCGCGCTGCTGGGCGTTATCTTTGTCACTGTGTTGTTTTCAATACTTATTTACAGCAGCTACTTTACGGCGATCCGCACGGGCATGGAAGCAAAGGCGCGTACAGCCACTGATTTTTTCGCAAATTTTGTAGCAAGGTCATATGATGACTACTACGACAGCGCAAACAGATATGCGCAAACATTTAATGAAGCCGACCGCATAGAGCTCCAATTTTTGGGTAAGGACGGCAGCGTTATGATATCAACCTCGGGATTTGCGCTCGGCGCGGCTCCGCAAACGCAAGATATATACACGGCTCTTGAAACGGGAGATGTGTCGTCGTGGGTAGGCAGACGAGCTGTCACGGGAGAGCGCATAATGGCGGTATCCGCGCCGCTTGTGTACGGCGGCGGTGAAGTGATTGGCATAATGCGCTATGTCACCAGCCTGCGGGTCGTAGACAGGCAGGTAGCGCAAAATATACTGATCGTAATTGGCGTCGGCATAATAGTTCTTGCTATTGTTTTGGTTTTGAACATGGTTTTTACACGTTATGTCATTACCCCGGTCAGCGAAATAACCAAAATAGCGCGGCGTATAGCCGAAGGACGCTATGGAGCGCAAATATACGATACCTATCCTGATGAGATAGGCGACATGGTTGATTCCATCAATGAAATGTCAATAAAAATCGCCCAAACAGACAAGATGCAGTCAGAATTCATTTCCTCGGTATCTCATGAGCTGCGCACCCCGCTCACAGCCATAACGGGATGGGGCGAAACTTTGATATATAGCGAAGCCTTAGACAGCGAATCAAAGCATGGCGTAGAAATCATTTTAAAAGAAGCCCGCAGGCTGACAAAAATGGTTGAGGAACTGCTCGAGTTTACCCGAATGGAGGACGGCAGATTTACGCTAAATATCGAGCAAATAGATATAGTGGCGGAGCTTGAGGATGCGATATTTGCCTTTCGGGAGATTTTGCGCCAGGATGAACTCGAAATTGACTATTATAATGAGATAGATGATATTTGCATCATACCGGGCGACGCCGGAAGGCTAAAGCAAGTGTTCTTCAATATCTTTGATAATGCCTTAAAGTATGGGCGTGAAGGAAAACGAATAGAAATCTACGCGGGCATAATTGACGAATTTGTAATTATAACCGTTCGGGACTTTGGTCTCGGAGTTGAAAGCGACGAGCTGCCCAATTTAAAATTAAAGTTTTACAAGGGAAGTAATGCAAAAGACCGCGGGAGCGGTATCGGACTATCCGTATGTGAAGAGATTATAAAGTATCATGATGGCCGTTTAGAGCTCGCCAATGCTCAAGGCGGAGGGTTTGTAGCCACTATAATATTACCTATGACAGACACAAGCATTGATAATACTGCAATCTAATAATAAAATTAGTAATAGTTAAGTGAGTGAATAATGATGTTACAAAAACAATCAAGTAAGGAAAGTAAAAACGGGTTTCGCACATCAATCGGCGGTCAAGCATTGATTGAAGGCGTGATGATGAGAGGACCAAAGAAATATTCGGTCGTTGTAAGGAGCAAGGACGAGCTTGTAGAGACAACAGAGGACCTGCATCCAATCAAAGAAAAGTGCCGGATATTTGGGTGGCCATTTATACGGGGCGCGGTCAATTTCGGCAGTTCGATGATGCTCGGCGTCCGCTCCATTATGCATTCGGCAAATCTTATGCCGGAGGAAGAACAAGAACCGGAATCCAAGTTTGACCGATGGATTGAAGAAAAACTCGGCAGTGAAAAAGCGGAAAAGGTAATCATTACCATTGGGGTCATTCTCGGAATCGCCATGTCTGTCGGACTATTCATGCTTTTGCCGACATTTCTTGCCGGATTCGTTGCCGAATACGTCAAACATATTGCAATCAGAAACCTTATAGAGGGTGCGATTCGCATACTGGTATTCCTTACTTACCTCTGGCTCACCACAAAACTGCCATATATAAAGAGGGTCTGGGCATATCACGGAGCGGAGCATAAGGCGATTGCATGTTATGAAAGCAAGCTGCCGCTCACAATTGAAAATGTAAGGAATCAATCGCGGTTTCACCCCCGATGCGGCACAAGTTTCTTGTTTATAGTTATGATAGTCAGCATCCTCGTGTTTTCGTTTACGTCATGGAATAACTTACTTATACGTGTTGCCTTGCGTATCGCGCTCTTGCCAGTGGTGGTATCCATAAGCTATGAGCTAATAAAAATCGCGGGCAGATATGATAATATCCTTACTTTCATTATTTCCGCGCCCGGCAAGGCTCTCCAGAGGTTTACAACCAGAGAACCGGACGATGAAATGATAGAGGTTGCGATAAAAGCGCTTGAAAACGTAATGCCGGAAGATGAAAAAGAAGCAAAATGGTGATGCTTTGCCATGCGCGATGAAAAAACAATAAAATGTATGGCAAAATACACGATGAGATGAAATGTGCGGTGAGCAAAATGGAAACATATAACGATGTATATCTAAGGATTCGCAAAAGCCTAAAAAGCGCGGGCATAACGTCGCCGGAGCTTGAAGCGAGAATGATCATATCATCCGCATCAGGCAAAACTAAAGAAGAAGTGCTTGCTATGAGCAAAATATACGCGACAGACGCAAAAATAAAAGCAAAGATAGAAGATTCATTGAGCAGAAGGCTAAAAGGTGAGCCTCTCGCGTATATCTTGGAGGAGTGGGAATTTTACGGACTTCCCATCATCGTCAGCCCGGACGTCCTTATACCGCGCATGGATACCGAATTGCTTGCCGAGAAAGCTATTGCCATTTTGAACGCAAAGCCGTGGCAGACAAGAACTCTCGACTTATGCGCGGGCAGCGGATGTATCGGCATAGCGATTGCGGCAAAGGTTGCGAGCAGCCGTGTCGTGCTGGCGGATGTATCTGAAGAAGCCCTCGGTATTTGCCGTCAAAATATGCTAAAGAATAATCAAAGCCGTAATATAACACCGATTACCGCCGATGCCTTAAAATCGCCGCCGTCGCTTTTGGGAGCCTTTGACCTAATCGTCAGTAACCCCCCCTATATACCAACAAAAGATATAGAAACACTTGAGAACTCAGTTAAAGATTACGAACCTTTGAGCGCCCTTGACGGAGGGGAAGAGGGGTTGGAATTTTTGAAAGCTATTGCGGGAAAATGGAGTAAAATCCTAAAGCCGGGAGGCCATATGGCTCTTGAGTGCGGTATCGGTCAGGCGGCGGCTGTGAGATATATAATGAAGCAAGGCGGTCTTTCGGATATAAAAACGTATAAAGACACCGGAGGCGTCGAGAGAGTGCTCACCGGAAAGGCAACATAAGATAGAACATAAGCAAAAAAGCAAAAACGGAGGGAAAGAAAATGGCGGAAAAAAAGAAATACGTGCCGGCAATACCGGCGGGCGACAAAAAGAAGGCACTGGAAACGGCGCTTTCGCAAATTGAGAAAAGTCACGGCAAAGGCTCGATCATGCGGCTTGGAGAAAGACAGGAGATAAATGTAGACGCAATTTCTACAGGCTCTATCTCGCTCGACCTCGCTTTGGGCATCGGCGGTGTTCCCAGAGGCAGGATCATTGAGATTTACGGGCCGGAATCATCGGGAAAGACAACGCTTGCGCTTCACATTATTGCCGAAGCGCAGAAAGCTGGAGGCGAAGCCGCGTTTATAGACGCCGAGCACGCGCTCGAGCCGGCATACGCCAGAGCACTTGGCGTGGACATTGAAAACCTGCTGATTTCTCAACCAGATATGGGTGATGACGCGCTTGCAATCACGGAGGTACTTGTCCGCTCCGGCGCGATTGATGTCGTGGTGGTTGATTCTGTGGCGGCTTTAGTGCCTCGCAGCGAAGTGGAGGGGGATATAGGAGACGCAAGCGTCGGTGTCGTAGCAAGGCTTATGTCACAAGCACTGCGCAAGCTCGCGGGTTCTATTTCAAAAACTAATTGCGTGGTTATTTTTATAAACCAGCTTCGGGAAAAGATAGGCGTTTCATACGGCAACCCCGAAACAACTCCGGGCGGCCGTGCCCTCAAATACTTCTCCAGCGTGCGTATTGACGTGCGCCGCATAGAGTATATCAAATCCGGCGCAGAACACGTAGGCAACCGCACCCGCGCAAAAGTCGTAAAAAACAAAGTAGCCCCGCCGTTTCGCGAGGGAGAGTTTGATATTATGTTTGGCGAAGGCATATCAAAGATAGGCGAGCTGATTGACCTTGGAGTGAGGCTTGACTTGATAGAAAAGAGCGGGTCGTGGTTTACGTTCAATGAAATGAGATTTCAAGGGCGCGAAAATGTAAAAGAATACCTCAAGGAATATCCCGACCTGGCGGACGAGCTGGAAGCATCCATACGCCGCGACGCCGTAAAGCTCATGTCGCCGCAGGAAAAAATTGCCGCCAAAGCGTCGGGGCGGGCGGTAGATATTGATGCGGAAGAGTTTGAAGGATAACCGCGTCGCTCTGCGACGCGGGGGAGAGTGTTGTGTTTTCAAAAGATATAAGCGACACAAAAAAACGTGCGCTCCGTATGCTCGCAAAGCGTAATTTTTCCGAGTCGGAGATGTCAAAACGCCTCATAGAAAAAGGCGAAACACAAGAGGACGCCGAAGAGACTGTGCGCTGGCTCACGCAGCTTGGCTATATTGACGACTCAAACTATGCCGCGCTCATCGTAAATCATTATGCAAAAAGAGGCTATGGAAAAGCGCGTATAAAAGAAGAGCTGTATAAACGGGGCATAGCCCGCGATATGCGAGATGAAAAGCTCGCTCTCATAGACGAAAACGAGGGGGAATACGCGGCTCTTGAGCTTTTGCGAAAGAAGCTAAAAGGCTCGGAAGATAAGGATGATTTGCGGCGGGCGCGGGACGCGCTGGTGCGCCGGGGGTTTAGCTATGACGACGCAAACTCCGCGATAAGCGCGTATCTAAGTGCCCGCAGCGAGTAACGGCCTTAGTAAATAACGAACAATCACTTTGCTTGTGAAAACTTTCGATATGCTAATACATTTTGTTACACTTTGTGATATACTTTACCTATAAAAGAATTGAAAAATACAGAAGCGTTATAGAAAAGGGCTTGTAAATTATGTTAAACAACAGCGAATTACTAAGAATAGAGAGTATAGTGCGCTCCCATCTGTCAGGGTTTGCAACCGGATTTAAAACGAGGCATTTCGGCGAGCTTGAAAATCCTCAAGGAACGCTAAACCTCAAAAAGCAAAACGTATTTGTCAGAGCCCTTCCCGGCGAATTTATATATTATTCCGCGCTTGTGCGTTCTTTCGATTCAGCCTTCGGAGGCCTGCTTGAAAAACTTGCAATCGAAATAGCCCGAGAATACTATGAAGTGTCTCAGGAAGTTTCAGGACAAATAAGCGCAAGGCAAATAGATTACATTAACGATATTCTCACCAACTATAAAAACAAGGACGCCATCCCGGATATTTCTCACTATTCCAATTATAGCGCGGAGCCGTTTTCCCTCAAACCGGCGTCTCACGCATCCGACCATCTATTTTTTGATAAAAAGAAAAACACATACCACATCGTAGAACTCAAGGCGGGCGGAGACCTTGACATAAAAAAAGCCGAAGTCGAAAAACGAGCTTTACTTGAGCAATATTTCATACTCAGGAACACAACTTCTTCTGATATAAAATTGCATTTTGCGACCGCATACAATAAATTTGGCGAGGGAAACGACTGGGCGCAAGAACGGGTGCAAAGATTTTTCGCTGCCGAAGAGTTGTTAATTGGAAAAGATTTTTGGAATTTTGTGTGCAAAGACGATACAGGTTTTGCTGCGGTTTTAAGTGCATATACAAACAATATAGGCGTTATAGTTGATGCACTCAGCGAAATCAAGGAGGCATATAATATATGATTTACTCCAAATTAAAGCAAGGGGACTGCAAAGAGTTACTGAAAATGTTGCCGGATAATTCCATAGACCTCATATTGACGGATCCGCCGTATAATATTGCGCAATATTCGACAGGAAACATTAAATTTAACTGGAGGTCAGATATAAACAACGACATTGCGCAGTGGGACGAAATACCTTTAGAGCCAAAATTTTTCGTAGACGATTTTAAAAGAATTTTAAAACCCACGGGCAACGCTTTTGTTTTTACAAGCTATAATATGATAGGGGAGTGGCATAAAGCGTTTGACAGCGAATTTGACACATTTCAGTTTATGGCATGGCATAAAACAAACCCTGTGCCGAATTTTATGAAAACATCTTTTCTAAACTCTGTTGAGCTTATTGTATGCTTTTGGAATAAAGGACACACCTGGAATTTTGCAAACCAAAGAGATATGCACAACTTTATCGAAACATCTATCTGTGGCGGGAGCGAACGGCTTAAAGAGCCGAAACATCCAACGCAAAAACCCTTAAAGGTATTGGAGCACATTATAAAAATCGCTTCGACAGCAGGAGATGTCGTATTAGACCCGTTTATGGGGGTAGGCTCTACCGGTGTGGCAGCAAAAAAGATGAACAGGAGTTTTGTGGGATTTGAGTTAGACACTTCTTTTTTCGAGGCGGCACAAAAAAGAATCAAATGCTGTCAAATTCAACGTGAGAAAAATATATCCGAGAATTTAAAGCAAGGTGTCCCGAAAGCGGTGTACGGTGAAGGACAAACAAGCAAAATCGCCGAGAATTACCCGATATCAGCCCGTGCAGAATTTTCACGACAACTCCCCGAAGAAGCGAAATTTTAACGAACAATCTCTGGCAGAAACGATGGTATGGCGAAGAAAATTGGGATAATTTCGCTCGGTTGCTCAAAAAACCGGGTCAATACAGAGCAAATGATGTATTTGCTAAAGCAGGCAGGTTATGCGGTGTCGGGAGAAACTGATAATGCCGACGCTGTTATTATAAACACATGCGGATTTATAGACAGCGCAAAAACGGAGGCCATCAATACGATACTTGAACTGGCAAACGCCAAATCCGGCGATGCGGGTTTTAAAATCATTGTCGCCGGGTGTTTGGCCGAGCGCTATAAAGATGAACTGCAAAAAGAGCTGCCGGAGGTTGACGCTATAGTCGGAGTCGGCAGCTTTGACGAAATCGCCGATGTAGTAAGAAGAACCGTAGATGATAGCCGCCAAGATGGGAAAGTGAGTTTTTGTAAGAGCGAAAGGCTATCCAGGACGGAGCTGTCCGGCAAAGAGCCGCGCAAAGCAGATAAAGAAACAAGAGAATCATTTAACCGAAAAGAATATTTTTCGGATATAAACGCCCCCGTCAGTGAAACTGTGCGTGTTATCAGTACATCAAAGGTGTGGGCATACCTCAAAATTGCCGAAGGCTGTGATAATCGTTGCGCATATTGCGTTATCCCGGATATTCGCGGCCGTTTTCGCAGCCGCCCTATTGATATGATAGTCAAGGAAGCAAAGGAGCTTGCCGGCAGAGGATATAAGGAATTAAATATAGTGGCGCAGGACCTTACGGCATACGGGCTTGATTTATATGGAAAACGCTCATTGACAGAGCTATTGCAAGCGATGTCAGATATAAATGAGCTAAAATGGATTCGCTTATTTTATCTTCACCCACATGGAATTGACAGTAAACTCATAAAAGAAATTGCCCGTAACGACAAAATTGTAAAATATTTAGATATACCTATCCAGCATATAAATACAAGGATACTTGAAAAAATGAACAGGCGTGTGACCCGTGACGATATACAAAAGCTGTTTGACGCCGCAAGGGAGGGTATTGATAATGTCGTGCTGCGCAGCAGCATTATTACGGGCTTGCCCTATGAGGATAATAAAGCGTTCGATGAGCTTTGCGCATTTTTGGAAGAAGCAAAAATCGAGCGGGCGGGGGTTTTCGCCTACTCTCCGCAGGAAAACACCCCGGCGGCAAAAATGAAGAGGGTGTCGGCAAAAATTGCACAGCAGCGATGCCGAGCGGTGCAAGAAATACAATCCAAAATAATGCACGAGTTTGACAAGAGTCATATCGGCAAGGTATTTGACGCGATAATTGAAGAACATGAGGACGAGAACGCGCTCTTTGCCAGAAGCTATGCCCAGGCTCCGGAAGTTGACGGCTATATAAAAATCAAAAAAAATGCGCCGCTGTCAGGATTTTATAAGAATAATTTGCCGAAAAAAAACTACGCCAAAAACGGAAAAAGCACAACTAAAACCGCAAATTTTGACAAATCTGTAAATAGTGGTAAAATGGTAAAGCTCATAATTGCGGATATCCAAGACGGCCAGTTGATTGGAGAAATAACATGAACACGGCAAACAAGCTGACAATGCTAAGAGTGCTGCTTATACCGATTTTTATAACATTGCTGTATGTAGAGTTTGAGATATACACATATATTACAAACATCAAAGCCGCGCTCTTTGTATTTATCATAGCCGCACTGACCGATCTCGCAGACGGAATTGTAGCAAGGCGGCGAGATCAAATAACGGATTTCGGGACATTTATGGATCCGCTTGCCGATAAAATCCTGACATTCGCTGCAATGCTGTGGTTTATTGAAGTAGGACTGATGCCGGCATGGCTTGTACTCATTGTGATAATCCGCGAGTTTATGGTGACAGGAATACGCCTTGTGGCAGCCGCAAAAAGCAAGGTTATTGCCGCTTCCACAGCGGGCAAGTTAAAAACGTTAGTCACGATAAACTGTATTGTCGCGATGTTTTTGATTTATATATTTCTTCAGGAGATGCCGTGGGCGCTGATAATATGCTGGGCGCTCATCGGCGCGACTACTGTGGTCTCCGGGGTTGAATATTTCGTCAAAAACAGAGAAATCATGAAATTGGATAGATAGCCCGCTGCTATAAAGGCGCGAAACCTTCAAAGCAAAAATCACAGGTAGATTGCCGCGATAGGGTTTTTGGAGGTTGCCAAAAGAGAAAAGAAAATGGAAAACAACAGTAAGAGAAAAAAACGGCGCATTTTACCGATACTTATTTGCTTGATTGGCGTGATTGTAATCGTGTATGCTTTTATCGAGGAAAGCATACGAAGCAATCCATTGAGCCAAAACGGAGAGAATAGGGGGCCGAGCGAAGGAATTCAGGCAAGCATAGATGAGCTCGACTGGATTACCCCGATGTTTTTGACCCGAAACCCAAACTCAAGGCCGGGTACAAAACTTGATGAAGTCAAAGGTATAGTAATCCATTATATCGGAAACCCCAATACAACGGCGTTGCAAAACAGAAACTACTTTGAAAACTTGGCGACCACAAAAGAAACAAGCGCAAGCAGTAACTTTATCGTGTGCCTTGACGGGTCTATCATACAATGTGTGCCTGTTGACGAGGTCGCCTACGCATCAAACAACAGAAACAATGATACATTGTCTATAGAAATATGCCATCCCGATTATACAGGCGAGTTTACAGAAGCCTCCTACAATGCCGCGGTAACTCTCACAGCGTGGCTTTGCGTGCAATATGAGCTTACTACAAGCGATATTTTAAGACATTACGACATTACGGGCAAAGAATGTCCGAGATACTTTGTCCAAAACGAAGAGGCATGGATGGATTTTAAAACGGCTGTGGCAATAGCTATCAGAAACATGGACTCCGATGAGAAGGGTGCGCTGCGATGAAGATTAAAAACTGCCGAGCCGCAATCATTTCAAAGGCTAAAGCGCACCGCGCCGCGATAATGCAAGCCGCAAAATTTTTTCTTGTAGGTATCATGAATACTGCCGTATATTACGGTATCTACTATCTTTTGCTGCAGCTCGAATTAAACTATGTCATAGCGGTAACAGCCGGTACAATTGCCGGCATGATAAACGGCTATCTGTGGAGCAAGTATTTTGTATTTAAAACCGCCAAAAAATCTATTGCGGAAATCGTCAGATTTTGCGTTGTATACGCGGTGCAATACTTGCATAACATCGCCATAATTTTTGTTTGCGTGACGTATCTTGACATGGAAGAAGAGCTTGCCGGGCTTATCCCGATTGTGACCGGACCGATAGTAAGTTTTGTCGGATTGAAATTCTGGGGATTTAAAAAGCCATCTGTCAAGGAGCGGCTGTCCGATAATGGACAGCCGCCCGATAGCGGAGATAAGTAGCGGGGGATTCGAGAGGGAGTGCCTGACCGCGTTACAGTTGAAAAAGAACAATGAAGATTTTTTAAAAAGCAAAAATGCAATAATCTCAAAAGTAAAAACATGATATTTCCAAAAGTAAAACCTTGACAAATCCAAAAGTACAGGGTATGCTGTATAAGGGTGATAAAATTGGACAGCAGATATTTACCAAGAATTGCCGATGCAAAATTGGCTTTGGCGCTACAGGCAATGGGGGCCGTTTTGATAGAAGGCCCGAAGTGGTGCGGAAAAACCAGCACTGCACAGCATATCGCCAAAAGCGTTCTTTATATGCAAGACCCTGACACATTTGAAGAAAATATGCTTAAAGCAAAGACAAAACCGTCGCTCTTGCTTGAGGGAAAAACGCCCCGTTTGCTTGATGAGTGGCAAGTTGCACCAGTGCTTTGGAATGCCGTGCGCTTTACGGTTGATAAACGTCAAGAGACAGGGCAATTCATTTTGACAGGCTCTGTCGTTCCGGTGCGAACAGACGATATGCACTCCGGGACGGGACGCATATCAAAGATGAAAATGCGGGCAATGTCGCTCTATGAGAGCGGCGAATCTTCCGGGGAAATCTCATTGAGAGACATATTTGAAGGAAAGACAGATATGTTCGGAAAGTCAAAGGTGACACTGGAACAGATTGCCTTTATTCTGACCCGCGGAGGCTGGCCGGCTGCTGTCAAAGAGCGAAATGAAGCATTGGCACTGAAAAAAGCGTTTGATTACTATGAAGCTGTTGTGAATGAAGATATATCCAGAGTGGACAACGTTGAGAAAAACCCGGATAGAGTCCGCAGTTTGATGCGTTCTCTTTCCAGGAATATATCATCAGAGGCGAGCACAACTACGATCTTGAAGGACTTGCTTGCTAATGACGAATCGCTTTCACAGGTCACGATAGATCAGTATATCAATGCATTGAAAATGCTCTTCGTAATTGATGACCTCCCTGCATGGAGTCCGAGTCTGCGTTCAAAGACCGCGATTCGCACCACAGCAAAACGTCATTTCTCTGACCCATCAATCGCGGCGGCGGCGCTCGGGGCAAACTCAAAAAGGCTGTTTGATGATTTTTGCACATTCGGGCTATTGTTTGAAGCACTGTGTATCCGTGATTTGCGTATTTACGCGGATAGCCTCAATGCGAACGTATATCACTACAGAGACGCAAAAGGGATAGAGGTGGATGCGATTATCCAGAACAGCGATGGCCGCTGGGGCGCGGTAGAGGTGAAAATGGGAGCCGGAGATATAAAAATGGCTGCGGAAAATTTGACAAAATTCAAAGCGAACATTGATACAGGAAAAATACAAGAACCGTCTTTCCTTCTGGTACTGACCGCTACCGAAACCGCTTTCCAAATGGATGACGGTGTTTGGGTCGTTCCGCTCGGTTGTTTGAAGAATTGATATACGTTTATTGACCGCTTTTCGTTTCTTTTAGATACTTTGAAGCGTCCTTAAAGAATGATATGGCGATGAGCGTCACAATAATACCGATCGGAAAAGCGGCGATGATCGCGACGCTTTGCAGACTGTATAACGCGTTTTCGGAAAAGAGCAAGGCAATCGGGAACAGAATGAACAGTATCGCCCAAAACGCGCGTACTTTTTTGTCCGGTTCCTGACCGGGATTTAGCTTTGTGTGTGAATAACTCGAAACAACCATGGTCAGAGCGTCAAATGTCGTGGAGTAGAACATTATCATAACAATGCACAGGAGGATAAGACCAAACGCGGGCAAAGGCAGCGTGTTGAAAATGCCGATTATTACAGCAGAGATCGCTTCTGACGAATAGTCGGATGCCGCGATAGCCCCTGCCGAGTCCACGCCATATTTCATCTGCTGAGCCAGCCCATAGTTGCCGAGAATGATAAAGGACGTGAATGTCCCCGCCAAACCCCAGCAGTAGCCGCCAATAACGGTATTTTTTATTGTTCTGCCACGGCTTATCATGCCGATAAAGAACGGCGTCGCGACGCACCATGCCATCCAGTACGCCCAGTAAAAGACGGTCCAATCTTGCACAAAGGTATCGGGGTTTACCCCGAGGGCATCTGTCCTTAGCGGATTGGTCCACGTAGAAAGGCCGATGAAGTTCTGAGCCAAATTGCCTATTGAGGACAGGCCGGTTTCCAAAATATAGCGCGTTTCGCCGCCAAGGAATAAAAAGTAGAAGAGAAAGGCGAAGAATACATAAACACAATAGCTCGCCAGCTTTGAAATGCCTTTCATTCCTGTAAGCACCGCTATTGTATATACGACCGCTATGAGCAGTAAGATACATATAGCAAGCGTGGTAGTCGCGTTTAAACCAAACACTTGGGCGGCGGCGGCGGATAAAAGCGGAGTGGCAAGCGAAAACGTCGTCGCCGTGCCCGCAATGAGAGACATGATGGCCACAATATCAATAACTTTCCCCCAAAAACCGTCAACCTTGCCGCCGAGGAGCGGCCTGCAGGCTTCGGAAAACTTTTGCTTTGTCCGGCCCCTGATATGCAGCATAAATCCGAATGCCACCGCGAGCAGAATATAAAAGCTCCATGCAATCGGACCCCAGTGAAAGAGCGGAAACGTCGAAGCCCAAAGCTGCATATTGCCCATTTCCTGCACGTGAGGCTCCGCCGAATATAGAGCCCATTCGCACAGCGAGTAAAACAAAATGTCGGCAGCCATTGTCGCCGTAAAAATCATAGCCCCCCATTTAAAAGAGCTGTACTCCGGTTTTTGCAAGGCTCCGAGCTTTATTTTGCCAAACTTTGAAAAAGCCATGTACATACTTACCCCGAGTGCGCCAAGGCAAGCTACGATATAGTACATACCCATATCGTCGCCGAGAAATCCGCGCACTGTGTTGAGAACAAGCTCTGATTGATCGGGGAGGGCTATAAAAAGCGCGCCCAATACAAGCACCAAGCACAAGGGTACTATCATTGCGATCCAGTCAAATTTTCTTTCTTTCTTTTCCATTTTGTTTGTCCTTCTACTTTCTATTTTTATTTTCGTTGAAAACTTTATAGTAATCTTTCGCAAAACGATATTGCAGCATTGCGTACTCGCCATATTCAACGCCCTTTGTACGCTTAAACTCGCACCAATTGCTCCAGAGAAAACCGCAAGATGCTATATACGCGTATATTTTGAGCCTTGTCTCGGGAGGGCAAGAGCCGCCGTCAAAATAGCTGTCAATCAAAGCCTCTACATGCTTTCTGTCGTACATCGCGTATACGGCAAACATCGCAATATCAACATGCGGGTCTTGCATACCGGCATATTCCCAGTCAATCATGCGGATTTCGCTAAAATCTCCGCTCCCATCGCCGATAAATAAAAAATTATCCGGCACCGCGTCAATATGCGAGAGCACCCAATCCTTTTCCTGCGCGTCAATATATTCGCGAAGCTCCATTATGCCGGCCTTTGTGTCGGCATAATCCCTGTAACAAGAGCTGCCGCCAAAGAGCTTCTCATAAAATTCTATTTGCCCGAAAATATCAAAAGTATGCTCCACGCGAAGCTTTGATGTGTGAAACTCACGCAGCTTTTTCATGCACATACGCACATCTTTTGCATCTTGCGGGTCACAAACTCTGCAATTATCAAAAAACGCGGCTATTTTATGACCGTTTTTCGGGTTAATATAAATAATATCCTCGCACAATCCCAGCCGGGACACTATCTGATAAACGCTGTACTCATTTTCCCTGTTGATGAGCTTGTCAGTGCCTGCGCCCGGCACGCGGTAAACATAGTTTTTCTCCCCGATTGAAAACAAGAACGAATCATTTGTCATGCCTTTTTTTATGGGCTTGACGTTTTGTATTTTTGACTGTGAAACATCAAATACTTTAGAAATAGAGCGCATGATACCGCTTTGCGCGTTCTTGTCGTATGACGGGTCAAATATTCGCAGCTCATCGAGATTTTCAAACTCGTGGACATTGCCGGACTGACGGTTTATGTACATGGGTAAAGACTCAATTTTATCTCTCAGAATATGCTCCCAATAAAAATCCTCAGTACCGGGGCGCGCATAATATTCCTTTACATATTCGCTGAAAACGGCGGAGAACGAGGCGCTAAAATAGGCCGGACCCACAATAGCCCAAGCGTCGGAGCCGCCAATCGCCAGAGACGCGATTTTGTCCGAAGCCGTAACCTCAACGCACCACTCGGCCGTTGCGACATCAAAATATTGACACGAATACCAACTGCGTGATTCATATGTATTGAATATGTTATTTTCGATCCAAAAATCGGACATGAGCAAATACGAGCTTTCAAGCCACGGCAGCACGCGGTATACGCTCGATAAATTGTTTTTTGTGGTGTATTCGGGATTAAAAACGAGCTTTACGCCATATTTGTCAATCAAATAATCAAAATGCTCTTTCTTATACCCGACGACGATGATTATTTCTGTGATACCTTTTTCGTGAAGCTGCTTTATTTGCCTCTCTATCATCGGCTCGCCATATACCGAAAGGAGACCTTTTGGTGTTTCGTATGTCATCGGCACGCAGCGCGACCCAAAACCCGCGGCGAGAATAATAGCGTTGCGGACGCGATATTTCTCGAGCTCCGCCAGACCTTTTTTTGTCAAAAAGAGCCCCTGCGCATCGGCGCTCTCTAAAAGCCCTTCGGTTTTACATTGATTTATCGTGGCGTTAACTATGCCCAAAGATATGCCGCCGCCGGAGGCAAGCTCTCTTTGAGTAGCTTTTGGATTATTTATAAGTTCCCTGCATATGGGGACAAAGTATTGTGATTTCATGAAAAACCCCTATCGCGACTCCCATCGCCCTTGTTCAGATTTGAGCATAATACAACAAAATATGAACAATGTCAATAGGGAATTTCAACGCCTCGTCGGGGATTGATATGTCCGCGCAAATCAAGTATAATGGTAAAATCAACCTCCTAAAGCAATATTACAGAAAGGAACAACCCATGAAATCAAAACTCTTTAAGTTATCGGCGATGCTATATTTTGGAGTCTTAACAGGACTATGCTTCCAAACAAACGCCTTGGCATATGTTGACCCGGCCACTACAGCGATGATGGTTCAAATCGTAGCCGGAATATTTATAACATTGGGCGTGGCATTTGGCGTATTTCGCCGAAAGATTTTCGCGTTTTTCAAAAACATGAGCATTAACCGGGCAAAGCGCAAAATCGAGAAAGAAGCACGAAAGAAAAAGGACACATGAACATTATTGACCTTACGTTTGGGGCGTTCTTTGGGCAGATAATGCGTGTATGCGATATGCTCACGGGCGATTTTGGCCTGACGCTCCTTTTATTTACCGTTTTGACGAAGCTCATTTTGTTGCCCGTTTCGCTCATCTCACAAAAAAACGCTATAGTGATGGTAAAGCTCCAGCCCGCGCTTTTGGATTTGCAAGCCAGATATGAAGGCGAGCTAAGCACGCTTATCAAGGAACAAAAAGCCCTGTACAAAAAGGAAAAATACAGTGCCATCAAAGCCCTCTTGCCTCTTCTCGCGCAAATTCCTCTCATCATCGGCGTTATCAGCGTTGTAAATAATCCCATGCGGCATCTTGCCGAAACCACAAACCATGTTTTTTTCGGCATAGATTTATTCGCGCTGCCCGAAACCCTACTGATACCGGCAGCCGCGATCGTATCTACATTGCTGCTATGCGTGACGCAAAATATATATAATGTCATTTCGCGCGAGCAAGGCTTCTTTGGGAAGTGGGGCGTGACGATTGCCCTCACCGCTTTCACGGGATGGTTTGCTTTTATTTGTCCGGCAGGCTTGGGGCTGTACTGGACGTTTAGCAATATACTCGGCATAGCCGTTCTTGCCCTATGCAACCTCATATATAACCCCAAAAAATACATAGACTATGAAAACCGCAGCATAAAACCAAAGCTGACCCGTGAGGAGAAGCAGGCAAAGTGCGAGCGGAAAGCTCGGGAGAAAATTCGCGAAAAAGAGGATATGAAACGCTTTTTTTCGACCTCAAAGGAGCTTGTATTTTATTCCGAGTCAAGTGGGTTTTATAAGTATTTTCAAGGCATCATAGAATATATCTTAGAAAATTCAGATATAACCGTGCATTATCTTAGCTCGGATATAAACGACCGGGTATTTGAACTAAAAAAGCCGCGCTTAGAGACGTATTTTTGTTCGGCGCACGGAATGATAACCGCGTTTATGAAGATGGATGCGGATATTGTAGTGATGACCATGCCGGACTTGGATGTGTATCACTACAAGCGTTCTATCGTGCGCCGGGACATTGAGTATATATATACCGACCACGGGCATGGGAGCGTAAACCTCATGCTTCGCCGCGGGGCGCTCGATAATTATGATACGATATTTTGCAACGGCAAGAGCTATAACGATGAAATACGCGCCGCCGAGCGTGTCTATGAGCTAAAAGAAAAGAATTTGGTCAATGCGGGATTCTCGCTTCTTGACATGCTCATTGAAAGATATGAGGCCGAAATATGCGGGGCAGAGGGCGGCAGAGCGCAAATCCTCATTGCTCCGTCATGGCAAAAGGACAACCTGCTCGAATATTGCCTCGAACCCGTACTCAGGGGATTGCTTGACACGGGCGCGAAAATTATCATCCGCCCGCATCCGGAGTTTGTAAAACGGTTTCCCGGAAAAATGAAAGATATGTTTAGCAAATATGCCGCAAGGATAGAAGATAAAACGTTAGAGATCCAAACGGATTTTTCGTCAAACTCCACGGTATATGAGTCGGACCTCGTAGTTACGGATTGGTCGAGCATCGCGCTTGAGTTTTCGCTCACGACAAAGAAACCATCGCTCTTTATCAATACGCCGATGAAGGTGATGAACGCCGAATGGAAAAAACTTGACATAGAACCGGTGGATTTACAGATTCGCGATAAAATAGGCGTCTCGGTAGACACGGATGAGCTTGATGATGCAAAGCGCATTAAAACAGCCGCGGAGGAATTACTCAAAAACCGCGATAAATATAAAGCGGCTATAATGGATTTTTTGGCGGAAAATATGTATAATGTCGGGGATGCCCGCCGTGTGGGCGGCGAATATATCATCGGTCAAATAAAGACCCGCCGCGCTGCGCAAGCAAAAACGCAAACTGAGGAATAAATGAAAGAACAAACAACAGAGGAAGCGAAAATGCCGACAGACGAGCAAGAGGAAAAGCCGGAGAGTAATCAAAGCGTCGCGGCGGGGAAACAAGTAAAAATGAGACCGGATAAGCAAAGGTTTGCTGCCATAATCGCGCTGTCTGTTTCTTCGGGCTTTTTGGTTTTCTTTCTCACGCCGTTTGATATGTTTTTGCACAATCCGACAGACTTTGTGGTAAGCTGGTCATTTTTGTTTACGCCGCTTTTCATTTTCGCGCTTGTAGCGTCTGTGGGATTGATTGGCGTTTTTCTTATTTTATTGTACAGGAAAATTATCTTTGCCGCCGCCTTATGTGCGATATGCGCCGCGTATGTCTTATATGCCCGGTTTGCTCTTGGCTTTTGGATGGGAACATATTTTTTGATACTGCTTGCAACTTTCGGATTTCTGGGCGTATGGATTTTATTTGATAAGATATTCAAAGAAAAGCTCATAGACATAGCGCTTCTTTTGGGTGTGGGACTGTTGATCAGTGCGCAAACGCAGACGTTGTTCCTCAATGGGAACATGGCGCAAATAACGGGGGGGGGGGGTATATTATCCTGTAAAGCTGGTTATATATTCAGGCGTTATTTGGGCGCTCATAACTGCCGCTCCGCTTGCCATATGGCTTTTGCTCAAAAGGAAGAAAAGCGGCATACGGTGCGATAAAGCTATTGTTTTTGCCGCGTCCCTCATCTTTGGTATGCAGCTTACCGGGCTCATATCCCTTGCCGTAAGCGCGGACTTGCCGGAAGGATATGATGAGGGGGAGGCGGCATATGCCTATTTTTCGTATGACGCGCTGCTTGACCTAAATGATGAGGATAATATCATCGTATTTATCACCGACACCTTAGACGGCGAATATATGAAACTGGCATTGCGCGAGTATCCAGAGATGTATGAAATGCTCGACGGGTTTACATACTACAGCAATTATGTTTCGGAGTTTCGGCAAACATTTCCGGCTGTGACAACCATGCTGACGGGGCATTATTACGATTACGGCGCGGGGCTGACATTTACGGAGTATTGGAACGAGGCGTGGGCGCAACGCACCCCGATAGATATTTTGCGCGAGCACGGCTATAGCACAAACCTGTATCTTGATAGATTGAGTACATACAATAACATGAATCAGATTCGGGACAAGACGGATAATATCGCGTTTGCAGGCAGCCTGAGGGTTGACTTCCAAAATATGATAACCACCGTGAGTAGGCTGACTCTCGGTCGTTTGTCTCCATATTTTCTGAAAGAGTTGTTTCTTTCAAAAATTGATTCTTCGTTCGCAAACAATATGTTTTATTTGGATATTGACGCCTACCCCGATTATTCACGGCCGATTGTCAGTTGGACTTACGATTTGGAGTTTTATCATTACATCAAAAATAACGCGGTCACGGTAAAGAGTGAGAAAAAAGTATTCAATTTGATTCACCTAAATTTCGCACACGAAACGAACTTGCGTTATGATACCGATAACGAAACGGTTATCAACGATGATGGGAACGCGTATATCACAGCAACAGTTCGCGGCGGGTTTGAAATCATCAATGCCTATATGGGAAAAATGAAAGAGCTCTCTGTTTATGATAACAGTGTGGTAATAATTGTGAGTGACCATGGTCGTGACCACGGTGATGATGGTCGTTCAATATCAACGCTACTCATCAAGCCAAGAAACTCGAGAGGGGTAATGCAGGAAGATTCGAAGACGCAGCTATCGGGTAAATACTTCCCGGCAAGCCTTTTGGATGCGGCGGGGATTTTACATCATGATTTTGGGATATCATATTTTGACATAATAGAGGGCAAGGTGAAATCGCCACCACGTTATTTTTATCTGCAAAACGACTACTTTTTTGAAAGGTTTGGCACAGAAATGGGTAATCTTTTTGCAACTTACCTAATCCCCGACGATGCCTCTGACTTAGATAACTGGCGTCTCGTAGGGGACTAAGCAAAAAATAAATGGCACAAGCATCGCTCAAACAATCAGGTCAAACAATCACTCAAACGTCAGGTAAGTTAAACCGCTTGCAAAAAGGTGAGTGGTTTTGTATAATTTGAGGCGAAAAAGAAGCGAGAAAGCACGCAGCGGATCAAATTCAAATGGAAGAGCAAACAGCAGAGGAAGCGAAAATGCCGACAGACGAGCAAGAGGAAAAGCCGGAGGGTAATCAAAGCGTTGCGGAAAAACGAGCGAATAAGCTGCCGGATAAGCAAAGGTTCGCGGCAATAATCGCGCTGTCTGTTTCTTCGGGCTTTTTGGTTTTCTTTCTGACGCCGTTTGATATATTTTTGTACAATCCGACAGATTTCATAGTAAGCTGGTCATTTTTATTTGCGCCGCTTTTTGTTTTCGCTCTGGCGTCGTCTTTGGGCTTGATCGGCGTTTTTTGTATTTTGATGTACAGGAAAATTATTTTTGCCGTCGGCTTGCATGTGGTATATGCCGCGTATGTCACTTATGTCTGGCTGGAGCATGGCTTTTATCCGCGCTCATACTTTTGGGTGATGCTTGCCATTTTCGGTTTTTTGGGCTTATGGATCGCGTTTGACAAGATATTTAAAGAGAAATTTATAGACATAGCGCTGCTTGTGGGCATGGGGATGCTTATCAGCGCGCAGATACAGGTTTTGTTTCTCAACGGAAACCTTGGGGAGATAACGGGCCAAGGTCAGAATTATAATTTCAAAATAATAATATACAGCAGTATTATGTTTGCGATTACAACCTTTTCCCCGCTCACCATATGGCTTTTGTTAAAAAGAAAGAAAAACAAAATAAGGTATGAAAAAATGGTCATTTTTGTTGCAATCCTTGTTTTTGGTATGCAACTGTCCGGCCTCATATCCGCCGCCGTAAGCGCCGAGCTGCCCGAAGGCTATGATGAGGGGGAGACGGAATATTTATCGTATGAAGCCTTGCTCGATTTGAGCGGGGAGGATAACATCATAGTATTTATCACCGACCGCCTTGACGGAGTGTATATGGAATGGGTTTTGCGCGAGTACCCCGAGATGTATGAGCTGCTTGACGGGTTTACCTACTACAGCAATTATGTCGCCGAGTTTCAGAAAACCTTTCCGGCGGTGGCCACCATGCTGACGGGGCATTATTATGATTACGGCGCGGGGCTGACATTTACGGAGTATTGGAACGAGGCGTGGGCGCAACGCACCCCGATAGATATTTTGCGCGAGCACGGCTATAGCACAAACCTGTATCTTGACCGAATATCCACATACAATCATATAGACCAGATTCGGGATAAGGCGGACAATATCGCGTATGCAAACAACGTAGAGCTGCATATCCACAACATGATAAGCACTGTGGGAAGGATATCTTTTGGCCGTCTATCTCCATATTTCATGAAGGATTTATACCTTATGTCAATAGATTCTTCGCTTGCAAACAGTATGTTTTATGTGGATATTGACGACTACCCCGATTATTCACGGCCGGTTGTCGGGTTTGAGAGCGATTTGGATTTTTACCATTATATTAAAGATAATGAAGTTACGGCAAAAAGTGAGAAAAAAGTGTTCAGCTTTATTCATTTAAACGCCTCGCACGGTGGAGAAGGCTATCGCTACAGTGCCCAAAATGATGAAATCGTTGATTGGGGCGGGGCTGTTCTGGAGACGACCCGCGCAGCTTTTGAAATCATCAATACCTATATGGAAAAAATGAAAGAACTCGGCGTATACGATAACAGCACCATAATTATTTTGAGCGATCACAGCGCGTACGAGCTGTCAACGGCTGTGCTGTTCATCAAGCCAAAAAACTCGAGAGGGATAATGCAGGAAGATTCGAAGACTCAGCTATCGGGCAAATACTTTCCGGCAAGCCTTTTGGACGCGGCGGGGATCGAAAGAGCATCGGGCGGCAGGGGTACTGACGGAGGGTTTGGCATATCGTTTTTTGACATAATAGAGGGGAAAGTGACGCCTCCGCCCCGTTATTTGTATGTGCAAAGCGACTGGTGGTGGGCACGCTGGGACACCGAAAATGTCACGCTCGTCGAAACGTGGTTAGTTCCCGACGATGCATCCGACATAAAAAGCTGGTATCGGATTGGGGATTGACTAAGCTCTTAAAACCATTTAGAATAGTAATATTCACGCGCCGCAAAATACCGGCTACTAACTACTAACTACCAACGATTGACAGGAGAAATGCTTATGAAAAGAGTTTTTTTATGCAAGGAAACAGCAAGCGGTGAAACGCGCGTTGCGCTTGTGCCGCAACATATCAAGCGGCTTTGCGAGATGGGCTATGAGCTGACTGTGCAAAGCAAGGCGGGCGAGAGTGCCGGCATTGCCGACGATGAGTATGAGGCAGCCGGCGCAAAAATTGCCGCCGCGCTCACGGACGGCTATAAGGACTGCGACATCGTCGTCAGAATAAACAAACCGGACAGCATCGAAAAAATTGCGGAAAACACCTTGCATATAAGCTCTTTTGATGTTTTTAACGAAACGGCGGCTATAAAGGAATACGCGGCTGCCGGAATAAACCTTGTCAGCTTGGAAATGATGCCCCGCAGCACTATCGCGCAAAAGATGGATATCCAAAGCTCGCAGGCATCGCTCGCGGGTTATTATGCCGTTATCCTTGCCGCGTCAAAGCTGCCAAAGCTCTTTCCCATGATGATGACCCCGTCGGGGACAATATCTCCGGCAAGAGTATTTATCATCGGCGTCGGCGTGGCGGGTCTGCAGGCGATTGCCACCGCAAAAAGGATGGGGGCTCGCGTAGAGGCTTTTGATACGCGCCCTGTCGTGGAGGAAGAGGTAAAATCGCTCGGCGCGAAGTTTGTAAAAATTGACATTGGAGAAACGGGGCAGACAGAGCAGGGCTACGCAAAGGAACTCACGCCGGAGCAAGTGGAGCTTCAGCGCAAAGGGCAGGCAAAGGTCTGCGCACAGTCTGACGTGGTAATTACAACCGCAAAGGTTTTTGGCCGCAAGGCGCCGCTTCTTCTCACAAAAGATATGACGGCGCAAATGAAGCCCGGTTCGATAATTATTGATATGGCAGTCAAGACCGGAGGAAATGTCGAAGGCAGCGACCCGGAAAAAGAAATACTGCTCGATAACGGGGTGCGTATAATCGGCGGTGACAGCTTGGAACGCAATGTTCCAAAAGATGCGTCCAATATGTTTTCGGGAAATATTTTTGCTTTTCTCGAGCATTTTTGGGATTCGGAAAACAAAACATTCAAGCTGGATGCCGGAGACGATATACTAAAAGGCTGCCTTATCACGTTGGGCGGAAAAATTATCCACCCGTCATTTGCAGATAAATAATATTTAATATTTTGGAGGTATCAATATATGAGTGAAATAGTGCTGTTATTCTTTATCTTTGTTATCGCCGCTTTCTTGGGTAAGGAGCTGATTTCAAAAGTCCCGTCTCAGCTTCACACGCCGCTTATGTCGGCGACAAACGCCATATCGGGCATAGCTATTTTGGGCGGTCTGCTTGTTTGTTCTATAAGCCCCGCATGGTCGCCGAGCATGATTTTGGGATTTTTTGCCATAATATGCGCCTCGATCAACGTGGTGGGCGGCTATATGGTGACAAACCGTATGCTCTCAATGTTTAAGAAAAAGGAGGGCAAAGCGAAATGATAAGCAACGAAATTATCAACATAGCGTATATTATCGCGTGCCTCTTTTTTATAATCGGCATTAAGAACCTCGGAAAACCGGCCACGGCGCGGCGGGGCAATTTTCAGTCCATGATAGGCATGGCCATTGCCGCCGCAGCGGTATATTTTGAGTCAAATCCCGATGCCACGATAGTAACGGATAAGGGAATCGCCGATTTCTGGCATACCGGCTTTACGGAATCAGGATTTTTATGGTCATTTGTCGCCTTGGCGATCGGCGCGGCCATAGGCGCTATTTGGGCGAAAAAAGTTAAAATGACGGGAATGCCGGAGCTTGTCGCGTTGTTTAACGGATTTGGCGGGCTTGCGTCCGCACTCGTCGCGATCTCAACCTCTCTGCTTGTGATAGCTCATTTTGGCACAACACAAGAGGGCGACGCGCAGATGGTTGAAACCATAGCGACCGGGCTTACGATTTTTATTGGAACAATGTGTTTTTCGGGTTCGGTCATTGCATGGGCAAAGCTCGCCGAAAAGATGACCGGCAGAGCGATTGTTTTTCGCGGGCAAAACATCATAAACGGCCTGATACTCCTTGCCATTATCGGCGGTATTGTGCTTTATGTCATGCCAAACGAAATAATAAACCCAGATATGAAATTTATCGTTATGATAGCTCTTGCCGGTGTTTCCCTCGTCTTTGGCGTTATGTTTGTGCTGCCAATCGGCGGCGGAGATATGCCTGTCGTCATTGCGCTGCTCAACAGTATCTCCGGTTTGGCGGCCGCCACATCGGGATTTATATTGGAAAACACCGCGCTCATCGTCAGCGGTTGTCTCGTGGGCGCGTCGGGGGTCATACTCACGCTAATCATGTGCAAGGCTATGAACCGTTCCATATCAAACTTGCTCTTTAGCGGATTTGGGGCTAAGGACACGGTGTCGAGCAAAGGCCCCGGAGCCGAGCCGAAAGCCATATCAGTAGAAGATGCCTATTTGATACTTGAATCGGCTTCGTCTGTGGTGTTTATCCCCGGCTATGGTATGGCAGTCGCGCAGGCGCAGCATGTGGTGCGTGAGCTTGCCGCTAAACTTGAAGATAACGGGGCGGAAGTGAGCTATTGCGTGCACCCGGTCGCGGGTCGTATGCCCGGCCATATGAACGTACTCTTGGCGGAGGCGGATATTCCATACGAACAGTTAAAATCAATGGACGACATGAACCCGACTATGCCTATGCAAGATGTAGCAATCGTAATCGGAGCGAACGACGTGGTAAATCCTGCGGCGGAAACGGACGAGTCGTCACCGATATACGGTATGCCGATTATTAAAGCGTATGAAGCAAAAACGGTGTTTGTCCTCAAACGCGGAAAAGGGCGCGGATATTCGGGTGTAGAAAATGAACTGTTCTCAATGCCCAATACGCTAATGCTCTACGGTGACGCAAAGGCGACGATTTCTTCGCTCGGTGCGGAATTTGCGGCAGAGTAAGGGAGTCCGGCAGTGAATAGTTTTTCCGGCTATGAAAATATTGCAATGATAGAGCCAGGCGACGATGAGCGCGGCGTTTTGAAAGCGCGGTTTGACGAGATTGCGGAGAGCTTTAAGCTGCTCTTAAAATATGACGCAAGCACGGTGTCTCCGCTTGTGTCCGTGTTTGATGTGCCGTGCGTATTGCGCGAGGATATATCGCAAAAGCTGCTGTCAAGAGAAGAGTTGCTGTCGGGCGCGCTAGATAGCCATGACGGGTATTTCAAGGTTCCGTCCACTCTGGAGTAGGAGAGTTTAAGTGAGTTACAGCATTTTGCTTGAAGAATCCATAATGCAAAAAGGCATATACGCGACGGCGGGCTCAAAAATGCTGGCAAATTTCACAGCGCCCATAAGCGCGGCTGTGGCGGACTCTCTTGAGGCGGGCGGCATGCAAATAGCAGGAAGAGCCAAGATGAGCGAGTTTGGTGCGTCGGGGCTGTATGACGATTCTCCTTGTACGCTATTGACCGAAGCGGTCAACGCATTTTGCTCGGATAAAAACGACGCAATACTGTGCAATGATTATACGGGCACTATCGCCGCCAACGCCGCGCGGCGGGGTTTATGCTACATACACCCGACATACGGCACGGTCTCAAGATACGGCCTCATTCCGGCGGTCTGCTCAATGGATCAGATCGGGGTGCTCTGCAAAGTCCCGAGTGTCGGGTTTGAGATTTTGGCGATTATCGCGGGATATGACGCGAGAGACGGCGCAATGCTCCCGAGTGCAAACGACGGAGGCGGGCGCACCGTCGGTTTCAACAACAACGACGGAGGCGACAAGCGTACCGCCGACACTCGGCGCACCGCTGCCTTGCCCGTAATATCCGTCGCTAAAATGCCGCTGTATGCCGAAATTTATCGGCAGATAACGCAAATTTTGTGCTCGGCGGAGCTTAGCGGCAACATCAGTAGATATGACGGTATAAAATTTGGCTACGCGGCAAAGGATTACAGCGATTTGCGCGAGCTTTATACAAAAAGCAGAACCGAGGCGTTTGGGGAAGATTTAAAACTTTCCGCGCTCATTGGGGCTATGGTGCTTGGGGCTATGTGCTATGAGAAATATTATGACAAGGCGATGCGTTTGCGCCGGGTGATTAAAGAGTCGGTATGTTGGGACGGGTTTGACGTTTTGCGGTATATACATGACGCTGACGGCAAAGACGCGATTGTTTTCGCCATTTTTTCAAGGCTTTGCGGCCTGCCGTCTCTTAGCGTACAAGAGTGTACATATGTTGCGGATGCCGGAAATGAACACGCCCTGTCTATGATTGCCGTCGCTGATGAACAATAGGCGACGGCGAACGCACCGTCGGCACTCGGCGCCCCGACGCTCGCGCAGCGGGGAACACCTCATACCGAGGTGCGTCCGCCGCCGCCAGATTATCCAAACCACCCCCGAAAGGAGGTACAGTAAAACGACATGAAATATGAAGTAGTTATGGGTCTTGAAGTTCATGTTGAGCTTTCCACACAGTCAAAGCTCTTTTGCTCTTGCTCGGCAAAGTTTGGCGCTGAGGCAAACGAGAATGTTTGTCCCGCCTGCGCGGGGATGCCCGGTATGCCCGCGCTCGTAAATAAGAATGCCGTTTCGCTCGGCATAGCCGCCGGTATTTTGACAAACAGCGATATTTCTGAGGTTATAACCTTTGACAAGAAAAATTACTTTTACCCCGACTTGCCCACCGGATACCAGATAACACAATGGTTTGCCCCCATCTGCAAAAACGGCTGGATAGACATTGAGGCAGTCGGCGGCGGCGGCGCCGATGACACCATTCCTACAAAGCGTATAACGCTAAAGCAAATCCATATTGAAGAGGATGCCGGAAAGCTCGTGCATGAGCCGCGCACTCGCTCCACGCTCGTTGATTTTAACCGGACTTCGGTTCCGCTCATAGAAATCGTCTCAAACCCTGATTTCAATACATCCGGGGAAGTCGTCGCATATCTTGAAAAGCTACGCCTGCTCCTCACGTTCGCGGGGGTATCAGACTGCAAAATGCAAGAGGGCTCTATGCGGTGCGACATAAATATTTCCGTGCGCGAAAAAGGCTGTAAAAAACTCGGAACGCGCACTGAGATAAAAAACATGAACTCGCTAAAAGCGATTGCGCGAGCCATTGAATATGAATCGCAAAGGCATATTGACGCGCTCGAAACGGGCAGCGAAGAGCTTGTTGTGGAAACAAGGCGTTGGGATGATACGCTCGGCATGACATTTGCGATGCGCGAAAAGGAGCAGGCGGAAGATTACAGATATTTTCCAAATCCCGAAATTTTGCCGATACGCATAGACAAAGCATGGATTGAGGATGTCAGAGCCACACTGCCCGAGCCCGCTCACGAAAAATATGAGAGACTGACAAAGACGCTGGGCTTGCCGGAGCATGACAGCCGGTTGATTTCGGAGAGCCAAAACCTGTCGCGCATATTCGACGCCGTGACAAAGATAGTAAACAAGCCAAAGGATGTATCAAACTGGATAATCGGCGAGCTTTTGGCTGTTTCGTCGGGCGCGGGGGTCGAGGGCGACGAGATTGATATAAATGTCAGCGATTTTGCGAAAATCATTATGCTTGTAGACGAGGGGAAGATAAACCGTGCCGTAGGGAAAAAAGTGCTGGCACAGGTTTTTGAAAACAAGGTCAATCCCGAAGAGTATATCAAAGATAATTCTTTGGCGATGGTCAGCGACACGGGGACTTTAGAATCGGCGATAGCGGCTGTTTTGAAAGAAAACGATAAGACGGTCGCCGAATATAAAAACGGCAGTCAGAAGGTTTTTGGTTTTTTGGTCGGGCAGATAATGAAAAAGACCGGGGGCAAGGCTGACCCGCGCATGGTAAATGAGCTGCTAAAGAAAATGATTGAAACATAAATTTTTGTGTTATTTGATGATATAGGAGTGACCTTTCACATTATATAGTGTATAATTACGATATATACGTTCGTGTTGAGCGAAGCGGTGAAGAGAGAGGAGTACCTTTATGTATGTCGGAGTAGATTTGGGCGGATCAAAAATAGCGGCGGCTATCGTAGATGACAACGGAAAGATACTGACTCGGGTGCATTACCCGACAAAAGCGGGCGGAGGTTCGGAAGCCATAGTATCCGGCATTATAGAAGCCTGCACTGTTTTGCTGCGCGACTCAGATAACCGTGTGCGTTCAATAGGCATAGGAGTGCCCGGCGCCGTGCGCGAGGACACCGGAACGGTAGTATTTACGCCAAATCTGCCGCTCATGAACGTAGATATGACAAGCAAAATGCGCAGCATGTTTAATATCCCCGTCCGTCTCGGCAATGACGCAAACTGCGCGGTGCTCGGAGAAACCATAGCGGGAAGCGCGAAGGGATCAAAAGATGTCGCCATGATAACGCTTGGCACCGGGCTTGGCGGAGGTATTGTCGTTGACGGAAAATTATTGACCGGGCTTAGCGGCGGCGCCGGTGAAGTGGGGCATATGATCACCGTGGTCGGAGGGAGAAAATGCGGCTGCGGCAGGCGCGGTTGCTGGGAAACATACGCATCCGCTTCGGGGCTTGTCAGAACGGCTCTCGGGCATATGGAAAAACACCCGGAAAGTTTGATGTGGGATTTATGCGTCGGGCTCACGGAACGGGTTGACGGGCGGACAGTTTTTGACGCATACCGCACGGACGACCCTGCCGCGTTGCTCACCGTCGGCGAATATGTCGAGCATCTGGCGATTGGCATTGTGAACATGATAAACATATTAGAGCCCGAGATATTCTCTATCGGAGGCGGCGTGTCAAATGCTTGGGATTGCATGGAAGAGCCGCTCAACGCGGCCGTTGAGCTTGAAAAATTCGTGCGCTTTTCCGAAGACGCGCCAAAAACAAAGATAGTCAAGGCGCGGCTTGGAAACGACGCGGGCATTATCGGCGCGGCAATGCTGGGGCGTGAATGGGTAAATTGAGTACCGGGTGGGGCTATATATGCAGCTTATATTTAATATCATAACTTTGGCTCTGCTTGCCGTTACCGTGGTCATTATGATAGCTTTGCTTATAAGGAGCAAGAAAACGTCGGGGGCGGATTCGCTCAGCGAGAGCGTGACGAGGCAAATAAGCGACGGAGCGACCGAGCAGTTTAAGCGATTTGGCGTCATTTCCGAGAGTATTCAGGCTACTTTGCAGGGAAACCGTGAGGAGACGGGCAACAGGCTTCGCGAATTTCAAATGCAGCTCGACAACAGATTGTCGTCAATTCAGCGAGATTATGCAAACAACACGGAAAAAGTGAACGCCACATTAGAAAGCAAGATGAAAACCTTGCAGGAGAGCAACGAAAAAAGGCTTGAGCAAATGCAGGGTATTGTGGACGAAAAGCTGCAAAAAACGCTTGAAACACGTTTGGCGCAGTCTTTTGAGCTTGTGAGCCGACAGCTTGAGAGCGTGCAGCAGGGTCTGGGCGAGATGAAAAACCTCGCCGCCGACACAAAGAGCCTCAGAAACGCCCTGACAAACGTCAAGGAGCGCGGCACATACGGCGAAGTCCGCCTCGAAAAGCTCCTTGAGGATATTCTCGCGCCGAGCCAGTATGAGATAAATGTCGAAATTGACGACAAAAAGCGCGTTGAGTTTGCGGTAAAATTTCCGGGTCAGGGCGACGAGCCGCTTCTTTTGCCGATTGACGCGAAGTTTCCGATAGAGGACTATAACAGAATACTCGACGCCGAGGACAAGCAATCTACCATAGAGGCGCGAAAGGCTTTGGCTCAAACGATACGCGTTTTTGCAAAGGATATAAAAGATAAGTATATTTTGCCGCCCAAAACGACCGATTTCGCGCTGATGTTTTTGCCGACGGAGGGGCTTTATGCGGAGGTTGTGCAAAATGCCGCACTCTTTGAGGAGCTTCGCGCAAAATATAAGGTCATCGCGGTCGGAGCGACAACTTTGTCGGCATTTTTGAGTTCTTTGCAAATGGGTTTTAAGACTTTGAGCATGGAAAAACGCTCTATCGAGGTCTGGGACACGCTTCGCGCGGTCAAAGCGGAGTTTATTAAATATGCCGCCGAGCTTGAAAAAGCTCACAAGCAGATTCAAACAGCCGACAAGACCTTGGAACATCTTTCCGGCACAAGGGCTAAGGCTATGCACAGGAGGCTGCGTTCCATAGAAGAGCCCGAAGAGGCAAGCGTTCCGGGTTTACCCGCTCAGGCGGATTTTGAAGACGACCTTTTTGAGGAAGATGTATTAAATTAATTCGCTCCGCTATGCGCTGACAAAAGAGCAACCCCCAAAGGTCGCTCATTGTTGCCTATATTTGCTTTTGCCAGCATCTGCGGCGTTTGTGCTGCTTGGTATCAAAATATTTCCACAGGGCCTGTACGCTTGTGTTCAGCTCAAGCTCCGGGCCTGTTTCGGCATACCGGACACCTCTTTTTATGGCCGTGAGCAGCATCGAGTTGATGAGCACGGCGGGCAAGCCTTTTGATTGATATTCATTTATCACACCCACAAGGCACAAGTCAATTTCATCGGTCTTTCTGTATGGAGCGGTGATTATGCGATACCACCCAAAAGGCAATAGCCTGCCCCGGCTTTTCCTCACGGCTTTGCCGAGTGACGGGACGCTCAGGCCAAAAGCGACGAGTTCATTTTGCCCGTTGAAAATCATTTTAACATATCGGGGGTTGATTATGCTCAAAAATTGGCTCACATATTTTTTCACTTGCTCGTCGTTTAGCTCAACCATGCCGTATAAGTCTTTATAGGTATCGTTGAGCAGGCGGAATATCTGCGGTATGTACTTTTTTACGTTGCGCTTGCTTTTAAATTCACGCAAGGTGAGTTTGCCGCGTGAGAGCACCATATCCGAGAGTTTTATCAGCTTTTGCGACGGAGCGTCGGGCACTGTGAGGCGAAACTCTATCCAATCCACATCTTTTTCAAACCCGAGTTTTTCCATATGCTTTGCATAGTACGCGGCGTTATATATCGTAAAAAAAGGCCCAGCGCAGTCAAAGCCTTCGACAAGCATACCTTCCTGGTCGAAATCGGTAAAGCCGAGCGGCCCTATGAGCGTGTCCGCGCCGTGCTCTTTTGCCCACGAAGCAATAGCCGAAAAGAGCGCAGTGGATACTTCAACGTCGTCAATAAAATCAGCTCGCGTAAAACGCGCATCGCTCTTTTGCCATTTTTCGTTTGCCTTTTTGTTATAGATTCCGGCAATACGACCCGCGCACTTGCCGTCTTTATACGCCAAATATTGGACGACATCGCAAAAAGCGTAGGCCGGATTCTTTTTTTGGTTAAAATTATCCAGCTCATCTTGGACTAAATCAGGTATTGCGCATGGGTTATTTATGTACATATCAACATTGAAGGAGGCAAATTGCTTTTTCTCCTTTGATGTCTGCACTTTTCTTATTTCAATCATATAGCTTGCGTTACTCCTTTGGTATGTAGGCTATGCCTATGGTGTTCGGGCCGCAATGCACGCAAACCGAGCAGCCGGGCTGGGAGAAAATTATCTCTTTTATATCGGGGCGCAGAGCGCGGATTATCTCAAGCAGATAATTATTCATCTCTTCGTTAAACGATGTGTTTGCGACAAGGATTCGGTTTTGATCAAGCTTCAAGCTCTTGTCGCTGAGGGCGTCGGTCAGGTAACTTTTGCTGACGTTTTTCATGCTGCCGCGATATTTTTTGCCCGGCGATAAAACGCCGTCTTTCATGCTTATGGCCGGGTGCAGATTTAGCAGGTTAGCTCCAAGCGCGGCGAGTCCCGAGCAGCGGCCGCCTTTGTGCAAAAATTCCACGCTGTCAATGACAAAGCTAACTTTGACGCGAGATTTGATTTTTTCTATGGCATCAAAAATCTCACGGCCGGATTTGCCCGCGTCACGAAGCCTGCAAGCCTCAAGGAGTAGCGCGGCGACGCCGATAGACACGCTTTTTGTGTCTATGGACCATATGTTTTCAAATTCTTTTGCCGCCATATCGGCAACTTGATGAGTAACGGTCATATCGGAGCTTATGTGAAAATGAAGTATCTCGCAGCCGGGTTCCCGCTCGCGCACTTTTGTCCAAAAGTCAACATAGTCCATTGTATTTGGCGCGGATGTGGTGCATAATGTGCCCGTTTTTTTATAATACTCAAAAACCTCGCCGGGAAACACATCGTGCATGTCAAGACGGGCGTCGGCGCCGACGTTGACCGGGAGCGGCATAAATCCGACGCCGAGCTTTTTGCGCCACTCGGGAGGCAAATCGCAAGTGCTGTCGCCAAAAATCAAAACTTTTCCCACTTCAAAACCTCCTACCTTTTATAGGTAATTTTATTATACTCAAAGAGTCTCGGAAATACAATATCTGTTTGACGAAATCTTATTATCTATGATAAAATCATGATAAAGTTTTCGTGAGGTATGCGTATGTCAGTGCTTGCGGCCGACTATTCCGGCCAAACTATCCTCATATATGATATGGACGGCAATCATTTGATTGATACCGTCGTTTTGACCCACAATAAAACAGAAAAGCAGCTATATGTCAAAAATATGCCCCCGCGGCTAAAGGTAAACGAAGACTGCAAGCTGCTCATTATGACCTCTCCCGCGCCGTGCGAGTATGTGGGCAAGGTGAAAAAAGTCGGCGGCGAGCTTTATTTGGCGCTGTTTCAAGGGCAGGTAAAGGAAACCCGCGCGGCCACGAGATATAAGGTAAACACGCCTGCCGCTATAGATTTGTACATTTGCGAGGGTCAGGAATATAAGCTGTATTCGCCCGTCAAGGTGTCTCTTCTCAACATAAGCACCAGCGGGGTGCGTTTTCGCGCGCCGTTTTACTCGCTAAATGACGGCGATCAATTTCGTATAAACATGACCATAAAGGGAAACAAGAAGAGCCTTGTCGCCGAGACGATCAATCATCTTGATAACGAGACGGCCACAACAGATTACGGCTGCCGATTTATCGGCTGACAGGCAAACCGGAGCATTACCTTATGAGTATTATCAATGAAAATGTGTTATCACCAATTTCAATCAGGCTTCTTTATGAAGGCATGGTTGTAGAGGACGACATTTATGATGCCGATTGTGAGCGTTTGCTCATGAAGGCCGGTAATACCTTGACTTCCGACCAAATTGAGCGAATGTACAGAATAAACAACGGCAGGGATGTCATATATGTCACCGGGCGCACCCATAAGGCTATGGCGTCAAAAAGGCCAAGCAATGTTGAAATCGAGACGTTAAACGAGATTGAACAGGCAATGGGTTATGCGAAAATCAAAGACAGAACCCTTGAAATTTTGACCGATATTTCCAAAAACAAGAAACTAAAAGCCGACGACGTAAACGACGTGACAGGCGAGCTTTCCGGCTGCATAGAAGATTCGCCGCCCGCCGTCATTATCGCTCCCATAAACGCGATGGCGCCCACGAGCGAGTATTTGCAGCGGCATACGGTCAATGTCGGTTTACTAAACGGTTTGCTCGGCAGATGGTTGGGGTTGGACAAAAATCAAATTGACAAGCTGATCCTCATTGGTTTTTTGCATGATGTGGGTAAAGCGCTCATGCCGCCCGCGATACTAAATGCCGCCCGCAAGCTGACAAAGGTTGAATATGAGGTCATAAAGCTGCATCCCAAGCGCACTTATGATTTGTGCGCCGCGTTCCCGGAGGATGTGCGCAATGCCGCCGCGGATCATCACGAGAGGTTGGACGGAAGCGGCTATCCCAAGGGTCTTTCCGGCGACGGGGTCAGTATCGCGGCACAAATAACGGCCATCTCTGATGTTTATAGCGCGATGGTTTCAAGGCGCGTGTTCCAACCGCCCAAGAGCCCGCTGCATGTCCTGTCTTTGTTTGAAAAATCCCTCAAGTCTCAGCTTGACTGTGAGTTGTCAAACGTTTTGAGGGTTAATCTGCCCGCTGAGCTTATGGATAAGCCTGTTTTGATGTCGGATGGGACGATTGGTATTTTGCGCGAGGTTTTTAGCGGCGATATTGAGTTTCCCGATGTTGAGATCAGCCGCCGCTTGGTCAAGACAAATGATAGGCTCTACTGCGTCTCCATGTACAACGACGACTAATTTGTGTCTATTGCGGCACAAAAAAATGAGACCTGCCCCGATTGTCAGGGCAGGTCTCTATTGTGCGTTGGGAAGGTTACTTTACGGTGACATTGAAGACGACGAAGTCAACGTCGGAGCTGATTTGCAGATTGTTGTGCTCGTGCGCTTCCTGCGTCCATGTGAGGGTGTACTGCGTCCGCTCTGTGGTGAGCGGGAAGGTGTTGCCGTCGCCGTTGGCGCTGTTGTTGTCGGGTATTATGTTGATGACGCCCGACTCTATAAGCGCGGCGGCCTCGATAATTATCGTATACTCCTCACCCACGACAAAGTCAATGCTTTTATCGTGAGAATACCACTCGGCAAATTGGAAGCCTCTGGCGTTGCTTCCGTTTTTAACGACGAGTACACCGTTTACAATGTCCATAGTCGTACCGGCAAAATTAAGCCCCAAATGCCCGGACCAGCTCATACGCTGAATACCGATACCGTTTACAAACTGACCGCCGTCGGCAAGCGATAGGCCGGCAAAGGTAGTAACTTGATATGCGGCGGAAGGATCATCGTCAATCACATCGTCGTTTGAAGGAATATCGATCTCAATAAGACCTTGGGCGATACAAAACAGGTAAAACTCACGCGAGCTTGCAAAGCCGTCAAAGACCCACTTGCGCGATTGTCCGCCTTCAAGATGTTTTAGCCAGTTTGCCATACCGGCTTCGTCGGGCTCACGCCCAAAGAACG
>WRMH01000014.1 GCA_009777235.1 Oscillospiraceae bacterium
TTCCTTTCAATAGAAAATTTCCCGGACTTAATGCTACCATATTTTATTTCCCCTACTAAATGCCACCCCCTACGCCACTGTTGCTCTTACTTTGGGAATTTACTGTCTTGCAAAAAGTATTGAAATAACTTGTAATACTACAGTAAATTATGTTACAATGAGTTTAAAGACGAGAAGAAGAAGTGCGTACAGTGCCGTATGAGACAAACACACGGCATAATCATATAAGGGTATTACAATGTTTAAGAAAGCATATAGCTTGATACTTATAGCCTGCTTTACTCTCACAATGGCGTTGGCGCCGGTCGGCATGACGCCGACTGCCGATGCGGCGGACAATGCTTCGTATGCCGCCGTTCGCGCCGGGAACGCTTTTTTTGTCGGCGAAAATCGAGTGACCTTGCGCGCATATGTAATCGGAGAGAGCATATATATAGATTTATTTGAGCTGGCTTTAAGATTTTCCGGCACAGAAAAACGCTTTTCGCCGAGCTGGGGTCTCGGTATGCGGACTGTGCGCATCACGACCGGAAGAGCGTATACGGCAATAGGCGTCAGGACGTCGAAACCCGTCAAAAACAACGAAACAGCAAAACTCTCGGATGCAATTGTTTATGCGGACGGCGTGAGAACAAGCATATCCTCTTATGTGATTGACGGTGAAACATACTTCAACCTGCGTGAGATTTCAAAGCTGTTGGATTTCAAAATCGTGACAAACTCTGAAGATAACGCGATAATACTCGAAATCAATATGCCTTACGGAGAAGCCTCTCTCAGGAATATTGACCCCGAGCTGCCAATGGTTGCCGTGACATATGATGACGGGCCTTCAAAAATTACGACGGACGCGATACTGGATATTCTGGGAGAGCATGACGCGGTTGCGACGTTCTTCGTTACCGGATCATCGGTAAGAGCAAATCCCGATACTCTCTTACGCGCATTTGAAATGGGAAATGAAATCGGCAACCATACAATGGCGCATATCAATCTGAGGACATCTTCCGTTACGACCGGAGTGGCGCAGCTTTTGGGAGTCAATGAACTTGTCGAAGGTATCACGGGTGTTTCGCCGAGATTTATGAGGCCTCCGTTTGGCGAAGTCGGGGCAAATGGCAGAGAGGTTTCCACGCAGACAAAAATGCCAATGATCATGTGGGCAATTGACCCGAGCGATTATTTGTCGGAAAATTCGCCGCAATATATAGTTGACTTTATTTTCGCAAGAGTGAAAGACGGGGATATTATACTGCTTCACGATACAAGCGCAAAAACGGCAACAACTACGGGCATACTTATTCCCGCTCTGATAGAAAAGGGCTTTCAATTAGTTACCGTTTCGGAGCTTTTTTACTACAAGGAAATAGAACCCGTTGCGGCACACCTCTATCGCAACATAAGAAGCGCGGAAAAATAGACAAAGGGATATGCAAAAAGTAAAAGGTGGTGCGGATTATGCCTTGCATCAGGCCGATATCGGATTTAAGAAATAAATCAAATGAAATCAGCGAGTTTTGCAAAAAGAAAGGCGAGCCGGTGTTTATCACGAAAAATGGCGCGGGCGATTTGGTTGTGATGAGCATGGAGACTTACGAAAAATTAGCAAATCCGCCGGAGGAGATACATGTCAGATAAAGAATACACATTTGAAAACAAAGAATACAAGGACGCATACCGCCATACGGCATCGCACATACTCGCTCAAGCGGTAAAGCGCCTGTATCCGGATGCGCGGCTTGCCATAGGTCCTGCCATAGAGAACGGTTTCTATTACGATTTTGACACAGAAAAACCGTTTACGCCAGAATCTCTCTCCGTTATTGAAGCCGAGATGCGCAAGATAATAAAAGAAAGACTGCCTTTGGAACGCTTTGAGCTGCCCCGCGCCGAGGCTATAGAATTTGTAAAAAAGCAAAACGAACCGTATAAAGCAGAGCTGATTTATGATTTGCCGGAAGATGCCGTCATCAGCTTCTACAAGCAGGGCGAATTTACCGATATGTGCGCAGGACCGCATGTTGACACAACCGGAAGAATCAAGGCAAACGCGCTAAAGCTCATAAACTGCACAGGTGCTTATTGGCGCGGCAATGCGGAAAACAAGATGCTACGGCGTATATACGGCACTTGCTTCATGAGCAAAGAAAGTCTCGATGAATATTTAGAGCGGATAGAAGAGGCAAAGCTGCGCGATCATAGAAAGCTCGGCCGCGAGCTTGACCTTTTCGGATTGTACGACGAAGGACCCGGATTTCCATTCTTTTACCCGAAAGGGATGGTCATCAAAAACGAACTGTTGCGTTTTTGGCGCGAAGAGCACCAAAAGGCGGGATATGTGGAAATCAGCACTCCGATAATATTAAACGAAGCCTTATGGCATCGCTCGGGACACTGGGATCACTACAAAGACAATATGTACTTTACAAAGATTGACGACGCCGACTACGCAATCAAGCCTATGAACTGCCCGGGCGGTATGCTCGTGTATAAGCGGCGGATGTGGAGTTATCGCGAGCTGCCCGTTCGCATGGCGGAGCTTGGCCTTGTACACCGCCACGAGCTGTCCGGCACTTTGCACGGGCTGATGCGCGTGCGCAATTTTACGCAAGATGACGCGCATATCTTCATGATGCCGGAACATATTGCCGATGAAATAAAAGCGGCTATAGATTTGGTTGACAAAATGTACAAAGTATTTGGGTTTAAATACCGCGTTGATCTTTCGACCCGCCCGGAAAAATTCATGGGCGAGATAGAAACATGGGATAGGGCGGAAAAGATTTTAGAGAATGTGCTCGTGGAAAAAAACGTGGAATATCGCATAAACCCGGGTGACGGAGCGTTTTACGGACCGAAAATAGACTTTCACCTTGTGGATTGCTTAGATCGGTCTTGGCAGTGCGCGACCCTCCAGCTTGATTTCCAGATGCCGGAGCGTTTTGAGCTTGAGTATGTCGGAGCTGACGGCGAAAAGCACAGACCTGTTATGATACATCGCACGGTATTTGGCTCAATGGAGCGGTTTATAGCAATAATTACGGAACACTTTGGCGGGGCATTTCCGCTGTGGCTCGCCCCCGTACAGGTTATTGTGCTGCCTATTACGGATCGTGCGCATGATTACTCAAAATCCGTTGCAAGCAGCCTATCCGAGTCCGGTTTCCGTGTCGAGACGGATTTGCGAAACGAAAAAATTGGTCTGAAAATCCGTGAAGCGAGGCTTCAAAAAATACCGTATATGCTTGTGCTTGGCGATAAAGAGGTTGAAGGCGGATTTATCAACGTGCGAAGCCGCCGCGACGGGGATATCGGAGAGGCTTCTTTGACCGATTTTACGGCGGAATTAACAGAAAAAGTGCATAAAAGAGAACATAATGTGTAAAAGTTGTATGAATATACTCAAATATCCGTTTATTGTATTGTATTTTCAGTAATTTGGTGCAATAATTAAGGTCGGGTAGAATATTGTCGTCATCATATTGCGGCATGGCTGTATGAGTGAAATCACCACAAGGCACTATATGACATCACCGCGAAATATCTATAATATAATGCAATCCGGCATTACATAGAGATAATGCTGTGCTACAAAACGAAAGGAAACAAACATGAGCGCTTTTACAATTATGGTTGATACCAGTTATGATTTACCGGAACAGTACATAAAAGACAACGGACTTAAAATTATTCCCATACCGTTTCACCTCAACGGCGTAACGCATGAGGACGGGCGTTGGAAAGATGTTTCTGACACAGAATTCTATAATTCGCTCTCAAAGGGCGGAGTTGCCGGAACTACGCTGATAAACCCCGAAGCCTTTGAGCAGGTTTTTACCGAATACGCGCAGCGCAGGGAGGAGCTTTTGGTTATTCTGCTTAGCAGCGGTCTTTCGGGTACTGCTCAAAATGCCGAGCTTGCGCTCTCGGAAGTCAAAGAAAAATATCCAGACTGCAAAATTTACCCCGTAGACGGACTAAACGCGGCGGGGGGAACAGGGCTTATAACCGTGCTTGCCGTAGAAAAACGTGCCGAAGGCTTATCCGCAAAAGAAACAGCCGACTGGCTAAAAGAGAAAAGACATTCATGTTTGGCGCTCTTTACGGTTGATGACCTCATGTATCTGCACCGGGGCGGGCGTCTTGGAAAACTGCAAGCGGTCGCCGGCTCGATAATAGGCATCAAACCGTTGCTCAATGTCGCGCCCGACGGCACATTAAAGCTCAAAGATAAAGCCCGCGGACGCAAGGCGGCTTTGGAAAAGCTCACCGGGCAGTTGACGCGCACCTTAAATCCCGGCACAAAGCTGCGGACTGTCGTCATAAGTCATTCCGATTGTGAGGATGACGCCGCGAAGGTAGCCGATCTGATAAGAGAATCTGTCGAGGTTGATAAAATATTGATTGTCATGATGGGTCCGGTTATCGGCGCTCACGTCGGGCCGGGCTGCATAGCGGTATTCTTTGAAGCTGACATGGATCGCCCCACGTATGAAGCAAAATTCTACGGCGGTAAGTAGCCTTGCTGTCAAATGTCCGGGATTTCTGTGCGCTTTGCCGCGCCGGATATTGAATTAGAAGTCTTCGTAAAAACAATGCCTTCTTTAAGAGAGGGCATTATTTTTATTTATTATGTGACTTTTTGCCCGAATGAAAAGTATTACATTTGTAAGGGTGTTAAATATGGACAATAAAAAAGAAACAAAAGCGGCAAAAATAGCAGAAAGCTCTGCGCATACAGGCGACAGCGCAGAAGAGATTATCAAAAAATACTCAAATATGGTCTATCGGCTTGCTTTGTCGCAGATGAAAACAGCATTTGCCGCCGACGACATATTTCAAGAGGTATTTTTAAGATACATACGGAAGAACCCGAGTTTCACATCAGAAGAACATCAAAAAGCATGGTTTCTACGCGTTACGATAAATTGCTGCAAGAGTGCCCGTTCATCAGCGCAAAAGAAGCAAACCATCCCTATAGATGAATCGCTATCGCAGATGACAAGTGAGCAAAATGACCTTTTGCGCGAGTTACGCAAACTGCCTCAAAAATTACTTACGGTAATACATCTTTACTATTATGAAGATATGAGCATAAATGAAATCAGCGTGATAATAAAGAAAAGCCCGTCTGCGGTCAAAATGAGGCTCGTGCGGGGGAGAGAAAGACTAAAAGAACTAATGGAGGAAGAAGATTATGTTTAAAGAAAAATATTGCGCCATATATGACCAAATCACGCCAAACCCAAATCTGCTCGCAAATATACATACCGAAGGCGGCATATTAAACAAGCAGAAAGCAAAACGGTTTCGCAGGCTCGTTGCTCTGCCCGCCGGCTCTGTCCTGTCTTTATTTATTGCTTTTATTTTGGCTGTTAATTTATCACCCGCTTTCGCGCAGGAGCTGAGTAAAGTACCTGTCTTGGATGACTTGGCGGCGGCAGTTTCGTTTTCGCCATCGCTTAGCGAGGCTGTTCTACACAATTATGTGCAGCATATTGATCAGGAACAAACCGTTAATGATATCACTATAAAGGTAGATTATATCATTGTTGACGGTAAACAGCTCCATATGTTTTTGTCGGTACAATCTGAAAAATATGAGGATGCGGCTCCATCCGCCTCAGGCACAGTGCTTCTTAACGCTGACGGCTCGCCCATAGCCGGATATAGGCAGCGGATGTCAGGGCTTGTTACAACCGACTACAATCATGAATATTTGACAGATGAAATGCTGCAAAACAAAACATGGCATATTATATTTGATTTTATGGATACAAAAATCCCAAACCACATTATTTTAAAGACCTCGGTGTTTGACAGTCAAAAAAGTGAAATGGTGTTAAACGAAGAGGAGACCACAGCTTTTAGCACGACGTATATGTTAGATACAATATCAGAGTTTTCTATACCAATAGATATAGATTCCAATTTAATACAACCGAGCAAAGAAATAACGGTAAACCATGATTTCATGATAGATGGTCAAATGCTGACGGTTTCCGGCGTCGAAATTTTCCCAACACACGCGTTGCTTACTATCACAGAGGGCGAGGAAAACACGGCATACTTACAGTCCTTGTCGGCCTATCTTGCAGACGAGAACGGAAACCGATATGAGCCGCACGGATATAATGATAATCGGTGGTATTATGAAGGAAATGACGGGATAACTAAAATTTATCTTGAAAGTCCGTATTTCACAGATTTTCGCAATCTGACGCTTGCAATAACAGACGCGGTTTGGCTCGACAAAGATTATGGGCTGACAAAAATAGATTTAGTAAATAACGAAGCGTTCAACCTTCCGCCAAATGTGAGATTTATTGATGCGGCTCGGTTAAACAATGATTGGGCTATTATTTTTACAGCACCAAACAGACAGCAAGTTTTTTATGACCCTTTCTTTGAACAGATGGGCAGGCATACCTACGATTTATTTAATAGCCGTGAGATTTATAATGAAACGGGTGATGTTTTTAGTTTTGCGACAGGGTGGATATGGGATAACGGCTATAAAATATGGGATGACACATATAAGTTTTTTCAGATACCCGGCGAAGAGGGAGAATTTCACTCGCAGGGACGCTGGGAAGTTGTTGATGAAGCCGGCATATTTTGCAGAGCATATTTTCTCAAGGACTATTCTCACGACCTTGTATTTTTAATGCCGGCATACTCACACATGAGCAATCCGGCAGAGCCGATTGAAATAACTATTCGTTGAGCGGTAACAAAAATGCGGTAACAAAAACGGCATTAACCATGCTCCCATACATATATCGAGACGCGGCTTTGTATGATTTCGGCAGCTTCGCGGGCAGTATTGCGTCCGTTGAAAAAATCCTCGGCACTCTCGGAAATGATGTCGGCAAACGCTCCGTAGAGAAGCCAGTCATCGGAAGTTGGCGTCAAAGAGTTGACGAGAGCTATTATTTTATCGGCATCTTCTTGGGTGATAGTAGGGGCTAATAGCTCCCGCGTCACGGGGTGGCGGGGTATGACATCTGACGATTCGTCCATGCACCGGATTAAAAGCTCATCAAAAGCGGCCTTGTTAGATGGAAAATTGTAAAAAGAGAGCTGAGATATTTGAAAATCCGCGTCAAGCAAAGACCGCAAAAACTGCCATGCTCCCGCTTTGTTTTTAGAAACCGTGGTTATGCCGATGCTTTGATAGGCGGTAAAACCGTGACGGCTTCCGCTTCCCGTGGGAAAACCTTTGAAAACAATCTCCCCGCCAAGTTGGAATTTCAGATTAACATAGGTACCGATGTATAGTGGCATCTTTACATCTTGTACAAGCTGATGCCCTGTGGCAAAAGGGTTGTTAAACTCGTTAAATGGCTCTTGCTGGTATATAGTGAGCCGCTCATCGTCGGTTAAGTATTCATCCACAAACTCCAGCATTTCTATAAAGGTATCCGTGTTAAACATTACCTTGCCTTCGCCCCAGTTTATAAATTCCTCTATATTATATGCTATCATGCGCAGCAAAAACGAGATCATAGACCCCGGAGTCGTATCATAGCGCGGATAGCTTTGACCGAGCGGCATATCGGCGTCCGGGTGAGCGTCAATTATGGCTTTAAGATCATTTATAGTCCAGTTAGTGTCCGAACCCAAAACAGACGGATGCCCGGCCAAGGTGTTTATTTCAAAGTCCGGAAATATCCTGTAGAGCTTCCCGTCTGTTTCAGCCGCTTTAAAAACGCCGGTCACTAAGTCAGCTCGGCTAAGCTCGGGATCGGAGTCAATAAATGGATAAAGGTCCTCCAATAGCCCGTTTGCTGCGTAGCGGTCATACGGCAAACGAACCATATACAAAATATCCGGTATGTTTCCGGTGATAATGTCGGTGACGAGCCTGTCAATCCCTCCGTAATCGTAATAATTTCCAGAGACATATGCGTAATCTGTGACTTCTATGTGATAGTCGGCGTTCGTGCCGTTAAACCACGCGACCCTGTCTATCACGGCGTCGCTTATAAAGACGCCGGCAAGTGTGAGCACGGTTTTTTCGGAAATCTCCGATATGGGAGTTTTGGTAAGGATAAGCAAGCGCGATGTTTGCGCCCCGCCTGCGGCGGCATACGAGCGCAGATTGCAAATAATGCGCCCGTCGGGAAGCACAACAACGCTTTCCGCCCTTTCTGCGCCAGTGTTAATATTACTGCCAAGCCAGTCGAGCAGTTTTATGTGTTCTCCCGCTGCTGCCATTATTCCGTAAAGACTGCCGATTGTGCAAAGAAAAGCGTCAAACCCGCCGCTGCCGGGATATGCAAGCATACTCAGCGTTTCGGAGGGAACTTCCGTCACATCGCCGGAGAAATCCTCCGTATCGCCATCGGAATCCTCTTCACGCTCAACAACGCGCAAGCCATATGTGCCTGTGCCGTCGCCGTAGGCGTCCGTACTCAAATATGCCACGTTTCCGTTTGCCATGCGGACTATGTCGGCAGACCTCGGGAAGTAAGGGATTATATCATATAGCATATTGCCGTCGCTGCCCATGACATAGATTACCTCGCCATAGACAAAGGTCGCCATTATATCCGTAAAACTTGCAAAAAGGTAGATGTTTCCGTCCCCGCCTATGGCAAACCCTCTGGGAGCAAAACCCTGTTGCTCTTCAAAAATGCCGCCGATGTCAATAGACGACAGATAAGAGCCGGTTTTGTCGAGTTTGCGCAAGGCAGAGCCAAAATCAAGGCTTATAATGCCATAATCCCCCGCGTTGGGGCTTGCCGCGTCAAAGCCCGCAGGCAACTCATAACGGAAAAACTCCCAATGCTCCAAAACCCACAGATTGCCCTCGTCGTCGGCGGACATTGCGGTGATTAGGACTCCGCCAAAGGCATCTTCAGGCATTTGGACGGGAGGTATATAGCCGGACAGTTCCTCAAAGCCTGTGCCGTCAATATTTATCGCGCAAATTTTTGACGAGGAAGTATATTCGGCGAGAAAAGTCCCTGAGCCGCTGTCATGATGGTTGGAAACGAAGTATAGCCTGCCGTCTATGTAAATAACGTCTTGAATATCGCTTATGCCGTCCGGCAGCGAAAGTTCTTGCGGAACATAGACATAACCCTCTGTGTCGTCGCTGACGTTGAAAGCGGCAACCGGGCTTTCTGTGTCACCGTTGTTGTCGCCAATATCGTTTTTGCACCCCGACGTCAACGTAAAAAGCAACGCTACCGCCAACACCGCCGCCATGAGCCGCGTTGCCGTGTTTTTAACTGCCGCCACACGCCGTCCTGTCATAAAACATGAACAATGAGTATTCTACTGCGTCAGTTTTAATGTGAATGTCATCGGGTTTACGCCAAAGTTGTCTTTTATTACACGGAAATAATAATCTTTTCCTACTGTTAGCCCATCCCATGTCCACTTAACCCCGCTCCAATATGAATTGGTGCCGAGCGAAATCTCTTTAACGTCCAGATGCGTGTTTTTTTCGCACAGAAAAATTTTCGCCTCAGCCGTACCCCAGAGAAGATGACCGGAGAATTCAAAGTTTATTTTGCCGTTTGAATTCGGATTGAAATAATGATTTGAGAAAAAATAAGCGTTTATTGTGGCCGGGGGCGGAGTATATGGTAAAGACGTCCAATCCGTTGGCGGATGATCAAGGCGCGTGCCGCCCCCAGTATTACTGTCGTCCCGTGCGTCTTTCCCTCCGGCAATGCTGCCGTAAGCAAGCGAACTAAACGAGGCAACGATAATAAAAGAGAGACATAGCAACGCAACCAACCGGACTAATTTTTTCATGATGACTAAATCCTTTCTTTTTCAAGTTTAATGTGCTTTCGCCTCATACATTTTATTATATCAGGTATGGGAAGTCAAGCGTAAATTGGAAAATTAAATCCGTAAATTGTAAGAGTACAATACATATTGGACAGCGAGTAGAAAAAAAATAGTGAAAGAGAGGTCTTCATAGCTTATAGTTTAGTTACCACACAAAACTGACCGAAAGGAAGTACCCCTCTCTCATGAACAGTGTAACACAAGATATGAAATACAGGCAATCCCTCATGAAGTATTCTCAAAGACATGGAGTGTCAAAAGCATCGCGAAAGTACAATAAGAGCAGGTCGTATATATATTTCTGGCTGTCGCGCTATGATGGCAGCATTGAATCTCTGGAGTGCCGGTCACGGCGACCTAACAGTCACCCTAATCAACATACTGACGAAGAGTTGAAGTTGATTAAGGATATGCGGCGGCGTAATCCTGAATTGGGAATGATTGAGCTTTGGCATAGATTACGGAAACGAAATTATACACGTCGCCCTGAAAGCTTGTTTAGAGTTATGAGGAAAATGGGGATGTTTCCTGAAAGAAAGCCAAAGAAACCGTATGTTCCAAAACCGTATGAGCAAATGCAGTATCCGGGGCAAAGAGTTCAGATAGACGTGAAACATGTCCCCAAGGCTTGTCTGACAACTGCCCTTCACGGACAGAAGCTCTATCAGTATACGGCTATTGATGAATACTCCCGATTGCGGTATCTTGAAGCGTTTGAAGAAGCAAGCACTTATTCATCAGCTACATTTCTTATTAACGCACTGGCATTCTTTCAAAAACATGGATTTCGTGTAGAGTGTGTTCAGACAGATAACGGCTTTGAGTTCACCAACCGCTTGCACAATCAAGCTAAAGATTCATTAACCCTCTTTGAGCGTACCGCAAACCGCGTTTCTGTGAAACACAAACTTATTCGGCCGTATACTCCCAGACACAACGGAAAAGTTGAGCGCAGCCATCGTGAGGATAATAAGAGATTCTATGCTTCACACACATTTTTCTCTTTTGATGACTTTAGAAAGCAACTCCTTGTTCACATGAAACGTTCTAACAATATACCGATGAGACCTCTTCTTTGGTATTCACCTCTTGAATACCTCACTGTCCAATATGTTTGACAATCCTACACGACTGTTTTTGGTCTATTTCCTTATTCTATCGCACAAAATTTGAGATTAAAGAGTTTTACCGCATTATCGCATAAAATTAAGTGTTTATTGAAGTCATCAATATCTAACGAATTAACTAGGTCAATATGGGATTTTATGCTACACATTCCATAGTCGGAACCGAAAATAATTCTATGAGCATCTTTTTCTGCAATATGGTTTAACGAGCTTCGCGTTTTCTCAAGATGATTTGCTTCATATGCCAAGCTCGAAATGTCATAGAAGATATTTGGATATTCCGATGTCAAACGATAACATAAGTCAATATCCGGCCACCAAAGATGACAAATTATAATACGCAAAGCAGAGTGTTCTTCTGCTATTTTTGCAAAATACTTTGGATGATTGTACTGTGCGTTGTCCCAACCTGTATGTACAGCTAAAGGCACATCATGTTTTTTGCATAGTTTGTATACTTCATCCAATCTTGAATCGTCCATATAGAAAGATTCATGTCCGGGATACAGCTTACAGGCAACCATCAACCCTCTTTCAAGGTAACTGTCTATCTGTACCATGCGGGCTTCAAAATCTATTATTGGGCTAATACCGCCCATGACAAAAATATTCCCTGTGTCAGAAAACAGCTCGACGCATTCTTTCGGCGTTCCGATAGCGCTGGACAGTTCGGAATCTGCTATAACGATAGCTCCATCTACCCCTGATATGACAAGGTCGCGTAAAAGTCGTCCCTTCTTATCATTAAGGGTCAGTAGCGTATCTTCGCAACAAGGTAAATGAAGGTGCGCATCAACAATCATCTACATAAATCCTCCTGATAGTATTTCTTGTATAATGTAAAAAAATAGTTCTAAAAATACCCTCGCAATAGGGTTATGGGACATAACGTCCGGCGGCTTGGTGAAGTGGCAAACGAGGTGCGCTGAGACTCGAACTATTTCTATGGATATGTTAAGTTTATCCGATAGGGCAATCAAATAGTCACTTCGGGGAAAACGCTTCTATCATTTCACTAAATACCGCTCTTGTTGTCTCGCCATTACGAAAACTTATAAAAATATCTCCGCCGCGACTACGCTCAATCCTTATTGTTGGAGAGGAATTTGTTCGGACAAAAAGCACATGAGAATCATAACGACTCGATTGAAAATGCCCCTTCAATGTGCCGCCGAAACCGCCATATCCATTTGCCCTGTGCCCTGAGTCACCGTCACGCATATCTCTCATGCTTTGCTCGATAAGCTCTATTGAATCAATACTGTCAAATCCAATGTTCAAGCCGTACATGGCTTGTATTCGTATACCGTCATCGCTAACATTAACGGCAGGCTCCATCTCTCCGTATGCAATCATAATCCCAATCACAAGGAGCGGTATTCCGGCCAATAGAATAATCACCAATTTAACACATTTCGACATAGGCTTAACATCAGCGGTTATCTCTATGTTCTCATTTTTCGTTTTTAACTCTTCAAAAAAGCCTTGCCAATCTTTTGGAGAAATAATAACGGTATCGCTAAAGCTACCTTTCTTGAACTTAATCTCAATACGGTCGAGCGATGGAGCGGGTGACGATATTGGATTTCTTGTTTTGCTGGCACTTATGATTGCGGTGTAGGGTATTTTTATACCTTTGCCAAGCCCGCATTTTATGCGCAATCCGTCTTCGTCAAATTGATAATATGTCCTTAGCCAAATTGGGATAAAGAGAAATACTGTTAACGGCGTAAAAACAATAGCTACCACCCAAGCTCCAAGTCCGCCCCCCGTGAATATAGATACGATAGCCCAGATATTTCCAAGTGTAAAACCTGCAAAGATGAGAAGAATCCACCAATCATATTTTGACCTAAACAGCACAGCAAGTCTCCTCCAAATTATTCCGCCACAGTGGGGCTAATTTCGCATAACCGCTTGTTATGCGATGTATGTCACGGACGGCATCTCTCTCCGCACTCTACCATTTTATTAGCAAATTATCAAAAGGAAGTAACGCCATTCCGAGATAAGGGATTGCCTTTAAAAGTTGCAGACCACCAAGGGTGATGTGAATAATACTTAACGAATTGCCGCTTGAGTAGGTACAGAATAATCGTAAAGCTCGTGCGGGGCAATGTCTTGACCTCCCGCCCATTCGATTGTGTTACCGGCAATACGCACTGTATTGAAAACCTCGATATTCCTTAGTTTCCCAAACCAATCTCCACTGATATATGGCATTACATCAAAAATTCTAGCCTCCCCCGTGTCAAAGGTAACTATCACTTTGTAATCAGCCAGCGGAGTAACGTCAATCGCTCTTGGTTGTAGCATGGCAGTACCTCCTATCTCAACGGATCGATTCTAAAGTATTCCCGACCTTCGCTTAATAACTTCCAATTTGCTTCAAGATCTTCTTTATGTATTTCTGCCCATGCGGTTACCAGCTTTAGTTTCTTTAGAGGAATGCTCCCCTCCAGTATCTCACCTTCAAAACTAATTGCAACTTCTTGCCCTTGGTATTCTGCATGAAAATGTGGAATATGGTGCTTGCCTCCAATTTCGCGATACATGGTAATTATAATTCCATAGAAAACGCTCAGTGTTGGCATTACTAAAACCTCCTCAACATTCTAAAACGAAGCTGTTTTATTTTAGATTAAGGTATTTTTCAAGATTTGTCAATAACTTCACACCGCAGTGGGGTAGATGTCGCATACCCTGATGTTAAAAATGCCCTTAATTGCGTAAAGACAGCCAATGCTCTTTAATGATTCCATAACGGGCAACATCACGGAAAACACCTTTGATTTTTACTCCTTGTACGCTAACTCCCTCAAAGGTCATCCCACACTTTTGCATTACTTTGCCCGATGCTTCATTGCCAATGTAATGAAACGCCTCAACGCGGTTCAAGTCAAGATTTTCAAAGCATAGCCTCATTATGGCTGATAAAACTTCAGTCATATAACCTTTGTTCCAATATTCGCGATTCAAAACATACCCAAAACCGGTTTTATCATGTTCAGGCTCTATCCTAATATCAATCGCTCCAATACATTTTTTCGTTTCTTTCAGTTCTATCGCCCAAACGCCGGGTTTCGACCAATGAAAGTATATTATCCCTGTCACAACTTCATCAACCGTCTTAGCACCTGCCCAATCTAAATACCTAACTGTATCCTCATCAGCGGCATATTCAAGCATATCCGGAGCATCATCTTTTCTGGCCTTTCTTAGAATAAGCCGTTCTGTTTCCAATCTTTCATTGTCATACAGTATTTCCATATAATTTTCGACCACTCAAAACACCCCCTTTTTACAAAATGATTGCATCGATTTCTCACCACGCTATCAAAAACAATAGCGATGTCTATATCACTGTCATTATGCGGGTTGCCATTGACATAGGAGCCAAAGATAATTATTTGCTTTGGATTATAGAGTTGCCGCACCTTATCTGTGTATTTTGTGGCTATTTCCCTAACTTCTCTTTTATCCAACAGCAGTTTTCCTCTCCATATTACAGACATTCCGCTTTGTACAATTCTAAGCACTTTTCAAAGAACTGTCAATAAATTTGAACCGCAAAACTTGCGCCGCAGTAGAGTAACGTGCGCCAAACCGTTTGCATTGTGCCGTTTAATCGGACTAAATCCACTTACTATTAACTAATGCTTACTCGATAACGTCTAAGCCTTTATCATATAGCGTATGCGGGCAGTAATCCTGCCCTGTCGCCCATTCGATTTCCCCTCCGGTCACCATAACTTTGCAAAATAAAGCATTATCTTTCAACACACTATAGAACGGATGACTCAAGTTTGGGGCAAAGTCGAAAACCTTCTTTTCACCGTTAGAAAATAACAGCAAAAGATTGTAATCTTTCCATGCAGTTGCTTCTATCAGCTTGGGATAGCTTTTCATAACTACTCCAACCCCTTTATCTTAAAAAATTGGTCATCTGTCTGCATAATGTCCCAGAGTGCCGACAATTCATCTCTATGAATGTCAGCCCGAGCAACAATGTATTTTGTTTGCTTTATGGGGAATTTACCGGATAAAGGATTTCCATCTAAATCAAAAGATGCTTCATATTCGCCATATTTTGCGGCTCAAATGCGGTATGTGGTGTTGTTCGTCATCGTTAAAATACATACGAACAACAATCCCATAAAAATGTGAAATAATCGGCAAATCTACCACCTCCCTAAATATTGCATTTATCGCTAAATACTAAACTATCAAACAAAAGCACTCGGCATACAATATGCAATTAAAAGAATAGCACTGCAAAAAACTGAAAAGCACCAATATTACAATGAAACCATGTGCGTATCATAAACTGACTGTATTGCATCATTCACCTCAGTATAGGCTTTTTTCAAGGATATGTCAACAAAACCACACCGCAGTAGAGTCAATGTCACATACCGTTTATTATGTGCCGGGTTGGCGTTTTTTACCATTTATTATAATGAATTTTATCCTTTATTTTATGTTTTATTTGCTCAGGGCTTTTCACCTTGGTTAAAGGATAACCAATAGCCAAATAACACGGCATGAAATAATTTTTCGGGTGATTTATTGTTTCCAATATGTGTTGAGTTTCTTTTTCAAATGGTATTCTAAGTGCACAACCTAATTTTTCAGCAGTTGCCGCAAGTAAAATATTTTCTATACAACACCAAATAGAAGCAAAACTATTTAATGCACTTAAATTTTTTGGTTTTAATAACGGCTCTGTTTGTTTTAAAAACGGTAATATTAAACAACCGGATTGAATAAGCATACTAAATTGTTTTGGTATTGCATCTTTATATGTTTCCTTCTGCAAAGGAGCATTTACCTTCCATGAATTTATTATAAAATCAACTCTTTTTTCGGAAATCGTCTTAGGGATTGGTTTTATAAGTTTCTCAATCATTTCTCTTTCTGTAATTACCACAAACTCCCAATTTCGTAAATGGTCATTCGTAGGAGCTTTTAACCCCGCAGATAAAATCCGTTCTATAGTTTTTTTATCCACTTTTTTATCAGAAAAATCTCTTATTGTTTTTCTTGATTTTACAACATCATAAAAATCCATCTAAATCTCCTTGTTTATAATAAAATCAAAACAGTATTACGTTGTCAAATCTTTATTTTATTTAATTCCATTATTTTATCCAATACTCAGCGTCTTCTCTCAAATATGGAAATTTTACCATTGCAAGCCATTTTGACACATTATAATTATTCAGTCCCTCGAGTAAATCTTCTATATCATTTTCTTGCCAATTCCTTAGAATTAATCTATTTGTTTCAAATTCCATATTCCCACCTCTTATTACTGTATTCCAATACTTTGTTTTAATCAAGTACCTTCATAAATTTTTTATTATTTTTGAGCATATTTGGATTTTATTTCGCCTAACGGGGGGCGGGTATACGACGTTTGCCCGGACAAGTATAATTTCATACTAACGTTCTGCTAATTTGTTCAGAAGCTGTACCGCAAAACCTTTAGCACCACTTACAGAGTTTTCGGTTTGGAACGAAGCTAAATTATCTTCATCTCTCACAGAATACATACCTAAATATTTCAGGTTAGAGTGTTCACATAGACGCTTAATGCCTGTTTCAAATGGCTCCGCTCCATATTCAGCGTCATATCCGTGAGTGGCCACGATTGCGACGCTCTTTCCTTGCCATAAAGAGCCTTTCGCTTTTCCATAAAACTTGTTTAAGCCGTAATGTCGGTCTAGAAGCGCTTTCATTGGCGCAGTACAGTACCATGTGTAAATAGGTGTTGCAAAAACAACACAGTCACTATCTATTATTACATTCATAATATGGGTGACATCATCATTCTGCACACAACCATAATATCCATCAACGTCCTGACAAGCATAACACCCTTTGCATGGGAGGATGTTCTTATCTGCTAAAGCAATATACTCAACTTTGCAATCACGATTCAAAAGTTCGCCAATCAGCGGTTTTAGCAATTCCGCAGTGTTACCATTTAGCCTCGGACTACCCATAAGAACGCAAAATTTCATAATTCGACCTCCACGGTTTGAACAAAGTGTTTCCTCTTCTACAAAGGACTAGGGTAATTTCAATTGATTGCCAAAAAATACGCACCGCAGTAGGGTGAATGTCGCCTAACGGGCGGCGGGTAGACGCTGTGGCGCTAAGGTGGCGCTTGCGCCGCCGAAGCGGCATGGTGAAGTGGCGGAGTGAGCGCGTGTTAACTTGAGTTTTCACAAACGGTCAAGGAGAGCAGAAGACTTTAGGTTTCCACCCCGACCGACATTTCGCTAAGCTGCTTGTTATGTGAAGTTTGGCGGATTTCTGTTTTTATATATTTAATCGTTTTTCTTATCACACCATGCTTCATAGGCAGAACACCAAGTTTCCTTTTTAAAAGGACGTGTATTATCTTGAATATCAGTTGCATACCGCTCTGCGAATTCTAAGAATGGATCTGCCTGTGCCCTAGCTGTTTCCAGTTCTTTTGTGATGATGCCGGACCATACCTTATTTTTCTTTGAATAATCAGATTTTCGCGTATAATTCAATGTTTCATTTACATCATAGGCAACTCTTCTTAATGTCGCTTTATAAGAGTTTTCAGTAATTTCTAATATACCATATGACGCATTGCAATTAAAATCAAGCGGTAAACCACAAGAGCCGGGATTTAAAAGCAGTTTCCCTTCGTATTCCCAGCATAAAGGGATATGAGTATGTCCAAAAACATAAACTCCCGATTCCATAAATGAAATAAGTTTATGCAACTCTATATCATTACATAATATATTCTCTGAATGTGTCCCATATGATAAACAATCAAACTTTTTTTCATCCATGCCTCTAACAAAATACTGCGGATTTAAAAAACAAGGACTTGTATCAAGAAAATACCGTTGAGGTTTGTGAAAAATAAATACAGGAGGGAAATTATCTTTTTTTATTATTATTTCTTGGGGAAGACTAAATAAATAGCTCCGATTCGAATCAAATAATGTCTGATACATCCATGATATTACTCCAAACTGTCCCACCGGCCATTTTTCTCGCCCAATTGAAGATAAAGGTGTAAGAGCTTCTTCTTCATTTCCGCTAACAGTAAAACAAGATTCCATTGAACGGATACGACCAACAACTTCATTTGGGTATCCCAATCCCACACAATAATCCCCTAAAAGAATAAATTGATTAACATGGTTTTTTCTTGCGTCATGAATAACAGCTTCTAAAGCAGGTAAGTTGCCATGTATATCCGAAATTACTGCATATCTCATATTATAAATCTCCTTTTACTAAGGCTATCACTCTTGCTAATAATCCTCTTGGCGTTTCTGCCAGTGTAAGCCAAATTTCGCATAACGTTCTGGTTGTATACGAAGTTGTGCCCGTACTTTTAATTTACTTAATCAATTTATTTAAACGTTTCAAATACCTTATTTAAAATCATTTCTGCACATTCCTCTGGTGTATTTTTGTCAGAATAAACAATAAAATCCAGTGTAACCGTTTTATCGATTATTTTATCCTGTTCGTGAGATTGAAATTCACCTCTGTCACCACGTTTCAAATTACGTTGCCTACATATTTCCAAAGGACAAACGACATTTACAGTTAACAGAGGATTATTATCAATGATATTTATCATCTTCTGATAGTGATTAGGTAATTCGGAAGTTTCAAATAAAAGGCAGTCAATAATTACGTTTTTTCCCATATCAGATAATAATTTTGCAAAATGGTACATATCAATAAACATCTCGAACTCATATTTACTATAATTATTTAGTCTATGTTTTTCACCAACCATATCCATTAAAATGTCACTTCCTATTAAATAGAAAAATTCATCCGCTGTATCTTGAATTCTCCTTGCAATTGATGTTTTACCCGTACTTGTAACACCATTTAAATACACAATTTTACCCTTTTTCATTTATGTTCCCCCTTAATGATTCTATCAAAATTTATGCTATTGTATCAAGTATATTTTTTATTATTTTCAAACAATTTAGGGCACAATTTCGCTAAGCCGCTTGTTATCTGCCGTTTGCCCGGATATAGATGGTATTCTTATCGAGCATTAGTAACAATCTCAATATAAGTCCGTGTATCATTTACTCTTTCAATTATTCCTCCATTACTTAGAGCCACCTGCACAGAAGCTGTGTTAAAGTTTTGGATTGTAATTAAAAGACGGTCTATGTCCATTTTCTTAGCTTCATAAATTAGTGATTTTAAAAGAAGTTTGCCATAACCGCGGCTTCGATACGAAGGAGCAATTGCATAACCAATATGTCCACCTTCTTCTTTTAACTTTTCTGTCAGTCGGTGGCGGAGTTTCCCCATACCTACAGGTTTTCCACCTATATATAACCAATATGTATTTTGCGGAACCATCCAATCTTCTAACCCTATTCCGTTTGCCATATTATCGCTGTGAATTAGCCACTCTTTATACTCGTCATAAGAAAGACCGTTGCAACCATTTACAAGCCCATTCTCATCCTTTGGTATTTCTTGAAGCATATTATAAATATCTATTCCATCAGTAACCGACAGCTTCTTTAGTTCAATATCCATACTCTCTCCTATCCAAAATACTAAATTCTTTCATCGCAAAAATACCAGAAGACGTTTTACTCAGTATACCACCGCGCTAGGGCATATGGCAGATAACGGGGGGCGGGTTGGCGAAGTGGCGGATGGGGCGCGCCGCACCTTAGAATACCATAAGCGGTCAAGGGTGCAGAAGGCTTTAGGTTTCCACTCCGACCGCCATTTCGCTAAACCGCCTGTTATGTGCCGTATGCCCGGATGTAGGTAATACTCTTATACTGTGCTTGCACTCTGCTCTTTCTTATCTCTCAATAGCTTTTCTTTATTTGGGGCATCTTCTTTTAACAGAAATTGCGCCCAAGGCATTAGAACGGCATCGGCATTTTCTTCCCAATACCGTAATCGTTTATATAGTCTGTCACATTCTTCTGCAACGACCGTTTGTGCGTTATCTTTGCCGTGTTCGTATGATAATGCTGTCAACGCATAAATCGGTCCACCAATAGCATGAGTTTCAACATGAACTGTTGCAATTACTTGACCGATAGCACGAGCAATAGAGCAAAAAACAATATCATCAGCTATTTCGGTTGCGGCATTGTGTACGGCATGAATGGCTTTTTTCGCAAAAGGCATTTTCACTTCACCACGTGCCCAGGCTCTACACGCTTTTACGGCTTCGCGTGGTCTGTGTTCAGTAGGATATTTAGATTCAAATTTATCTACCAACTCCTCAGCATATTCTAGAGCCCACAATACAAGCGTTCTTTTTCTCTGCTTTTCAATGAGAGATAGCAGTGGCTGTAAACAATCGCTTTCTCGATTATATAATACTCTTTTTATTTTTATTCGTCTGCACCTCCACGAAAACATCTGCGGCGTTAATGATATAATTTATAACCACTCTCAATACTCCACCGCAGTAGGGCATATGTCGCATAACTACTTATTACACGCTATTCTTCAGCCAATATACGCCATCCAAAATTATCGCCGTCTTTTCCCCGTAAAGCCTTGAAATACACCGCTCCGCATTATTTTTCTATTGAAAATACGCCATAACTTTTAGCGTAATTTTATTGAAAATGCGCCATGCTTTCTATTTGTTTTGCGTAGCATTTGGTTGCGGGTGTTCTTCGGCAGTGTTCACGTTCTTTTACATGCAACTGAGCTTAGTTCCCGTATTGTCCTTTCACATAAGGCAATATCGCCCATGTTACTTGGTCGGCGGTGATTGTACGTGTGTGAATTTCAGGCGGCCAACCTGCTGTTTTCAAACAAGTAGAATAATTATCGCAAGCCCAACATTTTTCAATACCTTTCGCCTTTCTGCAATCCGCGCTTTCAACAGTACAGTCGGGGAAATGGCAACCGTCGCAATTTTCCTCCCAAGAAATATCGCCGTAAACCGCCTTATGGCAAGCCAATCTCCACTCTTTTTCCTCGGCTGTGAAAGAGGTTTTACCTTTATAATGGATACATAAATCACAACGATGTCCGCAATTAGCAATATGGATATGAGTTTTAGAGAAAGGCTTACGGTTCGGGTTTTTCTTAATCAAAATCATATGCTTTACAGCTTCCAACATTTCCAGATTATCTACCCGAATCAACATCCACAATCCGTCATGTAACGCACGGGAATTGTTATAGAGGTCTTGTATTGATTTTGGAAACTCGTCAAGACGAGCCTCGAATTTTTCTCTTTCAGCTTTACCGTAGATAATTTGAAAATCGTAGTGTTCGTCGTGTATGTTGATTGATAAGATTGTTTTCCTGCCTTGACGGAATTTCAAGCAATCAATATCATAGTATTTGCCCGGTATTTCATCAAGTTTATACTTACCCCTCATAAAACGCATGATTTCTTCGCTGACCTTTTGCAACTCCGCTTTATCGCTTTTATTGCTCATAGCATTTATTTCCTCCATACTATATATTGAGCTATTCCTGTGCAAGCACCCGCCCGCACGAAAGGTCAATACCTTTTGCTGAGTTGCGGTATGGCTTAGGGTTTGGGTTCTTTGCGAAGTATACGCGGTCGGTATCATGGTCTACGGTATAGTTGAAGTATTCAAGCACATTCTCACCCAACACCTCTGCGATTTCGATGTCCTCAAGCGGCACAAGTATTTGCACATTTTCCACAGTATGCTTTCCGATTGCAATCTTTGGCACAACCACAATCTCAGCCTTATCAGACCCGCGTTCCTTGTTAAAGCCGGTCAAATTCACGGTATACTCGCCGGTTAACGGCAATCCAATTAGTTGGGCGTTTAACCGAGTCAGAACAGTAATATAAGCACCGGAATCTACAATAAACGGCATCTTCGTAACAGTGCCTTCATGCGAAAACACGTGTATGTCTACCAACATATGTCCTTTTTCTCGTGTAAATTCAGCATAATTCCAAGGGCTATACGCGTACGCTATCGGCTTCATTGCTTCCACCTTTCGGCAAAAAAGTTATACTTTTTAGCAGATAATCGAAGTCTAAAAGATTATGACCATAAGTTTCACCAAAACGCTCGCTATCTCTGTAAACATCATATATTCCATCGTTAACGCCCTCTGCTTGTTTATCTGCCACCACTCTCGGAATGCCACGAATTAACTTGCTTCCCGGCGTAAACTCGCAATTAGTCAAGTAAATCCATTTGCCGTCATATAGTTCTTTGATTTCTTCTCTTGTCAGCATTTCTGCGTTATTTAATACGGTATACATGGATAATCACCTCACATTTCATTGTATAAGTTTTGGTTTGGTACATGACATATCATGTACCAAATATACCATATCTGCATAGGGTATACAACAGCGTGTTTATGATTAATCAATTATTAAAGCAGAAAGGTCTATGTATGCCGGGAATTCTGTCTTTGTATCGCGAATTAGACCAGCGTGTCTACGCTCTTAAGATATTCAGGAGCATCTACAGCCTTTCCCAAAATCTGAATAGTAAAATTCAAAGACCCGGTCTCAGTGCCGCCTCTCGTCTCAGACTGTCTCACGAGATACCCGGTTTCTGTAACTCGTACTGTAGGGTCATCAAGGTATTTGACGTTTTCCGGGTCATACAATTGAAAATCTCTGCCGGCGTAATTGGCGATAATGTACGATTCCTGCTGCAATGTCATCCCGCCAGACCCGGGTGGATTTTTTGATGCTAAGGCTTTTGAAAAATCGATATTATCAAATCTCCCGGCATCTGCCGCACTCTTAACGCTGCCTATTGCAAGCTGCCAATACCTCGCATTTTGATTTGCCGTGTTATTGATACTAAGCGACATGATTCATTCCTCCTTGTAATTATTCTACGCCAAATCCTTTAGACGTAAGGCTAAAAAAGTCCTCATATTAAGTTTTCGCTAAAATAACTTAAATCTTTATGTTTTTGGTGCGAACGGTTGTGTTTTTGGTGCGAATGGATAATTTTTTAGTGTCAACGGCTATCGAGCTACCGGTTTCCTCTTGCGGTTGTGAGCATACAAGCAAAATGAGAATATCGCCTGCGTGAAAGGGGAATTCTAATCTTATTTTCCAACTCGACAACGGAAGATGTATAACTCGTGACATATTTCATATTGATTATATAGCAGCGATGAACACGGTAGAATGTAGAACCTAGCATTTCTTCCAGATAGCTTATCTTTTGACGACATTCTATTTTGCCACTCAGAGTATAGAGAATGACTGAATTGTTACTGCTTTCGATATACAAAATGTCCGATAACCGAATCATTTTGTTTTCGCCATCACTTTTCACCAATACCTGTTGTTTATTCACCGAAGCACTAACAATACGCATATAACACCTACCTCTTCGACCCTTTTCTTATACCCCTCTCCGGTGCGCGGCGAGTATTTTCATACCTTGCGGTACATCTATTATTATTATACTCATGTTTCCCAAAAAGTCCCGCTATTTTTTTGCACAGCTTAGAAAATCCCGCCGTTTTACATTAGAAGACCCCGCCGTTTTCCATTATGGTCTTATTTACAAAATCCATATGGTATAACTTTTCCCAATGGTTAATATTTAATGTTCCTTTTGTGAGGCGAATTGCTAAAATACAGCAATTTTCGTCTTTTTCATTATTTGCCATGTCATACCACTGCGCAAAAGTTTTTCGGAGCTTAGTCCTCAGCTCGGCGTTTTTTGGGTCTAATACCCAACCGAGATTTTCACCGATTCCGCTTGCGGTGAACATTTCAGGGCAAGTCGCAATCGAAACCTCTGCGTTTTGAGCGATTTGCCGCATTTTGTTTGATTGTCCGTGAGTTGTAACATAGAACGCGCCGTTTTCATAGTAGGCATCCACAGTGCGGACGACAGGGCGGGGGCTTCCCTCAGCATTTGGCTCACGAGCGACAGTCGCAAGCGAGATAGCATTGTCTTTCCAATTGCCGAACTTTTCATCAAGTAGCTTTAATCCTTCTTCATATTCACTCATTTGCTGTTCCTCCAAAATAAAAATTATTGCCAATATCGGCGTTATTCAGTTTTCTCCCTATTTGTTAACGACTTCCCATGTTGATTCGTCGCCGCTCCAATATATAAGCACCTCGCTATATTTGCCGTACTCGTGGTACAACGGCGAAAGCGCGTAATGCTCGCAAGAAAGCCTCTCTTTGGGTGTAGCTAACAATTTGTCAATGCCAAGCCAAAAATATTCGCCCTCATCGTTATTGGCGATTAACTCACCGCTGTATTCTGTCGTTTTGTACATAAAGCAAACATATCGCCCGTCGTCTTCGCGGTTAATCCAATGAAGAACTCCGCAGAGTTTAAGGTTTGATATATCAAGCCCTGTTTCTTCTTTAATCTCCCGCACCGCGCAGTCATATATGCTTTCACCGCACTCAACGTGACCGCCGGGGAAGCACCATCCCGGATATTTTCGCTTGCGGTTTTGAACAACAACCTCTTTTGTGTCGGGGTTTTGTATCATTACGTTGGTTACCATTTCAATATTCACGTTGCTGTTCTCCTCGCTTCAATCAACGGTTCTTATATCGCAAATATCACAAACAATCGAGTTTGCTCAATATAGGCTGAAAAATTTATCTCAGTTTTAAGAAGTATATCACAAAATTATGTAAGAGAGTATCTTCTTACAAGACGATTTATCTGTTTGCTCATTTTTATTGGCACTTTTCTTCGGAGTCTTCGGAAGCCCAAGCATTTTTGCCCTTATTCCAAACAAGAGGGCTTATTTGTGAATCTATAAACGGGGTTAAGAAACTCGTCAAGTAATTGTAAAGTGCGTAAAATTCAGGCTTCGCGCTTACTCTACGTAGCTTTTCGTATGAGTGGCAAAGCTCGTCTTTGCGGTTTACGAAAGCGTTAAAATCTCCGATTATGCGGTTTTCACGTTTCCAAATGCGGCGGATGTTTTCGGTTTCCACAGTTATACAATGCGTTAGTGCGTATATGTCAATCAAATCTTTAGCGCGGCGTAACCCCCTGAAACGTCACATTGCCGAACTGATACGTTCGACTGTCAACAGCGGCTCGCATATCAATGTCAATAGACATAGATAACTCGTTGTTTGATAAATCAATAATGTCATAAGAAGCTGACATCTTATCGCCGTGTTCACGCACAGCAACAGCTTTTAGTTTTAAGTACGTCAAAGCTCGATTAAGCATTTCACTCAACAGTTCCATCGGTGGAGGGGTCTCGCCAACCCAGCTTGCATCTATGTCACGTGTCTCGCGCATAAAGTCATCAAATTGGTTTTCTTGTAAAATTAACTTGGTAACTAAAGCACCTTTATAGATGACGGGAACATCGCTGTTTGCAATCGCGCCCATCACTTTATACATTCTCTTTTCTTGTTCTGTTAATTTAATCATGGTAGTAAAATTCTATTGCCCAATCCCTAATAGAGTTGAAACGCTCCGTGTACTGTGGCGCAATTTGCAACCTGTCGAAGCTCCTGCCGTTACGATAGTAAAATCTGGCAAGTGCTTGAACCAGCGATTGCTCGTCAATCATATCGTAATCGCGGAGCATGTCATTTACAGTCTGGTTGAGCGAGGTGCAACGCAAATCGCCGACTCTGACAATATCCAATTCGTCGTAGCTGTCAACGATATATTGATTAACATTTTCGTAAGGCTGACGGATAGTCGTATAAATGTCTATTTGGTTTTCGTTGACGTAACCGGGGAACTGCCCCAAGCACTCAAGCGCAGAGGTATGACAAAGCACAACGTCCTTGCCGCCGAGCGCACTGCGAAACCATTCACGGTTTGATGTGTAGTTACTGCGGGTATCAACACGCATTTTGGAGTACCTCATTTTTGACCACTTCGTATAATACATTATGCCGTAGAATCGTTGATTTGTAAAGCGAGAGTTTAATGATAAAAGAAAATCTCGCAGAAAACTTGTTACCAAAAAATCCCGCTTGACAAAAGGTGGCACAATGAATACAGTACATATAGCATTTCATTGTGAAGTATTAGCGGGGGGAAAACACATGACAGACATTCTCGGCGGCGGGCGTTTTGTAAGTGCTGAAGCAAGCGCAGGATGTTCTGCGTTGGTATGACAATATGCAAAATCCCATACCGACATGGTATCTCAAAGACTTCTATATCCAGTACGTAGACGGCGTGCCGTATAAAATCAAACCGCCAAAATGAGAGAGCGTGGCGAATTTGTCGAACGCCATGAGTTCTTGTTTGATTTGCTGAAAGGTGTAATATAATGAAAGAAACACAAGAAATTAATCCAAGCGTTAATTACTACAACCCCAATATTGTTTGCCGCCCTGCGGTATATGCAGACATAGACCAAATTATTCCGCTTGAACGTGAAAAATGGCAGGGTTATGTGTTGCCGTTTCACTATATTTCGCATAATTACTACGAAGTGGAAATTGCCCGCTCCGACAATAATTTCAACGTGTCGTTTGTCAAAAAGCCTTTTGACGCGCCGTTTGAGTACAAGTCGGAAAAAGATTGCGATAAACTGTTTGAACCGTGGTGGGACAACATAAAAGCATGGGGGATTGTAAAAGACGGACGGTTGATTGCCGCCGTCGAAACGGCAGTTGAGGAATGGAGCAATCGCCTTCGCGTAACCGAGCTTTGGATTGACGACGCCTACCGCCGACAAGGTATAGCGACAGCCTTGATGGATATTGCCGTAAAACGGGCAAAGGACGAGAAACGCCGCGCGATAATGCTCGAAACACAATCCCGCAATGAGGGCGCTATTGGATTTTATTTAGCATACGGACTTTCGCTGATAGGCTTCAATGCCTGTGAATATCAAAACAACGATTTGGAGCGCAAGGAAGTTCGCATGGAACTGGGGATATTGCTGACATGATGTGCAGAAAACGCTAACTATTCGAGGCGTAGATTTCCGCTTGATTTAGAAGTAGTCGGACAAGGCGCGACGACATCAATACGCTTAGATGACGGGTCTGACTGCTTGCGACAAGGTTTTCCGAAGTTTATTTTTCTAACTTTTTCTAACTTTCTGCTTGACTTTCGAGTTAGAATAAGTTAGAATGAGTTATAATAAGTTAGATAGAGTTAGAACAAGGTGGGAATCAGGAGGCTTGTGTGGTTATGAAGTTCAAAGAAAGCGAAACCGTAGAGCTTAAAAGAATGGTCGTTGATGATATTAAAAAGACCATTGTTGCGTTTGCCAACTCGGACGGAGGTAAGCTGTATATCGGCGTGGAGGATAGCGGCGATGTTCTCGGCGTTGATAAAGCCGATGAAGTATTATTGAAAGTGAATAATATGATTCGCGATTCTATCAAACCCGATGTAACGATGTTCGCACAAAGCGCAGAGGAAGAAGCGGACGGCAAGCGAATTGTTTCCGTTACAGTCAGCCGCGGTTCTGATCGCCCATACTACCTTGCCGGAAAAGGCTTACGACCCGAAGGGGTGTTTGTACGACATGGAACGGCATCTGTCCCCGCGACCGACACCGCTATTCGCCGCATGATTAAGGAAACGGACGGCGACAGCTTTGAAGAAGTACGCTCTATCAATCAAGATTTGACTTTCAAAGCCGCCTCCGCAGTATTTAAGGAACGCAACATAGATTTTGGTGCGGCGCAGATGATGACATTGAAACTGACGGGCAAGGAAAATATGTATACCAACCTTGGTTTGCTTTTGTCCGACCAATGCACTCATACCGTAAAGACTGCGGTTTTTCAGGACGAAACTATGAAAGTTTTTAAGGACAGGCGCGAATTTAGCGGTTCATTGTTTAAGCAACTCGACGATGCTCACGCATTTATTGATATGCACAACCCCATCAAAGCCACTTTCAACAAGCTGTTAAGGATTGATACCCGTGGCTTCCCGGAGGATGCCGTTCGTGAAGCACTTTTGAATGCGTTGGTTCACCGCGAATATTCTATGAGTGGAAGCATTTTGATAAAGCTGTTTACTGACCGTATCGAGTTTATATCCGTCGGCGGGCTGCTTCGTGGAATTGAAGTGGCTGATATTATGAGCGGGTTTTCTATTTGCCGAAATCAGAACCTTGCCGCCGTTTTTTATCGCTTGCATTTGATTGAAGCCTACGGTACGGGTATGCAAAAGATTACAGAAGCCTACGTCGGAAGCGGGAAAGAACCTATCATTGAAGTTACGCCCAACGTGTTCAAGGTGGTATTGCCGAATATCAACAGCGAAAAAGCGGCGCAGTCCAACGCTCCCACCGTAATGACACCCGAAGAACAGATACGAAGCTTGGCGGTCGAAAATGGCTCAATAGACAGAAAAGGTGTGGAATCTTTGCTTGGGTTATCACAAACCCCTGCCGGGCAGTTATTGAAGAAACTGACCGACAGCGGTGTTCTTATTAAAAAAGGAAACGGAAAAAACACAAGATACTATACCGCCTAACCTCGCCCCGAAAACTGTATAGTATGCAGTTGAACCTCTTGAAATTATGAGTGACGAAATGAGGATACAGCTTTTGAAGTTAATCAACAAATGGAACAACACAATGAACAAAGCCGGGCATGAAAGGCTGCGTTTTTATAGTGGGTTAGATGAAATGAGAGCTTGAATAATGAGCCAATACATGAACCTCAACCGAATAGAGTTTGTCATAACCGATGCTTGTAGCGGTCGGTGCAAGCATTGTTCAAATGCCGAACGGTTGGATAAAAATGGCAGTGTAGATGCTGATGCGGCGGTTATTGCCGTAAAGAAACTCGCAAAAAGATTTGCCATTGATTCGATTATGACTTTTGGTGGCGAACCGCTTTTATTCGCCGATACGGTGTGTAAAATCCACGCCGCCGCCCGTGATTGCGGTATTTCTAAACGACAGCTGATAACAAACGGGTTTTTCTCGAAAGACAATCAAAAGATAGATGATGTGGCAAAGGCTCTCTGTGTGTCAGGTGTGAATGATGTCTTATTATCCGTTGATGTATTTCATCAAGAATTTATTCCGCTTGAACCTGTAATGCAGTTTGCAAAGGCTCTGTTGAGGCATAATGTTCCATCCTTGCGGGTGCATCCGGCATGGGTTGTGAATGAAGAAAACGAAAACCCATACAACACAGAAACAAGACGGTTATTAAAATTGTTTGAGGATATGAGTATTCGGGCAAGCGACGGTAACAATATTTTCCCGTCCGGTAACGCTTTGAAGTACCTTTCCGAATACTTCGCGCCGTCGGAGAAACTTGATTTATCCGTTTTATGCGGGTCTGCTCCGTATACATCAAGGTTGGACGAAATAGACTGTATCAACATAAGCCCGAACGGAAATATTGAGGAATGTTCGATAACGATAGGGAATATATACACCGATGATGTGCTTGACATTGTTGACAGATATGACCCATACAGCAATCCCGCATGGAGTGCCGTATTAAACGGCGGCGTAATTGAGCTGTTGCAATATGCCCAAACACAGGGGATAACAGTTGATATAACCGATTGTCGCAGTGCTTGTGGCGTTTGCCGCAAGGTAATGGCGGCTTTGAAGGCGAGAGCGAAACGAAAACATTGAAAATAGATTTCATTTATCAGTTGTACATGGGGAGGAAGCCATAACATGAAAACAGATGTACCAGAATTATTATTCCCCACACGCGCTGACTTCCGCGCATGGCTAATCGAAAACGCCGAAACAAGCGAGGGCGTGTGGCTTATATTCGGGAAAGCAAAAGCCTCGACTTTATCAGCCGTCGAGGCTTTGGAAGAAGCGTTGTGCTTCGGTTGGATTGACGGGCAAATGAAAAGCATTGACGAAACTAAATACCGAAAATACTTTGCACGCCGCCGTGCCAAAAGCGTTTGGTCTGACAAGAATAAAAAACTTGTAGATGCGTTACGGTCGAAAGGGATAATGACCGAGCTTGGCGAAAATGCTGTGGAAACCGCAAAGAAAAACGGCACATGGGACGCGCCAAAGGGCAATCCGATAGCCGACGAACAAATAGCGGCGTTCGCGGGAAAACTAATCGGCATATCGCCTGCATACGAAAACTTTTGCAATATGCCGCCGTCAGTTCAGCGAACATATACGATGAGATACCTTTCGTTCAAGACTGACGAAGCGCGGGAGCGGGATTTTGCAAAAATCGTTGACAGGCTTAATAATAATCTGAAACCAATGTGATAACAGGGAGCAGGAGGTTACTATAGTTGCCGTGCGGCGCCGCATAAAACAAAATTTTATGATATAATGATTGCTCCGCAATCATTATACGTTTATTTTAGTCATTTTTCTCGCCGCTGACGCGGCACCAGTTTCCTGCGGGAAACAAAAAGATGACACATTATATCATGTAAACATGATATAATTACCGCGTACGAAAACAATCCCGGAGGTTGCCTTATATGAAAGATAATCCATCAAAGCAAGTAAGCGAAATCAGCCTGATTGGTAACTATTACAGTAATTACGACGAAGAGGGACGGCTGGAATCTAAACATGGGCAAGTAGAATTTCTGACAACGATGCAGTTTGTTGATAAATACTTAACACCCGGAGCGAAGGTTATCGAAATAGGCGCGGCAACAGGACGATACAGCCGGGCTATTGCGGATATGGGTTATGAGGTGGATGCTGTGGAGCTTGTACCTCACAATATTGAGATATTCAAAGCAAAACTAAAGCCTGAACAAAAAATACGCATATCACAAGGTAACGCGCTTGATTTATCGGCGTTTTCTGATAATACTTTCGACGTTACTCTGCTTTTGGGTCCGATGTATCACCTTTACACTTGTGATGATAAGCAAAAAGCGATCTCGGAGGCGTTGCGGGTAACAAAACCCGGCGGCGTCATCTTTTCGGCCTATGCCATCAGCGACGGTTCTATTATTTTAAGCGGATTTCAGCGCAAAATTTTTGATATTGCGGACTATATAAAGCGCGGGAAAATTAACCCTGAGACATTTGATACATTTTCGGTACCGGAGGATATTTTTGAGCTTGTCCGCAAAGAGGATATTGACCGATTGATGAGCGGGTTTGATGTCGAGCGGTTACATTATGTATCAACAGATTTATTCACCAACTATATGCGCGGAGCGATAGACGCAATGACCGATGAAGAATTTGCCATTTATATGAGTTATCATTTCGCTGTGTGCGAGCGGCGGGATATGGCCGGAATTGGGCATCACAGCTTGGATATATTTAGAAAAAAGTAATAACCCCAATATTATTTGCCGCCTTGCGGTACAAGCAGACACTGGGGCAATAACATCAGCTTCCACTAAGCTAAAAACCCTAAAATAACCTGATACAATACGGGTATGAAAATAGCGGGCAGAAGGTTTCCCGTTTTTATTTTCGATATATGCAGCATATTCAGCCCGATGGCCATAATAAGCACGGAGCCGATAAGGGACATCTGGGTTATGAGCGTGTCGGACAGATATGGGGCAACGGATATGGCCAAAATAGTTATCGTGCCCTGATACACGCCCACGGGGATAGCGGAAAACAAGACTCCGATTCCCAAGGTTGACGCAAAAATCATTGCCGTAACCGCGTCTAAAGTGGATTTGGCGAACAAAATGTCGCTGTTTTTGTTAATGCCGTCCTCAAGCGACCCGACAATCGCCATTGAACCCACGCAAAACACAAGCGTCGCCGTGACAAAGCCCTGTGTGAACGTAGACTCGCTGCCGGGCTTTTTGAGCTTACTTTCACAAAAAACCGCAAACGAATCAAGCCTCTTTTCGATTCCAATCAGCTCGCCGATCAAACCTCCGATAACAAGCGATATTATCATCAAAAGAATATGATCGGAGGAAATGCCGCCGTCAACAATCTTAAAGACAGAGCTTAAAGCTCCGCTTATGCCGATGATGATGACGGCAAGTCCCACGCCTTGCATTACAGTTTCGGCGATACGCTTTGGCAAATACTTTTTTAAGATAAGACCCGCCAAGCCGCCGATTAAAATCGTTGCGGCATTGACAATGGTTCCGATACCAATCATACAATCAACCTTTTTTGGCGCAATGCAAAAACTCCCTAAAGGCTCTCGCCAAAATCTTCCCTAAATTTTTTGACCAGCAGCTCCGGCCAGTTGCCAATCGGCTTCAGGCGGCCAAAGAAGAAACGAAGCACGCGGGGTTCTTCCACAAATTCCAGTCCGCCAATGAGCTTGCGGTTTTCCCAGAGCCATGAAATGCGGTCGGCTGTGTATTTTAGCTGCGACAGTGTGAAAACGCGGCGGGGTATCGCAAGCCTGAGCAATTCCATTTCCGCGAGGCGTTCGCTGCCGTCCTCATTGCGCTGCTCGCTCAACGTGCCGCGCTCCATACCCCTGACGCCGCTGCTTATAAAAACAGAAGCTCCAAGCGCGCCGGCTCTATACTGTGTCTGCGGTATATGCGAGCAAAACGCGGAAGCGTCAACATGGCAGCCCAAACCGCCGGGAGGCGTTACAACGGGAACTCCTTTGGATATTAGCTCATTGCACAAGGCTTCCACGAAAATCGGAGTCTGGTTGACTATGTCCATATCCATCGCTTCTTTAATACCGACGGCCATAGCTTCCATTTCGCGCACCGACATACCGCCGTAGGTCAAAAATCCCTCATAGAGAGGCACTAATTCGCGCATTTTCAAAAATAGTTCCCTATCCGAGACCAGTATGCCGCCGCCGCGCGCGGAACCCAGCTTGCGGCCCGAGAAGTAGACAATATCCATCATTGAGGCTATTTCACGGGTTATATCCTTGATATCGGCATCTTTATATTTTTCGTCGCGTATTTTGATGAAGTATAAATTGTCGGTCAAAAGGCTTGCGTCATAAACAAGCGGTATGCCCTCCTTGCGGCATATGCGCGATACCTCTCGCATATTATCCATTGATACGGGTTGGCCGCCCACGAGGTTGGTTCCGGCCTCGATACGCATAAAGGCGATTTTGTCCTTACCAAGCCGTGAAATGGCTTCGTTTAGCTTGTTGATGTCTATGTCGCCTTTAAAGGGCGCGGTGCTTTGGATTTTCAGCCCCTCGTCGGATATAATCTCCTCAACGCTGCCGCCCATGACGGTAATATGCGCCTTGGTTGTGGTGAAATGATAATTCATCAGAGCCACACTGCCGGGCTTTACGAGGATTTGCGATATGATGTTTTCACATGCGCGTCCCTGATGCGCGGGCAAAAAGTATTCCATGCCGAATACGTCTTGCAGTACCGACTCTAAGCGGTAAAAGGTTTCAGAACCCGCGTAGCTGTCGTCGGCTTGCATCATCGCCGCGTACTGGTTTTCGCTCATTGCGTTGACCCCGCTGTCGGTCAGCATATCGAGGAATACGTCGCGGTTTTTCAGCAAGAATGTGTTAAAACCGGCCTCTTCAATACAGCGTTTACGTTCTTCGATTGGCAGCAGTTTTAACTTCTGGATCATGCGTACTTTGTGCATTTCGAGCGGAATGTTTTCTCCCGAGAAAAGTGTTACATTAGACATAGTGCGTTCTCCTTTTAGTTTTTTCTTGCTCGCTACAAATCCCTGAGCAAGTCGGGACTTGCTCAGGGACGAGGTTGTCTTTCCCGCGGTACCACCCTGATTGCGGCCAAAAGCAAGGCCGCCGCTCAACGGAGTTATAACAAATAACCCCTGCCCCTGTGACGGTGGGCATCCGTACGCTCCTACTTGAAATATGCGCTACGCATTATGCGTTATGCACGAACCTTTTCAAAGCATCCGCTCGGGAGTGTATTTACATATCCGTCAGCACCTGCTTGCACCAACCGCAGTATCTCTAACGCCGGCGTCACGCCGAACATGCTAAGTGAGGATATCTTTCTCTCCGTCATGGCGTTTGTTAAAACTTAACACAGAAAACCCGCCGTGTCAAGCGTTTTAATTCAAGCGTGTATTATTATATCATGTTTACAGGATATTGTGTTATAATACCATAGATGGGTGAAACTGGTGTACAAGGCGGTGACGATTTGGAAATTCGAGAATCGGCGGAAAATTACTTAGAAACGATATTGATGCTCAGCGGCAGGAAAAGCCCGATACGAGCCATAGATATTGTCAATGAGCTTGACTTTACTAAGCCGAGCGTGAGCGTCGCGATGAAAAAACTGCGTAAGAGCGGGTATATAGAGGTTGATGCCGACGGCTATATCACGCTGACCGAAAGCGGCCAAAAAATAGCAAAATCAATGTACGAACGGCATGAGCTTATTTCCGGGTGGCTTATTTCTCTGGGCGTGGACAAAGAAACCGCCGTAAATGACGCGTGCAGAATAGAGCATGGTATCAGCGAAATGAGTTTTTTGGCGATAAAAAAACATATATTAGAGAAAAAGGCGTAAAGGAAAGAAATAAACAGCATAGCTTAGGAGGCTGTATTTAATGATAGCGGTACTAAAACCAAACGCGACGCAGGAACAAACGGATAATCTTACAAAATGGTTAGAAAGCCGGGGGCTTAGCGTCCATATTTCAAAAGGTGAAACAATGACGGTCGTCGGATTGATTGGCGACACAAGCAAAATTGATTCGGAACTTCTCGAAGGCTTGGAAATGGTCGAGAGCGTAAAACGAATCAGCGAGCCCTTTAAGAGCGCGAATCGAAAATTCCATCCCGACGACAGCATTATAGACATTGGCGGCTTGAAAATAGGCGGTCCTCATTTCCAACTGATAGCCGGGCCGTGTTCGGTAGAATCTTTGGAGCAAATACTAACGATAACAAAAAGCGTCCAAGCCTCGGGCGCGGCGATTTTACGCGGAGGGACATTCAAACCGCGCACCTCGCCCTATGACTTTCAAGGATTACGCGCCGACGGCGTCGAATTGCTTTTGGAAGCGAAAAAGCAAACAGGTATGCCGATAATCACCGAAATAATGAACGCAAACCACCTCCCCATGTTCGAGAATGTGGATATAATTCAGGTAGGCGCGCGCAATATGCAAAACTTTGAGCTGCTTAAAGAACTCGGTATGTCAAAAAAGCCCATATTGTTAAAGCGCGGGCTGGCAAATACGATAAATGAGCTGCTTATGAGCGCGGAATATATCATGGCAGGGGGCAACCATAACATCATACTTTGTGAGCGCGGCATCCGCACATTTGAAACATACACGCGCAACACGCTTGATCTTTCGGCAATACCGGTACTCCGCGAGCTTACGCATTTGCCGATCGTCGTTGATCCGAGCCATGCACTGGGCGTGGCGCGTTTTATACAGCCAATGGCAATGGCGGCGACGGCAGCTTTGGCGCATGGACTTATGATCGAGGTTCATAATGACCCTGCCAACGCGCTGTGCGACGGCGCGCAATCGCTCACGCCAGAGCAATTTGCCGAGCTGTCAAAGAAAGTCCGAAGAATACGCGAGGTGGCCTCTGAATGAACATTGGGATAGTCGGCTTGGGATTGATCGGCGGCTCTTTGGCAAAGGCATATCGGGGCGCGGGGCATACCGTATACGGTTTTGACACAGACAGCGCCACTTTGGGTTTTGCGCGGCTATCTAACGCGGTGGACGGGAAACTTGACGAAAATTCCATCGGGCTGTGCGAGGCGATGTTTATAGCCATCAACCCGAATGACGCGGTCGCCTATATAGAAAACACTGCATCAAAAATAGCAAAAAATACAATAGTTTTCGACTGCTGCGGCATAAAGCGCGTTGTCTGTGAGCGTTGCTTTCCGCTTGCCGAGAAGTATGGTTTTATCTTTGTCGGAGGGCATCCGATGGCAGGAAGCCATAGGGCGGGGTTTAAAAACAGCAGGGAGGACCTTTTTCGCGGAGCCTCAATGATTCTCGTGCCTCCGGTCTATGACGACGCGGCTTTATTCGGGCGCATAGAGGAAGTGTTAAAGCCCGTCGGATTTGGCCGCCTTACTATATCAACGGATGAAAAACATGATGAGATGATCGCCTTTTCGTCCCAGATGGCGCATATCGTCTCAAACGCTTTTATTAAAAGCCCTGCCGCCCGCGGCCATAAGGGATATTCCGCCGGGAGCTACAAAGACCTGACGCGTGTGGCGCGGCTGAACGCTGATATGTGGTCGGAGCTGCTTATAGGAAATTCGGATTTTCTGATAAAAGAATTGGATATTTTCGTAAACGCGGTAGAAAAATACAAAAACGCGCTCGCCGCGCAAGACAAAGAAACCATAAAAACCCTCTTGGAGGAAGGCAGCCGTATGAAAGAGGAGCTGGATCGCTGATGAAAACGATTTGTGTCAAAGTTTCAAAAACATACGATATTCTCATCGGAGACGGTATTTTGGAAAATGCCGGAGCTATCTTAAAAGATACCGTCGGAGGGCAGGCGGCGGCTATTATAACAGACGACAATGTGGCAAAGCTCTACGGAGAGCGGCTTTTGTCAATCCTCGCGCAAAACGGCTATCGCACAGCCTCTTTTATTTTTCCAAACGGCGAATCGTCAAAGAGCGGCGGCACATTTCTCTCGCTCCTTGATTTTCTCGCGGCGGAAAAACTGGGCCGCGCGGATGTCGTCGTCGCGCTGGGAGGCGGCGTGACGGGCGACTTGGCGGGTTTTGCTGCGGCGTGCTATATGAGGGGAATCCGTTTCGCGCAAATCCCCACGACCTTGCTTGCGGCGGTAGATTCATCCGTCGGCGGAAAAACCGCCGTAAATCTTGACGCCGGAAAAAATTTGGCAGGCGCGTTTTATCAGCCGGACGTCGTTTTGTGCGACATAGCCTTGCTTTCGACGCTGACGCCGCAGACCTTTAGAGACGGAGTCGCCGAAGTGATCAAATATGGCGTCATAGCAGACAAAGACCTGTTTGAAGCCTTAAAGATACCTATACGCGATCAGCTCGAAGATATAATTGCCCGATGTGTTACGATCAAGCGCGACATTGTCTCCGGGGACGAATTTGAGTATGGCAATAGAAAGCTGCTCAATTTCGGGCATACCGTCGGACACGCGATCGAGCTTTTGAGCGAATATTCCGTATCGCACGGTCATGCGGTTGCTGCCGGAATGGCAATCGCGGGCCGGGCGGCGGCACGCATGGGATTGTGCGGGGAGGACTCTTCACGGAGCATTACACAGATGATTTTGAGTTATGATTTGCCGGATAATACGCGCTATGACGCACAAATGCTTGCCGAGGCTTGCCTGTCCGACAAAAAACGGGAAGGGGAGAGTATCACCATGATATTTCCCAAAGAAATCGGAAAATGCGTTTTAAAGAAAATCCCGGTGGGGCAAATGAAAGCTGTAATCGCTTCCGGGCTGGAAGAGCTGTAGTAAAAATAATTTTCCCTTTACTTAAGTTGTTTTACCGTAAACGGCGAAATATCGAACGGAGCAATATAAACATGACCGTGCAGCTAACAAAACCGATACAAGGCGGCTCCGTCAGAGCCATTGCGTCAAAAGCCGAGGCACATCGGCTGTTGATTTGCGCGGCGCTTGCCGACGGCGAGTCTTTTGTTGAGTGCCGCGAGCGCTGTGAAGATATTGACGCGACGGTGCGCTCTTTGGAAGCCTTGGGGGCATCCTTCCGATATGAAAGTCAAGGTTTTCGGGTAATTTCGCGCTCGGCGGGTTTGCAAGAAGAAAAAAATAAGGGGCGTTACGCGCTCGATTGCGGCGAGAGCGGCTCTACATTGCGCTTTTTGCTGCCGGTTTGCGGCGCGCTCTCTTTGCCGGTGTCTTTTTATATGGGCGGGCAATTGCCTGTGCGCCCGCTCACGGGTCTATACGAAGAGATGACCTCACACGGCTGCAAGCTCTCTGCTCCGGGCACATCACCGCTGGCCTGCGAAGGCTCGTTAAAAAGCGGCATATATACGCTGCCCGGCAATATTTCTTCCCAATTTGTCAGCGGGCTTTTATTCTCGCTCCCCATGCTTCAAGGTGAGAGCGTCATTCGTATAACAGACATCTTGCAATCACGCCCGTATGTTGATATGACCTTAGACGCCATCAAAATGTTTGGCATAATGATTTATGAAGAAAATGAGCGGATTTTCCGCATACCGGGAGGGCAAAAATTCCGGTCGGTAAAATATATCAGAGCCGGAGGCGATTGGTCTAACGCGGCTTTTTGGCTGGCGGCGGGCGCGATAGGGGATGCTCGGATCGTCTGCACCGGACTTGACCTGTCTTCGCGGCAAGGCGACAAAGCCGTCATAGAGCTGCTCGAGCGTTTTGGCGCGTGTGTCACGATAAAAGAGGATGCTGTCACGGTGTCCAAAGAAAATCTAAAAGGCATAGACATTGATGCCGGGAACACGCCGGACCTTGTTCCCATACTCGCTGCCGTGGCAGCTGTCGCGCAGGGAAAAACCAATATTTACAACGCCGCCCGTTTGCGAATCAAAGAAAGCGACCGTTTGCATACTGTATGCGCGTCGCTAAAGAGCCTCGGCGCGGATATTGAGGAGACAAAAGACGGCTTGGTGATAAACGGCAAAGAAAATTTGCCGGGCGGGGAAACGAAGTCTTTTGGGGATCACCGTATAGCTATGGCGGCGGCGGTTCTTTCAAGCGCCTGCACCGGAACTGTGCAAATCAGCGGCGCCGAGGCGGTGCGAAAATCATATCCGGGCTTCTTTGACGATTTTTGCGCCTTGGGCGGGGAAATCACTTAAAAACAGCGGCTTTGCGCCGGGAAACGGGAGGATTATATGAACACGTACGGCAAAATGATCAAACTTTCTATTTTTGGAGAATCCCACGGCGCGGCAATCGGCGTGGTCATTGACGGCTTGCCGCCGGGATTTGCCCCGGATATGGATTTTGCGGCGCGGGAAATGGCTCGCCGCGCTCCGGGCAAAAACGCCCTGTCCACCCCCCGCGCCGAAGCGGACAGTGTAGAAATATTAAGCGGCCTGTTTGAGGGAAAGACGACAGGGTCTCCGCTTTGCGCTATGATCCGCAATACAAATACGAAATCGGAAGATTATAACAAAAACCTTCCGCGCCCCGGCCATGCAGATTATACGGCGCATATAAAATACAAAGGGTTTGCGGATTATCGCGGAGGAGGTCATTTTTCGGGCCGTTTGACCGCGCCCATAGTATTCGCGGGAGCTTTGGCAAAGCAATTGCTGATAGGCGTGGAGATTGCGGCAAAAGCTGTGCTGATTGAAGGAAAACCTCCGCAGGACGACACGATTTTAAGAGCGAAAGATGACGGCGACAGCGTTGGAGGCGTGATTTCCTGTGTGGCAAAGGGAATCCCGGCAGGCTTGGGCGAACCGTTTTTCGGCTCTGTCGAAAGCTGTTTGTCGGCCTTGCTGTTTTCGATTCCCGCCATAAAAGCCGTAGAGTTTGATGATGGATTCGCGCTGGCCGATATGCGCGGCTCACAGTCAAACCGCACGGACTTTGGTATTTTGGGCGGCATAACAACGGGAAAACCCATAAACTTTCGCGTGGCGATCAAGCCCACGCCGTCAATAGCCGCTCTACAAGATACCTTTGACATAACGACAAACCGCCCGGCGAAAATTACCGCAGCGGGGCGGCACGACCCTTGCATAGTGCCGCGCGCGATTGCGGTTGTGGAAGCGGCGGCGGCAATTGGGCTGCTCGACCTTTGGCTTATGAGCGGAGAGGAAATAAAATGAGCTTGGAAGAATTGCGAAAGCAGATTGACGAAATAGACGACGAATTGACGGCATTGTTTCAAAAGCGGATGGATATTTGCGCCAAAATCGCGTCAGCAAAGAAGCAAAACAACCTGCCGGTATACGATCCGAAAAGAGAGCGGCAAAAGCTCCGCGACCTGTCAGATAAGGCAAAAAAAGGTCGTGAAACGCAAATTGCCGCGCTGTATTCATTGATATTTGAGTTAAGCCGCGCGGAGCAGGAGCGTATAATAAATCCAAAATCCGAGCTGATGGATAAGAGTTCAAACTCGGAGGTGGTATGATGCGGCGATGCGGCTTGCTTGGAGAGCGGCTGTCTTATAGCTATTCCCCGCAAATTCACGCCATGCTCGGCGATTATGAATACCGTTTGTATGAAAAACAGCCAAACCAACTGGAAGATTTTCTTAAAAACGGGGATTTTCACGGACTCAATGTCACGATCCCCTATAAAAAAGCCGTGATGGAGTTTTGCGGAGAAGTTTCCGAGACCGCCCGCGCCATTGGCAGCGTGAACACTCTCACGCGCCGCCCTGACGGTTTGCTATATGGCGATAATACGGATTTTTTCGGATTTAGCTATTTGCTGGAAAAATCGGGGGTTGATATAACCTCGGGAAAAACAATAATACTTGGCAGCGGGGGTTCTTCGCTGACCGCGCAGGCTGTGCTTAAAAAAATGGGTGCGCGGGAAATCGTCATAGTCTCAAGGAGCGGGACGAATAATTATGAAAACATAAATAATCACAGCGACGCGGAGATAATAATCAACGCTACCCCGGTGGGCACTTATCCAAACAATGGGATTTCACCGATAGCCGATCCGGGAATTTTTAAAAAATGCCGCGCGGTTATAGATTTGATTTATAATCCCGCCAAAACGGAGCTGCTGCTGCAAGCCGAGGAGCGTAAAATAACGGCTGTAAACGGGCTTGCAATGTTGGCCGCGCAGGCAAAAAAGTCGGCCGAAATCTTTACGGGAGAGAGCATAGCGGACGAAGTAACAGAAGAGATCATCAAAAAGATAACCCTCTTCACGCAAAACATTGTGCTGATAGGTATGCCCGGCTGCGGCAAAACAAGCATTGGCTCGGCTTTGGCAAAGAGGATAAACCGTAAATTTGCCGACACGGACATGGCTGTAGTTGAAGCTGCCGGAAAAACTGTCGGGGATATTTTTGCTCAAGACGGCGAGTGCGCGTTTCGCAACTTAGAGACAAAAGCGTTAGAGCAGATTTGCAAGCAGAGTGGTATGGTAGTAGCGACGGGCGGGGGCGTGGTAACGCGCCCGGAAAATCTGCGGCTTATACGGCAAAACGGTATAATCGTATATTTAGACCGTGACATTTCCCGGCTGCCCGTTTCAGACAGGCCGCTTTCCATGCAAAAGGGAATTGACGCTTTGGCGGAGGCGCGGCTGCCTTTGTACAGGCAGTGGGCGGAGCATACGGCAGAGGTCTGCGGTGTTTTGCAAACAGCGGAAAATATTTATGAAATGATTTTCGGCAGTGTAAAGTAATCTATGAAAACCAACCGTTAAATAATTAGAAATTATGAATTTATAAATTGAAAAGAAAGGGTATCTTAAATGAAAAGAATATTAGTTATAAACGGCCCTAACATCAATCTTTTGGGGTTGCGCGAGCCGGATATTTACGGCACAAAAAGCTATGCCGACCTTGTTTCATTTATCCGTGAAGCATCATCAAAAGCCGGATTGACAGCGGACTGTTTTCAATCAAACTCGGAAGGAGCCATCGTTGATGAAATCCAAAAAGCATACGGCAATTTTGACGGGATAGTCATAAACCCCGCCGCGTATACGCACACGAGCATTGCCATACCCGACGCGCTCAAAGCCGTGGGCATACCGGCGGTCGAGGTGCATCTGTCCGACATAAACAGCAGAGAGCCGTACAGGAGGGTTTCGTACACGTCCGATGCCTGCATAGCGACGGTGGCCGGAAAAGGCTTTGAGGGATATGAGGAGGCGATCCGTATTTTGCAAACAGCCGTCTGCGGCGGAAAAAGCCGCGCGTAACAAGCCCGCCGCCAAAACAGCAAAAACCGTCAAAAATGAAAGCATAGCGAAACCGGCTTCAAGACGATAAAGCATTGAAGCCGGTTTATAGATGGATATAAGGACTAACTGAAACTTGGCTCTAAGGTGTCTTTTATAATGCAAATATATGTTTTGCCAACGCCCATTTCAAGCGGCGTGCCATCGGTGAGACTGAAGCTGTATGGGGAAGTCAGCTCCGGGCGAGACCATGTGATTTCGATATATTTACCGCCATTTATATAATATCCCGTGCCCTCTCCGACCGATTTAATATATCTGTGCCCGTGCTCGTTGCCATAAGGGCGCACTTCGGTCTTTAGGACTATAAGATTGGTAAAGCTAAGTCTTTCCCTGCTTTCATAATCGGTGACATCCTTGCCGTATTGCCGTACATTGTATTTGCCGCTATTTGCGTCATAGTTGAAGTATGTCAGCTTTTCGTCTGTGTAGAAGCGAACGTCCACGCTGTTTGCCGTCTGCCCGTTTGCGGGAGTGCCGTCCGCTTTGAAAGCCATTGATTGATCATATCCGGACTCATGCTCTGTTCTGTATGAGCTTGGCAGATTTTCCGTGAGCCTTTCGCCCGATGTTACGGCATTGTGCGGGGAGACCTTGCCTCTATAGCGATAGCCCAAAGAACCCCAAGACGCATCAATACTGCCTCTGCGAGTCACAGGATTTCCGGGTATTTCATCACCGTTATATTCCCTGCCGATCCAATGCACGAATATAGCGTCAAATCCGGCGGATATTTCATACGAAGAACTGCGGAAACTGCGAATCCCGCCAATTGCCCCGACATATGAAACATCTTGGTATAACGCCATGATTCTTGTTGTGCCCTCAACCACATATTCAAGAATTATATCGGCTTTGCCTATGCCAAGTTGCGGCATAGCATCGGTGGTGTTGCCTATCGCGACGGCAAACGGCCTCTTTGAGCTTACATCTTCGTGCCATGACTCACCCGTGAGGGGATTTGCAAACAGGCTGTCCACGGGGGGCGGCGTGGGCGGCGGCGTCGGCAGAGTATCCGATGAGTTAATGCTTGGATCGTCAACCATAGGCGTCTCCACGGGCGGGGTATCATATACATCCGGCGTTGATGTCTCCGATACCGACGGGTCGGGTGTTGCCGTCGGCTCAGGCAAGCTCGTATTCCATGGCGCGCTAATTAAGAGCAGCACGATAGCGACTGCCATAACAAGACCCAGCATAAAGAACCGCCTAAACATTCTGTTGGCTGCCAAATTCGCGATGATTTCATTTATCGGTGTTTTGCGATTTCTCATAAAATTCACTCCATAGCAATAAATTATATTTTGGTGTCAAATAGTAACAAAAAGTATCATACCAGAAATATCTATACTATGCAACTATATTATGCTATAATTTATGTATGGAAGGCTATTTTGGCATAATTTATGACGAAGTCGAAATAAGAACGCTCATACTTTTCATTATGCGGCGATTGTCTGAACCCGTCACCTTAGATGTGCTTGCCGAACTTACGATTCGCGATGAAAGCATAAGTTATTTTGACGTCACAGAATGTATACTAAAACTTGCCCAAACAGGTCATTTATCGCTTAAAGACGAAAAATATTCGCTGACGGCAAAGGGCGTCAGAAACGGTGAAGTTCTCGAAAACAACCTGCCCTATGCGGTCAGGCAAAAGGCGGAAGAGGCCGCCGCATATTTAAGCGCGCTTCAAAAACGCGATAAATTGATAAAGACCGGTTACTCCGCCGATGATAAAGGCGCATACAAGGTCATGTTGTCTTTGTCGGACGGCATAGGGGATATATTCTCCGCCCAGCTTCTTGCCGCAAATGAAGAACAAGCGGAAAAGCTGATAAAAGGATTTCGCAAAAACGCGGAAAATATATACCACAGGCTTGTGGAAAGCATTATTTCTTAGTAAGCCGCCCCGATTTTCACGCTGTCACATTACACCGTTTTTATCTTTTTGCGCCGTCACTATACAATCCATTGCGCGAGGCAATTATATTCAAGCGAAGCTATTTTTTACGCGAGGTCAGAAATTATGCGCAAATCCGCTTTCATAATACCGATATTTTCAATCTTTGCAGGAGCCGCCGCGTTTTATCTGCGCACAGAAGAGCTGCAAAGCGTGTTTGACCCGCATACGGGGCTTCCCGCTCGCGGCGCGTTTATTACATCGTCGCTTATTGCCTTGTCGGTATTCTTTTTGCTTGTGCTCGCGATGTTTTCAATAATCGCGGCGATTAGATACAGATCGCCAAAAAAAGTCGGCAACGCGTTTGGAATCAGCTCTGTCGCATATCCTCTGATTTTTATTTTACTCGGGGTCATCTGGATTTGCGGGACGTTTATACATCTTCTCAACCTTATCCGCAGCGAGGCGCTTGATGATATTGGCCTTATATTTTGCGTGGTATCGGTTCTCGCCGCTCTTTGCGTCTCTCTTTGCGCAATTTACATATATAAAGACCCAAATCGCCGCTCGCCATATGTACTGTGTATTGTGCCGATTGTTTTTATGTGCCTATGGCTTGTTTTACTGTATAGAGAAAATGCCGCAAACCCGATTTTAATCAGCTATGTATACAGATGTCTCGCAATCGCGGCAGTCGCGCTCGGTTTCTACTACACCTCCGGTTTTATATACGAGGCGCCTTCGCCGGGTAAGGCAATCGTTGCCTACGGGAGCTCGATCTATTTTTGCATAGTATCTCTTGCCGATAACCTCGGCGTTGGCACCGGGTTGATATTTTGCTCATACATTATTATAAGCGTCATTCATTTGGCGATGCTTTTGCGCCGTCTGACGCCAAAACGTCGAAATGTGCAAAATGACAGTTGACAAATTAGCGTATCGTTTATATAATCTACCTCATATCAATATGCGCGAGTGCTGGAATTGGTAGACAGGCATGGTTGAGGGCCATGTATCTTATGGGTGTGGGGGTTCAAGTCCCCCCTCGCGCACCATATTAGTATCACACTATTGATACAATGAAAATCCCTTGATTTCAAGGGATTTTCGGCTTTTCGGGCTCAAAACGGCGGTGGATTATTCACCGCCATTGCCCTGACATTAGATTTTTTCGACGAGCGGTTTCAAACAATTTCACGATGGGTAGGCAACGTGAAAAGGTGTAACCGCATGAAATAGCGGTTTCATACTTTTTCACGAAAGGTAGCAGAATCATAATCGAGGAAGCGGAAAACCGTGACTACGGCTTTTTTCGTCAAAAAACAAAACCGAAACTTCTTTACTTTCACGCCTATATCGGTTACAATATGAGCGTGAAAGTAAGGTGATGGCATGAACAGTAAGGAAAAGCTAAACTTCCTGCTACAAGAAAATAGAGGATACTTGAAAACATCAGATGCTGTATCAGCAGGCGTATCAAGAACAGTTCTTGCTGATTTCGTGTGCGAGAATGGGCTTGAGCGTGTTGCACACGGATTGTATATGTCACAGGATGCATGGGAGGACGGTATGTTCGTCATTCAGGCACGATACCCGAAAGCGGTGTTCTCCCATGAAACTGCACTTTACCTCCTAAACCTCGCAAACCGTGAACCTATACCATTTTCGGTCACGTTGAAAACGAGGACAAATACGACGGGGCTGTCTAAGCAGGGAGTCAAGGTTTATACGATTAAAGAGGAGCTTTTTGATGAAGGCATCATTGAAGTCACAACTCAAGCAGGACACATGGTAAGAGCATATAACGCCGAGCGGACAATCTGCGACTTGTTCCGTAGCCGCCGAAATATTGAAATTCAAGACCTACAGACGGCGGTTAAAGAATATGTCCGCCTAAAAGAGAAAAATATTCCGCTGCTTATGCGTTACGCTCAAAAACTCTCGGTAGAAAAAATCGCTCGGCAGTATTTGGAGGTGCTTTTATGATGATACGCACATCAAGGCAATTAAAAGCCCTCGTCAGGAATATCTCAAAAGGCGACAGCGCGAAAGCGCAGACAATTATTCGCAACTACGCGATGGAGCGTTTTCTTGAGCGGCTTTCGTTTTCACAATACAAAAACAATTTAATTCTGAAAGGCGGGGCGTTGGTCGCCGCCATGGTTGGGCTGGACAACCGTTCTACAATGGATATGGACGCAACGCTCAAGAATCTGCCGTTAAGCGAGGAAAACGCAAGGGAAATAGTCGGCGAAATCATCGGCATACAGCTTGATGATGCAATGACATTTGAACTCAAAAGCGTAGCCCCAATTATGGATGAAGCTGATTATCCGGGTATTCGCATAGTACTCGATGCAACGCTTGAGAGTATGCGGACACCGTTGAAAATCGACTTTTCCACAGATGATGTGATAACGCCTCGCGAAGTGTCATACTCATTTCGTCTGCTCTTTGAGGAACGCTCGATATCCATACTCGCGTATAATTTAGAAACGGTGTTGGCTGAGAAAATCGAAACGCTCCTCGCCAGAGGTACTGCAAATTCTCGAATGAGGGACTACTACGACCTCTATGCGCTTACCTGTTTGCAGCCGCATGACATTAACAATGCCACCCTCAAGGATGCGTTTGCTAACACAGCCAAAAAGCGCGGTTCCATTGCATTGTTGCAGGATTCAGATTTAATATTGAAAGAAATATCGGAAAGTAAGGCACTCGTTGACCTTTGGCAAAACTATCAACGTAAGTTTGATTATGCAAAGGACATTGTTTGGGATGATGTGATGGAATCTGTCAGGGGGTTGCTTAAAATCTTAAAGTGAAGAAATCATTAGTTTGATGAATTTCCCAACTCTGTCTTAAATGCATCCCTCTTTTGACTGTATCGGGTTGATTTTCTCTTTGCGCCATGCTCGGTAACATCTATGTTGCTTCTTCGCGCTTTTTCCGTTTGAACGGCGTTAAAGGTCTCTTTTGAGATAATCGCCGGATGGTTTGAAACGCACATATACCGGTCGGCTTCGCCATTGTTCTTTTTTCGCTTTTTGATTTTTTCGGGCGATAGCTGAATTGTGGAATAAGATTTGAAAAGAATAACATCGCCACAATATTTCTCGTTTGAAAGCAACTTATCCAAAGTGTTTTTGCTCCATTTTTCTTTTCCGGTAGCTGTCTTTACGCCACCCGATTCCAACTTTCGTATGACCCCGACAAGGCTCTCACCGCTGAGATACATTTCGAATATAGAGCGTACAATCGTGGCCTCATCATCGTTAATCTGTAAATCACCATTTCTATCAGTATAATATCCAAAGCATCTGCGTTTGTATAGCCCCGAAGAGCCGTTTTTCGCCCTCATCACAAGCCCTCTCTTGGTGTTGGCGCTTCGAGATTCGTTTTCAGCTTGGGCGTATGCTTCTATAATAGTGGTGATAAACTCGCTGTCGGCTTCGACCGTGGAAATCATTTCTTCATCAAATAGAACAGCAATACCCAGTTCCCGTAGTTCTCTGATGGCAGTTAACAATTCAACGGTATCGCGCCCAAAACGGCTGATACTACGGGTAATCACTAAATCAATTTCACCATTGCGGCAATCCTTCATGAGTCGTAAAAATTCCGGGCGAGAAGAAATTGTTTCAGCAGATTTTATGTCGATGTAGATGTCCGTCAGATACCATCCCGGATAATTCATTACAGCTCGAGTAAAATACGAAACCTGATTAGCAAGGCTTGCCAACTGTTCTTCGTGTTTTGAACTGACCCTGCAATATATGCCCACACGCTTCATAGTCGGGAGCGTGGGTCTCGGTTGGATTTGTGTGACAATTGGCAAAACGGTTCTCTCCTACATTCTTTGATGCTGAAAGTATTATAGCTTATAAATGTGTATATGTCGATATTCAATTAGTCCACTAAATTGTGATTTGTGTCAATATGTGCAGTTATTATTTATGGTTTGACAACTCTGTAATTTAAATGATTTGTGGGTTTGTGTCCCCTTAAAAATGTGTTAGTCCTAACATCGCAATAATTAAAACAGACACAAATGTCGTCGAATTCGGTGTATTAAAGAATTGCGGGGCTATCGCACCATACTTGATTGATTTTGTTGATGAGAATTTGCCGATAAGCGTTTCAAGCACGGACATAAAAAGTGGGATAATATCATGCGGTTGTGTAACGGGCAAACCTGTACACATAAAAGATGAAGGAAAAGACTCTCTCAATGCACATTTCTATAATCTATCAGAAGTAGATGGAATCGCACAATCTGACGAAAAAGTTGTGTTCTTCTGTAAAAATCCAGAACTTGTTTTGCTGGATTTGTTGGACAAGTATAATCCCAAAAACATCGGATTTGTATTTGAAAATTGTGCAATGGGTGCACATTTAGCGGTAGTTCTCCGCGAAAAGGGTGTCCCTGCGATAAAAGTGCCGTTGTCATCGTGGGGAACATCTCAACATGAAATCTGCACCATCGATGCAAAAACACCTAATATATCACAAAAGGAGCGATTGAAATATGAGTAAATATCACGCCAATATTGTAACGTCATATCCTAACCCGGACACGGATGGAGTCGCGTGTTCAATTGCGATGGCAAATCTTTTATCTTCACAAAAGGAGGAATGGATTCCTGTTGTTTTAGGTTCAATAGGAGACGAAACATCATTTGTCCTTAAGCATTTAGGGCTAACACCGCCGGATTCGGATGCGTTTTTGAGTGGAACTGAAAAAATCACACTTGTCGACACTCACCACAAAGCGCAATTACCGCCCGACTTCCCATTTGACAAGGTCGTATCCATCGTTGACCACCACCCTAATGGCAATGAGGATTTATTTTCAAATGCAACCATCGTCAACGAAAAGGTCGGTGCTGCGGCAAGCCTTGTTGCTCAAATGCATTTTGAAAGAAAAAGAATCGACAAGCCCATATTGGCACTGTTAGGATTTGCTATATTGTCAAATACTCTCAATTTTTCCGCGCCGTCAACCACAGAATTTGACAGGAATATGTTTAATGAGATAATAGGCATTGTTCCCATTTCAGATGACTTGATTGACGAAATGCTGGAACAAAGAAGTCTCGTGCTTAAGAGAGATATGTATACGGCACTATGTTCAGACTTTAAGGTTTTTGATACGAAGTCCGGCGAAGTTGGGATTTCTCAAATTGAAGCCTATAACCTTGAGGCACTCATTGACATTCCGCAAACCATAGCTGCGTTACAGTGCATTGCCGCAGAAAAGCAACTTACGTTCTGCCTGTTTAATGGTGCTGACATTAAATCCAAAAGAAGCATTGTTCTCGGAGTGAACGATGAGTCAAAAAAATTGTTGTGTTCGATATTCCAATTAGAGCAATATGAAGAACCGCAAATATTTGATAGAATATTGCTACGAAAAACAGACTTCATACCCCAGTTAAATATGGAGATGATTTAATGATATATTTAGACAATGCCGCTACCACAAGGATAAGCGACGAAGTCTTGTCTGCCATGATGCCATATCTGACAGACAAGTACGGCAATGCTTCTTCATCACACACGTTTGGTCGGGGCATTGCAGGAACAATTGATAGTGCGCGGACGATTGTAGCCGAATGCATTAAGGCACAAGTCGATGAGATATTTTTTACAAGTAGCGGCAGTGAAAGTGATAACTGGGCTATCCGTTCGTTAGCATACGCAGGCTTGGTAAACGGGAAAAGAAAAATTGTGTCTTCTGCATTTGAACACCACGCTGTAATACGCACACTTGAACTTCTGCAAAAGGAAAGCTTCGAAATAATTCTCTTGCCAGTTTATGAAAACGGGGTTGTTGTTGTGTCTGACTTAGAGCGAGTATTGAATGAATCGGCAGACGATGTCGCTTTTGTGACAATTATGCACGTTAACAATGAAATCGGCACAATTCAGCCAATTGAAGAAATTGGGCTTGTGTGTAATGAATATGGAGTGCCGTTCCATACCGACGCAGTTCAGTCAATAGGAAACGTAGAGATTGATGTCCAAAAGCAAAGGATGGGATTGATGTCTCTTTCGGGTCATAAAATTCACGCACCAAAGGGCATCGGAATTCTTTACGCAAAAAAAGAATTTGAACTTACGCCACTCATTATAGGCGGAAAGCAAGAACGCGGTTATCGAGCTGGCACCGAAAATGTTATGGCAATCATTGGCGTAGCTAAGGCTATTCAGATAGCCACAACGAGCATCTTGCCAAAGAACGAAAAACTAAGAAAACTGGCAAAAAAGATAATGGAGAACTTTGATAAAATTGAGAAATCCAAACTTAATGGCGATAGGGAAAAACGCATTGGTGGGATTGTCAACTATTCGTTTGAAGGCATTGTCGGTGATATGCTTGTAAATACGCTTGACTGTCAAGGAATATATGTTTCGAATGGGTCAGCTTGCGCATCGGATTCATTGGACGCCTCGCACGTATTATTATCACTTGGTCTTTCCCGTGAAATGGCTCTCGCCAATTTGCGGATTTCAATGTCGGAATATACGACGGAAGACGAAATTGACAAATTGATTAACGCTGTGCCTGTTGTCGTTGAAGGATTGCGCTCTATGGGAAATTGAAAAAAACGACACAAAGGAACAAGACGTTTTTGGTAGAAAAAATATGCTGTGGTTTTCTTGACAACTTTATCACACAGTCAGAGAACAACAATCAAATCATCGGCAATGTCGGAACGCTGATAATAAACAACGATTAAGGGGGACGCGGAATGAAAACTGAACTTCAGCCAATCGAGGCGGCGAACTTGCCAAATGCCATTCTTCCTCCGTTGTCGCAGACTGGGGACAAGAATACACAGATAGCCCAAGCAGAAGTCGTAAACATTTACAACAACACAGAACTGCAAATAAACACAGATGTGCAGCCAAGTCTCAATTTTGGGTTTGGCGTTTCTTTTGCCGCTAAGAACATCAAAATTGACGTAATCACCGAAGATGGGATCAGACGAGCGTTTGAGGGAGATTATTGTATCTGTGAAGCAGATGAATGGACAACTGAAACAAAAAACCAAATAATGAAATGGTATGTACAGGGACAAAAAGAACCGTTTATGGTTCTCGTTGAAGATAAACGCATCGCCCACATAAAATCGTTGCTTGCCGATATCGAAGAAAAGTTAGCCGTAAATGAAGAACTTATTCTCGAAGAACAAATACGCTATAACAACTTAGGCATATTAATCCAGGCGGTTGATTCAGAGCGTCGTGCTAAAGAAAAAGCCATCACGGTTTATTTGAAGGATAGACTCTTCCAAGCGTATTGCCATGTTGGATTTTATACCGACTTGCTCGATATGATAGGAGAGATTCTAAATTTTCCTTATAGACGGGGTGGTAGTCGAGGTGCTGAATACCGTGAAATGTTTAAATCATTTGATGTATATACCTCGACCGTGAAGAAGGAATATCGAGGACAATTTGTGGTCGACTTGCTTGTCGCAGATGTCAAGGATGCATTCAACAGAGACGCTCTTCTTCAATTTCCGGGTAGCTTCGTCTGTGATTGGGGTCTTGAAATGGCAAAGAAAATAGCGGTACAATACTATGTCCAGTATATAGGACGTCAAATAATAGACCATGAACGCCCAATTTTAGAAACCGATGAATATCTTAACGATTCGAATACGAGCATCGAGAGTTGGCGTATAGGTCCGCATTGAGGAGGGATCACAGAATGAAAACAGAACCTCAGCCAATCGAATCGGCAAATTTACCGACTGCCGTTCTGTCCCCGTTGTCTCAAACCGGAGACAAAAACACGCAGATTGCACACGCTGGAAAAGTCGTCATCAACCACATCTACCAAAACCAGCCCATTATAGATGCAGTCCCAGCAGACGATAGTTTCGATAGTGGTTGGGTGGACACATACCACAAAAAAGCCATAGCCGAATATGGAAAAATGCGTACTGTAGCTGACAAGACGGCGAAAGATTTCTATTCTTTCTATGTTTGTTGTGACATAAAAAGCGACGATGAAATACTTCATGCTGCAGATGTCGCAAAGTTGTGTTCCCTATCTCGTCGCATCATTATTTCTGCTTCGGGTGGATTTGGGAAGTCAACGATGATGCGGTATTTGTTGCTGTCCGCAATTGAGCAATACGGGGAATTTGGCTTAGTGCCGATTTTCGTAAGGCTTGGAGATTATGCGTACAGCAGCGCAACGGATATGTTGGAGTACATACTTGAACAATCTAACTGCTTTGGGGCGGAGGTAAGGAAGGAAGAACTCGTTTCGTTTCTCAAAAAAGGGAAATGCTGTCTGCTTTTGGATGGATTGGATGAAGCGTCTACTCAAGAGATAGGACGGCTTGATTACATAATGCGTCCATTTTTCGCTATGTACGCAGATAATTTTTTTGTTGTGACTACTCGACCATACCCAATTCACAAGCTAAATTCTCTGACGGGCTTTGACATCATGGAGTTGCAACCATTGAGATATGAGCAAGCTGTTGAGTTGGTGCGGAAGCAAGAAACCTTCTCTATCGACACCAATAAAATAACTGCCAAACATTTTAATACTTTGACTCGATCTCTCTTTGAAAAACAAAAAATCCTTATGTGCAATCCGAGAACTCTGACTATGCTGGCAAAGAAATACGAAAGACGATGGAATACTCTTCCTGATGATTTACATCGCGAGGTTGTGATAAGCTATGCCGAATTGTACGATACAGAATGCGGCAATCCTCATCGAATGTTGAAAACGAGATTGAACGTGCGAGATATCGTGAGCCGTTTCGCCGTGCTATGCTACAAAGCCTACGAAAAAGGCGAATACGAGTTCACACAACAAACCATTGACAGCTACCTTCGACAAGTTGACAGCGAGATTGATGGGGATGATTTCTTATTCGATGTGTGCGAAAATCTTTCTTTTCTCGAAGAAGGTGGCGGCAAATTTCGTTTTTCACACCGCTCTGTGCAAGAATATTTTTGTGCGAGTTATCTATCCCGATTGCAACCAGAACAATTAACGGGATTTAGAAATGTCTTGCTCACTCGATTCCAAGAATATAGTGAAAGCGTACTGCGTTTTCATTACGAAATGATGCCGGGCTTGGTGGAGGAACATATCTTCTTACCGTTCTTGACGAAGTTATTCAGCAATTCTAAAAAGCATACTGGATACTACAATTATCTGTTTTCTCAATACCCCGTCATTTATTATGACCACGAAGAGCCGTTAGAGGAATCGGATAACCAACCTCTCTCTCCATTGGTTCAGTTCCTTCTTGTTATGCTTGACGTGCAATCCGAACACGCATTGAATGACTTCCCGTTTTATGAGGAATTTGCCGTGTGGGTTACGGCAATGCCTGTGTGGACATTCGCGAATGATGCTACGACTAACACGATAATAAGAAGTTTGGAGGACGATTCCGCATTTGCCTTTGATTCAAATTTTGGTTTTTTGGATATAGCAAATGAGGTGATGCCGCCGAAACGAATTCCATATGCTGTATACGCTGCAGATGACGGAGATGAAATTTACGATGGGGCATTTGGTTGGGAACTTGAATTCAAGACGCAGGATGTTTATGCGGCATATAAAAAAGAAGGCAAATACGGAGATATTCTAAGAGTCCTCGACAGCGATGACTTTGAACTCAAAGCGGAGTACCTTGCGTTGTTCAACTACTATGAAACGCTGAAGTTACGATATGACGCTAAAGATAATTCATAACAAATCATAACAATTCACATATTATCCTTGTAATTATCGTTTGCGTGTGATATAATAATATCGTGGTTTGATTGCGAGATGAATCCAAGAGGAGGGGTGAAAATGTCTAACGAGCCTGAGAAGTGGTCAAATATCGAGGAAATAGCCGCTCACCTCGGCGTGAGCAAAGACACCATCCGTAACTGGATTAAGAAGGATGCCATTCCTCACAAGCGTATCGGTAAACAGTATAAGTTCAGAATTTCGGAAGTGGACACATGGGTCGAAAGCGGCAAGAGTGCGGAAATAGACCCGGCGTAGAAAATCTGTCTTGAGGCGCGGCAAGCGTGAAATACAACTAAAAAAGGAAGTTGGAGGTGGCGATGTGGCTCAACGCACACAGGCACAAATAAGCTATAACATGAGTCGCATACGCGACCGTGATACAAAAATAGAAAAACTTCTCCGCAATGAATTGATTCGGAGAGGGATTACGACATTCGTATCCAACGAAAAGTCAATCGTAGGCAAGCCCGACTTTGCATTTCCTGCCAGAAAAATCGCCGTATTTTGCGATTCTGAATTTTGGCACGGGCATGACTGGGAAAGCCGCAAAAAAGACTTTAAGACCAACGAGCAGTCTTGGATTCCAAAAATCGAAAAAAACATAGCCAGAGATGCTTTTGTGACGCAAACCCTCCGCAATAACGGATGGCGGGTTTTGCGCTTTTGGGGAGAAGAAATCAAACGGGATGTGTACATTTGTGTAAACGAAATTGAGGGATTACTACGCATTACTCCTGTTCGTCCGTTTAGGGTCGTTGACCTTTGTGCCGGAATAGGCGGCATCAGACGCGGTTTCGAGCGCGGGCTTGGCGTTGAAACCGTATTGACTGCTGAAATTGATAAATATGCCTGTGCAACTTATGAACATATCTTCGGCACAAATCCGCACAATGATTTGACAACCGCCGAGTTCAAAACACTTGTTGGTGAGACCGATTACGAGATTCTGCTCGCGGGGTTTCCCTGTCAGACATTCAGCAGAGTCGGACTGAAAGAAGGATTTGAAAACGAGGAAAAGGGACAGATATTTTTCCATATCGCCAAAATCATAGAAGCCACCCGCCCGGCTGCATTTTTTCTTGAAAATGTCGACCATATTGTGACAAGGGACAATGGCAATACGTTTAAATTGATTATAGAAACACTGGAAGCAGAATTGAAATATAAGGTAATCGGTGTAACAACTGATTCGGAAGCCACCTCTGTGTATAGGGCGAGGGATTTTGTAAGAAACTCACGTGCTTTCGGTGTACCGCAAAACCGTCCGCGTACATATATTATCGGATTCGACAAGGAGCGTTTCAGACCCGAAAGACTGGCTCTCTTGCCTTCGGAATTGCCGAAAGGCAGAAAACAAACTCTTTACGGAGACCTTAATGACTTGTTGGAACGAGACGTGCCTCCGAGGTATTATATGGCTTCGGGATACTTCGAGACCCTTGTCAGGCACAGGGAGAGACAGGAGGGCAGAGGTTACGGTTTCGGGTACAGAATCATCAACGAACCAGATATCGAACATCCCGTTGCCAACACAATCCTTGCGACAGGCGGCTCTGGCAGGGAGAGAAATTTGATTCGCGATCCCCGTGAAGGCATTGCCGGAATGATGGTTCAAGGAAAAAAAACACCATTGAATGACCAGGGTATTCGTGTAATGACTCCGACGGAATGGGGGAAATTGCAAGGGTTTATTAATTACGGATTTTTACGGGAAGACGGAACGGAGGGTTTTTCGTTTCCGGAGGATATGCCCGATATTCAGAAATATAAGCAATTCGGTAATTCTGTTACTATCCCTGCAGTCGAAGAGATGGCGCGTTTTATGGGGGAATGCTTCGACATACTCCGTGAAGGCAGAGAGCAAGGCGGAGGTGAGCGGTTATGACAAACGAACAAGCCTTTCTCCGCTTGACGGAAAAATGCGATATTTATTTTGAGGAGTCGCTGATTTCAAAGGAGCGGCTTATTCAAAAATATGTCGAATTCTTCTCATCCGCATTTGATAAACAAGAGTATTCCCTGTCTGTCGCCCAGCACACAGGCTCGATTTGTTTTGATGTTGTATCTTTTTTGATAGCCGCCCTTGGATGCTTGGCTCTAAACGAAACCGAGAACGACGATATTATCCGTGGTTTCGAGGACGGGGAAATTGTGCTTATGTCTTTGAATCGCAGTAAAGAACGCCGTATTTGGCGCGGGTTTTATACACCAAACAAAGATAGGGGGTTCGATGTATCCGATTTTGACAATGCGAAATTTGCCATGCTCGAACAACCCGAGCAACACTCAAAGCACTATATCCCCAGAAAAGACTGGTATCGCATATCGCCGTACAAGGGGACTTCTACTCGCACGGATGGGCGCGGAATAAAAAGACAAAAATCTAACCGCAACGAATTCATCTCGTTCTTATTCGACATTCCGGTCGCCTCGATACCGAGCGTTGTCGGTGTTTCGACGGTCATCGTAAGCGACAGAGAACTTTTCGGGCGAATCGCAAACGGTGTCCGTGTCGAATACGGAAACGGCAACTCCGTCGGATTGCTTGACCTTGTCGCGGCATCTTATTACACGTCAAACTTGGAAGAACACAGATTCGGGGCAAACCCCGCAAAAATCGAACCGAGTTTAAAGATTACATCCAGAATCTCAGCAGCACGGGAGTTGGTGCTGGATAAGAGCGGGAATAAGACAGTCGGATTTATGATTGTCAGTACGGATTCGGTTTCAAGCCACGATTCTGAGCTTACAGAATTGCTTGAACGTAAGTCGCTGAAATTCTCACTACTCACATCCTCCGTTGACTCCGGCGTTGCTCAGGAGGTAATCAAGGCAAAGGACGAGGCATCGATATTTGTTTGCACAAAGGAATTCTTGCTTCATCATTCAGAGCCGCTAAAAGAAGCGAATCCCTTAACCGTTGAGTTGGATTCGCAAGTAGAGCATATAGTCAATAACGAGATTTCCCCTATTCTTGTTGATGGAATTGCGACATGGCAGGAAATAAAAGCGTTGAAAAATGCTCTTTTTGCGATAAAGCGTTCCGATATAAAAAGCGAGAATAAGGACGATTTTATCGTTACGGCACACGCCCTGACGAATCTGATATTAACGGCCGCCTTTCCTTTGGAACGCTTAAACAAAGCTTTTGAACAAGGCGGCTTTGCAACAAGGGCGACCTCGCCGATAGTTAAGTTGGATGAACTTTGGCGACTTGCGGAGAAGTCCACGGAATTGGTGGATTGTTTTCTTGATGCCACGGATGCGATAGACCGACTGTACTATTCCATATTGATGAACTGTCCAAAACACAATGCGCTTGTCGGACTGCTTGAAAAATATGCCGACAAAAGGACGGCGGTAATTGTCCCAAAGGGATACTATGCGGACATCCTAAAAGAAGATGCTGCACTACGGAAAAACAGTATCACTGTCGTAACCGCAAATCGCTTTGACGGGAAAGAGCAATATGATGTAATCATTGTTGTCGGAGACTTTATGGGTACGCATTTCAATCCGTTCAAATGCCGCTCTGCTTCCGACATCCTTGTTTTGCTTTATGATGGAGAAGCCAAATTTTTCGCGCATAAAAAACGTCAGGCAGAGGCATACGAAAAATCAATCAACGACAGGCTCGGCATTGAGGCAGAGGATGATTTTGGAGAGACCCCCGATGATGAATCGGATTTTGAAGATATTGTGTCTGTGGCTTCTGCAGACGGCGAGTTGGAGACCTACATAGATAAAATTACTTCCTTTAATGTGGATTCCTTTGTAAAAAGCATCTCGGGGTATTCGGGAAACGCTCCGGCCACAGATATTTATGCGGTCGGAAGCTTCATAAGCGGTGAGCAAATATTGTTCACGCGCTACTATCAGGCGGTTGTTTTCGATGAATCGAGCGGTTCTGTTTCGGAAAAGGACGTGGATTCTCTGCGCTCCGGCGATACATTGGTGTTTGCCAAACGCGACGACAACACCAAAAATATGGTGGATTATATCTTTGAACAATTGCAACAAACCGATCGTCTTTCCAATGCGGTGGTCGATGCAACAGAAAAATCCTTGTATTGGAAGTTGGCGTTGCGCGAATATAGGGAGAATCACAATCTTTCATTCAGAGAAGTCGCCAAAAGACTCCAGGGGCTAGGACTCTCGATTCAAGAGGTATCTGTCAGGCAATGGCTGATTGACGAAAGCCGCATTATAGGTCCGAGAGAAGAAAATACGCTTATGCAAATTGCCAATCTGACCCAAGACCCGTTTCTGCTCGATGATGTACGCGGTTATTTTGATGCCTGTGAAGTTGTCCGCAAACAGCGTAAAAACATCCTGAAGCTGATAGGAAAAGCAATCACGGATAAGTTGAGCGGATTTGCCCCGACAGGAGATAAGTTGTTGGAGTTCATCTTTGAGAATGTGGAAAAATTGTCGGAAACAGTAGAGTTGGATGATATTTCTGGTTTGGACAGGCTGATTTCCGTTCCGACCACTTTCACCAACAGGCCGATTAAAGATATGGAGGTAGGGTTATGAACGCAGGGGAAATAAGGACACAAATGATACCTGTCCGCGATAAATATATTGATTTGGTAAAGCGGGAGTTGGCGGGACCGGGTTCTGAGTTTTCGATACCCGGTGCTGGGCATGAACTTATTTCCAGCAGTCCGACATCTCGATATTCGGTCGGCATTCTTTATCCGCAGGGGAATCAAATCAATCAAGACAACGACGAAACCGTTCCTGTAGTAGCGGGCGATGATACTGATGCCGATGATGATATGAAAGACGAAGAGGGGAACACAACCCAAGAACCGCCGCTGGAAGACAAACCAAAATTTTCAGAAAATGACGAAACCGCCGACGAAAATCTTGACGAAGAGGTCGGTTTGTCTTCGCAGTATATGCCTTCCTCGATGGGGATAACCTTTCTCGTGAAAGGAAGCGCAGATACTATTCGGGGCAAGGTTTCATTTGCGACTTACAGGAGCGCAAAAGTGTCGGACTGTGTAATTCCGTTTTACCCGGATAACCCGGACGGTTATTCCGTCCCGCCGCAACTGTCCCACAAAATCACTTACGATAAAGAAAATAAGGTTCTTTGTCTTGTCGACGCTATAAAAGTCAAGGACGTATCTTTGGTTAAAAGCGACATTCCCGATAATCTGGTAAATGTTGCGTATCGTTTTGCCGATTTTTGCAAAAGCGGTTTCGTGCGCGAACCGCGCAAAGCTCCTTTTGAGTTGGATTTTTCCGAGAGCGATTATATAGACCGCAACAAAGATATTGACGGAACTTCGGCAAAAATTACCGCCCTGAGAACAAAAATCCGTGAAGGGCTTTGGTCTGTTACGGTTATGTTAGTGAACGGATTAAACGAAGCACCTGCCAAAGACCACCACTGTCTTTTTCAGCCCAAGATTGAAATATCAACCGCAGACAACAGCTTCATCTTTGTGGAAACGAATCTGTACGCCGATCAAGATAATATGGACGAAGAGGAGCGTTCTCTTGAATTGCTTTACAGAAACAAAAAAATATACGGAACGGGACTCGGTGTTGCCGTCGATTGGACGATAGACTGTTCCGGCAAGGGGATTCTTTGGAGCGAATATTTCCCTCAAGCCGAAGTGCCGCAGATGAATTTCGATTTACCTCAAAACGATGCAGTTTCTGCGGCTCAGTTATCCATGAAATATCTTTCGGATTTGGACAATTCCGATAAGGCACAAAAAATATCCGCGTTGCGGGGACTTGTGGGCGTATATGAGACATGGGTCAACGGCTTGGAAACAAATACAAAGACACTTGATTCCCGATACCAATCGGCCGCTGTCGGGAACATTGCCGAGTGCCGCCGCGCTTATATAAGGATGTATGAGGGAATCCAAACACTCGAAGAAAACTCTCACGCTTGGTCGGCTTTTCAACTTGCAAATCGGGCAATGTTCATGCAACGGGTTCATTTGGGGCTACAAGATAAAACCTCCGACATAAACAGATATCCGGGAGATGCCGATATTTCTGCGTTGCTCCGAGATATGGATTACTACAAACATGATGATAATAACGCCATTTGGAGACCGTTCCAGATAGCTTTCCTGTTAATGGATATCAACTCCATAGTCAATGATGATTCGCCTGACCGCAGTCTTGTGGATTTGATTTGGTTTCCCACAGGCGGTGGCAAAACAGAAGCCTATCTCGGATTGACTGCATTTGCGATTTTTTATCGCAGGCTTGTTCATTTGCCGGATTCGGCAGGAACGGCGGTTATCATGCGTTATACATTGCGTTTACTTGCTGCACAACAATTCACGAGAGCTGCCACGTTGATTTGCGCCTGCGAGTATATCCGCAGCGACAGGACAAAAAAATATCCGAATTATTCGTTGGGAGAAGAACCTATAACCATCGGGCTTTGGATTGGAGGCTCTCATATTCCAAACAAAAACATCGGCAGCAAAAACAGTGCGAAATATCATCTGGACGAACTTATGAGCGCAACCGTTTCCAACATTCGCTACGCTCTGGAACGCCACAATAAATTTCAGGTTCTCAAATGCCCTTGGTGTGGGACAAGAATGATTAAGTCCGCCGAAGACAAAAAGCTCATCGGGCGGTGGGGATACGCAATGAAAAACAACAGGCACTTTTATTTGCATTGCACTCACGAAGATTGTCCGTTTGAGATACGCCTTCCGATTTTAATCATCGACGAGGAATTGTATGCAGCCCCTCCGACTTTGTTATTCGGAACGGTGGATAAATTTGCAATGATGCCGTGGAACGGAAACGTTGGTGCGTTCTTTGCCGCCGGTCGGGATAGTCGCGCTCCTGAATTAATAATTCAAGACGAGTTGCACTTGATTTCGGGCGCACTCGGAACTGTTGTCGGTCTGTATGAAACCGCCGTCGATGCATTGTGTTCGCAAAAAGGCATCAGAACAAAAATAATCGCTTCCACGGCAACAATTCGCAGGGCAAAAGAACAATGTTCCGTTTTGTATGACCGGGATGTGGTTCAATTCCCCGCTCCCGGACTTGATGCCGAAGATTCGTTTTTCGCCCGTGAGCGGAAGATATCGCTCGAGGAAGGCGTATTCGGGCGCAGATATGTGGGGATTATGCCATCCGGAAAGACAAAAGCGATGACGGAAATCAGAGCAATGGCCGACTTGATGCAGACGGTTTACACCATGAGGCTGCCCGATGAGGTAAGGGATAAATTATGGACACTTACAGTGTATTTTAACAGCCTTAAAGATTTGGGGAAAGCATCCACGATGGTGGATGATGACGTTAAGGATTTCATAGTACGCATGGCAAACAGGATGTTCCGCCAAAGAAGACTCATTGTGCAAGCCGACGAACTTACAAGCCGCGTTACCACAACGGGTCTTAATGAAACGCTCGACAAGCTCGAGAAAGTCGAGTATTCGGCACAAAATATGGAGAACCGCCGTTATGCTTCAAGTGTACTTCTTGCGACAAACATGATTTCTGTCGGAATAGACGTTGCAAGGTTGAATGTAATGCTGATGGTAGGACAGCCAAAATTAACAAGCGAGTATATTCAGGCCTCCAGCCGTGTTGGACGTTCATATCCGGGAACCGTATTCATTCAATATGATGCGACAAAAAGCCGTGACCGTTCGCATTATGAACGCTTCAAACCGTACCATGATTCGTTTTATCGGTTTGTAGAACCGACCGGAGCCACGCCGTTTTCCAAACCCGCACGAGACCGTGCGCTCCACGCTGTTCTCACATCGATAATGCGGCATCGCAGTACGGTTGCGCTTGTCAATGATCGCGATGCGATAGAATTTGATGCTGAGTATTTTGCCGACGATATTTTGGCAATCAAAGAATTTGTCTTGAAACGGGTTAAGAATATAAACGAGAGGGCCGACAATGGGCTTCGTGACGATATTACCGAAATCGAGTCCGAAATCGAAGAGTTCTTTCGCTCTTGGCAAAGAATCGCCAACGATTCGCAAGATAAAAAGATGGCTTTCGGTTTCGGGTACAAATTTATCGTCGCGCCGTTTTCCGGCTCAGAGCGACGTCTGCTAAAGCCCTATAATTCGCCGGGGAAAGACGATTCATTTGAAACACTTACATCAATGCGTAATGTAGACACCCCGGTTCGCGGGAAAGTTGTGATTTGGGAGGAGAGCGATAATGGAAAAGGTTAATCTGAATGAAGTCACCCATTCGGTCAGGGCTTCTCAGGCGGTGCTTCAATACGGTGTCGGGGCGATGGTGGATTTTCCCGACCAAACACTGATGACCGCCGCTCCCGAATATTGGAGCGGAAAAGCCAAAGTGGAGGACGAACGCTTTGCAAAAGCCCTCGGTGTGGATTATTTCGCTGTTCCGACCGATATTTCGTATGCCCGATTCCCCGAATGGTATTTTTGCCCGAAGTGCCGTAAATTTCAGCCTATATCAAAGTGGTTGAATGAGTATAAGAGACGTGCATCACAAAGGGCGCAACAATCGGACTCACACATGGTTAAGCATATGCAATGTCAAGATTGCCGTCAGGATTTGGTTGTCGCCCGTATCGTGACGGTATGTGAACACGGTCATATAAATGATTTTCCGTGGGTAGAGTGGGTTCATAAAATATCCAAAAAGCCGATTTGCTCCAATCCGAGGCTTTATTTCAAGACCGGAGCATCGGGAACAGAGGGATTGGAAGGTCTCAGTGTTTCTTGTGATGAATGCAGGGCATTTGCAACGTTGAAGGGTGCTTTCGATAAAGACAAGTTTGAAAGGCTGGACAAAGACTCCGAAGAACCTCAATTCCGTTGCCGTGGAGGACATCCACACAAAAACGAAAAGGAAAAGTGCATACTGCATCCGAAAACCGTCCAGAGAGGCTCATCTTCCGTGTATTTCCCCGTGGTATACAGTTCTTTGGTAATACCGCCGTATGCCGACAAACTTAATTCCAAAATAGTCAACAGTCAAGCCTTTGAACAGGCAGAAATCACCCTGTCGCAATTGCCGGACATGAGAGAAGCTGTTCTGCAATCGAAATTCAAAGACTGGATAAAGGCAATCGGCAAAGAAATCGGCGCAAGCGAATCCGATATTGAAAAAATCCTACACAGAAAGTGGCTTGAAGATAGTTCTGATATTGATGTAATGAGCGTACAGTATCGGGCAGAGGAGTATTCCGCATTGAGCGGGGAAGTGACAACAACGAGTTCGTTGGGGGAGTTTTCTCGTGAAAATATGCCAATCGCAAATTACAGACTTCCGCATATCAAGTCGATTGCATTGATTGATAAAGTTCGTGTGGTTAACGCCCTAATAGGATTTTCGCGACTCAATCCCGTTATGTATAAAGATGATCCCGGTTTTGTTCATGTCAAAGAACCAACAACTCGATGGTATCCAGCTTATGAGGTTCGCGGCGAAGGTATATTCATCGAGTTTGAAAAAGACGATGTCGCAAGGTGGATTGAAAGCCATCCGAAAATTACAGACAGAGCAAAACGAATCAATTCCAATTATACACAGTCTTTTATCGGCCAGTCGTACCCTCGCACAATTACGCCAAAATTTATCATGCTCCATACTTTATCTCATTTACTGATTAAGCAATTAAGTTTTGAATGTGGATACAGCATTGCTTCCTTGAGTGAACGGATATATTGTGCTGAAGAATCCGACGGCAAAGACATGGCCGGAATATTTATCTATACCGCGAGCGGCGACTCCGAAGGCACTTTGGGAGGGCTTGTCAGGCAAGGTCGCCCGGATGCTTTCCCAAAAGTCTTTAAAAAGGCTGTGACCGGGGCAAAAACTTGTTCAAACGATCCTGTTTGCATTCTCAGCCACGGACAGGGTCGGGAATCTCTGAATCTCGCGGCGTGTCATGCCTGTGCTCTGCTCCCTGAAACTTGTTGCGAAGAGAGAAACGCTTTCTTGGACAGAGGTCTGATTGTAGGTACTTTCGATGAATACGATTTTGGGTTTTATAAAGAGTTTATCGGTTAATAATTCTTGCAATTGCAGCGAAAAATAAAACGATGGAGGTGTCCACAATGCCATTTAACTTCCCCGAAGAACGCAACAGAATCGAATACAAATCGCAAGTGCCGGATGATTTTGAGGAAACCGTGGTGGCGTTCCTCAACTATTCCGAGGGCGGCGAGATTTTTGTCGGCATTGACGACAAGGCGAAAGCCGTTGTCGGCGTGGCGAACCTTGACCTTGTTCAACGGCAAATTACCGACAGAATCAAGAACAATATACAGCCGCACACGCTCGGCTTGTTCGATATTCTCATAGAAAAGATTGACGGCGTTGAGGTCATCAAAGTTGTCGTTTCCAGCGGCATTGAGAAGCCGTATTATCTGCGTAAAAAGGGAATGTCCCCAGAAGGATGCTTTGTTCGTGTTGGCAGTTCTAACCAGCATATGACCAAAGACCAAATCGAAGCGATGTACGCCAAGCGCATACCGTTTCGTCTGAGCAATATGCGGTCTCCGAGGCAGAATCTTACGTTCAAACAGCTCGAAATCTACTATTCAGAACAGAAACTGAAACTCAACAAGGAGTTTTTGTCTTCGCTGGATTTGCTTGATGATGACGAGCGTTTCAATTACGCCGCCTATCTGTTGGCGGATGAAAACGGTGTCTCCATCAAAGTCGCCAAATATGCGGGAACGACGAAAGTGGACTTGATTGAAAACGAAGAATACGGTTATCGCTGCCTCATTACGGCGACAAACCGTGTTTTGGAAAAACTCCGCGTGGAAAACAAGACATTTGCGAAAGTCACTGCCCGGAAAAGGCTTGAGCGGCAGATGGTTGATGAACAGGCCTTGAAAGAAGCCATTATCAACGCCATTGTCCATAATGATTACAGCCGCGAAGTGCCGCCTGTGGTGGAGATTTTCTCGGACAGAATCACCATAACATCTTATGGCGGATTGCCGCAGGGACTTAGCCGCGAGAATTTCTTTCGCTGCCGCTCCATGCCGCGCAACCGCGAGCTTATGAGAGTGTTCAAAGATGTCGACCTCGTGGAGCAGCTCGGCTCCGGCATGAGCCGCATTATGGAAGTTTACGACCAATCGATTTTTACATTTGAGGACAATTTTTTGATTGTGACATTTCCGTTTGCGGAAGGTTTTACGTTGCCACATGGAACTACTACGCATGATGGTACGCAAGACAGTACGCATGATAAGATAAACAAGGTTTTGGAGTTTTGTTCCACGCCGAGGACACGGGAAGAGATGCAGCAGTTTGTCGGAATTGCCACCCGCGAATACTTCCGCAAAGCAATATTGAAGCCATTATTGGATTCCGGGCAGCTTATAATGACATTGCCCGATAAACCCAAAAGCCGTCATCAAAAATATGTTAGAGCGGAAGGAGTGAAATGACAGAAGAAATCTCCGTTATTTTGAAGATTCGGTTAGAAGCTGTAAATATTCATGCCAACAACATGACATCAAGAATCCCGGACTATCGCCGGACATTAAAGGAGCGTAAGAAAAGGCGCGGGCTTTAAATTCAAATGAAAGAAAGCCCTGCCCATGTAGGTTTCACCGCATGAACAGAGGTGATGTATGCACAGAAAATGCACAGAGAGTTCAATTACTACACGGCTATTTTCAAATACTGCACGGCAAGCCGTGTACACAGTTGAAGCTGTGCAATTTACCGTGCATTTTATCAATAGGTGCTACACTTACCACCGCGACGACAAGCTCACGCTAAAAAATATTTTTTGGCGTGGGCTTTGGCTTATGCCTCAGCGCGAAATCGCGGAAACCACCACCAAAGAGAGGAGTGACAGGGATGTGTAGTTACCTCGCCATAGACATCGGCGCGTCAAGCGGCCGCCATATTGCGGGGAGGCTCGAAAACGGCAGGCTCGTCCTTGAGGAAATCCACCGTTTCCCCAATAGCATGACAAAGCGCAACGGTGCGTTGTGCTGGGATATTGACGGATTACTTGCCGAGGTCAAAGCGGGACTTGGCAAATGTACTGCGCACAGTATCGGCATTGACACATGGGGCGTGGATTTTGTCCTGACGGACGCGGACGGCAATCCCCTTGGAGACGCGGTAGCCTACCGGGACAGCCGCACGGACGGGATGGACGCCGAAGTCGAGTGTTTGATTTCCTATGCGGAACATTACGCCCGCACCGGCATCCAAAAGCAACCGTTCAATACCGTGTATCAGCTCATGGCCTTGAAGCTGAAAAACCCCGAACTGCTTGACCGGGCAAACAGCCTGCTGCTTATGCCGGACTACCTGCACTACCGGATATACGGCGAAAAGCGGTCAGAATACACAATTGCGTCCACGACAGGCTTGGTCGGCGCGGTGACAGGGGACTGGGACTGGGTGCTGATTGACCGCTTGAGATTGCCGCGCCGTATCTTCCAACCCATAGAGCATGGACTAACCCCTTCCCATGACACAGCCAGCGCCTTTCTGGCGGTTCCCGCAAGGGACGATAACGCCGTCTATATCTCCAGCGGCACATGGAGTCTGCTCGGCGTCGTGTCCGATACCCCCATTCTCACGGACGCCGCGCGCAGTGCGGGCTTCACCAACGAGGGCGGGTATGGCGGGACAGTCCGCTTCCTGAAAAACATCATGGGGCTGTGGATGATCCAATCCGTGCGGCGGGAGATGACGGAGAAGCCATCCTACGCCGCGCTGGACAAGATGGCGCGGGATTCAGACTATGACGGTCTTGTTGACGTCAGCGACGCGGCTTTTTTCGCGCCGGAGAATATGACCCGTACAATTACGCAAAAATGTACGGAAGCGGGATACCCTCCGCCCAAAGATACGGGCGATATAATGCGGTGCGTCTACTCAAGCCTGGCGCGCGAGTACGCGAAGAGCATACGGGAGCTTGAAATCATCACCGGAAAGCGGTATACTACCCTAAACACCGTCGGCGGCGGCTCACAGGCAAGTTTTCTCAACGAACTCACAGCGCAGGCGACCGGCTTGCCGGTCTACGCCGGACCTGTCGAAGGGACGGCTCTGGGGAACATCCTCTCGCAGATGCTGCGGAGCGGTGAGCTGCCCGACGTCGGAGCGGCGCGTGACATCATTCGGAACAGTTTTGAAATCAAGGAGTATTTGCCATGAAATTTGACTTACTGCATCCGGCCGACCAGCTCGTCCAAATGATGAATCGCATCTATCAAAACGGCATGACCACCACATCCGGCGGAAATCTGTCCGTTCTGGATGAAAACGGCGACATCTGGATAACACCGTCCGGCGTTGACAAAGGGACGCTGACACCGAGTGATATGTGCCGCGTTACGCCGGACGGAAAGGTTTTCTGCCGGCACAAACCGTCTGTGGAGCTGCCTTTTCACGCAGAGATTTATAAACGCCGTCCTGACTTGCGCGCCGTGCTTCACGCCCATCCTCCGGCGCTGGTGGCCTTCTCCGTTGCCCGCGTCTTGCCCGATACCCGTCTTGTCGCAAACTCCTACAGGACACTTGGCAAGATAACAATGGCGCCGTACGCCGTCCCCGGTTCACAGGTTCTCGGCGACAGCATAGCCGCGGAGTTTGAAAAAGGCTTTGACATTGTAATCTTGGAGAACCACGGCGTCTGTATCGGCGCGGAAACCCTGTTCGATGCGTTTATGAAGTTTGAAACGCTGGAGACGACAGCAAACCTTGAAATATACGCCCGAAAGCTGGGAACACCCAAAAGTCTGCAAGAGAATGAAATAAATATCACCGCGACGCGTGATCATCTGACTATGGACGACTTTATCCCAAATAGGAGAAGCTCCGAAGAATGTGCCGCACGGCGCGACATGATTACGTTGATTCGGCGCTCCTATCGTCAAAAGCTGTTTGTGAGTACACAGGGTACATACTCCGTTCGGCTGAGTGACGGCAGCTTTATCATCACCCCCTTTGGTGTTGACCGCGCGTACATGGAGGAAAGCGACCTTGTACTGATAAAAAGCGGGATGAAAGAAGCGGGTAAAATCCCTTCGCGTTCGGTTACGCTTCATCAAAAAATCTATGAGCGTCACGCCGCTATCAATTCCGTATTGAGCGCCAACCCTCCCTACGCGATGGCGTTCGCCATAACGGACGAGCAGTTTGACCCCCGCACCATCCCGGAGAGCTACATCATGCTGCGGCAGATTCAAAAGGTGCCGTTTAGCTCAATCTATCTCAAGCAGGATGAAGTCGCCGGACTGTTTTCCGAAAAGACGCCCGTGCTGATTTGCGAGAACAACCAAATTCTCGCGACAGGCAGTAACCTTCTCAACGCGTTTGACCGCCTGGAGGTCACCGAAGCCACGGCGCACTCCGTCATTGCCGCAATGAATATCGGGCCGCTGGTGCATATCTCTGACAGTGAGATTGCGGATATAAACAAAGCGTTTGGCTTGGATTGACGGGAGCTATCAAAATATTGCGCGAGGGTCTTATGATTTTGATAAATTCCTTAGAAAGAAGGTATTGACATGAACGCTTACACATTTGCCAAAGAGCAATACGCGACACTCGGTATAGATACCGAGGCGGCCATAAAAACGCTTGATTCAATTCCCGTTTCCATGCACTGCTGGCAGGGTGACGACGTGCGCGGCTTTGAACAGCGCGGCGGAGCATTGTCCGGCGGGATTCAAGCCACCGGCAGCCATCCCGGCGCGGCGAATAACGCGGACGAGCTGCGGAGTATGATTGACCGGGCGTTGACGCTGATCCCCGGTACGACACGCATAAACCTCCATGCCATGTATGGCGATGTGAAAGGTGTGGAGCGGAACGAAATCAAACCGGAACATTTTGCCGCGTGGATTGACTGGGCAAAGGAACATAATCTCGCAATAGACTTCAACCCCACGTTGTTTGGCCACCCCAAGTCCGCCGACGGGCTAACGCTATCCCACCCGGACAAAGCAATCCGTGACTTCTGGATTGAGCACTGCAAGCGCAGCCGCAAAATCGCGGAAACCTTCACCAAAGAGATAGGCAGCCCGTCTGTCTGCAACCTGTGGATTGCCGACGGCTTTAAGGACGTCCCCGCAGACACGATGATGCCGCGAAAACGGCTGGTCGAAGCTCTGGATGAGATTTTTGCCGAAAAGTTGGACGTGATTGACGCCGTTGAAAGCAAGCTGTTTGGCATCGGCGTGGAGAGCTATACCGTGGGGAGCCATGAGTTCTATATGGGCTACGCCGCCAAAAACAACCTCGCCCTCTGTCTGGACGCGGGGCATTTCCACCCCACGGAAGTCATCAGCGCGAAAATCAGCGCCGTGTCGCTCTTTGTGCAGCGTCTGCTGCTGCACGTTTCCCGCCCGGTGCGGTGGGACAGCGACCATGTCATTTTGCTGGACGACGAGCTGATCGCCATTGCCAAAGAGATTATACGGCACGACCTGTCAGATCGCGTACACATCGGTCTGGACTATTTTGACGGCTCAATTGACCGTGTAAGCGCGTGGGCAGTGGGGATGCGCAATATGCGCAAGGCTCTGCTGATCGCCCTATTGGAGCCGTATAAACAGATGAAAGAGGCCGAGTATCGCTTCGACTTCACAACACGCCTGACGCTGACCGAGGAGAGCAAAACCCTCCCGTGGGCAGCAGTGTGGGACGAATACTGCGCCCGCTCAGGTAGGCCGGTGAGGCTGTAATAGAATATTGCTTTTTAGAAACCGCCCGAAAATCAGCCGGAGCTTGTACTCACTGCTGATTTTGGCTATAATATAACAAAGAGCCTTTGGAGAGGGGACTGCGGCAGTTTGAAAGCAAAATTTTCTTTGGTATTTATCCTATTTGCTTTGCTGATGTTTTCGGTCATCATTTTAAACACCGTGAGGCAAATACAGCAGGCCGCGACCATTATGGTATCGCAGGCAGGAATGCCTGTTCTCGACCGTGCGGCGGAGGTCATTGACGGCGACCTCTATGAGCGTCTGGCGCAAACCCTTGACGACGCCGACCCGTTTTTTATCGAAACCCAGAGCATATTCCGTGAGCTTAAAAATGAAACCCGGTGCCTATATCTCTACACGATGGCGCGTTTTGACGACGGGACTCACCGTTTTATCTTTGACGGTGAAGAGCCAAATACCGAAAACTATACGCACATCGGCACGATAGAGGACATAAGCGATTATGACGAGACTTATCTTCTGACCTATGAAACCAAGACGCCGCAGTTTACCCCCATGATGCATCAGCTGAGCTGGGGGCGGCTTATTTCCGCGTATGTACCGATACTAAACTCAAAAGGCAGCGTGGTGGGTATTATAGGCGTTGACTTTGACGGTGAAGATATTTACCGGGCGATTTTGTCAAACCTTTGGGTGCAGGCGATGTTTGCCGTGATATTCATAGCGGCGGGGCTGTTTTTATTCTATCTGTTTTTGAAAGAATTGTCCCGGCAAAATGAAAGGCTCGGCAAGCTGTACCGCGCCAAAATTGATTTTCTGCAGGATATGAGCCATGAAATGAAAAATCCGCTTACCGTCATAACCACCGGCGTTGATTATGCCGACCGGCAGATAGCAGAGCAAAATGTTGACGCGCCAAAAGCGCGGTCGGCGCTCTCAAAGATACGCGGAGAAGCCTCGCGGCTCGGGCGCATGGTGGAGAGCATGGTGCACTTGTCATCCATGAGCGAAACAGGCGAAAACCGGCAGCGTGTGGACTTTGCCGCTCTGCTCCGTGACGGGGGGGGGGGGGGGGGCTTTTCCCGAGTTTAAAAAAGGGGCAAACCCCCCGGGGGGGGCGCCGGCCCCCGGCTGCCCCCCCCTTTTTGGGGAA
>WRMH01000015.1 GCA_009777235.1 Oscillospiraceae bacterium
ATTAACTCATAGGCATTATCAAGGTTGTTGCTTATACTATAAAATATCTCGCTGTACTCTTTCAGATATTCAGCAGCTTTAATGTTTTCACCATTGAGTTGGATAATAAAATCACAAAGTTGCGTTGCAGTCTCGGCACAATCCGACAAAAGGGAGTTTAAAGTCTGCATATCTTTTTTAAAAAAGATTTTTTGCATTTCCGAATTGGCTTCACTTAATGATTTAACTATATCAAGCATCATTTCTTTGTGGAGTTTCCTCATATACTTACCTTTCATCAAAACATAGCATTTTGTTTTGCCCAGTCTCAAAAGGTACACCTTTTGAGACTGGGCTGTTTTCGTTGAAATAATACGACTTTCGCACAAAAAAATGTAAAATTGGTAAAATTTTTGTTGCATTTTGCTTAAGTTATGTGATAAAATCACCAAGCTCAACATCGTTCCAAAAGGTGTACCTTTTGGAACGGTGTTGCTTATGATTTTGGTAAAAATCATTATAGTTAATATTTTAGCGGATGGCGTAATATACTGCTAATTGAGAGAAAGGTTTCAGTAAAATGGTATATTATAAACGATTTGCCGATAAACTCCTCGCCGAGCAGATGGAAATCAAGGAGGAGGAGGATGGTGGTATTGGCGTGCGTCCTGCAATGTGGTTGAATCTGTAATTAGGAAATCGTTTTGTGACGTTCTCTACAGCAGAAAATCCGTAAAATTATCTCTGCTGACAGCCGTAAACAAACTGCCGGGATAAGCCGTTTGGAACGCTTTTGGCTGTTTTGCTTTCGCAGACGGATTCCATTTAAACTCATATGCCGACAAATGACCATCTATTTCTTCGATATAATCTATTTCTTGCTGAGCCTGTGTGCGCCAAAACCACGCATTGGCATAACTCCCGCTATATTTATTACGTTTAAAGCGTTCGCTCACAAGAAAATTCTCCCATAGTTTACCCACATCATCCCGCAGCTCAATGGGGCGAAAATCCGCGATAAGCGCGTTGCGGATTCCGTTGTCAGTAAAGTAGATTTTACGGCTTGCTTTTAATTCATTCCGTAAATTTCGCGAATATGAACCAAGTCTGAATATGACAAATGTCTGCTCCAAGACAGTAATATACTTATCTACAGTTTTTATGTCGAGTCCGCACAGTTGACCAAGCTCCGTGTATGACACTTGAGAACCGACTTGAAACGCCAGCGCGCGAAGCAGGCGTGTAAGATGCTCCGATTTTTTTATCTTCTCAAGCGCGAGAATGTCTTTGTAAAGATAACTATCAGTCAGTTCCTGCAATAATCGGCGTTCCTCGCCGGGAGAACTTACTATATCAGGATAGTACCCATACACAAGCCTATGCAAAAGTAAGTTGGTTTCCGTAAGCAATCCGTGATGTGAGGTCATTTCCGAAAAAGAAAGCGGAAATAGCGTAAATTGCAGTTTGCGCCCGGTCAGCGGCTCGGCCGTCCTGTTTGCCAAATCGAGTGAGGAGCTTCCTGTCGCGACGACTTTTATATGAGGGATATTATCAATAATGAGCTTTAGCACGATACCAATGTCAGGTATGCGCTGTGCCTCATCAACTACTATAATATTATGCTTGCCGATTATGACGCGCAATTGCTCCACGCTCTGTGCCGTCAACAATAAACGAGTGTTGGATTCATCGCCGCTTAGCCACAACACATCGCTATCTTCCGCAAACAACGAACGCAATAGAGTCGTTTTACCAACCTGACGCGCCCCAAGCAAAATAACGGCTTTCTTGCCGGAGGTTATTTCATTGCGAATACTCTCTTCAATAGCTCGGGAAATCATATCAAAACATTCCTTTCCGCTTCATATAGGTTTGCATAAATGAAGACTTTTCATCTAAATACGATAATAACACATAAATTCAAGGATTGCAATCCACAAATTTATGAATATTTAAGGAATAGGCTGCAAATATAAAAGCGGGGGGTATGTTACGGTTAACATTTTAGCGGATGAAACCCTCATATTTTAGCGGATGGCGTAACCACCGCTGAAAGACTGCGTTTTGCAAACGATTATATGACGCTTTAATCACTCTTCCGTTGCGTCTGCTTTCTCTTCCTGCTTGCTTATCAGCGTTTTTCCACCTCAAAGAACTTGTCAAAACACGCTTTATCGCCCGCATTAGCAACACCGTCCAAAAGGTACATCTTTTGGAACTTTATTTTTTTGGTGTTTGTTTATGTTTTGCCGCCCCATAAGTTACGGGACAACTTATTATGACGATGTCCGACAAGCTTAAAAGTCATCATAAGAAATATGTCAAGATAAAAAAAGACGAGGAAAAATAGAAGAGACTATCTTTGCTCGTGCTTTGCCTACGAAGAAATTTAAATGCAGACAAATGGGTTTGCATAGCAAACGGACACCGAGATGGTGTCCGTTTATTTGTCCGGCGGGTAAAATGATGTGAATTAAACCGCTTCGACTGCATCGCGAGCCATGCCGGTAAGTTTCATTATCGTGTCGGTATCCATGCCCATACTTTTCGCGTTCCGGGCAATCTCAATCGTTTTCCCATCCACCATCGCCGCAACATCCCGGCGACCCTTTTCGCGGCGTTCAAACATATCGCGGGCTTTCTCGTCGGCGGACAGTTCGCGCAGCTTGACGGCCGCGCGTTTTATCTGTGGATTTCTTTGTGCTACCATGTCCAACTCCTCCTCCGTTTCGGCGGCGATAAACTTCGCCCAATCATATTAATGTCAATGACGGCGTACTTATCACCGACCATTATATTATGAACAAAAACTCTCCGCAACGAAAATTTTTATAAGGCCGTCGCAAGTAAATTCTCAAAATAAGAGCAACAGGGGCGTAGGGAGAGGCATTTAATCTGAAAAATATTGCAGGCGCAATGTTTTAATGTTACAATGAAAAAAACGTCGCACGAAAGAGGTTGCATCTAATGGTCGATAATCAGATTACGCCCGAACAACTGGATCATGCGCTTGCAAAGCTAAAGGATACAATCTCAAAGCAATCCCCTAAAAAGCAGGCTATCCTCATAAAATGGATTACAAACTGGAGCCGGTACATCATGCTGGAGGACACCTTTAAGCCGGATTATGTACCACGGTATAGACGCGGGGATATTGTCTATGTGGACTTTGGATTCAATGTTGGTAACGAATATGGCGGTATCCACTATGCGGCGGTGCTGGAACACGATAACCACAAAACAAGCGGAAATATCATGGTAATACCGCTTACTTCATTAGAAGCAGGGAAAACATCTGCCGATGTTGCGAGAGCAGATTTATACTTGGGTAGTGGTATTATCCCGTGGACACCATTTGATACAGTTGCAAAGCCCTCCCAAATAAGAGCGGTCAGTAAAATGCGGATTATCAAACCACTTAGGAAAGGCGATAAATGGGCGCGGTTAACACCTGAACACTTGGATGCCATCGACGAGAAAATTAAACAGGCAATCACAAAAAAGTAAGTGTTTACATATCCGACGAGGAGTGTTATAATAGCGGTGTAGTTTGTAAAAGCTAATTCTGCCCCTTGCGGGCCAAACAAAATTGATTCTGCCTTTCGCGGGCCGGGAACGCCGGGTTTATACCCGGCGACTTCCCATTTTAGACTGTATTCTTGTCTATTTATCAAAGAACGAGGACACCCGCACAAGCATCCTCACCCACAGTCTCCCCTATCGCTGTTTCTCCAATGCCGCTACGCAGCCTATCTGTCAAAAGAGGCTACGGACAATACATTATCAACTTTCGGTCAATTTAAAAAACAGCATCCCACGCCGCAAGCGCCAAGTCTGTGCAAAGGTCAATCATGCCGCTTTCAAGGCGGGCAATGGACGCGCCCGTTGTTATCACAACAACGCCTCGGTTGGGATTTGTTTGATAGACATATTGCGCGTATATGCCATACGAGCTGCCCGTATGCCAGTAAAACCCTTCATTGTCAATAAAACCGCCCACCGAATATCTTGTCGCCAGCCCTTGCATATAATCATAGCCCTCCACATTCGCGTCGTGAAACTCCTGCGTAGACTCGGCGGATAAAATCATAACGTCGTCAAAGCTCCCCTCGCTTCCGAGCATAGCTAATATCCTTGCAAAATCGAACGCGCTTATCGTCAAGCTTCCGTGCGCTAAATGCAAATCATTGCCCGGAATGTCGGACTGTTCTATGCCAAGCTGAGATTGTACGGAGCGGGACGGCGTATGATCGCTGTCGTATATGACCGCAATCTCATGTGCCGCGTCTATATTCGCGGCTACAAACGCCGCGTCTATCCCGAGCGGCTCAAAAATAATTTCACGAGACAGGGTATCTAAAGTCTTTCCCGTGACCCTCTCGCACATAGAGCCCAATACAGCATATCCGAAATTTGAATACTCAAAAAAAGTTCCCGGTTTGTTTCTGCGATATGACGAACCTCTTTCTATCAAATACTTCACAGGCTCCGATGAGTTTCTGTCACGCGACACCTGATATGCTCCCGAGTCAAATATTGATGAAGTATGCTGCATTAACATTCGCGTTGTGATGGGTGTGTCCGGAAAATGTACATTTCTTACCTCATACCCAAAATAATTTGAAACGTCGGTATCTAAGTCAATATATCCTTCATCAACAAGGTATAAAGCGCAAATCGCGACTATTACCTTAGATAATGAAGCCACGCGAAACTTCGTGTCAGTCATCGCTTCACGTTTTGCCTCAATATCCGCATGACCGTACTCGTATGTAAAATACTCGCCCGTATCTCCGTCATAGACAACCAAACTTACCGCCGCGCTGTTGTACGCGCTCGATATTTGATCAAGTATTTCGGGCATATCGGACATAGCCTCCGATATATCAATCCTTTTCGCGTCAAAAGGCGAGAGCGGGCCGGTCGGCAGGCTTCGGGCATTTAGGTTGTTTTGATTGTCATCGTTTGCGTTTGGCGTTGGGGCATCGCTGCCCGCCGCGTCATTTTGATCGCCCGATTGATCTGTGTTTTGGAGGCCGTCGCCATTATCGTCAAAAGGCGCGGGAGATAAATACGGTATGTCTCCGCTCAAATTTTTGGAAATTATCATAAACCACGGCACTGCCGCTAAGATAATAATCGCACAAAGCACCACAATTGCCGCGCCGGCTTTTCCGTTTTTATTTTTAATTAAATCAATTGTCAAACGAATTGCCACGTCTTTTTTGCCTCTATCTGTCATATGTTTTCTACTTTCTGCGGCGTAAAGTTTATATAGTCTGCAAATTCCGTGCGACTCAAAAAAGGCTTTCATCTTAGATGCGGTAGTCCACCAATAATCATGATTTCCTTTCAGCACGACCTTTTTTCCGGGCAAGTTATCTATGAATCTAATGGTTCAAAAATCGCAATGAGAATAATATCCACAGTTGCAATGAAACTGTATTCCATGTCGGTACTAATGATGTTTCCATTTTCATCCTGCCAATGCATGAACAACCAACCGTCACTCAATATGGCTGTGGCTGTTATCGTTTCGCCAACAAGTATGTCATTTTCAATTTCACTATCTGGTAATATAATTAAAACTGTAATATTAACATCATCGATACCCTCCGACTCCACGCCGTCTTTGTCAGGCAGCTCCATGCCCCTCAGTACAGGATAGCCCGCCTCGCCCATTTCCCAAACGTCCTCGAAGTCCCATCCGACATATGTGGTGATGTCTGACATCTGTGCCGTGCTGCGCCCTTCGGCACTCCCGTTCGTGAGCGGTACCAAATCCTTGTTGAAGTAGCTGCTCACTACCGTCCCGCCGGTGCCGCGGAAGCCCTTGGTGTGCGTAGATGTCGTATAGCAGTTCTCAACCCTGCCGCTTGTTGCCGATGCCCACCCTAAGAAACCGGCTGTGTTGTTGATGCTGTTGTTGCTGATGCTGCTCCCTAATACATTCCCCGTTGAGTAGCAGTCCTTTACAAGGCTTGTTGATACAATGCCTCCAACAAATCCGCCTACTTCCGATGTGCCTTCCACATTCCCCGTGGCGTAGCACTGCTCTATCCTATCGGTAATTGAATACCCGACAAACCCACCGGTACACGAAGTGCCTTTCACTTCGGCGGTCGCAAATGACCTGAGTATCCTGCCCGTGCTGTTAACGCCGACAAACCCACCGGTATAGTTCTTGCCGCTTACCAAGAGCCCGCCGGTGACTGAGCTGCCGATGATCCGCCCGCCGCTGTTTCTACCGACAAACCCGCCGATGTAGCAGCTGCTCGTCCCTCCGGCTGTGACCGTTCCTCCCATTACGGATACATCACTTATCACGCCGCTGTTCTGACCCGCTAAACCGCCAACGTAGCTGCGACCCGTTACTTGGACATTTTCTAAGGTTAGATTCTTTACCAGCCCGTTAGTGTTGCCAAACATGCCGACGTAATCTTGCTCTGGCAGATTGACCGTAAGGTTGCTGATGGTATGCCCGTTGCCGTCTAAAATTCCGTTGAACGGGCGGCTGTTTGTCCCTATCGGAGTCCATGCCACACCGCTTAAATCAATGTCTGCCGTTAGCCGGTATTTTCCCATAATGTTGCTCTGGATCGCCGCAAGCCCTTCCGCCGTGCTGACTTCTATGTATTCCACGCCGTCCTTGTCAGGCAGCTCCATGCCCCTCAGTACAGGGTAGCCTCCCTCGCCCATTTCCCAAACGTCATCGAAGTCCCATCCGGCATATGTGGTGATGTCTGACATCTGTGCCGTGCTGCGCCCTTCGGCACTCCCGTTCGTGAGCGGTACTAAATCCTTGTTGAAGTAGCTGCTCACCACCGTCCCGCCGTTGCTGCGTAAACCGTTGATGTGCGTAGATATCGTGTAGCAGTTCTCAACCCTCTCGGAGTTCGACAATATTCTTCCTACGAAACCGGCTACGTTGTTGCCGCTCCCTAATACATTCCCCGTTGAGTAGCAGTCCTTCATAAGGCTGGTTGATGTAACGTACCCAACAAATCCGCCTACTTCCGATGTGCCTTCCACATTCCCCGTGGCGTAGCACTGCTCTATCCTATCGTTACTTGAATACCCGGCAAAACCGCCAACGTACGAAGTGCCTTTCACTTCGGCGGTCGCAAATGACCTGAGTATCCTGCCCGCGCTGTTAACGCCGACAAACCCGCCCGTGTAGTTCTTGCCGCTTACCAAGAGCCCGCCGGTGACAGAGCTGCCGATGATCCGCCCGCCGCTGTTTGTACCGACAAACCCGCCGATGTAGCAACTGCTCGTCCCTCCGGCTGTGACCCTTCCTCCCATTACGGATACATCACTTATCGCGCCGCTGTTCTGACCCGCTAAACCGCCGACGTAGCTGCGACCCGTCACTTGGACGTTTTCTAAGGTTAGATTCTTTACCATACCCTGCGTGTACCCGAACATGCCGACGTAATCTTGGCCGATTACAGTTATGTCCTTCAATGTCAAATTCTTTACAGAACCTCTGTTATATCCGAAGAAGCCGACATAATCTTGCGTTGGCCGATCAATATTCAAGTTGTGAATGGTAAAACCATTACCGTCAAGCACCCCAGTAAACGGACGGCTGTTTGTCCCGATAGGTATCCAGTTTATCCCGCTAAGGTCAATGTCCGCAACCAAACGGTATGGCATAAACAAGCCATTACGGATTTCCATAAGTTCCTCAGCAGTTCCAATCTCTATAACCTCAAACAAGTCGCTCAGAGAGATGGTGCTGCCATCCGAAAAAACAATGCTGTAATGAGTTGTCAAAGCAAAATTCTTAAGAATAATCTTGCCGGAGCCATTGACAATGCTGATTATCAAATCGGTATCGGCTGATGTAACCAGAATCTCATTTTGATTTATTCCGTCCAGAAGGAATATTGTGTTGCCGGCGCCTTCGTTATTGCCGCTTTCGTCAATAATCGTGTTTGTGCCGAAGTCCCTGCCTAAGAAGTATATATTGTCGCCCATACCGCTTCTTATGGTGTTATTCCCACTTTTAACCCAGAATATATTGCCTGCATTCGCCCCTACAAGATTATCGTTTCCGGCAGTTCCGAAAACCATGTTCTTATCCGCCATGTCAACGAGCATACCATATCTGACGTTCTCTTGGGCAAGCGGGTTTCTGAGGCTATCCATGTCGACGTGTTCAAGTAAAGTCAGCGCGTACATATTTGTGATAAAGCTAATAATCAGCTTTTCGTCTTGCGCTTGATTTTTCGATATCTCCCAAATAATCTGATCCGCGACATCGGTCATATCAAAAAGCAAACCGTCATTCGTTTCGATTGGGTTCATTTGAGCGTAAAGATGATCATAATGTGTCTGTGCCATCAGGGATGCATAAATGGCATTGATGATGTCATCAAACCCTCTGTTAATAACCGCCATCGCATTTGCCCCCGTACCGCCGGCGTAGCTTTCTGCTGCCAACACTTCCATTGCCGCCAGATTGCTATTTTTTCCCGTCCAACGGTGGATGATTTGCGGAATCAAGGCTCTCCGCACAGAATCATTCTGCTCCCCGGCAAACTGCTCGACCAGCCCTTGAAGCTGCCCTCCGGTATCCCGCATCATGGCTTGATGCAAACTATAAATTGTACCAAAACCGCGTATATCCGGCAGTAGGCTTACTTCCTCACTGACGGGGACTTGCCCATTGGCGATAGAATCTATCGCGTCTTTTGCAAACCAAACGTCAACGATATCGCGAATTTCCCAGTCTGCCATTGTTACCGTGCTGATTTGCAAATGATGATTGCCTTGCGCGTCAATGATATCTATGCCTTCGTAATCAAGGTTAATGGAAACAATGCCGAGTTCCTCCGGTGTATACAATTCGCCCGTCTCAGATATTCCGTTGCTGTTTTTATCGATCCATACATAGACTTCGCTCCATGCTTCGTCATTGGCATCAAAAACACCGTCTTCATTGCTGTCCAAATTTTTTAGCGCTTCAAAGCCGTTTGCGGCCAAAAGCCCATTTTGGAGCAGTGTGTTGTCGCCGAATAACTGCCGGCCATTGGTTATATTTCCGTTACCGTTGATATCACGTACCAAAAGGCCGCTGTTGGGGCCGACCCAGCCGGTTTTGATTTTAAACCCATTTCCTGCATGGTCAAAATACACGCCGCTGTTCAGCGAAAGGGTATCAATACCATTTCCGTCCAAATCGATGATCAGCGGGGATATTGCCTTGCTGCCGGCGTTAAATGTTCTTGGGATTTCACCCACACGGATGCTGACGACTTTACCTGTTAAGTCCTTCATTTTTGTGCTTATTTTATTTAAATCGGCCAATACATTTTCCGGTGTATCGCCCGATACTGACTTTTTGTCAGACTCTATTGACTCGCTGTCTCGGATAGCTGCAATATGATAAGTGCATTTTCTGTCTATGCTATCCACTACATAGACCAGAAGGCCGTTGTTCTCATTCCCTTGCACTCTGTATGTGTGGATCAATTCGTAGCTTGTAGAACCCCATGGGAGCCATGAAGTTTTTGAACGGTAAATTTGATAGGAAGTAGCCCCCTCCACAGCCGGCCAACTCAGTACAGTTTGTTTGCCGGAGTCATCATCTGCTATGGTGACGCTCAGGACAGGTTTGCTCAGCGGATTTGCCGCACGATATTCATCGCGTTCTTTTAGATAATCGATGAATATCTGAAACTCGCCGTCAAGCTCAGCGATTTGGGCGGTAATGCTATCTTTCAAAGCAAAAACTGTTTCACTTTGCGGAGTGTTGTTAAGGAGATAGATAAGGGGCAAATAATCCCCGCTCGCCGAAATAAAATCGCTTAGCGCTATGCGCATATTTACAAGCTGCTCTCTCTGCTGATAGTAATTATCAAGTTGTGTATACATCCCGGACGTTTGAAACAAATCTTCAATTGTCTCGCAAAGGGATGGCTGATATTCTCCAAATGCCTCAATAAAAATGGTGAGGTAAGTTTCATTTTTTATACGCACAAGCTCAAGCAGATCTTTCACGGGTCCCTGCAGCAAAGCGTTGCCTATGTCAACCGGCACGGCTATGATATGCCCTAAGCCCGGCGCAACGAATTTTAACGTGTTGCTGAACATGTTGAAAAAGCTGCTTGCGCTTCCTACATAGTCAACCAATGCCGCATATTGATTTTCAGGAAAGGCGTTTTTATATATGTTATAACGAAAGATTAGATTTCCTAAGTCAGTAGCTGTATCTGTAACAAAAAGCAAGTTTCCTAAATATGTACCCATGTTGTTTCCAAACGCTTCATTTATGCCTAAGATTGCGGCTTCCATTACTAAATCGTTCGGCTGCGCGTCACGAATACTGTTGAGCAAATCCAACGCGCTCAGCGAAGAATTATGCGCACCTGAATCAAGCGCCATCTGTGCCAGTAATTGAAATAATTCCGCTTGGCTTTGAACACTTTGCAAAGCCTCTTGTTCTTCAGGCGTAAATTCGAAATCGTCGGAGGTATTGGCTTTTGCGGATGGTGCAAAGGAAAGCGACAGTGCGATAATTGTTGCGAGTACCAGAGCGCAGCCCATTATGCGGCTTATATGTTTTTTCATTTTTAAATCCCCATTTTTTTGTTATTGCGTTATACTTCTTCTTCGCTGCCTGCTTACTTTATTATGTCATTTCTTCATGATCTGTGCCATCGGTGCGTATGCGGAACATTCGAAAATCAGACACAAACTTGATGCTTTCATGTTCATGCATATAAAAAACCCAATCTCCCGCAACATTAATACCAACACAAGGATTGTCGCTTAGTTTCTCTCTTTCTGTGCCGTCAATCCGCATTTTATACAGCCGGCTGTTATCGCTATGGTTAGAGTAATATATCCACTCATTTGAAACATTTATTGAATAACTGCTATCAGAGCTTATCTGCTCACGTTCTGAGCCGTCAATCCGCATTTTATAAATGAGTGGGGTTTCTTCGATGTAATTAGTGTAATATATCCATCCGTCTACTACATTAATCGTTCCGACAATGTCATCGCTCAAAAGAGTTCGGTCAGTACCGTCAGTCCGAATTCTATATAGATGCCGATCTTCTCTTTTACTGTAATATATCCAATCATCCACTACATTGACTTGCAAGCTGTCATCATCGTTTAATTTTTCACGTTCGGTGCCGTCTGTTCGGATTTTATATATATTGTTATTCTCCCTTAAATTTATATAGTAAATCCAGTCCCCCACGACACTTATATCGGAACTGGCGTCTCTGTCAATATTTTCCATTCCCGTTCCATCTATTTTCATTCTTTGCGTTCCTGAAACACTTGTAAAGTAAATCCAATCTCCTACAATGTTGAGTCTTAAGGAACCGCCATCTCTAACTTTTACTTGGCCTGTTCCGTCAGTACGCATTTTGTAAAGACTGAAAGCGAATGTATTTTCGGAACGCTTGCTATAAATGTTATAATAAATCCAGTCGCCGCTCTGCGCCACCGTTCCTCCATTAACAATATTCCCCACAGTATTGCCCCTTTGCCAAGGGTCAATAGCGGGGGCATTGTCCCACGGCTTCCACAGGAATACGGTCAGGGCTAACGCGATAACAACGACCGCGCCGGAGATGATAAAGATGAGTTTTTTTGAGAGCATGGATAAGTTCTCCTAAAATTTTATTATGGAATGTAAGTTATCTGTTTCCTGTAATTATAGTCAGAATGATTCGCACTGTCAAACGAATTGCCGTGTCTTTTGTGCTCTTATCTGTCATATGGTTTCTACTTTCTGCGGCGTAAAGTTTATATAGTCTGCCGAAATTATATCATATTTAATTCCCCCGGTCACGCCCCGGACGGCAAGGCGGTGTCCGTGCCCGTGCAAATGCCCGTAAAAACAGCGTGTCACTCCAAAATCATTCATCGCCGATATAAGGCCGTCGCATACGGTATGCTGATGGCGGGGCGGATAATGAAAAAAGCATATCCGCTCGGCGTCTTTCGGCGATATTGCCTCCGCCGCGCGAAGAGATGCGCGAAGCCGTCCTATTTCCCTATCCATGATTTTGTTGTTTTCATCATCCGTCAAGCTATCGTCACGCAGCCAGCCGCGTGTACCGCATATGGCTGCATTTTCGCGAAAATAAGAATTGTTGTGCAAAATGTCTATACTGCAAATTCCGTGCGACTCAAAAAAGGCTTTCATCTTAGATACGGTGGTCCACCAATAATCATGATTTCCTTTCAGCACGATCTTTTTTCCGGGCAAGTTATCTATAAATCTAAAATCCTCCAAGCTCTCTTCAAGCGTCATGCCCCATGAAATATCCCCGCACAAAACACAGGTATCGTTTTCATCAAGAACCTTAAAGCCTTCCGATAACTTCTCCAAATAATTTTCCCATCCGCCGCCAAACACATCCATCGGCTTGTCCGTGGTGAGCGACAGGTGCAAGTCTCCTATCACATAAAGCGCCAATTTGCTCAGCCTCCCAAAAATTCAGCTACTGCGGATTTCATTTCTTTTTTATCTATGGCGGTTGTAAAACGCGGTCTTGCTTGCCTGAGCGCGAGCAGCGGCAAAGGCGCGGGTACACCCGTGAGCTTTGAGAGCATATCTATTTGCTCTGCGCCGCCCGCTCTGCAACTTTGCCCCAGAGCCGTAAGTACGCTTTGGCAAAACTTAAACGGGCTTGCCGTTGACACAACGACGGCAGGTGTCAGATCACCGCTTCGCGCCCTGTAATCCTTTAAGGCTTTATACGCCACCGCCGTATGAGTGTCTATGAGATAACTTTCATTGCGAAACGTGTCGTCAATAGTGCGCAGCGTATCTTCTTCATCGCAATATCCCGAGACAAATATATCCCGAATTTTACGAAGCACAGAAGGCGCGACGTCATAGCATCCTTTGTCGGTCAGCGCCGCCATATACGACCGGACGGCATCGCCGTCTTTATCGGACAGCTCATAAAGCAGCCTTTCGAGATTGCTCGATATCAATATGTCCATTGACGGTGAAACTGTCGTATAAAACGCCCTGTTTTTGTCGTATGTTCCGGTATTGATAAATTGCCTGAGAACATCGTTCCGGTTTGAAGCGCAAATCAGCTTGTTTATGGGCAGTCCCATCATATAAGCGTAATACGCGGCCAATATATTCCCGAAATTTCCCGTCGGCACGCAAAAATTTATCTTCTCTCCGAGTTTGATTTCTTCTTTGGCAAGCAAGTCGCAATATGCCGACACATAATAAGCAATTTGGGGCACTAACCTGCCCCAGTTTATGGAGTTTGCCGAAGTCAGAAAGTATCCGCGTTTACTAAGCCCTGCCGATAATATGTTGTCGGAAAATATTTCTTTTACCGCGCTTTGAGTATCGTCAAAATTGCCTTTAACTGCCGCGACATTTACATTTTTACCCGCCTGTGAGGTCATTTGCAGCTCCTGTATATCCGAAACTCCGTCTTTCGGATAAAACACCATTATACGAGTGCCCGGCACATCGCGAAAGCCTTCGAGCGCGGCCTTGCCCGTGTCGCCCGAGGTCGCGACCAAGATACACGCCTCGCGTTTTTCGCCGATTTTATTCAGCGAAGCCGTCAGCAAATGCGGCATCACCTGCAACGCCATGTCTTTAAACGCGCATGTCGGCCCGTGCCACAGCTCGAGAAAATAGGTGTTGTGCCCGGTTTTGCATATAACGGCGGCAAGGTCAGAGTCAAAACGTCCGCGATCGTAGGCCGCGTCCGTGAAACTTTTAAGCTCGTCCGGGTCAAATCCGTCCAAAAACAAGCCCATTGTATACGCGGCGCGTTCGCTATAAGACATTTTTGCAAGCCTTTTTATATCTCCTTGCATAAAGACCGGAAAGGATTCGGGCACAAAGAGCCCTCCGTCCTTTGAAATCCCCAAAGCAATTGCTTCTGCCGCGTCCGTTTTTGAAAAGTCGCCCCTTGTGCTCTCGTATTTCATCTGTGATCACCCCATTTGTTAATATATTGCCCCGCAAATCATAAGACTCCCGCTCAAAAGGCGTTTTCTATGTGAGTTATCTCCGGTATGGCAGCTTTAGTGTTTTGCGGCGTATATATCTCTATGACGTCAAATCGTGGCTGAAGTTTCGTCGGCCTTGTCATCAGCCAATATTTTGCCGCTTTGATAATCTTGGCTTGCTTTGCCTTGCCGACATATTCACGCGCATACGCGAAATCTGAGTTTTTCCTTGTCTTGACTTCGACAAAAAGAAGATATTTTTCGTTTTGCATTATCAAGTCAATTTCGCCAAAACGAGTGCGATACCCCTTAAAAACCGTGGCGTAGCCTTTTTTCATCAGGTACTCGTGCGCCCTCTGCTCGCCCCATAAGCCAAGACTCCGCGAGATGGCGCTTTTTTGCGTGTTCATGGTTTTATTCATAGCTTATGCCGCTTTCTTATAAATGTCTGCCTGTGTATTTTTGAAGGCCCATGTTCATTCAGCCTTTCATAATGCAGCTTTGTCCCATAGCCTTTATGCTTATCAAACGCGTACTGCGGATAAATCTCGGACATTCTTATCATATGGTTATCTCTGTAAACCTTGGCTAATATGGATGCCGCCGCTATGGACGGAGATTTGCCGTCACCGCCGACAACGCATTTGCACACGCATTTTATGCCTTTGCTTTGATTGCCGTCAATGAGCGTCATATCCGGGATAATATCAAGATTTGAGATAGCCCGGTTCATAGCCAAATATGTAGCGTTTAAGATGTTTAGATTATCTATCTCTTCGCAGTCCGCCAATCCTATCGCATAGGCCAAGGCGCATTTGATTATTTCATCGTAAAGCCCTGCGCGTTTATTTGCGGACAGCTTTTTTGAGTCATCCAAACCGGGTATTTCCATTTCATACGGCAAAATAACCGCCGCCGCCACAACCGGCCCCGCTAAAGGCCCTCTGCCCGCTTCATCTACGCCGCAGATTGTGCCATATCCCTCTTCTATAAGCATCCGCTCAATCTCCCAATTTATGCCGCTCTCCCCCTTGCTCTATACGCTTTGCGCGTTTCGTCTGCGCTAAGACGGCTCTTCTAAAGTAATTCTTCCGAGTTTGCCGCCGCGAAACTCGTCGAGTATAGCAACTGCCATGCGCAGCGTGTCATATTCGCCTCCCGCAATTAAAAAACCGCGTTTCTTTGCCGCTTCGGTCAAAAGTTCATGTCCGCCTGCGTCTTTTGGTATGTCAATCTTGTATCTTTCCGTGATTTTATCAGGATAATATTGAGCGAGGCGTGACATAAAGGCCGCTCCGAGCGATTCTATATCCATTACTTCATCGCGTATCGCCCCCGTGAACGCAAGATTTTCTCCGACTGTTTGGTCTTCAAATTTCGGCCACAGCACCCCCGGAGTATCGAGAAGTTCAATGCCGCTTTCTATGTTTATCCATTGTTTTCCGCGAGTAACGCCCGGCCTGTCCGATGTTTGGGCCGCTCTTCGCCCCGCCGCTCTGTTTATCAGCGATGATTTGCCAACATTGGGTATTCCGACAACCATGAGGCGCAGGCTCCTTCCTGTTTGACCTTTTTGCGTATACGCGGCAAGTTTATCAGATAGCAGCAATCGGGCGGCTGCCGGTAACGCGTCAACGCCTTTGCCGCTCTTGCAATCTGTTTTTATCACACCCGCTCCGGCATTTTTGAAATGAGCTACCCATTTTTTGCTCATGTCGGCATCCGCCTGGTCTATTCTGTTGAAAATTATAAGGCGCGGTTTATTTCCCATCAGCTCGTCAATATCCGGGTTGCGGCTCGATATTGGAATACGCGCATCAATGACTTCGCACACGGCATTGACCAATTTCATATTCTCCAAAATAAGCCTGCGCGTTTTGGCCATATGACCCGGAAACCATTGAATAATCATTTGACCACTCCAAACCTGCCCCAATCACGCGGCTCTCCAAAATTATCGCCCGGTATCAAGATGAATACGACCTTTCCCAAAACATATCGCGTATCAACAAGGCCCACGTCAGCATGTCTGCTGTCTGTTGATCTTCCCCTGTTATCTCCCATGACAAAGATCATTCCCTCCGGTATTGTAAGCGGCCCTGTAAAATGCTCCCTGTCGGTCGTTTTCATATTGATATACGGCTCGGACAGCAAAATCCCGTCAACATAAACGTCCCCTACAGTAAAGTCTATGTCAATGGTTTGACCTCCCACCGCAATAACGCGCTTTACAAGCGGCACATTGTTAAATCTTGCCTCATTGGGCGAATGAAACACAATAATATCGCCGGCTTGCGGGGTGTAAAACAAGCTATACATTAAAACTCTGTCGCTGTTTTTTAGAGTCTGGTTCATTGAACTGCCAACTACGCCAATAGTCCTGCCCACAAAAACAAATATCAATATACCGCAAATCAAAGCGCTTACAAAGCATTGTATCCAGTCGTACACCTCCATCCGCGCTTTTTTCTTCACGTCGGCTTTATCTTCTTTCTCATCTTCTTTGCTCTCTTTTGCCTCACTGCCGGGCATGGGAGAACCGGAATCATCGTCTTTTGAAGCGTCATCGCCGGGCGTAATGGAGGCGAGCGCGTCAATATCCGGCGTATCAAATTTGTCATCAAGTGCTTTGTGGTTTTCAGGTTTGGTCATAATTTTTCTCCCGGGCAGCGAGAACCAGCAATGGGCGGTATGCTTTAGCTGCTCAATCCTTTGCTCAAATTTTCTATCTTTTCCATAATGCGTATTGCTTCTTCGCCCTCGGCGGGTATAGGCTGATAGTTGTTATATCTTTCCCTAAATGCCGAAGAGGTGTGCGCAGGTATTATATGTGTCACATTATCTTCTATAAAAAGGCCGTCATAAAAGGTGAATGTTTGGCTAAAAACGTAGGCGTCAAACCCGACCTGCGGGTAGCGCGATCCGCCAAAGCTGAAATTTCCGAGCGAGTACACGATGTTTCTGCCGTTATAAACCTCGATTCCTTGAATACTGTGCGGGTGAGCGCCGAGCACAAGATGAGCGCCGTGATCTATTGCGTGGCGTCCGTTTGTCTGCTGTGTTTTAGTCGGCGTGAGCGACTGCTCCACGCCCCAATGAAAATACGCGATAATCAGCTCGGCTCCGTTTTCTTTCAGCTCATCAATAGCCGTTTCAATCTCTTTTTTTATTACATTAAATCCGACTAACCCAAACAATCCTACCTTTATGCCTTTGATTTCAATAACTGTGTTAAATTCATTGCCGAAAAACACAACTCCGGCATTTTCGAGCGTTTCAACCGTGTCCATATATCCGGCTCTGTGAAAATCCAAAGTATGGTTATTTGCTATTGAAACCGCGTCTACCCCCGAAGAGGTGAGCACATTTACCATATGCGGCGGCGCGCGAAAATTAAAATTATCTTTCCTGCTGTTTGTTGACTCGGTGAGTGTTCCTTCCAAGTTTACTATAGTCAAATCATCTTCTTTAAAAATCTGCTTAAAATGCTTTAGAAAATATTCGTACTCGCCGCCTTGTTCTTCAAACTCTCTCATATACCAGCCATATGTCGGCCCCGTGTAATTTCCTCCGATCGTGACATCCCCCGCCCCTGTAATTGTTATGGTGACTGTGGGGTCGGGCGTCGGCTCGGGGGTGGGCTCTGGCGTCGGTGTGGGTTCGGGTGTGGGAGTGGGCGTAGGTTCCGGCGTCGGCGTGGGCGCAGTTTCGGTCGCTAATATATTTGCGTTATCGGGCATATCATTTTGAGGCGGGATAACGGCTTTGTTCCCGGCGAGCATAGATGGCATGGCCAATAAAGTCAAACTTATCGTCATTAGAGCTATAGTCCGTAATACGGTATGCTTCTTGCTCATGGCAGATATAAACTCCAAATCTCATTTTGCGCACACGCTCATTGTTTAATGTATCATACATTAACTGCTTCTTGATAAGCAACACTATGCTTATACAGCATTTCAGGTGCAATGTCTATCTCACCATCGTGCCATATCACAACGCCATGTTCTACCTGTGCAGATTTGAACACTTGAATGTCCTCTAATGGGCGAAAAGCCGGATATTCTAATAAGGCTGACGCATCATACAGCCGCTTCTCTCCTGTGCTAAATGTAAGTAAAAGTATCATATCGTCTAGTGCGATAACTTTTTCGATTTCAATTTCAGGTGCAAATTCTCCGGCATACGCAATTTTGTCAATTACATACATTCCAATACGCTCCTCCCTGTTGCTTTTTTACATCGGTTTAATTTTGTCAAAATGTTCTCCGCGAACAGCTTTGTTCCATGCCGCATAGGCTTCTTCTTCGTGCAATGCAAGCCATCCGACAACTATTTTTAATTGCTTGTATGGCAATGAACCGGCAAGCAACTCTCCATCTATGGCTACAGAGGCTTTGTACTCTCCAAAGAATACATGGACATGCGGCTTGTGATGCTGACCTATGTCGCTAAACAGCATCTTAACGACCATCCCTGCAAATCTGCATAATTCCGGCATAACTAAACCTCCATTCATCTGCGATAGATGCTTGTTTGTACTAAGCTCATATCAGGGCTGTTTTGGTAAATGACAATACTTCGTATCGTTGTGAATGAGGTATCTTTTTATCGGAAAAAGTAATCATTCAATCTTTTAATTATATCATAGCATTTTTCAAATAATTGTCAATAAAATCGCACCGCAGTAGGGAATATGTCGCATAACATTCTATGTATGCGACGTTTTGCCAGCCCGAATAAAAACCGGCGCAGCAAGGCTATGATTGGCAAAATGTGGGTGGCGTGAGGTATGCTCATTAGTCTCCCGGCATCACGATACGCGTATTCCATAAATACGCTGCCCTCTTGTCCCCACAATGATAGTGTTGCCGAACGCCGCGGGCGAGGCTTCTACATTTGACCCCAGATTGATCGTATCCAATATATCCCCCGTGCTGCCTCTCACCAAATACATTCTGCCGACCGAGTCGCACACCACGACATATCCCCTGCCGTCATCCGTATATATATCAATCGGAGAGCTCCAGCCATAATTCGGCAGCAGCTTCTCCCATATAACCTCGCCCGAATGTTTGTCAAGCGCCACAAGCGCTCCGCCCGCGTTCATGCCGCGTAGTTTTCCCACCCAAAACACCACAAGGTCAGACATATTTTCCTTTCCCAATATAGGTGTGGCAAGATTTCCTCCGGCCAAGCCCGGCTCGGCATAACATGGGTATGAATATTCCCATAATAACTCTCCGTTTTCCGCGTTTAGCTTGCGGATATACGCTGTTCCGCTCGTCCCTTGCCCTCTTGTGTCAACCTTAGAGCCGGTATATAACGCCAACATTTGCGTATCTTCTTCCCACTCCAAAACGATTGTGGAGTCGGTGTCGTCCGTGCAGTCGCGAATCCATATTGGCGTAAATGTCATCAAATCAATGCACTGCACCACGCCGTTGTTGTCTGATATAAACATATAGTGCGAAAAAATTGACGGAGAGCTTTCTATACCCATTTGCCTGTTTATGCTGTTTCTGTAACGATACCTGACTATTTGGGGGTCTACCGATATTTCGCCGTCATTATTGTAATTCGTGTTCAATTTCACATTATATATGACACCGTTTTCACCGCACAAAAACATTCGGTCGTTTTGCGCGTCAAAGAGCGGATTGGAATCAAAAGCCGCCCATGTGCGGTGCGCAAAGCTGTCGCGCCCGTTTATAAAGTAAAGCTCTGAAAAATCTATGAGCGAGAAAATATAATAACCAAATCTGCCGCCCGCAACATCGCCCTGACCGACATAGAGCAGTGGATAGCCTCTCGGGTCAACGGTGACGCCTCCTTTTATCGGCTCTCCGATGTTCATTCTGTTGCGCGTCGGCTTTCCGTCTTCCAAGTCGAAGAAGTAAATATACCCGTCCATAGCGCCCTGTATTACTTCAACCAAGCCCTCTTTTTCTTTTTTCTCCGGCAATATGTTCATTTGCTGCAATGTATCAAAATCCCATTTTACGATAGCCGGCTGCCCCGGCCAGCCAACGCCTGTCCAAAAAGACAGGCTTGTCTGCAATCCGCCGGTCCCCACACGGTATAGCTCCGTAAGTTTTCCCTGCGTAATATCCGCAGTGCCGTATGTGGGCGCGCTGCGGAAATTATTGCCGCGAAATGTTGTGACACCCTCAATGCTCGTATATATATCGGGCAGCGAGAAAAAAATCTGCTCGGCGTTGTTGTACTCGCTTACCGTTTCTCCGCCGGCCCGTATATCATGTTGGAATCGAATGCTCTCCGGGTCGGTTTCCGAAATAAAGTGCGGATCAAACAATTCCCACGGATCGGGCGGAGGCGGCGGAGTCGGCGTGGGTGTGGGCGTAGGCTCTGGCGTAGGCGCAGGCGTCGGAGACGGTGTGGGTAAAGGCGTGGGGGTATCTTGCACCTGTGACGGGGTTGGCATCGTTTTTATCTCTCCCGGATCATCCCCTTGTGTTTCAAACATAATCGGAGGAGGCGCAACAAGCATTGTCATCACAAATGCAAATAAGATCGCTATGTAGAGTAACCCATTTTTTTTCATGAGATTTTCACACCTTTGATTTGCTGACCTTTTGTCCCCACGACAATTATGTTCTCATAAACTGCGGGAGAGGCTTCCGTAAAAGAGCCCAGTGAAATTATATCGCAAAGCTCACCCGACAAACCGTCTAAAAGCAGCATATCCCCGTTTGACGTCACATAGACAATGTATCCCTTGCCGTTTTCGCTGTATACGCACACAGGCGAGCTCCACGAATAATCATTTGTGCCGTACTCCCATACGACGCTTCCCGTATTTTTATCAATGGCCGCCAAAATCCCCCCGTTCATGGTCGGCGTCCTGGCAATCGGAACAAAGATGAGGTTTTCCAAATCATGTTTGCCTGAGGCAATGGTTGCCTGAACGCCGCCCGAGACACCGGACGATGTGTAGCAGGTATAGTTTACTTGCCAGATTATTTCTCCCGTGATCGCGTCAATTTTCCAGACAGGTACGGTTGCGGAGGAATCCATCGGCGCGCGCCATCCTCCGTGAAAACTTGTGCTGATGTAAATGTATGGGTGATCATTTTCAATCGTCAGTACCGGAGAGCTGTTTGAATCATCCAATATATCTTGCACCCACACCGGGGTTAATGTGTTGATGTCAAGGCAAATCAAATATCCGGCGTTATCCGCAAAAAAGGCATATCCCCCGTAAATGGCCGCGCTGCTCTCAATACCGTACCAATAATTGCCTTCCCTCTCGTGGCGATTTCCGGTAAAACGCCATTTTACTAATTCCATAGGAGCTACGCTCACCGTTCCAAATCTTGAATTGTAACTGCTGTTTAAGTCCAAAATATACAAAAGGCCATTTTCACTGGGGTATATGAGCCTGTCATTATCGGCGTCTATGAGCGGAGATGAGTCTGCGTAAGAGTGGCTGTCCGGCAAGGTGCGCGGCGCGAAGCCGTCGTCGTTTCCGAAAGTATAAAGCACACTGCCGTCAATAAGGCTGATAATAAAAATACGTGCAACCCCCTCATAGCTGTCATATCCGGCGCCGACATACAGCAAAGGGTAGCCCCTCGGGTCTATCGTTCCGCAGCCTTTGAACGTCCAACCGATGTACAGTTTGTCGCGGGTGTCCTTGCCCGTTTCAAGCTCTTGGAAATAAATATAACCGTCCATTGCGGGGTATATGACCTCGATCAGTTTGTCTTGTTCTCTTGCCCAATCGTACATATTCATAAACGCCCGTGTTTCTGTCGGCCAGCTTACGATATTCGGCTGCCCGGTCCAGCCATGCCCCGGCCACTGGGCGCCGTCCGGCGCCGCTAAGGAAGCCGTTTGCCTTGACCATATTTCGCTTATTTCGGCGTTATCTATTTGCGCCCGTCCATAAGAGGCGCTGTCTCTGAAATTATTGCCGCGAAATGTCGTTATGCCGTCTATAACCGCTTCTGCATATAAATCCGCAATATCAAAGCTCGTATGCGGCGAAAACTCATAGCTGTCTAAAATCTGACCGCCCGCCATAATTGAAGTTGACGAGAGGAACTTATCGGGGTTTGTGCTCTCGGCGGCGCGCGGGGTTATCGGCGACGGTTTTGGCGTTATTTGAACATTCGGCTCATGCGTCGCGTTATCGCCGGGGACATCACCACTGTTAGTATCGCCGCTGTCCGCGCCGTTAGCACATGCTGTCACGGCATACAAAAGCACAGTCAATATCAGTGTCAATTTTAAAATCGAGTACGGTTTAATTTTCATAGGCTTCATTCAAAATGTATATGATTGTTTATATGTTCGGCACAAAAGCAATGATAACCGTTGCATTTCGAGCAATAACGAAAATCCAGCTCGGGACTGTCCGTATCAGTTTTGCCGCATACGGCGCACTTGTGGCGGTACGATTTGTTTTCAATGTCGCGTTTTGCTTGCTTGGCGGCCTTTTTGAAGTTTACCACCTGATGCGATGCTTTGTATTTCATCGGGCGCAAATTTGAAAGCAGGTCGCTTCCGCATATAAGCGCGAAATTCAACAGCGCGACAAGCGGCAAAACTGCCAATATAAAATTTCCCGAAGCCATGTAGGCAATTATGTTAAGCAGAAAAAATCCGGCGTTTATCAAAGCCGCCCATTTCATTTTGATGGGAATGATGAGCATAAGCCTGATGGTAAAGTCGGGAAAAAGCGCGGCAAAGGCAAAAAACATAGAAAGATTGAGATACATCGGGATCAAAAACAGGTAGCCATAGTACATGACTCCTCCAACAGTCCCGTATGTGGCGTTTAGTATAAACCATACAATGAAACCGAAAACTACGTGCAATGCCATGCCAAACAGGTAATATATGGTAAATTTGCCCTTACCCCATTCTCTTTCGAGCGCACTGCCGATAAAATAGTAAAAATATAGTGCTATAAGCGTAAAGAGCATATCGCTAAGAGCGAACCCGGCATTGATCGGAATAAACACCCATGTTACCAGCCTCCATATTTCCCCGCGCATTATATACCCGGGGTGAAATGCCAAAAATTCAATGAGGTTCATTCCGTTTCCAAAAAAATACACCAAGCCCGACAAAATGACAACATAAATCATCAGCTTTGAAATCCCGAAATTGCGGTGCGTTTGGCAAAATCTATCTATAAGGCGGCAGAGCGCTTTCATCTATCCAAATAACCCCTTTAAATATATTGCGATTATTATATCATGTTCGCGGAGCGAATATGATATAATATGTCATATTTTTCGGTTGCTGCGTAAGCAGCGAGAAAAATGACTAAAATCGCCCGTATAATAATCGCTTGCGATTATTATATCATATTGAAAATTTTCTTGCAATTCATAAAAGCGTGTGCTATCATACTCTGGCGTGCTTGATTTATAGCTTATTTGGAGGTAACAACGATGGATTTAATTAAATCGCTTAGCGAGGAATATATGAAAGCGGATCTTCCGCCTATGAATGTGGGCGATACGGTCAGAGTCACTGTCCGTATCAAAGAAGGCAACCGTGAAAGAAACCAATCCATGGAAGGCATAATTATCGCGAGAAAACACGGCGGCATCAGCGAAACCATTACCGTCAGGCGCATATCTTACAATGTTGGCGTTGAAAAGGTTTTCCCCATTCATTCGCCGTCAATTGTTTCGATTGAGACTGTCCGCCGCGGCAAAGTCAGAAGGTCAAAGCTATATTACCTCAGAGACAAGATCGGTAAGAAAGCAAAGGTCAAAGAAAGACTCGGCGCGGGCAAAGTTTCGTAAGTCTTAGCCAGCTTGCCTGTGAAATTACATATCAAAAGTGCGCTCTATTTCACGTCAAACATCACTAATCAAACACGAAGCCGATGTTGTCATAGTATATATAGCCAGAGTAGTCACACTCATTATCTTCATTGTTGTAGAGCGCCAAGATAATATTGCGCACGCGCAAAGAAACGCTGCCCGAATACTCCTTTGTCGTAAACGGGATATTTAGCGTATATTTACGTAGCGCCGCGCCGTTTGCACCCGTTATAAGCTCTCCGCCGTTTATCGGGTCTATCGTAACGCGCCCGGCGTCCACTTCGTGCCAGTACGACCCGCCGTCCGGTACGAGAACGACCGCCAGTTGCAAATCTCCAACGGTGGCTTTTTCATCTTCGAGAAAAATCTCCATCTCATATGCTGTTATCTTCTCGCACTCCTCGACGGGCAAAGCGTTTCTCGGCCAATGCGGCGATCCGAGCCGCGCACCGTCCTCCCACTCATTAAAGCCTCCTGTGGTGAATGTAAACGGGAACATGAGAGACTCGGTTTGCGCAATGCCGACAGACAGATGCGCGTTTTCTATACGCGATCCGCCATCCTTTGCCCAGCCCTCCCTCGTTTGGGATTCAAACGTAAACGGCAAGCTGACAAAATCGCTCGGCATATCCTGCGGCAAATATTGAACGTCTCCGTTATGCAGGGCGTCATCGGGAGTATGTGCAACCTGCAAATCCGCCGTATACATCGGAACGTCCGCGCCCTTTATCCCCGCTCTGTAAAAACGTCCCGAAATGGTCATTTCACTGTCGCCCCACGCGCCGTCCGGGTATGAGGACGCTTCGTTGGTAAAGGCCGCCGACACCTCATATTTTGTCGCCGCCGACCACGCGCACCAGCTAATGCCTTTATCTTGCATATATTCAGTCCAGCGCAGCGCAAAGTCAATATAAGGACCGCCGTCGCCGGAGGCGGTGCTTGTCCCCCACTCCGTGCAGAAAACAGCCAAGCCGTTAGATAGGGCACTATCAACCATTTCCCTCAGCCAGTATGAACCCACCGTGCCGTCAGCGTTTTGCGTATAGCCCGTATCGTGCGTGCCCGCATAAAAATGCATCGTGTACATAGTATTTGCGTCGGCGATCGGGTCATTTACCGGGCCGTCAACATATTGACTCCAGTTATCCGTGCCGCAAATTATAATGCCTGCGGCGTCATACTCGCGAATGACATTTATCACGCTCTCAAAATACGGCTTTAGCCGCTCGCTCCACACGCTAAAACGGTCATTATGAGTGCCGAGCCTGTTCGGTTCATTGGCCGGCTCATAGAGCACATTTCCCAAACTGCCGTATTTTTGCGCTATATACGCAAAAAACACCTGCGGCCCCGTAAAATCCGGGTTTTCGTCGCGGAGCTTTATAAACTCCGCGGGCATATCCGGGTCATCAAGCCCCGCCGTCAGATACGACTCGTCCGTCGGGTCGCCGGGAGTAAGCACATGCCAGTCAACCAATACATACAGCCCCCGCGCCGCCGCAAGCTCTATCCCAAGCTCCACCCTTTCGAGTATGCGGCTCGGATTGCTCCCGTATCCGCCCTCATTTACATACATTGCAAGCCTGATAATATCGCACTGCCAATCATTTGCCAGCACGTCAAATGCTTCATCCGTCAGCAGCCAATATCCCTCGCCCCATTGCAGGCCAAAAGAGCTCATACCCTTTAGCTGCACAGGGTTTGCGTTTTGGTCGCAAAGCTGTCCGTTTAAAACCTGAAGCGTTCCGTATCTCCCAAAAGGAGTATCCGCCAAATGTGGCGGTATATCCGGCGTCGTGTCTGCCGGGTCATTAGTGCCCGCCGGATCGCCCGTGTTTATAAGCGGCGTTTCTGATTTGTCCGCATCCTCGCCGCCGCTGCATGACGTTTGCAAAAATATTCCGCAAAGCAGCATTATTATCAGGGCAATAAACGCCGGCAGCCTGTGTAGCTTTTCTTTCATCATATACTCCTCATATTTTTATTTATTTAAGACACCTACGACACCCTGTGATAAACTGCCGTTTTTATGATTTTAGCGCGATTTTGGCTACTTTGAGACGTAAACACCGTTTATCCATATTGAGCCAAAGAACTGATGACGAGCATCAGCGCCGACCCTATTATCATGCCGATTATCGCGCTATATACATACTGTCTGGCTCTTTTCAAGAGCGCGGTTATAAGGCGCGATCCGCCAATCAAACCCGCGAGCATACCTATACCTATGGGTATTATAACGCCAAAATCGAGATTAACCACGGCGGCGACGGTTGTTTCGTATATCCCGAAAACCATAAGGACGAAAGCTCCCGACACCCCGGGTATAATTGCGGTAATTCCTGCCATAGCGGAGCAGGCAATCAGCGCGAATAAATTTATCTCTCCGCCGACGCCGGACAGCCCGAGACTCTCAAATATAAATATCGTTATAACCGCCGCATATCCGAGCAAGGCGGGAATAAGGCAGATCGGCGAGACGGGTCTGTCTTTGAAGCCTGTTTTCATGACGGATGGAAGCCCCGCGCATATCAAGACCGCAATCGCCATATATGTCGCAAACTGAAAGTGTAAAAGCAAGTATGCGATTGCGTGAGCCAGTCCCACAAGTCCCGCCGCCGCGCCCGCCGCAAATACAGCCAAAAAGAAAAGGTTTTCTTTTATTGTTTTTATATCAAGCGACAATGCCTTGCAGACCGTTTCATAAGAGCCGCAAATTACAAGGACTGATCCCCCGCTGATTCCGGGTATCGCCGTCGCGACGCCATATGCAACGCCGCTGAAAAAACCAATTATATTCCGCTTCATTATATGCCGCTTTCACCTCAAGTCATGTCCTCGCAAACACGCTGTTTCATCCTCTTTTCCCATCCGCTTCGGAGTATGGATCATGGACGGAAAAGAGGATGAAAGCATTTTGTCCGAACTAAAATATAGAAACGTTAAGAAACATTGTTGCCGTCAGCGATGCGACGAGTGAAACCACTGTGATTTGCGTGTTGATGGACGGACCGGCAGTATCTTTGAACGGGTCGCCAACGGTATCGCCTATGACGGCCGCTTTATGCGCATCCGAGCCTTTTCCGCCGTTATGGCCGCTCTCAACGTATTTTTTAGCGTTATCCCATAAGCCTCCTGCGTTGGACATAAACAAGGCAAGCAGCAATCCTGCCACGATGTTGCCCGTAAGGAATCCGCCAATGGCCTGGACGCCGCCGATAAATCCGACAGCCAGCGTTATAAGAATCGCCATGAGACCTGCCGGGATAAGCTCGCGGAGCGCACCGACGGTTGCAATCTCGATGCTGCTGGTGTAATCGGGCGTTTGCGAACCGTCAATGATGCCGGGTCTTTCTTTAAACTGACGGTGTATGTCCGCAATCATGCGCTGTGCATTTTTGTCAACACCCCGTATGAGCATAGCCGAGAACACAGCCGGAATAGCCGCGCCCACTAACATACCGAAAAATACGGTGGGTTCCATGATGTCAAGAGTGGTTATGATGTCTTTTCCCATCTCCAAAGCCGCCTCATTTACCTCGCTCAAAAACGCACCCAAAAGCGCGATGACCGTGAGACCCGCGGCTCCGATGGCAAATCCCTTTGTGATAGCTTTTACCGTGTTGCCCGCCGAGTCAAGCTCATCTGTAATATTCAGCACTTCCTCACCCAGCTCACCCATCTCCGCCATGCCTCGCGCATTATCTACTATCGGACCGTAGGCATCGTTAGATATGATCATGCCTACGATGGACAGCATACCTACAGCAGCCATTGCAATGCCATAGAGAGCGCCTATGGGGAATCCAAACATGAGCTCGCCGCCGCCGATGTCTGCGCACAGCTTGTAGGCTATGAGAGCTGACGCGCCTATTCCGATAAGCGCCGGTAAAACACTGATTAGGCTGTATGAGAAGCCCGAAAGTATTGTCAGCGCAGGGCTTGTTTCTGATGCTTTGGCGGTGTTCTGTACAGGTTTTTTACCGTCGTCGGTAAAATAATCCGTCGTAATGCCTATGATGACGCCTACGGCCAAACCGACCATGCTCGCGCCCCATATACGCCAATCAAAATTGAGAAAGTACGTGGCGATTGCTGTCAGGGCGGCAAAAATCGCGGTCGTGGAGTAGGTCAGGTTATTTAGCGCGGAGGTCGGCCCTTTTTTACCCATGCGGGCAAGAAATACGCCGACGATAGACGCAAACAAACCGATGGACGCATAGCACAAAACCATGATCGAATATACTTTGTCGGTCGAATTTTTGTCGAGTACCGCAGCAAGCACGAGAGCCGCCGCTATTGAAGCTATGCTGGAGTCAAACAGATCGGCGCCCATTCCTGCCACGTCGCCGACATTATCACCGACATTGTCGGCGATGACGGCGGGGTTGCGCGGGTCGTCCTCTGGAATGCCAAGCTCGACCTTGCCGACCAAGTCGGCGGATAGATCGGCGGTCTTGGTAAAGATACCGCCGCCCGCTTTGGCAAAGAGCGCGAGCGAGCTTGCTCCAAAGCTAAAGCCCAAGAGCGCGGTGGTATTGCCCGTGATGAGCAAAATAAGAGCGGTGCCTAAAAGCGTGGAGCCGACGACTGCCATGCCCATTACCGCACCGCCGCGAAATCCCGCGAGAAACGCCGGCCCGATACCTCTTCTGGCGGCCTCGGCGGTTTTGATGTTGGCAATCGTGGCCACTCTGATACCTATCAGACCTGCCATGCCCGAAAAAACATTGCCCGCCAAATATGATATGGCCATGACGATGTTTTCTTCGTATCCGCCGTTCCAAATAGGAGTCGGCAAAAACAAGAGTATCAGCAAGGCTACCGCACCGGCAAATTTAGCCAGCATTATGTATTCCTTACGCAGAAAAGTGTGGGCGCCGTCACGAATGAGCTTGCCCACTGTTGCGATTTTTTCGTTCTCTGACGGTTGCTTCTTTATCCAAGCAAACAACCATGCCACAAACGCGAAAGTCAGTAACGAAACAGCGATTGAAATGTAACTGTATAGGTCCAGCGGGTTCATTTATCTACCTCCGGTATATTAGTTGCATACCTAAGTCGCGATGGTCATATCGCGGTAGTTATGCACAGTACATAAAATATCACTACAGCCGCCGTTTGTCAATATGAAATTGCCCTGTTTTGAAATTATGTGCAACAATTACGTCAGGATTACCGTTGAGTATGGCGGGATAAAGAGCGTATCATCGTCAATGCTTGCTTCTTCTCCCGTCGCCGTAGCATAACCGCCAACCGCAAGCCCCGCCTCCGGCAAAGCTATCCGTGCGGCATCTCCAGTCAAGTTGTGCATCACTATAACGCTTCCGGTGCGGATCGCGCAAATGCCTTTGTTATCTACAGCGACTTTTGATATTTCGCCGTCGTAAATATCTTGAAAGAATGATTTGAGCACAAGTATTGCGCGATAGTAGTTGAGCAGGCTGTCGGGGTCTTGCAATTGCTCGGCTGCCCCAAATTCCGGCACTCTGTCATTTGTTGCGCCTATCGGATTTCGGGTCATTCCCTCAGTATCCTGCGACGACCAATACATCGCGGTGCGCTTGTTTTCGTCTATGCCCGATCCCGTCATGCCTATTTCCTCGCCGTAATAGATAAACGGATTGCCCGGCAGCATAAGATATATCGCCGCCGCGAGTTTTCTCTTGTTTATATCCGTGATAAAGCCCGCGCTGCGCCCGTTATCATGGTTTGACAAAAACATACTGTCAAAAGCATCCGGGTTTCGCAGCCGAATTTCATTATTGTAGCGCACTATTTCATCGGCGAGCTTATCACCGTCTTCGCTTTTGAGCGCCGCGTTTATCTTGCCGTCATGATTGGAAAAGGGGAAATTAAACAAGGAAAGCCCGGTTTCAAAATACGGCATGATCACATTTTCATTGCTCCACACCTCGCCTACAAGAAAAACGTCCTCACGGATTTCCTTACAAACATTGACAAACCACGACCAAAACTCCAAGTTCTTTTCCGTGGCGACGCCAAAAATATGCATAACGGCGTCAAGCCTAAAGCCCGCCGCGCCCTTTTCTAACCAGAACCTTGCGATTTCGGCTATTTCGGCGCGCAGATTTTCGTCACTCAAATTAAGGTCAGGCATTTGATCCCAAAAATACGCCTCATAATACAATCCTCCAACCGTCGGATAGTACCCTCCGCTCTGCGGATTGTCGGTAAAATTATAATAGTTTTGGTAATACGGCTCTGCGCCGTTTGCGATTTCTTCTTTTGCCGCAACAAACCATGGATGCTGCGTTGAGGTGTGATTTAGCACCAAATCAATGATTACATTTATATCGCGGTCGTTTGCCTCCGCGATGAGCTCTTCAAAGTCTTGCATTGTCCCATAGGCAGGGTCTATGGCATAATAGTCCGTCACATCGTATTTATGGTATGTCGGCGACGGGTGTATCGGCATGAGCCATATGCCTTGCACCCCGAGGCAATCCTTGCCGTCCGGGTTATTCAAATAATCGAGCTTTGAAATTATGCCTTGCAGGTCTCCCATGCCGTCGCCGTCGCTGTCATAAAACGATCCGACAAAAATCTCATAATATGTGCGATTTTTTGCTGTATGCTCCGGCGTTCCGCCTCTCGGGATTTCAATCCCGCATCCGGCAAGGAGCGATAAAATAAGCGCCAAAATAAGCAGCTTTGCAATTTTACGTTTCATATAATTACCTCTTTTTAATTCAAATTTCCCCGCCTCTACTCCTTCGCTTCCTTCGCTGTCATAAAACATTCCTCCCCGAACCACTGCGTTCATCCGTGCGCAGACGGTTCGGACGCTCCGCATCCATGCTACGCTCTCGGAATGATTGAGGCAACCTCCAAAAACCCTATCTCGGCAATCTGCCGTTGATTTTTCCGCCATACTTCGTTAAATTTCCTTGAAATAAAGCAATTATTCCTGCAAAAATTTGCCTTGTATGGCAAAAAAATCATTCGTCATCTTGCTCGTTCAGGGTTTTCGGAGGTTGCCTTTATGACCGCTTGCAGAATTCCTACTCTGCGGGGTTTAGCATAAAGTCGTCTATTGTGCCCCAGCCGCCGTTTGAGCGCACATATACGCCCACCGTGATCTCGCCAGAACTCGTGACGATTCCTTCGATTACAGGCTGCTGCCAATTGACCCAGCCGTCAACAAACGTGTCGGCGCGGTACTCTTCGCCGTCGGCGCGGGCATAGATATAGATTTCATCGTCCGCTGTATCGCCGCCTTGCAAAAATACCGCAAAATTATATGAACCCGGGCGCAAGCCCGAAACCGACTGCTCTATAGTAAACTCGACATATGACGCGTCCCAGAAATGGACGGCAAACCTGCCGCTTTTGGCGTCCGTGGTTTTCTCCTGAAAACGCAATTGCTCCGTGTCTCCGATGTTGTCAAAGACCCACATCGTCCTGTCGTCATCTTCAAAGCTATGGTTGTCAAGATAGTTTTCCTCTTCCATACTCACATAGCAAGTCACGGATAGACCCTGCGCCGTGCCGCTTACAGCATACACCCCCACAGGGCTTTCGGATATATCACTCAGCTCCTGTACTGTCGCATCCCATATAACCGGCACATCTTCCACAGTGCCATCATTAAATATTGCCGTTACGTACTGCGGCAGCGTTATGGGATTTGTAAGGCGCACGGAGATATACGCGTTTGACACCTCATCGAGCCTGCGCTCCGTCACAGAGCCTATATAACAATATGTAAATACCTTTAGCGACGGCAGCGGATGGCCCGTTGCGTCAAAAAGAGCCTGATTGTCACATGCGCTGCCCCCAAACCACAGGCCGGCATCGTCCGGGTCATACTCGGCGGCATAGCTTGACGCCCAGCCGCTTCCATATCTCTCCCACAAGGCGGAGCGCTCTTCCCATGAAGCTCCCGGCACGGGTATCCATCCCGGTTCCCAATAAAACACGCCCAGTGCGGCGTCGCCGAGCGACGCTACAGCCTCCACAACATCACGGATCGCTCTTGCCTGCCCCTGCACGGTCAGCGGATAGGGCTTTTCAAATACCGCGCCCTCGCCTATCGTGTTGGCGTGTCCGTCAAAATCTTCCCAGCTATACGCGTAGGCGATCTCCGCGACCATGACTTTTTTGTCAAACTGCGAGGCTACAGCTCCGAGCTGCGCCGCCAGATTCTCTAAGCTGCCGTGCCAGAACGGATAATATGAGGAGGCAAAAACGTCATAATCAACATTATTTACCTCGAGCAGCCTCGCGGCCTGCACAAAGTCGCGGGACTCCGGATTTGTCCAATGCGCGGCGATTTGAATTTGCAAATCACGGGCAGCGGCGGTATCCCGCACTGCCTTTGCCGCCGACGCCATGAGCGGTCCTATGCGCGGCCACGCGGTTTCGCCGCAAAAAGCGCCCGTCGTCTCATTGCCTATCTGTACCATACCGACATCAGCCCCGCCGTCAATCAGCGTGTTTAAGCTATCTGCCGTATAGTCGTAGATGGCCGTGACCTTTTCGTCTATATCCATGCCCGCCCACGCTTTTGGAGCTTGCTGCTTGGCGGGGTCCGCCCAAAAATCGGAATAATGAAAATTCACAAGGGTCTTCATGCCGTATTCGGCGGCGCGTACTCCAAGCGCGAGCGCGGCGGAAATATCGCAGCTGCCGCCGCCGTAACCGTTGCCGTATGCGTCATACGGGTCATTCCACACACGCACGCGGATATAGTTAAACCCGCTGAGGCTAAGGGTGCTGAGCATATCGCGCTCATTGCCGTCACAATCAAAAAACACCGTGCCGCTCGCTTCCAATGCAAGCAGACTTGACACATCCGCCCCGCGTATGAAGTCAAGCGGCAGACCCTCCACTGGCGAGATGAGCAAATCGCTCTCGGCCGGCCCTTCACCCGGCCACGCGGAGTTTTCGCTACCCTTTGTACCGCACGCCGCGCATATAAAGACGGCAAGCGTCAAAACAAGCAAAATAATTATATAACGCGCTCGCTTCATCAGCCCTTCACCGCGCCGCCGGTTATTCCCTCAACATAGAACTTTTGCATGATCACAAACAGCACCGATATAGGTATTGAAATGAGCAGGCCGCCCGCGCAAAACCGCGCAAAATGCGTGTTGATAAATGATCTGTCAAGCATTCTGTAAAGCCCTATTGCCACCGTCCAGTCTGTGGCTATGCCGGAGTTTAGGATGATGGACGCAAACATGAAGTCCATCCACGGCGCTAAAAACGCGCTGATGACCGTATATACTATGATCGGTTTTGACAGCGGTATAATGATAAACCAAAACACCTGCATCTCCGTAGCGCCGTCAATTCGCGCCGATTCGCTGAGTGTCTCGGAAATCGTGTCAAAAAAGCCCTTTGCGATCAGATACCCAAGTCCCGAGCTGCCCGAATAAATAAGCACAAGCCCCCAGTGATTGTTGGTCAGCCCGAATGTACGCAGTATGAAATATACAGCTATCATCGCCAAAAATCCGGGAAACAAACCGAGTATAACGCCAATGCTCATCAAAGACCTGCGCCCGTGAAAGCGCATACGGCTCATAGCATAGCTTACCATAAGCACGAATGAGCTTGCCACAATACATGAGAATATGGCAATTTTTAGCGTATTCGCAAACCATACCGGAAATCTCGCGACGGTATCCGAGGTGTCAAAAAGGAGCACCCGGAAATTTTCCAAAGTATAGCTGTCCGGGAAAAATTTGCGGATATTAAGACCCGGAAATTCGGAAAAAGCGTTGAACACCAACCATACGATCGGAGCCAGCCATACCAGCACCAAAAGTAAAAGAAATAGATGACGGAGCGTCAAGGACATAATTTGCAGTTCTTTATATTTTCTCATAGCTGGAACTTATCCTCCTTATTACGGCCAATTACAAGGTTAAAGGCGATGAGCGTAAATACCGCGCAAACGACAAAGACCATTATGCCTATTACGGAAGCCATTTTGTAGTCATATTGTTCCTGCGTCAGCCTGTGCAGCCACGTGACCAACAAGTCAATCTCCTTGGCGTTGACAGCGGCAAGCGCCTGATCGGTCGTTGTATATATATCCTGCGTCAACAGGTATATAACATTGAAATTGTTAATGTTATGGACAACCTGCGTGATCATGAAAGGCGCGGTGACAAAGAGCATATACGGCATCGTTATGTATATGTATTGTTTGAACGGGCTTGCGCCGTCAATTTTCGCGCTCTCATAAAGCTCCTTTGGTATGTTCATCAAAACACCGGTCGCGATAAGCATTGTAAACGGGATTCCTATCCAGATGTTGATCAAAATGACCATCACTTTCGCCCAATTGGGGTCTGTAAGGAAAGGTATAAAGTCGAGATGCGCCGGCGACAGGCCGATGTTTTGCAAAAACGAGGTGAGTCCGATGTCAGCGGCAAGCGTGTTTGCAATGCCCTGCCTTGCGAAAAAGTTACGCACTATGAGCAAGGTGACAAATTGCGGCACGGCGATTGATACGATAAAGCCCGTGCGCCAGACACGCTTTAGCTTTGTTTTCGCGTTGTTGATAAACGAGGCGAGCATAATCCCGAGGAAAAAGTTTGAAAACGTCGCCGCAAACGCCCATATAAGCGTCCATGACAAAACCTTGCCGAACGCATATCCGAACGATGAGGCAATGTTATTTGAAAACAGCGCCTTGAAGTTTTCCAATCCGACCCATGTAAACAACGACGCCGGAGGCATGTGAAGCTGATCGTAGTTTGTAAACGCCACCGTTATCATTATAATAAGCGGCACTATGGTAAAAAGCACAATGCCAAGGCACGGAAAGGTGAGCAAGGTAATATGAAACCGTTCGTCTTTGGCGGAGCGCACGTCGTCAAGGAATGTGTGGATATGCAAGCCTGATTTTGCGCGAAGCTCCAAGGCGCGCACGTTTCGGATATTGCGCAGGTAAAACATAAACGCGACAGCCAAGACAATAATGGATACAACGCCAAAGAGCAGTATCTGGAAAGAATGGTCATAGTCGTTGATCTCGTTTTTCATTGTCTCGAAATTAAATACGGGCGCGTATTCCACCGAGCCGAGCGTACCGATCCTCGATAAGTAATGACGCCCAAACCCACCCGCAAAAAGAATAATGACAGCTTGAAACAGCGTCACTATTATACCCTTGATTATTTGTTTTCGCCTAAAATATCCCGCCCCCATGACCAAAGCGGATAATTTAACAAAAATATCGCCTTCAATAAAATCTGTCACCACACCTTTGAAGAAGCCTGTTATCGCCCCTAAGGGATTTTTCTTCTCGATTCGAGCTACTGTTCCGGTCATGCAAATTGCTCCTTCCATTACCTGTAATCTTCGCAGCCGCCGTTATCTCGCGCTGATATGATATTTTTGGTTTTCGTTGCGTTGGCTAAAAGCCGTTGATGTTTTTACTTTAATGTATCAATTCGCCCGGCACCGATATAGGCGGAAGTAAGAGCTTAAAAGGAAGACTGCATTTGCAGTTTGGACTGCAGTCTTCCTTTTTTAGCGAGGTTACATCCCGTTGCCTTTGTTAGCCCATTATGCCGTTTACGGTATTGTCGAGCAGTTCCTGAAGCGGAATGTTTTCGGGATTGCCTTGTACGATGATTTCACCGAGGGTTCCCATCGGTCCCCAATAGTTGCCGCCCGGGGCAAAGAACGCGGAAAATTCCGCCTGCGCTCCGAGAGCGGAGATCGCTGGATCGGCCTGCACTTCCGGCAGCTTGCTCGCTTCGATGTTTGAAGGTCCTTGAGCTCTCAGCTCGAAACGAATCTGCTGGCTTTCCTGATTGGTGAGGAAATCCGCAAGCTCCATTGCCCATCCGGCGTTTTCGCTAAACGCGTTGACTCCGACGAGCTTATGGCCGACTACGCCGCCCATTTGTACCTGCACTCCGCCAACCGTAAATGTCGGCAGCTTTGCCGCTGCGTAGTTTTCTCCCCATGCCCCGCTGGCATTGTTGCCGTTCCACGGGCCGTTGACGCCTGCCACCACAGAGCCGTCGTTTATGCCTGTGACGAACTCGTCATTGTTGAGAGCCTTAAAGCCGGGGTTTGCCGCGATGTCGAGCATCGCCTGGACGACGGCCGTGCCGCCGGCTTCGTTGATGTTGATAATGGTGCTCAGACCGTCATCGTCAAGATAAGCGTCAAAGCCCGCGCCTCTGAAGAAAGCAATGTTGTACCATGCTCCCTGCATTTCAAAAGCGACAAACTTGCCGGCAGCAGCCGCGACTTCCATCATTTTGTCAAAAGACTGTACGTCAGACGCGCTAAAGACCGAGCTGTCGTAGAACATGAAGTAGCCGTTATCGGCGGTGAGCGGGTAAGCGTACAGCTTGCCGTTTACCGTCGCCGCGCCCACGGAGCTTGCGACATTTCTTGTGGCAATGTCAGCCGCGTTGAGCAAAACTTCCTGAAGCGCGCCCGCCATATAGAGTTCCATGATCTGGTCGTCGGCAAACGTGAATACGTCCGCCGCCGCGAGCGGGTCTGTGAGAATCGTGTCTTTTGCCGTCCCTTCGGATTCGACGCCGATGTTGATTGTCAGGTTGACCCGGTCTGCGACCGACGCGATGAACGCGTCCGATCTCTCGCGGAGCATTGTCTGATCTTCTTCACCCCCCCACAGTGTGAGGGTCACGTCTTCGATTGTGCCGCCCGGAACCGCGCCCGGGGTCGGGGTAGCCGCGCTGCCTCCGGGAGTGGGCGTCGCGTCGCCGCTGCCGTCATCACCGCAGGCCGCCAGTATGCCGAGCATCATCATCATGCCCAAGGCGAGAGCCAGTATACGTTTTTTCATTATTTACCTCCTAAAGTTGCTTTTCAAAATTTGAGTTTCTATTGTAACCCCTTTACAACGCGTATATACCTATACGATATGTAACAACAGTAATATACCATACAACATTTCACATTGCAACCCAAATTTTTAACCTTATATGAATTGCATTTAAGGTTGAGCCCCAGACCCTTGCGCTCGAAAGGCTGTTTTTTATCCCTACGCTCAGACAAGAGGCGCATCCATGCGCCTAACTCGCGCGCTCCGCGTCCATGCTCCGCTTACGGGATAAAATTACAGCCTTCCTCACCGGGTCTGGGTAATAATTTTTGCATCCGTTTTTCAACTGTTTATACATTTTACACAATATTTGCGCATACTAAATAATTTTTCTTGACATTTAGTTGTAATCTATTGTAAACTGCACGAAGTGCATTTGTTTTGCTCTCCGCAAAGGCAAATGTACGCTGTGTAACTTAAATTTCTTGGGGAATTTAGGTTGAAAAAACAAAATTTTTAACATGGAGGAAAAAAAATGAAAAAAACCCTCGCATTACTATTGGCAGCCTTTATGCTGATAGGAATCTTGGCGGCATGTGGCGGCGACGAGGCCGAGGAAGCCCCCGGCATCAAAGAAGTCACAAACAACGACCCCTATGTCGCGCCCTCAGGACCGCGCGGCGCCGGGCAAACAATCAACCTGTGGAGCTTCACAGAAGAGCTCCCGAACGCGGTGCTTCGTTTCAAAGAGCTCAACCCCGATTTCCAGTATGAAATCAACGTAAGCATCTACAGCGATCAGGAAGGCCTGTATGAGGACATGCTAAACCAGGCTCTCAGCACCGGCGGCGCGAACGCCCCCGACATCTTCGTAGTCGAGCAGGGATTCGTAGTCAACTATTCTAAGTTTGACTTTGCCGATTTCGCCCTGCCCTACCAAGAACTCTTTGGTTCGAGCCTTGAAGGTTTCCTGAGCAACGCCGACATCGGCAACTTCATTAAGGAAGCGGGCACCAACCAATACGGCCATTTGGTGGGACTCGGCTACCAATCCACAGGCAGCGCGTTCATCTACCGCAAAGATTTAGCTGAGCAAATCTGGGGCGCGGGCGACCCCGCCACGGTCTACAGCAAAATCGGCCCCGGCTGGGATAAGTTTCTCGAAGCCGCCGCCGAAGCAAAGGCAGAGGGCATTTCCATCCTCTCCGGCGAAGGCGACCTCTGGCAGGCCATCCGCCAATCCCCCAGCCAGTGGGTAGTGGACGGCAAGCTCGTTATTGACGATCAGCGTTTGTCATATCTTGACATCGGCTATGAGTTCTATAACAACAACTACACCAACAAATCCGCCGCATGGCAGGAGGCTTGGTGGGCTGACATGAGCGGAACGGGCCTTGCTCCCGTACTCGGCTACCTCGGTCCGGCATGGCTCATCAACTATTGCATGGCCGACGGCGACAACCCGGGCGACACCTTCGGCAACTGGCAAATTTGCGAGCCCCCCGTGGGATTTGCATGGGGCGGTTCATGGTCAATAGCAAACGCTCAGGGCAATGAAGATGTCCGCGCCGGCGTTGCGGAGATCATCCACTGGATCACCCTTGACACAACCGACACCGGCCTCCAGTACAACTGGGCAAACGGCACTCTGTACGAAAACTTTGACGACGAAGGCAATCTCGTCGCGGGCACGAAGGATGCCGTTGCTTCCGGCAACGTCATGGCAAGATCAGACGGTTCGATTGCTTACCTCGGCGGTCAGAATATGTTTGACATATTCGTACCGGCAGGCGTCAACGGCAGAGCCTCAGGCTGGGGTCCGTATGACAGAGCCATCAATGAAGCATTTAGCGACCAGGCGACTCAATACTTCAGCGGCGCCAAAACCAAAGATGAAGCCATCGCGGCCTTTAAGCAGGTCGTACTTGACTCGCTCGACATCGGAAGCTAACATCACAAGCGCAAGACTATAGCTCTATCGGGGCGGCGATTATCCGCCGCCCCGTGTGCTTTTATCAAATCTCACTGTAAGGGGTTTTAAGTTTATGGAAAAAAGAATCAAAGGCGTCAGCTACGCAAAATACGGATATATATTTTGTATTCCGTTTGTTTTGGGGTTTTCCCTTTTTATGTTATATCCGCTCGTACACACCATTGTCATAAGTTTTTCCAATTATGAAGGCGCCAGCAGATATCTGTCCGGCAGGTTTTCCGTACTCGACAATCCGCTTGCCAACTACACTCGCCTTATCACCGAAAATCGGCTTTTTTGGACATCTCTCAGCAACACCCTAAAAATTTGGATAATCAACTTTATCCCGCAAATCGTGCTTGCCCTCGTACTCACCGCATGGTTTACCAACCGCAGAAACAAGATAAGAGGCAAAGGTCTCTTTAAGGTTCTGTTCTATATGCCAAATATCATAACGGCCGGTTCGATCGCGATCTTATTCTCCGCGCTCTTTTCTTTTCCCATAGGCCCTGTAAACTATCTTCTCGAATTGATTGGTGTTCGGGAAGCTCCCATAAATTTCACCATATCACTGTCGGCTTCACAATATATTGTCGCCTTTATCCAATTTTGGATGTGGTACGGATACACAATGCTGATACTAACCTCCGGCGTCCTTGGTTTAAACCCCGAAATTTTCGAAGTCTCCGAGATTGACGGGGCAAACGGTATACAACAGTTCTTTTTCATAACGCTGCCAAACCTTAAAACCATTTTGCTTTATATGCTCGTAACCAGTATTGTCGGGGGGCTGACAATGTTTGATATACCAATGCTCTTTAACGACGGAGGTCCCGACAGCGCCACGACGACCTTATCTATATTCATCTACAGACAGGCATTTAGCGGCTCGTTTTTACTTAACCGCGCCGCCGCCGCCAGTATGCTCGCATTTATATTGATAGCTGTATTATCTGTCGGGGTATTTTACCTGCTTCGCGACAAAGACGCCGCGCGGCTGAAAAAAGAGGAAAAAGCCCTAAGGCGCGCACTTGAGGCTGAAAGGAGGGCCGGCTAATGGAACATAAATCTATCGGCTCACGTTTTTTTAAAGCACTTGTTTACACCGTCTGTATCACACTCGGGCTTATGAGCGTATATCCCTTTTTTGTCATGTTCTTAAATGCCACACGCAGCTCAAACGAGATACGAGTACAGGCAGTACCGTTTCTCCCCTCGTCATTTCTTCAGCTCAATATGGACATTATCACAAAAAGCAAGCAGTTTAACCCCATGCTCGGCTTTCGCAACTCCTTGATAGTCGCCGGCGGCACCGTGTTTTGCTCCATATATTTCTCGTGCCTCACGGCATACGCGCTCACAGCCTACAACTGGAAAATGCGGCAGCCTTTCTTCACGTTTATTATGGCTGTAATGATGATACCCGGTCAAATCGTGACTATCGGTTTTTATTCAATGATGTGGCAGCTTGGCTTTATTGACAGCTACTTGCCGCTCATCTTGCCCGCCGTCGCCTCACCCACCATCGTTTTCTTCATGCGCCAGTATTTGCTCGCGACGTTCTCTCTTGACATAGTAAATTCCGCGAGAATTGACGGCGCGGGCGAGTTTAGCATATTTAACCGCATCGTGCTGCCTATGATGAAGCCGGCGATAGCAACGCAAACCATCTTTGTCTTTGTCGGGAGCTGGAACGCCCTCTTCCTCCCCCGCGTGCTTTTGTCAACCGACAGCAAGTTTACGATGCCCATAATGGTATCTCTCCTGCGCGGCAACATATACGCTACGGAGTTTGGCGCAATATATCTTGGTATTTCAATGTCTGTCATACCTATTTTCATTGTATACTTTACGCTCTCCAAATACATCATCTCCGGCATCCAGCTCGGCGGCGTAAAGGAATAACGGTGTGGTAGGTCCGCACTCGTATTTGAACGCAGTCTAATCTGCCACACTTTTATCGGCGGTTTGGAGTAAATCTCGCGGAGGGCTTGAAATTTTCAAATATTATTATGTCGTTTTCCTTTTGGCATTTTTCAAGCTCGTCTGCGGATTTTACCGTCCATACGGCCTTGATTGGCTTCATTATCATACACAGCTTTACAATAAGCGGGTAAGGCTCGTTGCTGTACGCGATAAAATGCGGGCGCGATATGATGTTACCCATCAAATTGCCGAGCAAAACGGTAATCAGCTTTGGCGTTTCGTCGTTCCTTACGGGATTTGAGAGCTGACCGCGCAAAACCTTTGGCTCATTTTTCTTAAACCATGCCATGATCCGGGGGTCAAAGCTCTCGACGCACCAATGCCCTCCATAGCTTTTCAAAATCTCCGCTGCCTTTTTGCACAGCGCGGCATATCTCACGCCCGGGTACTTTAGCTCCACAATGACTGGTGTGTCCTTTAGAACATTTAAGGCTTCGGTGAGCGTCGGTATTTTTTCGCCGGTGCCAAACAAACGCATCTCCGACAGCTCGCTGTATTCCAAATCGCCGACCGATTTATTTACCGAGCATACGCGGGCAAAGTCATCATCATGAAAGACGATAACCTGCTCATCTTTGGTGAGCCGTATGTCAAGCTCAACCCCATACCCCCTATCGCGGGCGGCGGCAAACGCGGCCAGCGAATTTTCCGGTATGCGCTGATCCTCGCTGTGTAAGCCCCGGTGGGCGCAGTGCAAGCCATAAAATTTCGTCGCCGCCAAAGCTGCCTCACGCGGCACTATTCCGGGAGCTGTGCACACTATAATAATCGCAAGCGGGGTAAAAATAACCGCGCAAACAATAAGAATGATCCAAACCATAATTGCTTACATTTCCGGCTCTCTTTTACTTTTGTTTACGGTCTTTCGAGCCGAAAAGACCGTCGTTGTTTGAAGTTTGCGTTCAAGTCTTGGACTCATCAGTCCATGACAGTTCTTGTATCTCTTGACCGAAATCACCTCTTAAATATCTTTCCTTATCGCGTTCTTTTTCGTAAAAGCCCACTCTTCCGCCATAATATTCCTCCCAGTTTGAAAGCTCTCCAAAGGCGCTTATGAGCAAATTGTAGTTATTTTGTATTGAAAGGGCTACTTTTTTCAAAACGAGCGTGCCTATGTCAAGCGCGGGTAAATACGGCATATCTGTTTTTGCCGCCGGATATACCTTTTCTCTTGCCATACTGTCAAGCCACGAGCGCATATCTTGGTTAAATTCATGTAAGTTTTGTCCGCGTCCGCCAATTTTAAGCGCGTCTAAATCCAGTTGGGCGGTCTTTTTGATATTATTTACCATAATTATTACCGCCATGCCATACAAGAAGTCGTCGCCGCTGATATACCCCAGCTCGGGCTGATAGTATTGCTTATACACCGGCCTTGATTTGCTGATGATCGTGTTATGGTTATCAATGGATTTTGCCATGTTTGACACTATCTTTGCAAATTCAGAATCGGCGGGCATTTTGCGTATCATTCTTTCAACAAACAGCATTTTTGATATGCAGGTGCAGGTCAGCAAAAAGTCAAACAGATAGATAAGGGCGTCCTTATAGTTATCGCTAAGGTGGTCGAGCTTATAATTTCTCCTTGAGGCTGAAATCTCTTCCCCTCCCGACAGTGCGGATATGTATTTGACGGATTCAAATGTATCAATTGTCTGGCATACTTTATCTATATAGGTCTTAGCTTGCAGAGATGATCGTCTCAAACGCTTGGCAAGCCACATATTTTTCTTTGGGAAAGAGTCGCTGACGCCTCTTTTTACGAATACGACCGTGCGGCGCATATATTTTTTTATAATTTTTTTGTAATATGATTTATTCAGGAGTTTATTTATTTGCCCTATATCCGCCGCGTAATATGTATCTTTGAGAAACTTGAGCAAGACCGGCTTTATATTTGTTTTTTCAAGAGCCTTGATATATGGGGATGCGGCTTTTGCGTTTGTGTCACTGAGCATGATGGCTATCGCGCTCACGGTTATCATATCAAGGTCGTCAAATTGACGCAAAACGGCGGCTTCAAACTCGCCGTCTCTTCCCCCAAAGAGGCGGCAATCACCGCGTTTTGTCAAAGTCCAAACGCCCGGCTGCTCGGCGTTTGCCGGGTTGTCTGCTGCCTGTCTATTATTTGACCGTTTGGCACTTTCCATAATTTTTGAAAAAATTCCGCTAAGTTTCATGGTATACATTGTATCATATTTACATGATATGTGTCATATTTTTTTGGAAAATATTACCGACCACAGGAGGAATTGTTTAATAATTAAACAATTCCTCAAAGCGTTGCAATAAGCGGGTGCTAATGTGTAAATAACGCAATTTCGCTACAGAGCGGCCTCTAATGAATCAAATCAGCGGCTTCTTCCCATCGCAAACGCCGAGTAGCCCCCTATCGCTATTGCGGCAAAGAGCGCGCACACTAAAATTTGATCTATCGAAAGCGGGATAACACTAAAAAATTCACCCAGAAAAGGCAAATAAATAATCGTTAAAAGCAAAATCAACGAAATCAGCACCGTAATGCCGAGAGGTTTGTTTTTATATATAAATCCGCTCTCTCTCATATTTTTTTCGCGCTTTGCCGAATATGCCGTAAACAGCTCTCCGGCGGCCAAGGTCAAAAAACACATGCTCATCGCGACCGTCTGCTCTGTCACTCCGTCCGGCCGGGCTGCTATGTAAAGCCCGTATAAAAACGCCCCAATCGTGCCCGCGCAAATCATGGCGCCCCTTATCAGCGCCGAGCCGATAGTTTTTCTGTTTATCGGAACTTCGTTTGGATTTCGCGGCTTTCTCATCATTATTTGGGCATCTTTGCTTTGCGCGCAAAGCGCAAATACCGGAAAAAACTCCGTCACGAGAGAAATCAGCAGCAACTGCACGGCGATAAGCGGCAATGGCAAGGCGAAAATCACCGACAGCAAAATAAACATTATTCTGCCAATATTGCAGCTTAGGATATATCCGGCGGCTCTTTTAATGTTGCCATACATCATTCTGCCATACTCTACGGCCTTTACCGCGTCGGCGAAATTATCATCAATAAGTATCATATCCGCCGCCTTTTCAATACCTTCATTAAAATCGCCTACGGCTTTTCCCATTGCGATTGCAATATCCGCTTTTTCCATTGCCGCCGCGTCGCGCATATCATCCCCAATCAGCGCGACTATATCATTATTTTCTTTTATCGCTCGAATGATACGCGCTTTCTGCTCCGGTGCCGCCCGCGCAAATACATTTACGGTTTTCACTTTATCGCGCAGCGCATCGTCCGTGAGCATATCAATTTCACGCCCGTCAAGCACCTCATCTCTGCTTATGATTATTCCGAGTTTATACGCAGCAGCAGCCGCCGCGCTTTTATGCTCGCCGGTTATCATTTTAATATTTATGCCCGCCATCTGACAGTCCTTTACAGACCCCCTCATAGCTTTGCGCAGCGGGTCTGCAATGCCCATCATTCCCACAAAGACAAGGTCCTCTTCGGCATTATCAAGCTGCGAAACATCATTATACACCTTGTACGCAAATGCCAATACACGCAGCCCCTCGGACGCAAGTTCTTCGCTTCTTTGCATGAGTTTTATCCTGACAGGCTCGGAAATATGGACGACCTCTCCGTCAAGATAAACATATGATGAGCGGCTTATTATTTCCTCCGGCGCGCCTTTTGTATTCATAATGACCCGGCTGCCGTCTGCATTGCAGGTTGACATCATTTTGCGCACAGGGTCAAAAGGTATCTCCAAAATACGTCTGCGCACACTGTTTAGCCCGTCTTTGTCGTGGCCAAGTTTTGCTCCGAGGACAAGCATCGCCCCCTCCGTAGGCTCTCCCGAAATCATTGACTTTTTTTCGTCATAGCTTGCGTTGTTGCACAGCACTGATATTTCCGTCATAAGGGAAACATTTCTTGTAAGCATTATGTCCGAAACTACGTGTCCCTTTGCCCTATAGCCCACGCCTGTCACATCGTAAACATTCACGCTGTCGGCTACTTTGACGACAGTCATAATATTTTCGCTAAAAGTGCCTGTCTTGTTTGCGCAAATAACGGTTGCTTTGCCAATGGCCTCGACAGAACCAAGTTTTCTGACAAGTATGTTCTCTTTTGCCATCTTCTTCACGCCGATTGCCGATATCATCGCCGACGCTTTTGTCATACCCGATGGGATCGCCGCCACCGCAAGGGAAAACACCAAAAGCAGCAGCTCTAATATCGGCCGCTGCTGCCCTATATTTGCTAAGTTGTAGAGTATGCCTATCACGAAAATCAACGCGCATACGGCTATGGACAGTATGTAAAGAGTCCTTGCCATGACGGTCAGGCTGCCTTTTTGCTCTGCTTTCTCATATGCGTCAGCGGTCATTTCTACATGAGCGTTTCCTGCCGCTTCTATAGCAGCATCCGCAGTCACCTCTCTGGGAGCTATAGCTGTCGCTCCTATAGAAGCGACAGTGAGCTCGCTTTCTGGCGCTTGCCCGTTTCGCTTTTCCGTTACCTTTTGCGCTGACAGCTTGCCCGTCTCTTTTATGGCGTTTTTTGCCTTTTTCTCAAAAATTATCCCCAAGAGTATCTTGATCGCCAAAATCGAAATGATGACTATGGTGTTTCTTATGTCGCTTTGAGTCAATCCCGACACAATAGACAGCGCGGCCAAAATAAGCACCGGTATATCCACAAACCGATTTATGACACGCCGCACAAACGGCTTTTGCCTGCCGTGCGTTTTTCTTTGCGGCTTTGGTTCTTCTTCACTCAGTCCGGTATCGGTGTCTGTGTTTGCGTCATGCCGCAAAGGAGCTTGCTTTTCATCTATCGCGCCGTCTTGTGGATTCATAAACGATACAACCTTTCCTCTCTCGCGCTAAAACTCAGCCGAACCGACAGTTCTCGGAAACGGAATAACATCCCTTATGTTGGACACGCCCGTCAGATACATGAGAAGCCTCTCAAAGCCCAGACCAAATCCGGCGTGTTTTGTCCCCCCATAACGCCTCAAATCCATGTACCACCAATAAGTATTTTTGCATAGACCCATTTCTTCAATACGCGCCTCAAGCACATCCGCGCGTTCTTCGCGCTGGCTGCCTCCGATAAGCTCTCCGACGCCCGGCACAAGCAAGTCCATTGCGGCCACAGTTTTTCCATCATCGTTAAGGCGCATATAAAATGCCTTGATCTCTTTCGGATAATCTGTCACAAATACAGGCTTTTTGAAGTGTTTTTCGGAAAGATACCGCTCATGCTCTGTTTGAAGGTCACACCCCCAAGTAGCGGGATATTCAAAGCGTTCCTTTGACTTTTCGAGTATTTCTATTGCCCGCGTGTAAGTCACATGAGCAAATTCGGAGTCTACAAGCGCGTTTAACCGCTCAAGCAATTCATTGTCAACAAACTTATTTAAAAATTCAATCTCAAACTTGCACTGCGAAAGTATCTTTTCAATGATGTATTTGAGCATATCTTCCGCCAACTGCATATCATCGTTTAAATCGGAAAAAGCGATCTCAGGCTCTATCATCCAAAATTCCGCCACGTGCCGCGCCGTATTTGAGTTTTCGGCGCGAAATGTGGGTCCGAATGTATATACCTTGCCAAAGGCGAGCGCGTAGGCTTCCGCGTTTAGTTGACCCGACACGGTAAGTCCGGCTTTTTTGCCGAAAAAATTCTCCATATGCTCCGTTTCGACGTTAAACATCTCCCCCGCTCCCTCCGCGTCGGAGCAAGTGATGATCGGGGTGTGGACATATATAAATCCGCGCTCTGCAAAAAATGAGTGGATTGCGTGCGATGTCACCGAACGGATGCGAAATACCGCCGAAAAAAGATTTGTGCGAGGCCGCAGATGAGCTATTGTGCGTAAAAATTCCTGTGAATGACGCTTCTTTTGGAGCGGATAGTCGGGCGTTGATTCCCCCTCCACCACGACTTCATTTGCCAATATCTCAAAAGGCTGCTTTGCCTCGGGGGTCAGCTTTAAAATACCCGTGGCAACAAAAGACGCCCCGGTATTTTGACCGGCAAGCTGTGCATAATTTGGCAAGCTCTGCTCTTGCAGCACGATTTGAACGGGCTTAAAGCAGCTTCCGTCATTTAGCTCGATAAACCCAAACGCTTTCATATCGCGTATCGCTCTCGCCCAACCGCACACCGTAACCTCGCGATCTTTGTAGCTCTCGCTGTTGTCATATAATTCTTTTACAGTTACCTTTATCATGCGCACCTCAATATATTATGTGATTGCTTTATAGTACATTTTATGTCTTTTAACAAAAGCATACGTCTCCCACCTCTACTCCTGCGCTGTCATAAAATCATTCCTCCCCGAACCACTGCGTCATCCTTGCTCAGACGGTTCGGACGCTCCGCATCCATGCTCCGCTCTCGGAATGAATTTTATGACCGCTTTGTGGTGAGTTATATTATAACCAAAATCAGTGAAAAGTACAAGTGCGACCCGGTGAGGAAGGCTGTTTTTTGTGGATTTTTCAACGCGCAAACGTGTATTGATATGTAGAAAAGCAATGTGATAGCATTTTTGCACTGCCACCTAAAAGAAGGCGGCAACGAATTATTCAAAAGATTACAACGGAGTTATATCACCATGCGAAAACTTGCCGCTTTTGCTATTGGCTTTTCTTTTGCTATCATAATATCGCATTACATTCTTCCACATAGTGCCCTGCCCTTTATTGCCGCCGCCTGCTTTGTACTATTCGCGGCCGCAATCTTCCTTGCCGCAAAACTTCATATCGGGGCAAATCTCCGTATGCGCATTGCCCTTTTGCTTATTTCATTGTCGCTCGGCTTTATATGGAGCTTTACATATACCGCGATATTTGTAAAACCGTTATGGGAACTGCAAGAAAAAGAAGTAAGCGCAAAAGCCGTTGTTCTTGATTTTCCCGCCGAGCGGGACCCCGACGGCTTTCGCGTTGACGTTAAGATACAAATAGACGGTTATCCGGCTGCCGGAGCGCGTCTTTATTACTATAATCAGGCCGCGCTCTCGCCCGGCGATGTCATACAGATTTCCGCAAAGCTCCGCCGCTCCGACATAACAAGCGAGGGCGAGCGTTATGACACGCAAGTCTCTAAAGGCATATTTCTTAGCGGCTATGTGAGCGGAAATATTGACATTATATCAAACGGCGGCGGCTTTTTGCATATTCCCAAACGGTTTGCGCAGAGCCTGTCAGACAAAACCCGTGAGGTGTTTTCCGAAGAGACATCCCCTTTTATTGCCGCCTTGCTCTTGGGCAAACGCGACGACCTGTTTCGCGACGCCGCCTTGAACGCGTCATTATCGGCATCGGGCATTATACACGTCGTTTCTGTCTCCGGTATGCACATATCGTTTCTTATGGGATTTCTCGGCATAGTCATAAAAAATAAAAGGCTGTTTGCCATATACGCAATACCCATACTCTTCTTTTTTATGGCAATGACCGGATTTACCTCCTCCGTGACACGGGCGGGCATTATGCAGATATTTATTATTGTCGCTCCGCTAATAAGGCGCGAGGGCGACTCTCTCACCTCGCTTTCCGCCGCCGTGCTGCTGCTTCTTCTCATCAACCCTTATTCGTGCGCTTCGGTCGGCTTTCAATTATCATTTGCCGCGACGCTTGGAATAATACTTTTCACCTCGCGCATACACCAAGCCTTTTCCGACATCACACACGGAAAAAAGATTGCAAAGAATAAGGCGGCAAAAGGCATTATAAACTATGTATCGTCGAGCATATCAACGACCATAGGCGCGTTGTCTCTCACTTTGCCCTTATCCGTTATACATTTCGGCTATATTTCCCTTATATCGCCGATAACAAATCTTTTTACGGTAGGCATTATATCACTTGTTTTCCCTATCGGGTTGATCGCGGCGTTTATCTCATACATTTCACCCTTTTTGTCGGGCTTCCTTAGCGTGCCCGTAGACTTTGCCGTGATCTATGTAATAAGCGCGGCGCGTATTTTGTCGTCAATCCCCTACTGTGTTGTTTACGCGTCAAATACGCATATTTTGTTTTGGCTCGCATATGTCTACTCGCTATTTATCATAATGCCTCTCTTGAAAGCGCGGCCGCGCCAATATATTTTGCCCGTGTGCATATCGGTCATGCTCCTTTTTGCCGTAATACTCACATCAATTGTCATACCGGTATCTTCGGAAGATACCGTGACGGTTTTGGATATTGGTCAAGGGCTTTGCGTTGTGGTGGCCTCCGGCGAAAACACGATGGTAGTTGATTGCGGCAGCAGCTCTACAAGCAAAGCCGGTGCGATAGCCCATGAGTATTTATTAAGTCTTGGAAAGACCGCGATAGATTTAATGGTTATCACGCACTTTCACGCAGACCATATAAACAGCGTTGAGTTTTTGCTTGGCCGGGTCAATATATCCGCTTTGGCCGTGCCTTGGCGGGACGGCTCATATTACGGCAAAGAGATAATAGAGCTTGCAAGACGGTACGGAACTGATATAATATATGTCACCGAGGTTCTTTCTTTGACCATTGGCAATCTTGAGGTGACTTTATACCCTCCGCCGGGGGGCGGCGATGAGAACGAAACAGGGCTAACGATCCTCACGACCGGAGCCATAACCTCTTTGATAACGGGTGATATGGGTTCGTTTACCGAAAGAATACTGCTGCGTTACTATACCCTGCCAGAGCTTGATTTGCTCGTCGTCGGTCATCATGGCTCTCGCTACTCGACATCACCTGAGCTTCTAAACGCGCTCTTGCCAAAAATAGCGGTTATTTCCGTGGGACGCAACAGCTTTGGTCATCCGCACCCTGATACGCTAAACCGTTTATGGCGCGTTGGCGCGGCGGTATACCGCACCGATGAGCAAGGACATGTTGTAATCGGCGGATAGGGTCTGAGTAATAACTTTAACATACAAGCAGGTTGAAATGGGATATACAAAGAGCAAAATAAGTGACAACACCTCATACGACAGCCTACGCGCCGCTTTGAAAAACGGCAATATAGCCGGGTGCTATGTTTTTCACGGGCGCGAGCGTTATCTTCTTTGGACGGCTATTCAAAACCTGCGGAAGCTGCTGTGTCCCGACGGTCTTGACAGCTTTAATTATAAAAGATTCGACGGAAAGCAACTCGAAATAGATAAATTGGAAGAAGCGGTTGAAACCTTTCCTGCCTTTGGCGAAAAAACGCTCATAGAGGTGCACGATTATGACATATTTTCCGGCGGCGACACGGCACGGCTTTGTAAAATACTTGAGGATATCCCCTCTTATGCGTGCGTTGCTTTTATCTATGACACAATAGAATACAAAACGGACAACAGGCTCAAAACCACTCGGGAAATCCTAAAAAATGTTGATGTCGTCGAGTTTAACATTCAAGATGAAAAGAAAGTCACCCATTGGATCATCAGGCACTTCCGCGACGCCGAAAAACATATATCTCCCGATGACGCTCAATATCTCGCGATGATTACCGACGGACTTTTAACCACGCTGCACGGTGAAATCAAAAAAATCTCCGCATACTCGCAAAACGCCGTTATCAGCAAATCTGATATTGACGCCGTCGTTATCCCTGCGCTTGACGCCGTGGCATATATGCTCACCGATGCCGTGATCAAAAAAAGCAAAAGGCTTGCTTTGCAAAACCTTGATAAGCTCCTGCAAATGCGAGAAGCGCCGCATAAGCTGCTATATTCCATATCCGCCCGGTTTCGCCAGCTTCTCGCGGCTCGCGTTTTCATAGATAATAATATAGGCAAGGCCGAATTTATGAAGGTTTGCTCTATTTCCCATAACATACAGGCCGATAAGCTCTTTGATACGGCAAGAAAAACCTCGCTTTCATATTGCAAGAGGGCTGTCACCATGTGTTCTCTCGCCGCAAAAGAGCTAAACAGCACAGCCAATAATGAGGCGCGGATCACAGAGCTTGTGGTAATGCTGACTCTTTAAGGTTACATCAGTTAAATTAAGATAGGAGACTTTTATATGCTTGGCTCACATCTAAAGGCAAATGCCCGAAAACTCATGCTTGACAATGCACCCCGCATTTATTTTGTGACGGCTTTGTATGTGATATTGCTGGCTGTTTTGTCATATCTTAGATTTCGCCTGCCCGGTGATATTGACCTCGATGCCATGTATACCCGCCTTTCTTTGGGCGAGCTGCCAAGCCTTTCTATCATATATGTCAATTTCAGGCAATTTGGCGTGTTTCTGGCTCTTTTGCTTTTTATATTCACCCCCGTATTGGAAATCGGTTATATGGGCTACTGTTTGAAAATCAAACGCAAGCAGCAAACGCAATTCAAAGATATCTTTAACGGGTTTTTGTACTTTTTTAAGGTTATAAAGCTATTTCTCCTGATTGTTGTTTTCATATTATTGTGGGGGCTTCTGCTGATAATACCCGGTATCGTGGCCGCTTACAGATACCGTTTGGCTTACTACATATTCTTAGATGACTCGAGCAAAAGCGCGCTCTCTTGCATCAGGGAGTCATCGGCTATGATGTTTGGAAGCAAGGTTGATCTTCTAATTATTGATCTATCTTTCATAGGCTGGTATATACTTGACGTTATTATTACTTTTTTAAATCCGCTTCCCATTGGTATACCCATCGTAACTCTCTGGCTCACCCCATACATGACTTTGACAAGGGCGGGTTTTTATGAGCATAAAATCGGCAGCCTTGCCGCATAACGCAATCTTTCCGCACGGCGCGTGATGTTTTTAACAAAATCAGTCGGAGCTTGTACTCACCACTGATTTTGGCTATAATGTAACCCACGCGCAAAGCGGTCATAAAATTCATTCCGAGAGCGGAGCATGGATGCGGAGCGTCCGAACCGTCTGAGCAAGGATGACGCAGTGGTTCGGGGAGGAATGATTTTATGACAGCGAAGGAATAGAGGCGGGGGAATTACAATTTTGTTAAGAAGAGGAGGCTATCAAAAGTTATATGAACAGCAGCAAATACAGTTTTTTCGCCCTTATTTCCAGAATGAAATACATTACGCGATGGACTTTGATGCGCAATATCACGCCCGAAAACATAAGCGAACACTCTCACATGGTGGCGGTCATAGCTCATGCTCTTGCCGTCATACGCCGCGACATCTATAAGATTGACATTGACCCGAACGCGGTGGCGGCAATGGCGATATATCACGACTCTTCGGAGATTTTTACGGGAGACCTTCCGACGCCGATCAAATATTTTGACCCGGAAATAATGGGTTCATATAAGAAAGTTGAAGCCGTCGCGTCAGAAAAGCTGCTCACCGCGCTGCCAAACGAGCTTCGCTTTGAGTATTCAAAAATACTGTCGCCCGATCAAAGCAGCCGGGAATATAATTTAGTAAAGGCAGCCGATAAACTTGCCGCTTATATCAAGTGCGTTGAGGAATGTGTATCGGGCAACCCCGAGTTTAAGCAGGCCGCAAAGCAATGCCGGGAAAAACTTGAGGCTTTAAACTGCGCCGAGGTTGATTACTTTCTAAAGCACCTTATGCCCGCATTTGAGCTGACATTGGATGAATTAGACTTTTCGATTGATTGAAGAGGGTACGGTCGCGTTTGAGGAACTCTTTTAAAATTAAAGAGTTCCTCAAACGATTGCAATTGCTACATTCCTTGTGAGAAAGCGAGTAAGGCTACTCTTTCACCGTATACAACAAATTTAGCTGTACAAAATATACAAAATATGCTATAATGACCGCGAGCGGTTATTATAGCAATGATTTTAGTCCTTTTCCTCGCCGCTGACGCGGCAACCGGAAATGTTTGTGTCAGAAAGGAATGAGCTGTATAGATGAAATGCCCTTTTTGCGGATTTGCCGAAAGTAAAGTAGTAGATTCAAGGCCGGCGGAGGAAGGCGCCACAATACGCCGCCGCAGGGAATGTCTTAGTTGCCAAAAACGCTTTACCACATATGAAATTATGGAAAGATTGCCGCTTATCGTAGTAAAGAAAGATGGCAGCAGACAAACATTCGATAAGCAAAAACTCATCAACGGTATGCTCAGAGCCTGTGAAAAACGCCCCGTGCCTCTCATTGAGCTTACCACGGTTGCGGACGAAATCGAACAAGACCTCCAAAACTCATTAGAGCGTGAAATAAAAACCACAGGTATCGGAGAGATGATAATGGGCAAATTAAAAGCCCTTGACGAAGTCGCGTATGTCAGATTTGCCTCGGTTTACCGCCAATTCCGTGACATCAACTCTTTTATGGATGAACTAAACAGACTGCTAAAAGATTAGGGGTGATTAGCTTGTCGGCTGATGCAATAAAGCGTATTCTTGCCGCTGAGTATGAGGGCAATCAAGTAAAGATTATCGTTCATGATAGATCAAAAGAATCTATCGCCGCTGTACACGCTGAGTGTGAAAAAAATGCAGCGGACGTACTTAGCAGGGCGAAAACCGAAATCGAGCAACTAAAGCACGCGACCGACCGCAAAGCGATGGATGCGGCTGCCGACCTTGCTTCCACAACGGAAAACCGCCTTGCCGCCATGAGCGCCCGCGCTGAGAAACGCCTTGATATGGTTGCCGAACGTATTTACGAAAGGATCGTGAACATCGAATGAGTCAAATGAAAAAGCTCACACTCGCAGCTTCGCACACGGATATCGTAAATATCATAAGCGAACTGATTTTGCTTGAATGTCTTGAGCCGACCGAACCTATTATTGAGCTTGACCCGCCGGAGCTTACAAGCCTGCTGCGGCGCGAGGTCATGGAGCTTTCCGATTATGGCGCGAACTATGAGAGCATTGTAGTCTTTGCCACCCAATACACCTATATACTCTCGGGCTGGCTGCCCGTTGAATATGAATCCGAGCTTACCACCATGCTCGGAACCCATATATGCGCGTGGGACATAATAGACCCATACCCATACGACTATGACGATATACCCGTGCTGCTCAAGTTTCCGCAGCTTTTTACAAAGATGAGAAGCGGCGGCCGAAGAGTGTTCGAGCCCTTATCAAAAGCAAACGGCCCATCATATTGAGTCAAATTATAAACCGCTTATCATTTCACAGGCGAGAGACGGTAAGCATACGCGCTCATAATTATTTGTGTCGCCTGTGAAATGGCGGTTTAATATGCAAAATCTCGACAAAATACTTTTACACATCAAAACCGAATCCGAAAACGAATGTAAGGCTATCGCAATGAAGGCCAATAATGATTGCCGCCGGCTCCGCTCGGAGTATTCCAAAAAAGAGCAAGATGATTATTGGAATTATGTAAACACCGGAACGAAAGAAATTGATAAGCGGGCAGGAGAACTCGCGGCTCTTGCAGCCGAAGAAGCAAAAAAGAAGGTTTACGCTGTGCAGCAATACATGATTGACAGAGTCTTGGCGCTGGCCGCGAGAAAGCTGTCGGCATTGCCGACCCGCGCATACAACGACATCCTCGAAAAGTTCAAGATAGAGCCGGGTCTAAAGCCGGAGTTTCTGGTGGAACATTTTAGGGAAGACCTCACCCCCAGCGTCACAAGAGCACTATTTGACTAATCCCCTATCAAAGCGCACTACGATAATCCGGTATGCCCAAAAGACATACCGGATTTTTCAATGCCCGACGCCCTGTGTGAAAGGCCGTTTGCCTATCTCTTATTTACCAGAAAGAACGCAAAATGACGGATAGGCATACCGGTAGCGTCCGTTATATCCCGCACCCACGCGCTATGACTGTCGCTTCGCAATATATTGTCTACATATTCCCGATAGTCCCCGTTATCACGCGATACAAAAAGCAAGATTGCCGAGCCGCTGCTCACCTCTATAACGGTAGTATCTCCTGCTCTCCGCTCCGGCGCCGTCAACCATTCTGCAAAATCAGCACTCAGGCTGCTGCCTCTCCAATCCTCTACAAGAGTGGAATCAGGCTCTGCAAATCTCTCTTCATCGTAGCTTTGCGCAGCCGAAATAAAATCATCTTCATTGCTGATTGTTTCTTCAAGCCCCAGCGCCTCGTCATGAGCGTCTGATTTGGCCTGCTCTATGGCGGCTTCCATATCCTCTACATCGTCATCAGGCGTTTGGTAGGCGACGGTAAATGTTCTATAGCTGAAAAGATCAATGCTGTCCGCGTTTTCTTCGTAATACTCATCAATTTGCGCATCGGTATACTCAAAATTGCTGCGGGTATATTCGCTATATAGCTCGGCTAACGCGACAAACTCGAGAATATTTTTATACACCCTCATATTGATATTGTCGCCAAATCCTAAATAAAACTGTAAAAAAGCATCCGCGGAAATATTCTCGTTTTTTGCCTCCTCACGGATAGCTTCAAACTCGGCGTCAAGAGCCGCATAATCCTCGTCGGTGAGCGCGAAATCATTTTCTTTCGCCTCATTATATAAGCCGGTAATGCGCCGCATACTTGTGTAAGTAGTCTCGGTAAATATGTCATCCCATGTTATATCGCGCATCTCCCCCGTTTCTTCGTCAACAAAAACATCTACCACCTGACTGCTAAAAGGCCGATTTAAATCAGGCGTCGGATAACCAATCTGTGAATAGAAGTTGACGTATTCAATGAGCTGAGAGTTAAAGAAATATTCATACTCGGCCGCTGAAAAATCAACTCCGTCTATTGATACGACGGGCAGCGTCCGTTGCAGCCATCCTGAATTAGCTATCAAGGCGGTCAAAAAAAGCAGCAAAAACACCGATGTTATCCATATGGAAATTGATCTTACTTTCTTTTTTGCCCTTTCTTCTTTTTGCGCCCGCTCCTGCTTACGTTTTGACTTGTCTGTCTTTGAATCAAACATTCCGCTCATAAATTTTTTCTATCCTTTTGTTTTTTTCACGTTAATATATGAATATGTTTCCCCGCTTTTGCCGTGTAAGCCAATTTATAACCTGCACCAGAGGGCAGGTGGGTCGCCTCCTTCCTGTTTCTCTGCTTCCAACTTCCAAACCATGACCGGCATGATTCGGGAGGCCTGCAATTCACAGGGAGAGTAGGGCATCCCTTATAAGAAATGTGGGTTTAAAAAGACCTATCACGAACAAAGCAGGGAACATTTCACCCTTTTAGTACGTCAAACTGACGACTTGCTTTTATTCTTCCTCTTCCGCGTCGTCTTCTTCGTCTTCTTCGTCGTCAAAAAGGCGCTCTATAAAAAGACCGTACAGCTCTTCTTCAAAGGCGGCGTCATCAATGGATGTCAAGAGTTCTTCTCCGTTCTCTTCAAGAACCTTGAGTATCACAAGACCGTAATCGTCATCATCTTCATCCATCTCTGCCGGCAAGAACGCCATATAGAACGCGTCGTCTACTTCAATAGTGTCTAAATGCTCAAGTACATGGTCATTGCCGTCCTCGTCAGATATCGTAATTATATCATTTCCAAAATCACTGCTCATATACGTTTATTTCTCGTTTTCTTTCATACTTTTTGCCTTATTAAACAGGCACTGCGGGCACGGCACAGAAAAACATACAACTCCAAATCCGCGCTGTTTTGTACTATATTGAAAAATACCATAAAATATGATAAAATGCAAGATGTATTTTCATCACGCACTTTTACTTGGGGATAACACTTGTGCATTTGCGACCCTTGCGCTCGAAAGGCTGTTTTTTATCCCTACGCGGGGACAAGGAGTGAACTCGGCGCGCTCCGCGCAGGCGACGGCGAACGCACCGTCGCTCACTTCCTCACCGGGTCGCAAGTAACATACCGTCACGGAGGTCATCGTGGACACTGTCAAAACAAAACGCGTCGCAAAAAAAATTATAAAGACCGGATTTTGGATTGTCAGCGATCTTTTCTTTCTCGGTCTTAAAATCGTCGGGACGCTTGTTCTCATTGCCATTGCGACCTGCGTTATCTTTGCCAGCTTTTTTATTGACTATGTAAAAAATGATATAGCCGTAAATCTGGAAGTAAACCCGGCGGACTTTTCTCTTAGCCGTTCGAGCAGGATTGTCACCATTGACCCCAATAGCGGGCGTCAGATCGAACTATCTACCATACTCAGCACGGAATTTCGCAGATGGGTAGATTATAAAGAACTTCCCGAGCACTTGATCAATGCGGTTGTTGCAATCGAAGACCACCGCTTTTTCTCTCATAGCGGAGTTGATTGGTATAGAACCTTCGGCGCGTTTATGAATATGTTCCTCGGTATGCGCGATACCTTTGGAGGTTCGACAATAACGCAGCAACTCATAAAAAACCTGACTAATGAGGACGACATTACCGTTCAAAGAAAGCTGCAGGAAATTTTCAGAGCGCTTGAATACGAAAGGCACTTTAGCAAGGAAGAGGTGCTGGAACTATATCTCAATCTTGTCTATTTTGGAAATAGCTGTTATGGGATCGGCGCCGCCGCGCACTTTTATTTCAATAAGGAAGTCTCGGAGCTTACGCTTCCTGAAGCCGCCGCCATTATCAGCATAACAAATAATCCCTCTTTATATAGCCCCTATGCCGACAGGCAGGCAAACAAGGAAAGACAGGAGACCGTTCTTTGGAGAATGTACGATCTCGGCTACATCAAGACCGAACAGGAATATAGGCAAGCGCTTCGCGCAACACTTCACTTCCAGCGCGGTGTTGACGAATCCTCAACTGAGGTCATCTACTCTTATTTTGAAGAAGTCGTTATGAGAGACGCAATAAATGAAATGATGATGCAGCTTGGCGTTTCGGAGCAAGTGGCAAGAAGATATTTAAATTCCGGCGGTTTGACCATAGTCGCGACGATAAATCCCGAAATGCAGGCTATCGTGGACAATATCTATCGCTATCCCGAAAAACTGCCCGAAGTTACCGGTTCAAACCAGCAATTGCAATCTGGAATTATAGTTGCAGACCCGTATACGGGTGAAATACTCGCGCTTTCCGGGGGCGTGGGCTTTAAGACAAGAAATCTTCCGCTAAATCGCGCCACGCAGACGCGCAGACCGCCCGGCTCTGCCATAAAGCCCCTGTCCGCCTACGCCCCGGCGTTGGATTTAGGGCTGCTGACGCCCGATACGACATATAACGACGACAAGGACGCGGTGCTTTCCGGCACTGAATGGATGCCCAGAAATGTTACCCGCGATTGGTATGGCGTCGTCACGGTCAGACAGGCTCTTCGCGCATCTATCAACACCGTAGCGGCTATGGTTGTTGACCAACTGACACCCACCACATCTTTTCTGTTTATGAGAGATATACTCGGCTTTGCGCTCGACCCGGCAGATGAGGATTACGCGCCGCTTGCCGCCGGTCAGCTCACTTGGGGTGCTACCGTCCGAGAGATGGCATCCGCGTATACGATGTTTCCAAATGCCGGAAAGCGAGTTGAGCTGCGTTCTTTCTCAATGATTTACGACTATAACGGAGATGTGCTTTTAGATAACAGGGTATCCCGCTCGATTGACGCAATAAGCGACGTTTCGGCATATTGGATGACCGATATGCTTGTTGATGCTGTGACCTCGGGCACGGGCGGTTCCGCGAGCCTCAGCGCGAGTATGCCGGTCGCCGGCAAAACCGGCACATCCTCAGATAACAAGGATCGTTGGTTTGTGGGATATACCCCATACTATCTGGCCGCTGTATGGACCGGTTATGACACCCCGCTTGAAATGAAATCCTCCGGCAATCCCGCCGCCCAAATCTGGAGAATGATCATGGGTCCTATTCACGAAAACTTGGAGTCGAGAGCTTTCAGTATGCCTATAAATGTTGAGCTGCCCACTGTATCAAGCCCTTGGGAACTCATAAAATCATCATATACTGTCAGATGTGTTGATACAGAGGGCGAGATACTGCATGAAATAACCGAAGAGTCAACCGTGGGCGCGGAGGTTATGGCGGATGCCCCGGATATCCCCGAATACACGCTTCTCGGGCAATCCTTTGCGGCTGTCGAGATTTCCGCCGACCCAAGCAGAAACATCATCACTTTCGTATATGAATCGGACATACCGGAGGAAACACCGCCTCCCGACGATATTTTGCCCCCCGACGGTTTGCCTCCCGATGGTTTGCCCCCCGATGGTTTACCGCCTGACGGTTTGCCGCCCGATGATACGCCCCCGCCGGAACCCCCTCTTCCATAAACGCAAAAAGCTGTCAAAAAGGCAACCTCCGAAAACCCTGAACGAGCAAGATGACGAATGATTTTTTTGCCATACAAGGCAAATTTTCGCAGGAATAATTGCTTTATTTCAAGGAAATTTAACGAAGTATGGTGGAAAAATCAACGACAGATTGCCGAGATAGGGTTTTTGGAGGTTGCCTCATTCATTCCGAGAGCGGAGCATGGAGGCGGAGCGTCCGAACCGTCTGCGCAAGGATGACGCAGTGGTTCGGGGAGGAATGATTTTATGACAGCGAAGGAATAGAGCCGGGGTATTATGATTTTGTTAAATGCTAAAGAACGCGTTTATACCCGGATAATAGGCCGCCGAAGCCAGCTCATCCTCAATGCGTAAAAGCCTGTTGTATTTTGCTACCCGGTCGCTGCGTGACGGCGCGCCTGTCTTGATTTGCCCGGCATTTAACGCAACCGAAATATCGGCGATCGTGGTATCTTCCGTTTCGCCGCTGCGGTGCGAAACGATTGCCGTGTATTTTGCCCTGTGCGCCATGCGTATCGCGTCAAGGGTTTCCGTGAGAGAACCGATTTGATTGACCTTAATGAGTATTGAGTTGGTAACGCCCAAATCAATGCCTTTTTTAAGACGCTGCGTATTTGTCACAAACAAATCATCACCGACAATTTGAATTTTCTTGCCGAGAGCATCTGTCATAAGTTTCCAGCCGTTCCAATCCTCTTCCGCCATACCGTCCTCTATGGAGATAATCGGATATTTATCAACAAATTTCACCCACATATCTACCATTTCCTGACTGGTCATAACAGTCTTTCTCTTTGGCAAGTGATAGCAGCCGTCCTCTTCACTATACCAATCCGTAACCGCCGGATCCATGGCAATCCTAATATCGTCATATGGCTTATATCCTGCCGCTTCAATGGCTTTCATGAGCGCGATGAGGGCGTCTTCATCCGCGGCAAGGTCAGGGGCATATCCGCCCTCATCACCGACGCCCGACGCCGGGACGATCTTCTTGAGAGCGTGGAATATCTCCGCGCACATACGAAGAGCCTCGCGAAAACTGTTTGCCGAAACCGGCATGATCATAAACTCTTGAATATCAACGCTGTTATCCGCATGGGCGCCTCCGTTTAACACGTTCATCATCGGAACGGGCAAGGTGTTTGCGGATGCTCCCCCGATATATCTGTAAAGGGGCAGCTTCAGAGCTTTTGCGGATGCAACCGCGCAGGCAAGCGAGGCGCCGAGTATCGCGTTTGCTCCGAGCTTTGATTTGTTTGCCGTGCCGTCGAGAGCTAAGAGCGCTTTGTCAATCGCAATCTGATCCATCGCGTTCATGCCTGTAAGCGCCTCGGCTATATCCGTGTTGATATTTGCCACAGCTTTGAGTACGCCCTTGCCGAGATAACGCTTCTTATCCCCGTCGCGCAATTCGCAAGCCTCAAACTTGCCCGTTGACGCTCCCGACGGAACCATTCCGCGCCCGACAACGATGTTGTCGTTCCCGTCAAGAATCCACGCTTCGGCTTCCACGGTCGGGTTGCCTCTCGAGTCCAACACTTCCCTGCCTACGACATCAATAATCTCCAGATAATCCTTCATAACAATATTTCCTCCATTTTATTTAATAATGTATTGTACCTATAAATTGTCCGCCGCTTTTTCTTTGCTTTTTACATTGATTTTACTATCAAAGACTCGCCCGACATCACATCCGGCTTTGCTATATCCAAAAGCTCAAGGAGCGTCGGCGATATATCGGCGAGCCTGCCTTGTTTTAGCTTCGCGTCAATCCCGCATATAATAAACGGTACGGGATTTGTGCTATGCGCGGTGTGCGGGCTGACGCCGTCCTCGGCAATCATGATCTCCGCGTTGCCGTGATCTGCCGTGACAACAAGATATCCTCCCACTTGCGAAACCGCGTCTTTAATCTTGCCGAGACATATATCAACTGTTTGGACAGCCTTGTATGCGGCTTCATAAATACCGGTATGCCCCACCATGTCACAGTTTGCAAAGTTGCATATAATGAGGTCATGCTTACGGGAGAGTATCTCGGCTGTCACCGCGTCGGCGACCTTGTATGCGGACATCTCCGGTATCTTGTCATATGTGGGATATTCTTTTGGCGAAGGGATAAGAATACGCTCTTCATTTTTAAACGGAGCTTCAACACCGCCGTTAAAAAAGAAAGTAACATGCGCGTATTTTTCCGTTTCGGCTATCCTAAGCTGCCCCAATCCCGCCTGCGCGATTATCTCGCCCAATGTCTGGTTGGGAAAGTGCGGCGGATATGCCACAGATACGCCCTTTATTGTCTCATCATACTGCGTCATGCAGACATAGGTGAGCGGAAAGCGTCCGTTTTTTCGCTCAAATCCGTTAAAATCATCATCCACAAATGCCCGCGTGATCTCTCTTGCCCTGTCGGGTCGAAAGTTGAAAAATATGACCGAATCACCGGATTTCATCATGCCGTCTTTGTCGCATACGCAAGGTTTGACAAATTCGTCAAATACCTTGTTGTCATATGAAGATTGCATGGCCGCCGCCGGATCGGGCTGATAATCTCCCTTTCCGAAAACAATGGCGTTATACGCCTCTTCTACGCGCTCCCACCTGTTGTCACGATCCATGGCATAGAAGCGGCCCATAATAGTCGCTATCTTGCCGGCTCCGATTTCATTACATTTTTTTTGAAGGTCTCTTATATATCCTTTTCCCGAATTTGGCGGGACATCGCGGCCATCCATAAAGCAGTGAATGTATACTTTTGATAAGCCGCTTCGCTTCGCAAGTTCTAAAAGTCCGTAGAGATGGTCTGTGTGGCTGTGGACGCCGCCGGGTGAAACAAGTCCCAAAAAGTGCAGCGAGCCATTATTTTTTTTGCATGAATCCATCGCCATACAAAGCGTCTTGTTGTCGTAGAATGTGCCAAGCGATATATCGCGTGAGATCATCGGCAAATCCTGATATACCACGCGGCCGGCTCCGATATTTGTATGACCGACCTCGCTGTTTCCCATCTGCCCGTCGGGAAGCCCCACATCCTCGCCCGACGCGGAAAGAGTCGTGTTCGGACAAGTCCTGAAAAGCTCGTCCAATATGGGCGTCGGCGCGTTGTAAACCGCGTTTCCCGCTCCCGGCGGAGCTATCCCATATCCATCCATAATAACCATAACTGTCTGCTTGCTGATAATAGACACCTCTTCTTTCAGTCACTCATCCGCACTGTTTGGTCTCGCGGTATATTTACCGTTATTGGTTTGCAGCATTGACTATGACGGCAAACGCCTCCGGTTTTAAAGACGCCCCGCCGATGAGCCCTCCGTCAATATCCGGCTGCGCCAATAAATCACGCGCGTTTTTGTCATTCATAGAACCGCCGTACAAAATAGATACGCCGTCCGCCGATGCTTTGCCGTATAACCCGGAGATTACCTCGCGGATCGCCTTACATACTTCCCCGGCATCTTCGGGCGTCGCCGTTTTTCCTGTGCCGATCGCCCAAACAGGCTCATACGCTATAACAATACGCGAGAGTTCTTCTTTTGATACGCCTTTTAGGGCGATTTTTGTCTGCATGGCCACGAGGTCAAAGGTTACGCCGTTTTCGCGCTGCTCGAGGGTTTCTCCGACGCATACTATTGGTATCAGCGATGTTTTGAGCGCGGCTAAGGTTTTCTCGTTTACGGTTTTGTCTGTTTCCCCATAATACTCCCGTCTTTCACTGTGACCGATGATCACATACTGCGTGTGGCTATCGCATAGCTGCGCGGCGGAAACCTCTCCCGTATACGCCCCTTGCGCGTGCTGGCTCACGTTTTGCGCCCCCACTTTTACTCCGGTATCTCCAAACGCCAAAACAGCCGACGGCAGCATGACAAACGGCGCGCAAATCACAACTTCGCACCATTTCTCAAATCCGGGTATAAGGGGGAGCAATGCGTCGGCAAATGCCCCTGTCTCTGACGGGAGCGAATTCATCTTCCAGTTTCCCGCAATTACTGTTTTTCTTAAATCTCTATTCATGTTTCTCCTTACTTTCGCGCATCATTACGCGTCTAATAAACATACTATGCCCGGCAGCGCTTTGCCTTCCATAAATTCAAGCGAAGCTCCGCCTCCCGTTGAAATATGCGTGATCTTATCCGCCACTCCAAATTTGCGCACGGCCGCGGCGGAATCGCCGCCGCCAATTACCGATATGGCATTTGAATTTGCAACGGCGGAAGCTATGCAACGCGTGCCCTCGGCAAATTTTGAAAACTCGAAAACCCCCATAGGCCCGTTCCAGACTATCGTTCCGGCGTCTTTTATCTCATTTACAAACTCGCCAATGGCCGCAGGGCCGATATCCATCGCCATCATGCCGTCCTCTATCGCTCCGCTGTCCACGACAACCGGATCGACATCATTTGAAAACTCGGCTCCCGCGACGGAATCTACCGGCAGCAATAGTTTTACTCCGCGTTCCTTCGCTTCGGCCTTGCATTTTAGCACGGACGAGAGCTGCTCGTCTTCGCACAGGGAATTGCCTATTTTGCCGCCCTCGGCCTTGAAAAATGTATATGCCATGCCGCCTCCGATAATGACGGTATCGGCGATTTTGAGCAGATTTGAAATAACCGCCAGCTTATCTGATACTTTGGCTCCGCCAAGTATCGCCACAAGCGGTCTTTTGGGGTCGGAAATCGCGCCGCCGATGTACTTTAGTTCTTCATTTAATAAAAATCCCGAAACGGCGGGCAAAAAGCGCGACACGCCCTCTGTGGAAGCGTGAGCCCTATGCACGCTGCCAAAAGCGTCGGACACAAATATATCCGCCATCGAAGCGAGCTTCTTTGCAAATTCGGGGTCATTTTTTTCTTCTTCGGGGTGAAAACGTGTATTTTCGAGCAGCATGATTTCACCCGGCTTTATGTTTTGAGAGAGCGTCATAGCGTCGTCCCCGATAACGTCCTTTGACATTTTTACGGGTCTGTTCAAATGCTTTGAAAGACAGTCCGCCACATCGCAAAGAGAAAACTCCGGCTTAAACTCGCCTTTTGGCCTGCCAAAGTGTGAACACGCGATAACAGCCGCGCCATTGTCAAGCAGATAGTTAATCGTCGGGAGCGCGGCCACTATGCGCCCTTCGTCTCTGATTTTTCCCGTTTCTTTATCAACAGGCACATTAAAATCGCAGCGCAATAAGACCTTCTTCCCCTTTACGTCTATATCCGCCACGCTTTTTTTGTTATATGCCCTCGTATTGTCTTTGCTCATATTCCCTCCTAAATTAACTGTATTACGCATTGCCGGCAATGTTTTAGTATTGCGCGAGGCTTCACGCGTCAAAAAGCAATATCAATAATAACATATCATCGCGTGATTGTCACTATGAAACCGTCGGCATTATTTCCCGAAATTTCATATCTTGAGTATTCCGGCACTTTAATATCTGTTTCGGTTGTAAAAAATACCTCATAGCTTATGTTATCATATTCTGCTTTGAGCGGCTCGTATACCGTATAGCCCCTGATTGCCTCGATATATTCCTCAAGCACCCAGCCGTTTTGCCGCATAATATACGAGTGCGGCAGCCCGACAAACCGAAAATGCCACGGCTCGGACATAACGTCGGTAACATCTTCCTTGCCCTCCGGGTAGCGAAGGACAAAGCCATATCTATACGCGTTGTCTCTGTACCATTTTGTGACTTCAAAATCGGCGAAGGGATGCTGCACACCGTCTATAATAACACGGTAGTCTACCGCCAAGCCGGTATGATGCTCGCTAAATCCTGGCAGCGCGGTTTGACGCAGCGCCTCTTCGCGCCCCATCTGGCTGATGTTCAAATCAAGTATTGCCTGCTGATCGTCCAGATTGCGGTAAGCGCTTATCACATATATTATGTTCTCGCCCGTCGCGTCAATAAAGCCTTGCATCATATCGTCAAACCGGCTCATTACGGAGCTTTTCAGCCTGCGGGCGGCAGGGCTCACCGCATACGGCACGGTCTTTACGTCATCAATGACCGCAAGGTCAATGTCGGCCGGTACATACGGATTGTCCTTATTTACCAAGATCAAGTCTCCCCGGTTTATATCATCGGGGCTTACAAAGACCGTGATGTATTCGACATCGGGAGATTGCGTGCTTTGCTGATGACCCGGCGGCGCAGTTTGGCCGTCTCCGGGCGTCTCATTTGTCTGCGGCGATGTGTTTATATCTCCGTCCCGGCCGGAATCGCCGTCTAAATCCGCGTTTGGATTCATGAATATATAAAATAATCCAAATGCAATCGCCGTCAAAACACATATGGCGACAAAAATCGTAACAGTCTGCGATCGGCTTTTCTTGTAGTTTTTCATAAATGCTCAATCTCCCGGCGGCGTATCCTGCGGCGGATCATTAACTTCCGGCGTGGGAGGCTCGGGCGGCGGCGTGGGAAGTGCAGGTCCGATAAGGGTTACTCTTTGCTGCATCCTGTAGACATCGCGCGATATTCGCCTTGTTCCGAATATGTCCTCGATTCTGCTTCTTGAGAGTTTATCGTCTCTTCTGTCAACAAGCTCTCCCTCCTCGTTCCATTTTGCGAGCACATTCCCCTCTTGATCGGTTATTCTCAATTGGTTGTCTATCCATCTTTGCGTATGCTCGTCCTTATACCATATTTCATTTCCGTCCCTGGTGTAAACCTGATTTCCCCTGCTGTTTACCAAAAGCAGTATATCCCCGTTTTTGTCAATCAGATTTTTGTCTTCATCGAGCCGGATTCTGTATATGTCATACGTAAAGCCTTCCATGCCGGACATATCGAGGATTCTCTCCCCGGGCGGAACATCTTCGGACTCCCGCTCAACTATTTCAACAGGCTTTCTTTCTATGAGATCGCGTATGAGTTTGTAGCTGTCGCCCGTCGCGGTGCCGGGTATTCTTGTGCCGTAGATTTTAACATTTACGGTGACGGTTCCGCTGGTGGTCACATCAATCCTGATCGGGTACTGCGAAGTGTTTTTAAACCTAAAATCAATTTGACCGAGTACATCGTTCTGAACGGTTGCATCCGTAACTATCTGAGATTGATATGATACCGTGAGCCCGTGGTTTCGCCTGCTGACGATCTCCAGATCGGTTTGTAAAACAGCCGAATAAATTGCCGATGATACCTGACATACCCCCCCGCCTATGGACGGTTCGATTCTGCCGTGCAAATAGCCGCTGGCTTCCAAAAAGCCTTCTTCTTCTCCCCTAAATCCGACTACGGCATTGTATGAGAATGTCTCGCCCGGCTGCAATACAGTTCCGTTGATATGGCTGCCTGCCAGCACTATATTGGTAGTCCTGTTGAAATTGCTGTTTTGATATGCCTGCCTTTCTCCCAGCAGATCGCGAAATAGCATATCATCTATCTCTTCTTTTGAAATTTCGGGCTTTATGGTAATTATGGGGATTATGACATTTACTCCGACCGCGGCGTTTGCAAGACTGCGCTGGGCGGCTTGCAAATCAAATGTACGCCCCTCTGCGCTCGCCGTGCCGCTTGTCGTATCGGGATCATACACTGACGATATAGGGTCAATATGTATATACTCGTATAAGGCTTGCAGGTCTATGGTGTCGTCGGCGTTGGTTTCCACCATGTATCTGGCCTCTATATGCGTGTTTTGAGAGATAGCCCTTGTGAGGGTTGATACGGCATGACTATATACCTCATCAGCGTCAGCCGGATATAAACCCGTGCCCTTTATAATCGTTATCTGCGTATCCGTAATATCCAAGCTGTTGTCATATAAGGTTTTGTTAAACTCCTGCGCGTACTCGTCGGCAAGCTCACGCAAGACGCTGTCATCGCGGTTTGGGTTCGCGCTGTTTGGTATGCTCACGCTTTCAAGCACAGTGGTGTTAAAGAGCGAATTTATATACGCGATCGTATTTTGGAAAAATGTACCTCCCCTGCCAAACACATACGCTCCCAGAGCCGGCTCGGAAGCGTCCAAAGCAAGCCCTGCCTCGTTTCCGGTCACCGTAAAGCTATTGTCATCGGGGAATATGATCGTAACCGCGATTTGCTCCGCGTTGCGCTCATAGCCGCTGTCTTGAAGCGCTCTTGTCGCTTCGGCAAGAGTGAGCCCCGATAAATCCACGCCTTCGGCCCAAACATTGGGAAATACGGTATCGAGCGAATCAACATAGTAACCGAGCGCAATGAACGAGGCTATAGCTCCGGCCACAATCAAACTTATGAATATAATCAAGCTGATTATAATTATTTTTCGTTTTTTGCTTTTCCTGCTTCTGCCAACCAGTTCCAAAATAGCACCTCTACAGTAATTTGTTATGTCCCACAAGCCTTCTGCCGCTAAACAACCCTGCCGCCACCGGGCGTTTGTCAAAGAGTGTAAGCTGGGTATCCTCATCGGCTTGCTGCGCCTGCCACGGCTTGCTTATTTGCGTCCTTTGCTTTGTCTGCGCTTCCAAAAGCTCACCTATAAGCACATTTGAAATCATAAAGCCTTTTGGGGTAAACCTCCAACGGCCATCTTTAAAAACCGCCCAACCGTTTTCCTCGTATTTGCGAAGCAAATTAAGCACCAAATCCATTTTGAGCCTGTATATATCGTAATATTCTTTTTCCGAAATGCCATGCGTGGTTCTAAGCCGGAGCATCAAGTATTCGCCGGCATTTTCAAAATCGGACATATCTTCGTCGTGTTCGACTATTCTTCTGCCGAGCCCAACTTGCTCAATATACGCGTTTACATCCTCCGTAAAGCTATATCGGCTTTGGTCAATACAAGAGTGCGCGCCCGGCCCGAATCCGATATAGTCTTCGCCAAGCCAGTATTTCATGTTGTGCTTTGATTCAAATCCGCGCCTCGCGAAATTGGAAATCTCATATTGTTTGTATCCAAAACGCGAGAGCATATCAACGGCGTAAAGATACATATTTGCCGCGGTATCGTCGTCGGGTATAAACGGCGAGTCTTTAAACGCGTATAATTCTGTGCCTTCTTCGATTTTAAGGCTGTAGCACGATATATGCTCCGCCTTGAGGCTCGCTATCTTTTGAATCGTTTGCGCCCAAGTCTCCGCAGTTTGGGAAGGAAGTCCATATACGACATCAACGCTCAGGTTCTTAAATCCTGCCGCTCTCGCGTCCTTGATCGTCTTTACCGATTCTTCGTATGTGTGCGTCCTGCCCAGATTATGCAAAGTCGTATTGTCGGCACATTGCACGCCTATTGAAAGCCTGTTGAAGCCCGCTCGCCTGAGCCTTATCATTTCATCTTTTGTTATGCTTGCGGGATTGATTTCCGCCGTGATTTCCGAATCGAGCAGCACATGGCCGCTTTTCTTGAGCGCGTCGAGTATATCAACAAGCCTCGATGCTCCGAAATGGCTGGGCGTTCCGCCGCCGAAATATATGGTATCTATCAAATATCCGTCAAGCTGAGCGGAATACTCGGCAATATGTTTTATAACAGCCGCTTTGTAAGCAGACATGAGCTTGCCGCCTCCCGCCACGGATGACGATGGCAATGAGTAAAAGTTGCAATATGCGCATCTGCTTTTGCAAAACGGAATATGCACATATACCCCTATTTTCTTATCCATGACAAATGTCCTCCGGCTTTTGATTATATCAAATCGTAAGCGGATATTCAATCATATTCGTTATTTTGATAAGGACACAGTTTAAAAACTTTTTTCCGGACGGCAATTTTTTTCTGAAATTTCAATTTCCTTTTGACATTTTGCGATAAT
>WRMH01000016.1 GCA_009777235.1 Oscillospiraceae bacterium
CTTTTGATGACTTTAAAAAGCAGCTACTTGTTCACATGAAACGTTCTAACAATATGCCAATGAGACCTCTTCTTTGGTATTCACCTCTTGAATACCTCGCTGTCCAATATGTTTGACAATCCTACAATTCAACACATCAGGTGAGAATTGTATGTAGGATGCTATAACGAAAACCTTTCCTTTATCATTTCAGCTACATCGCTAGGTTTTAAATTTGAGTTGTCAATTCTCAAGTAGTTTTCAAATGGAATTTCACCATCGTTGCTTACTAGGCGATAATTCTTATCCTCGTTTAATAAAAGCTTGGTTGAAAATTCGATGTTTCTCTTAGATGCCTTGTTCTGAAGTCTATTTTCCGTTATATTTCTTTGAAGCCTGACTACTTGTGGCGCAACCAATTCCACATAATAAATATCTGCGCCATCACGCCGAAATATATCAACAAGGCTATCTATATACTCCCAATCGGATTGATGGTCAAAAGCCCACATATAAGTGAAGATCAGACCATATAAGTCAGATTTAGCAAATTCTTCAAAAACAACTTCACGTATGCGTCTGCCAACTTCACCATTGTACTTAGAGTTACCGAATATTTCAATCACCATCTCAATGTCCATGTGATTATGATAAAGCCGTAATTTCGTTATCTTCATCAACTCCTGCCCAACGGTCATTTTTCCAACCGCACCTGCACCAGTTAGGATTAATAATTTCATAATATCTTCTTCCCACATTGTTTTTGTCTCAGTACGACAACCTACATTATGTCGTACAATGTTGAATTCTCCGCCGTCCTTGCCCCGCATGGACGCGGGGCGAGGATTTCAATCCCCCAGATTTTATGTCGTATAACGGGGGGGCGGGTATACGACGTGGCGCGGAGGCGGCGCTTGCGCCGGCGGAGTGGCGGATTGGGTGCTTCGCACCTTAGAATACCATAAGCGGTCAAAGGGGTGCAGGAAGCTTCTGGTCTACACATCTACCGACATTTCGCTAAGCTGCATGTTATATGACGTTTGCCCGGATGCAGATAGTACCTACTTTCTAATTTCAGTTTCGTGGTCTATCACCCATTTTAGCAGTTCTTCATATGATGCTTCGCTTGCCGCAATTTTAATTATCAGCTCGTAGAACTCCCTTTGCGTATATTCAAGTTCTATCCCGTTCATTGCTAAAACGGTCAGCATAACATGTGCGCCAATTCGCTTATTGCCATCAACAAAAGGATGATTTATAATCAGCCCATATCCTAACCGAACGGCTTTTTGTTGAACGGTCAATAACAAGGGTTTACCTCCAAAAGCTTGAAACGGTGCGGCAAGCGCAGATTCTAACAAGCCATCATCACGGATGCCGCTACTACCGCCGTGAGTTTCAATCATTTCATGGTGTAGAAGAAGTATTTGCCCTTTTGTCAGTTTCTTCATTTTGCAAGAACCTCATAGGCTTCCTTGTTCTTCTCCATAATGCGGCGGGAAATGCTCATTACATCCTCATCAGGCATGGTTTGCTCCTGCTCCACCTGGCGAAAATCAATCAGTATATAACGCGGCGTATTGTTCTTCAAGATTATTGCAGAACCATTTTCATCTACCATGCGCACAACGCGTGAAAAGTTTTGATTTGCCTCGGTTATCGAAACAATATTGCTTGTATTGATCATCATACTTAACACCTCCGTAGTAATTATACACAGCTAATAGGATTAAATCAACCTATTTTGCTTAATTCTCTTACTTACGAACGTTCCCCACTCATTATTCTCGATATACCACCGAACTAGGTCGAATGTCGCATAACGCCCGGCGGTTTGGCGAAGTGGCGGATTGGGCGCGCCATATCTTGAACTACCACAAGCGGACAGGAGCGCAGCGGCACGGCGGCTTCCCCTCCGACCGCTATTTCGCTAAGCTGCTTGTTAAACGACGTTTACCCGGACGGAATCCATCTATCTCCATATTGAGCTTATACCGTTTATAATCGAATCAAATGAAACGAGAGTTGCGACCAAGCTCGCTCGATCATAACCGAATGAGTGCAGCTTGGAACGAAGTTATAGACGCATGACAAAGCAGACTATCGTATTTGCTTCTTTAAATCCAATTCTGTTATGGAACTTGCGACTATCAATATTTTCTATCAAGCAATCAGAAGCGAACTCCATGCAGCCTTTGTCAGCAGACCATTTCCTTGCGAACTCCACCATTTTTTGCGCTATTCCCTGTCTTCGGTATTCCGGCTTAACATAAATCCCTTCAAGATAACTAACGGGGCTTGATTCTGTACCTTCTACATAATCGTGTCGCAAAGATAAACTTATGAAAGCTACCGCTTCATCCTTATCATAATAAAGAAACTCATTTAGATATCTGTTCTTCTCTCTTTCTTGAATAAAAGACTCAATCGTGTGATGCGGCCACAAGGAAGCACATAACTCCGCCCATCTGTTTTCATTGTCCTTTGAAACAGCAACAATCATTAATGCCTATCCTCATTTACAAGCCTATCATCGTGATATAGTGGATATACGTATGGAACGCTCTGTAGTAATATGAGTTTTTCGTTTACAGCACTGTAAAATTTTTGTGCAGCCTGCGGGCTGAACAACTCCTCACTAATATACCTGATGATTTCATCTAAATCGCGATTGCCTTGTTCTGAGAACTCAACGTCGAAGGTCATATTTCTCACCTAATCTTTCCATAACAAGATTAGCATCGATAACTTGCCTTTGTCTTATTTGCTCTCTTCCGACATTAAGCTTTTCGTATAAATCTTGACTATTATTAAATACGATACTTTCCGGAGGCGTGTGTTGCCTCACTTCAAAAGGCAGCCCTCGAACTAAGCGCACTTGATGAAGCAGCAGGTTAAATGCTTGACTAAGAGTCAGACCCAAAGACATTAGGATTTCTCCTGCCTCTTCCTTTACTTCACTATCTACTCGCAAATTTATCGTTGAGTTTTTAGCCATACTAAATCAACTCCTTAACTCAATAATATTACATTTTATTGGCATTGTCAACAATATGTTTTGAGCGTGAAGATTTTTACCATATGGCATGTATCATAGTAATCCGCTTTTATCTAAATCGCATCATCTTCAAAAAGTTGTCAATAAACTCGCACCGCGCCAGGGGATATGTCGTATACCGTTTGTTATGTGCTGTTTTGCCGTACCCCATTTAGTCCCTATAATATTTTATTATAATATTTTCTGAAATATAATTTCATATGGATCATCAAAATATTTAAACCCACCTATTTCTTTATATCCAATTTTCTTATAAAAATGTTGTGCATCTTCATTTGCTTGTGTTGACGTTAATACATTTTTATAACCTTTTTGTTTCATTTCTTCTTCCCAATATTTGACCAATTTAGCCCCTAATCCTATTTTCCTATATTCTTCCAAAAAATAAACCATATTCATAAATGGAATATTATCCCAAAATAAATTATACCTTAACCAACCAATTATTTGATTATTCTTTTCTACTACAAATATTTCCTTATTTTCGATTTTATTTTTTTAAACATTTTCTGAGACATGTTTATCCTTTTCAATAAGCCATAATAAGTCTATATTTTCAGCATATTTAATTTTTATGTCTTTTCCCAAGTCCATTATTTTTTCCTTTAATTTTGTGTCCAGTAATAATAGTATAACTGCTTACATTTATAGTTGTTACACAATCTTCAAAAGAAATATACCAAATTTTCCCTTTTTATAAATATTGTCTGCTTTTTTAATTTTTTGTTTACACCAATTTACAACTTTTTCTGTATTTAATTCAAGATTTCGTTTTATCCTGATAATACCTAATTCTGTCGTGTGTATTTTATCCATACTTTTTATTAAATCATTCCCATCGATCATTTCTTATACCTTATTACTTCATGCTATATCAAAAATGAATATATTGTCAAGTATTATTTATTCATAATTTATCAACAATTTTAGGCACAATTGCACATAACGTCCGGCAGCTTGGCGAAGTGGCGGTTTGGGTGCGCCATGACCTGAGTCAACACAAGCGGTCAAAAGATGCAGAAGGCTTTTGGTTCACACACAAACCGCCATTTCGCTAAGCCGCCTGTTATACGACGTTTACCCGGATTGAGTTCATGTTATTCAATCCTTATAACCATCTTATTCGGTACATTATATATTGTACTCGTTACAAAGCCATTTTGCCAATTCAAGCGCGGTTTCGCTTTGCTCGATGTTGTCTCTACCGATCCAAAACCATGCAAACAACAACTCAATCATTATCATCAAAATAGGCAGTGCATCATGTTCGTTATCGACTAAAGGGTTTATTTCATTATAACCCGTTAAAAGCTCATGGTATATTAAACGCCATTTATCAATTTTAGTTCTGCTGTGTGTGTTTCCGACAAGAAGCCCAGATAGCAGATAAGCCATATCAAAAAGCCGTGCATTGCGTTGACTTATATCAAAATCGAGCCAACCTGTCAAATGTCCATTATCAAACAACACATTATGACAATGTATATCGCGGTGAATAAGTTGGCGCGGAAGATTTGGGTAGTATTTACGAAATAATATGTCAACACTACCCAACATTTTATCTGGCACTAATTTTTCAATACTTGGTTTAATACCATTCTGCCAATCTACAAGTAAATCGCTGTCGTTGCAAGCTAAGTTAGGTTCAATATGTGCCAATACTGTGTGAAGTCTTGCCAATTCGCGCCCCATCTCAGAAGCGAGGTTGATTTCTTCAAAAAAGTCCGGGTGCTTGCCTGACAATTTTGACATCAGACAGTATGAGCCTTCGGGGGAGGTTAACTTTCCGCTTTCTGTGGGGATAAATACTGCGACAGGAATCCCATATGTGGTCAGAAGTTTTGAAAACTGCATACTGCGAGACAATTCTTCATCGTTTGAATAACGCTTTAATATATATTGACCACCGACATCCCAAGTAGACATTGAAAGTGAATCCATATGTTTAACAGTTATGCCAGCCAATCCCCAAATGCTTAATATGTTCTGCATGAATAACACCGCCTAAAAATTGATTTCCACCGCAGTAGGGTGAATTGCCACATAATGCCCGGCGGCTTGGCGAAGTGGCGGATTGGGTGCGCCGAGACCTGAACTATCACAGAGGTTGAGGGACGCAGAAGACTTCCGATTTCCACAGCGACCGCCATTTCGCTAAACCGCTTGTTATCTGACGTTTACCCGGATCGGTTGCATTTATCTCCTTGTGCTACTTAGTGAGTAAAACTATTGAAAAAATCCTCTTTGGATAATTTCATTAGATACTCAAACTCTCCATTTTGTGTGCTAATTGTCTTATACCACTTAAATCCAACTTTTTCATAGACCTTAATAGCAACAATATTATCTGGTTCAGGTGTTATGATTACGTTAACACTTCTAGGATTTGTGAAAACAAAATCTTTAATAAACGATTTTAATATATGCACACCATAGCCTTTGTGTATGTAGTCTTTATGCCCAATAAACAAGTCCACCCCTGCCGAGTCTTTATCCGCATCCATAAGGGATATATAGTTGCTAGGGTCATTGTCATCCTGCCAATCGCTGTAATAATATGTCTGAATATATCCTATATCTACATCGCTTATCATTATAACATAAGGAGAAGAAGGCTTTTCACCTGTGACGTATCCTCCATATTTTGCTTCTATATCTTCGACAGTATGAAAAGGCTCTTTCCAAAACTGCTTTACATGCACTGTATTAAGCCATGTTAACATTTTCGGAAAATCTTTTACCTCTAAGATGCGAAATTGTATTTTCATTTTCTCCAACTCCATTTTCGCTTTATAAGAATAACTGCTCTCAAACGAATCTAGGATTGCTACAACGAATTGTAATAAACACGCACCGCAGTAGGGTGAATTGCTGATAACGCCCGGCGGCTTGGCGAAGTGACGGATTGGGTGCAGCATGACCTGAGCTACCACAAATTGTCAGTAGGTGCAGATAGCTTCCGGTCACCACACCGACCGACATTTCGCCAAGCTGCTTGTTATATGCCGTTTGCCCGGATTTGTTCCACTTGTCTTCTTATAATGCCTAACCGTGGGTAATATCAAACTCTCTGAGTAGATTTTTATACCGAACCAACTCCGATTTGGCTATCGGAAAATCAGCGTTATAGAGGCAATGATTCATTACATCGGCATCCTTCAGCAACTCATCATAGGGCTCATCAACTGACTTTTTATCACTATGTTTCAAAATAGCTGTAGTAATTAATTCTATTTCGCCATCACTATATGTGTTCATTGCCTTCAATATTATTTTTGCCTGCTCCGCTCCTTTTGACGCATGGTTATCGCTACTTCCACCTGTTATCCAGTGTATGTCATGCAACATCCCACAAGTCGTAGCGAGCTCAACATCCATATTTCTTTTCATGGCCAGCAAAGTGCAAAACTGAGCTACTCCATATGTGTGAGAAATACACATGCGGATATCGTCATGATTTATGAATTTGTCGATTCTGTTGCGTAGTGTTTCAAGTCTATTTCCCATAAACACTCCTCTCCTAACTCTAATATCTGTTTATCCACTTGACACCAATTAGTATATCAGAAAATCTCACCATTTGTATCTGGAAATTGTCTAGCATCTATAAAACGGCATTTATAAAAACTTACATCATTCAAAGGATTGTAAACAAACTCACACCGCAGTAGGGCATATGGCATACAACGCCCGGCGGATTGGGCGCGGTGCAACCTGAAGTATCACAAGAGGTCAAAGGATGCATAAGGCTTCAGGTCTCCACAGCGACCGCCATTTCGTCAATCCGCTTGTTATACGACGTTTACCCGGACTGGTTTCATTTATCTCCACATTATGCTTATTAATAGTCGTATTCCTTATATTCTTCAAGCTCTATCGGAATCTCAGTTACGCCTACTGCTTTAAGTATCATATTAGTGCCCATAATGACTTCAAGATACTCAACAATCCATTCGTCTGAATCATAACCTTTTACTTCGTATATTTTACTTTGAGGAGCATCTTCACGAACGCCAATTTGTTCTCCTTTAAACGTGTTATTGACAAACACCCCATACGGGCGAAAAACAACCCCGTTGTATATCAACTCAATGCAACCCAATTCATCGTTCACTGAAACCGCATACAAAGGATATTCTGTTTGATCATCTCGAATACACCCAGAAAAGCTTAGTATTCCAATTATCACAACAATAAGCAAAATAAGTTTTGGAAAATTCTCACGTATTGGGAAATGGTTGCACGAAAAATGTTTCATAATGTCTGCCTCCATAAATAAAATTAGTCTGTTCTAATCAAGTTTTGCTTTCTTCAAAGGATTTTCATCAAATTAACACCGAAATAGGGCTAATTGCCGATAACGGGGGGCGGGTATACGACATGGCGCGGATGCGGCGCTAGCGCCGACAGAGCAGCTTGGCGAAGTGGCGGACGAGGTGCGCCGTGCTCTAAGCTACCGCAAAGTGTCATGAGGAGCATAATGCTTCAGATTTCCACGCCTACCGCCATTTCGCTAAGCCGCCTGTTATGCGACATTCACCCTGGACCGTATCCATTTATCTTCATGTTACGCTCTATATTATGGGTCAAATGGGTCGTTATCTTTATCTCGATTCCAGATATATTCAATATATTTGCATATATCCTGAGCAGTTTCTTCACCGTAAATATCGCAAATGAATCCCAATGTCATGTCCATTCCCGCAGATACGCCCGACGATGTATAATACTTATCATCATTTGCCCAGCGTGCTTTCTTAGTCCAATTTACGCCGTTTCCATTACTGCAAACCCAATCAAAAGCCATTTTATTGCTTGTAGCTTTTTTGCCGTGAAGCAGTCCTGTTTTTGCAAGCAAGGCAGAACCTGTGCAGACGGTTAGAACATGCGAGGCTCTTTGAGACAACAATTTGATACTGTTTATGAAATCTATATCATCAATTAGTTTCCTTGTACCCAAGCCACCGGGGATTAACAACACACCAGTCGTATCTATTGCGGAAAAAGGAAGCGTATTCACACTTATTTGCTGACTGCTTATAATGATGCCACCGTTAATAGAGAAATAGTCAAGTTTATATATTTTCGGTAGTTTGCTAATTATTTCGACAGGGCCGAAAGCATCTAAAGTTTCAAAGCCCTCAAATAAAAGCACATTAAAAGCAATCATACTGCACCTCGAATTACATTTACTGATTTAAGGTATATATAGGCTTCTATCAAAAAATTGCCAACAAATTCGCTCCGCACTAGGGCTAATGTCACATAACGTCCAGCAGCTTGGCGAAGTGGCGGACTGGGTGCGACACACCATGAGCTATCATCAACGGTCAAGGGGAGCAGAAAGCTACCGGTTTCCATGCCGACCGACATTTCGCTAAGCCGCTTGTTATCGGCAGGTCATTAGGTAGGTCGCTATAGAAACCTATGGTTTCTATCTCAGATTCGGGAAGCTCCCCAAATTCCTCTATCTCTGAGAAAAACAGTACTCCATAATTGTTTATTGAATACGCACTGATGGGTGTTATTTCAAACATTTTTGCACCGGTTTCCTCATACAATTCCCGTCTTGCTGTATTGTCAATGGTTTCGCCTTCCTCACGATGCCCACCCGGCAGTTCCCATTTTCGGTTTTTATTTTTGCAAAAGACCCACTTCCCCTTATGTCTCGCTACTATCACTGCATACTTAATCAATGAAGCATCAACCATATCGATATCGCAAAACACAACCCCAATAATGTTGTTGACGAAACTGACTACTTTCTCTGCATCTCTAATGGCTGATTGGGCATCTTGAACAATCAAGTTGAGTTCTGCCGGATAACGGGGGATTACACCATACCTGGTCAGTAAAACGGCGGGCTCGAATATATCGTCAAAGCTAACGTCAAGCTGTATGCACATCTCGCAGAGCTTTCTCATATCATGTGTTTTTGGCACTTCAACATCCTTTGACACTAAGAAGCACTTAAGCATTTTTTCTGCTGCTTGTTGGGCATGGAAACAAATAACCTCAAAGGGTTTTGGATGATAAGTATTAAACATATGCAGAGCTGTTTCAATGTCCATTTGCGCGAGTCTTTTCCATTCAAACAGATTGCTGTCTTCGCTCATATAAAACCACTCCTTCCTGTGCGATTTTTCGCTCAATCGTTGACTGCTTGGAACGGCGTTCGAATACTTCAACCGTACCCGCCAGAAAATCCACAGACTTTACGCCTGTCCCGCGCATTGCAAGATGCGCTTTGCCTATTGCATCGATTGGGCGCAGACCGTCATTCGGGATTACCATATATATGTCATAATCGCTATCGTCATTCGGTGTTCCATATGCGTGTGAGCCGAATAAAATAATCTTTTCCACAGTGAAAGCATTGACAATCAAGTCTTTAATTATCGTTATTTCCGAAATCATCCAGCACTACCTCCTTTTTGTAATTCTAAGCATCTTTAATAGGATTGTCAATAAAAATGCACCGCAGTAGGATAAACTGCCGATAACGCCCGGCGGCTCACTCGGACTATATCAATCTATTATCATATTTTACGCACTATCTAACGTACGTAACAAAATTGCCTTTGCGTGGTAGCGGCGGTCGTGGTTCTTCGGCAGAATACCCAAGCGAAACAGCGCCTGCAATGGTTTCATCTTTGCCAAGTCCTAATGTATACATATACTTGCGAAATCCTTCGCTATCGTCAAGCCAATGCGGTGCATTTTGGTAACAAGCTCCCACTCCAAGTGCCTCGGCGGCTATTAGTATATTTTGCAAAACACATATAGAATCCGCCATTGCATTCGTACAGGCTTTCTTGTTCGCTATTATTATAAGCGTCGGCGCACCGTAAATATAATCGAAATCAAATTCAGGCATTAGCGCATGCTCAATAGTGCTACGTAAACTGTCATACATATTGTCGGTAATGGGCATCTTTGCGAATTCTGATTTAGATATCCTGATAATATCGCGGAGTATATCTGGATTTTGGATTGCGATTATATGCGTGAGTTGAGCATCTCCACCACTTGGCGCAAATCTTCCCGCTTCTATAATTGTGCTCAACAGCATCTCTTCCACTTGTTCTTGCTTGTACTTGCGTACGCTCCTGCGTGACATTATGACTTCTACAACACTATTTTTCACGTTAACCTCCGCTTTTTTATCTACTTAAGAATTTCTCGGCTTCTCGCAAAGCATTGTCAATAAAAATGCACCGCAATAGGGGCAATTGCATATAACGGGCAACGGGTATACCCCGTGGCGTCATGGCAGAGCTTGCAACGACGGGGCAAGCTTGGCGAAGTGGCGGATTGGGAGCACCCAGACCCTAACTACTGCAAGCGGGCGGGGGCGCGGCGGCACGGCGGCTTCCCCTCCTACCGACATTTCGCTAAGCCGCCTGTTATGTGACGTTTCCACGGATGGAAACCAGCTATCTTCGCATTATGCTTATTCGGTGAAGTGATTATTTTTGCTTCATCCCAAAAACAAGCCACCGTCCGTCTATATCTTCTAACACAAATTCCAAGTTATTATAATCTGTTAAGTGTAATGGGCGAACAATTTTTGCGCCTTTGATAATAAATTCATTTTGTAATGATTCCTGATTGTCAGTAATAAAATAAGCATCCTCTCCATGTCCGTAAAGCTCCCTGTTTGTATAGACTTTATTGCTTTTTGCTTTTAATAAAACTACTTCCACTTCACTGCGGTAAAGGCATACATGCGGTTCTTTTACATCTAAATATTTAACAACCCGAAACCCCAAAACTTCGTTATAATATTTAGCGGTTTCCTCAATATTTGGCGTTGGAAATACGGCAAGTATCGAATAAATATTTTTCTCCATATATTCTCCTTAATTTCGTATTATATAAATTTTCTGCACCATAATGATATCATAAAATCTACTCTCTATACTCCACCGCAGTAAGGTATATGTCGCTTAACGCCCGGTGGCTTGGCGAAGTGGTGGATTGGGCGTGCCATGACCTACGCTATCACAATGTGTTGAGGGGTGCAGTAGACTTCATGTTTCCACACCGACCGTCATTTCGCTAAGCCGCTTGTTCTGTGAAGTAGAAATCTGCTCCAGCATGCCCGCCATGGACGGCGGGCACGCTTTGCGTCGTCTTGGTATTTGAAGGTGCGATATCCCCTAAAAGTGATTATGAAACAACAGCCAAGCCATCTATAGACTTAAAATGAGCATCAAACGTCATCAACCTGCAACCCTGGGACTTAGCTGTTGCCGCTATCCAAATATCGTTCTCAGGGATATTTATTCCTTTTGAGCGCAATTGCTCCTTTACTTCTCCATATATGGCGGCAACCTTTTCATCCACATGAATGATTGCAAAACTAGAAAGGAAGTTTTTGAACAATACTAAATTACTTTCCGTCTTCGTAGACTTATGCGCCCCATACTGAAGTTCGCCCACAACTATTACCGAAACAGATATATCAGTAGCATTATCTATCAACTGTTTTGCAGATTCATCACCAGCGAGATATTTAATGATAACATTAGTATCCAACATATCACCACTCATCCAAATCTATCCTTTCCGTGTCTTTTAGCGCTTTTATAATCTCTAAATAGCTTTCGGATGACAATGAACCATAAAATTCAGAATAACGTTTTACGCTTGAATTTGCTTTTACAGTTCCCACGATAGTGATTAATGCTTGTTGGTTTAGCTTCGCCTTAACTGGAGCAAGGGGTACAAAGACGCTGCCATTATAATACGCTTGTATTGCTTCCATTGAAGTCAACCCTCCTTTAAGCATCAGTATACTCCATGCGCTAAGTTTTTACAAGATGTGCTCACAGTAGGTTACGGTAAGATATCAAATATGTTAGCAGAGATATAGACACTTTGCATAATATCGAGTTTTCGCCGTCCTTGCCCCGCATGGACGCGGGGCATTGATTTCAATCTCAGATTTCTATTTCGCATAACGGGGGGCGGGTATACGACGTGGCACGGAGGCGGCGCTTAACGCCCGGCGGCTTGGCGAAGTCGCGGATTGGGAGCGCCACACCATGAGCTACCACAAGCGGTCAAAGAGCACAGAAAGACTGAGTTTTCCACACCGACCGCCATTTCGCCAAACCGCCGGGCGTTATGCGACGTTCACTCGGATTTAGATACCACTCTCGTACGCGGATGCAGATACCATTTTCAGGTATATCTTTATCTTAGCATAAGCCACTGCTTCACAGTATCTTCAAATACATTTCTTATCGGTTTCCCGTTTTCGAGAAGCAAAGAATAATCTTCACATTCAACAAAGTTTTTCATGCCGTTTTGATTAGCTAAAAAATAAATACCCCAATTCTCAAAATTCCATTCTTCTGTATATTGACTACATTCATAATCAACATAGTAAATTTTGCCGTTTTGCTCCATGAAGTTCGTAGGAAAGTAGTCTATATTCAAATGATTTGGATATAACCTTTCGCACATTTCAAATATCTGGGTAATATAGCTTGTTTTAATTCGATCGTTTGCGGCTATTTTTGCAAGGGTTTCACCGTTTATGTACTCTTTTATCAATAATTGCCTTTCCTGACAAGAAAACAAGAGTTTAGGCATAGGTATGCCTAAATCATATAACGTTTTATAATCCCTCAGTTCGCTATTTAATTTATTATCTTCAAATTGATAATAATCGCATGGCTCATAATGGATTTGTTTTACAACCACAAAAGTATCTCTTGTTCTTGCAAGATAATTATACCCACCTTTACCTTTTGCTATTAAATTGATAATAGCAAACTCTTCACCGTCTGCTATGATTACTTGACCTTCCATGCTCTTGTGCTGCCTTAAGCCTCGCTTTGGTTCTCTCCGATATAACATCATTGACAAAGCCCCCTCTCTTATGGAACAGCACATTGAAAAGGTCAACGGGTTGTGTGTTGCGCGGCGATAGAGTTTGCGTTATAGTATGCAAACGCTTCAAGCTCATCGGGGTCGTGTTCAAGCAAATCAAAATCGAAGCGTTGTTTGCCGCTCATAATGTCTGCCACGTTTTCGGGGCTGTAATGCACAATAATTGAAAATCCATGCTTGACTAAGCTTTCGTAATAAGGATTTTTGCGTATTTTTGATTTGTCCGGGATTTTTAGGTTATCGAGCGAATCCATTATAAATCACCTCCGTAAATGTCTTTTTCTTCGGCAGTCGCCTTTCTTGCGGAAAAAATTCTGATAATATCGTTGTTTTCTCTGTAACAATGACAAACGGTCAAAAGTTTGTCAAATTTGTTTAACCCAATTAGTATGAACCTGTTTTCTTGCTGTGAATGAGCTTCATCCTCAAAAATTATGGCGTGTGGGTCAAAAAATGAGGTGGCAGCCATCTTGAAAGATATGCCGTGCTTTCTGATGTTTGACAAGTTTTTGTCAATGTCCCAGTCAAAGCTCTTACCGTTTATCTCAATCATATCATATTTTCTGCCTTTCTTCATTAACAATATTATAGCACATTTTTAGCTTCGATTTCCACACCGACCGCCATTTCGCTAAACCGCTTGTTATCTGCCGTATGTCCGGATGTTGGTAGTGTAAAAGTCACTTCCATTCGTAATCCATAATTAATTCAGCATAACCTCTCCAGCCTTCATTATAGATTTGTTTTAAGGCATCTATGTTTCTAAGTAAATACAACATAGATGAAATAGCCGCATATTTATCCCAATAGCTTCCACTATTTGCTTCAATACGATACTGTTCTTGCATTGCTGGATCAGTAGCGTTTAACGCATTAATCAGTTTGCTCTTTGCGGAGTTGAATTTTTCTCTGTAAGATTCATTCGGTTGATAATCAGAAATATTTTCTTTATATGACAATAAATGTGCGAACCCTTCGTGAAAAGCTATGAAATTTAGATACTCCAAATAGGTCATCTCTTCATATGGGTACCTTGCATTAATTAATATATGAATCAACTCATGAGAAAGAAAATTTATGACAAGATCTGAAACTTTATGTCCATTTGTGATGTAATTTGCAAAGTTCACAATATCAATAACTATAAAATCCTCCCCCTCGTGTTCACGGACAAGCGCGTCATACACGCTCGGCAAACCAACAGTAAATAATATGTTAGCAGATTCCATTATAGACTTGGCATCAGTAAAGATATATTCTATCAGCGACTCATTGCGGAATATAAAACTATCACAAGCCTTAGCGATTTGGTCATAGCAGCGCCTTATTTCTGCTATACGCTCAAAAGGCGGGGTTTCAAACAGATACGCTCCTTTTTCTACCTCATGATATATCCAATGGTTTGAATAAGTAGAAATTGGTTTCTCAGCAAAATATGCATTTACTATACTGCTGTCAATTTTCATAGCAATCCCCCATAGTCATAATATTTATTATCACATAAAATTGAAATAAGTCTCTCAACCTTCACCGCAGTAGTGGAAATGTCAGATAACGTCCGGCGGCTTGGCGAAGTGGCGGATTGTGAGCGCCTTAGCTTGAACTACCACAAACGGTCAAGGGGAGCCGAAGATTATCGGTTTCCACTCTGACCGCCATTTCGCTAAGCTGCTTGTTATACGTCGTCTACCCGAGCCAAGAGCGTGTTATACTGCTATCAAGCTAAGATTATACTTCACCAACATAGCATTGTGTTATACTTGGTAGAACCAGTTTGCCGTTCTTGCTGTATTTTACAAACAATTGCTTTAACTCGGCAATAAAGTCATAATAATATTCGTGAGTTTCATTCAATGCATACGAACTGGAAAGATTACCTCCAACAAATCCCTCCGCATCTAGGGAAATGTCATTATTAAAGACTCTACTCACATACTCACCCGTGAAAAAATCATTAAAACATCCTTCATTTTCAGCGTGTAGCAGACTATCAGAAAATACTTTGAAGTTGGGGCAGTATTTCCTTTTTACTTCGTAGTTTTCCTGAACTATGTCACTTTCTTCCACCCGGCTGTTCCATACCAAAACAACTCTTCCATTTTTTCTCAATATTCGTCTGCATTCAGTTTTGAATGCTTGCTTATCAAACCAATGGAATGCCTGAGCAGCTGTAACGTAGTCAACACTGCTCTCGCTTAAAGTTGTCCTCTCCGCAGTTCCGTCTACAGATATATAATCCGGGAAGCCTCCCAAACTCGATTCTGCATGTATCCGCATATCTGCGTTTGGTTCGACAGCAAACACTGTACTTCCTTTTTCAAGTAGCTGTTTTGTCAATATGCCTGTCCCAGATCCGATATCTGCAATTATGCTTACCGAACACATACCGATATTAGTATAAATGTAGTCTATAAAAGCCTGCGGATACGCTGGTCGATATTTCGCGTACACACTACCTTTGCCATCGAATTTTGTTTCGTTCATTTGTTTCTATCTCCCTTCACACAATATACTGTAACCGTTGCTGGCATACTATCTATTTAGCCGTGCGTAACCCCGAGCCGCCGATTAGGCGGCGTACGCTAACCGTTTGTTAAGCGAAGTGGCTATTGTATTAGACTGATCACTTTTTGATTACTTTTATTACACTCAATTTCTAATATCTTTTTTATCCAAATATATTTATCATTATTTATTGTTTCTAGAATGTTTTTACATTCTATGAATTTCCCTAAATTTCTATTTAATTCAGCAATCATTATTTTTCCCTCTATTTCATTTATATTTAAAATTTCTATTAATGCTTTACAATTTTTTTCATATAATTCTTTATCATCTTCCGGTATATCAAAATTTTCACGCCATCGAATTTTGTCATGCATTGCTTGCCATAGTTTTGTTCTTAAAAATATTTTTTCTTTTTCATTAGTATATACTTTAGAATTAATTGCTTCATCATATTCGTTTACCGTCAAAAATTCTGCTTTATAGGCATCGTTCCATTTTTTATCTGCTTCATGCCTATAAAATTCTCCAATTTTATTTTCACTTTTTAACCAATAAAATAGTTTACAATTTTTACATTTTGTAATTGAAGGAAATTCGGGTAACATTGGTGCTATTCTTTTCCCATCAGAAAATAATTCTGCGCCAATTGTATTTCCAGACCGCAAACTTCCTCGAAAAGAAAATTTTCCACATTTTGGGCATTTATATACTAAATAAGGTCCAGGTGTCATTTTTCCCTCCAAATATTGTAGTACACTCTTACTTTCCTACAATTTATAAGTAATGTCAATAGCCATTTCGCCTAACGCCCGGCGGCTTGGCGAAGTGGCGGACGATGGCGCAGTGACCCGAGCCATCACAGAACAGAGTTTGAGTGGCTCAGAACGCTTTAGTTTTCCACACCGACCGCCATTTCGCTAAGTTGCTTGTTATGTGACGTTTCCACGGACTTAATCCGTCTATCTTCACATTATGCTTATAACGCACGCTTTACAAATATATAGAGAACCGCAGAACCTATCAGCAAAAGCGCAATGCAAGACGGAAGTAGTGGATACCTCAACAACGAAAGCACAGAAATGATAGCTAAAATCGCGCAAACATAGGACATAACAAGGGTAGCCCTACACAATGCCTTTTTAGTCAAAGCACCTATGCAGTGCAATAGTGCCACAATGACAGATAAACAGGCTGTTATTGGCGGAGCGAATTTTGCGAACCCAACCAAGCTAAAGCTAAAGTAAGAATAAAACACAATAACCCGGTCATCGGGATTAATCCTATCTTCTGGAGCATCCGCAAACGCTAAATATGCACTTGTTGGCAATGCCATTAGGACTATTGCTATTATGACAAGCAGCAGTGGGATTATACAAAAGATTTTGTTTTTCAAGTCAATCACCTCCATTACTAAGACGTTTTTGCAGCGCTTTGGTCCAGTCGAAAGTATAAATAATCTACTGTCTTCTCGTTCTGCTTAGTATCTGCGCTACGACGGATATATGACTTCACCTGTCTTTATTACATGCTCCGCAAATCTACTGCGGTCATGAGCCTCATCCAGCAAATGCGGTTCAATATCAAGAAAGGCTCTATTCCAAAGTATATTTTGCAATGCGATACGAGCTTCATACCAGGCATTATCGTCTAAACCACTCACAAACACAGCAATGTCAATATCGCTTTCAATATGAGGGTTTCCATCAACATGAGAACCAAATAACATAATTTTTTCTGGTTTTAGAACTTTTGCTACTTCCATTGAATAGTCATATGCTATTTTTCTAACTTTTGTTTTATCCAACTCAAAAAGTCCTCCGTTTCTTTGAATAGCCTTGCAGTTGTTTCGGTGGTAAGTGTTTGTGCAACACGCTCTTTATACTCAGGATAACGAGCTTCTATATTGAGTGGGTTCAATTCATTTAATAGTTTCCGCTGACTTTCTGATAAATCATCAAATATCCCGGCACGCTCTGAAAGGCTGATTAATACGTACGCTGTCTTTGTATTATTTTAGTCTTCTTTAAAAGCATTGTCAATAAACTCGCACCGTAGTAGGATGAATGTCGCATAACCCCCCGGCTCCACGAAGTAGTGGATTGGAAGGCACCGCAACACGAACTACCAAAAGCGGTCGGGGGCGCAGCGCGCAATCCGATTTCCATTCGACCGCCGTATTATATACCGCCTGTTATCTGCAGTTGGGGCGCATACCATTTTTTATTTATTATATTCAAATAATTCCATATAATTTATTTCAGGGTTTGTATATCTTCTTCTGTTTTGAGTCGCGTCTTTATAATTTATGGCTTTTTGCGGGCAAAATTGAACACAAGCAACACAGTTTTCACAATGATGTTTATATTGCGGTCTATTATTTAACATTTCAATATTTTTTACAGGACATACTTTCTCGCATATAGTACAACCGGTACAATCATCATTTACCGTATAATCTTTATCCATACTTGATACTTTTTTTATGAAATCTTTGTTGATAAATTCAAATGCTTTTGTGAATTTGCTTATACGGTTATTCTTTTTAATTTTTATTGAATTAATAATCGGGATAAGTTTCTCATTTGATTTTTTGGTGATTTCATTTATTTTTTCGCTCATGTTATACATAATCACATAATTTGAGAACATTTTTAACTTCTGTCCGTAATTCAATTTAATGCTATGTTTTTTTAATAACAGTTCATATAATTGATAAACCGCATTGCCGGCAAATCCGCCATAAGTAGTAATTGCATAAAAATATGCCTTTGTATTATTTTCAAAATTTATTTTTTCAATGAATTCAATAACTTTTTTTGGCAAGCCCCAGAAATAAGTTGGATAGACAAAGCCAATACTGTCATATTGTTCCGTAAAAACAGGCATTTTTACCATTGATACAATTTTACAATTTTCAAGTTCTTTTGCTATTTCTTTCGCAACTTTCAAGCAATTTCCAGTCCCGGAAAAACAAAATACTATATTTTTCATAATTATCCCCTTATTTTTAGATGCGCTCCATAATGAAGCTCGCCCACAACTATTTCCGAAACCGATATGTCAAGGGCATTGTCCGCACACTTAGGGTAGATAGTACGTTGAATCATCCAATGACGTTTCTGCGTCAGTTTGCACCCAGAACTTCCATGTACAGTGTATCAACATAACGACCATCTAAATATCTTGATTCATGCCGACGCCCAAACTCAGCAAATCCAGCCTTTTTATAGCTTGCGATTGCTCTCATATTGTCAGAATGAACAGTGAGCATGATATTATGAAGATTCAATGTCTTAAACCCATATTCTACTATAAGACGCATAGCCTCCGTGCCAAATCCTTTGCCGCGATGCTCTGCTTCTCCAATGAAAATCCCAACAGTTGCTGTGCGGTAGATGTGATTTATCTCCGCAAGACCAACGCCGCCTATCAGCAAGTCACCGTCATTTAGTATAATGGCATAGTTTTGATCATCTTTCGTTAATTTTTCCAATGCGCTCATTTCGTTGCTAAGACTAAGCATCCGGTGATAGTTCCCCAAATTGCTCACGACCTCGACATCATTCATCCATTTTGTATACATTTCTAAATCGTCAAGATTGATTGGCGATAAATAGATTCGGTCGCCTGCGATTTTTTTGAAGTACTTCATAACCTCTCCCAAAAATTAATAAATAACGCTTCGTTGATAAGCGTTCCTACCTTCTTTCATCACCATTATAATAGTGAGGGGTGTTTATTTCAACACATTTTCAACTCATGTATCAATACTTGTTAAATCCACTATTGCTTTATTCCGATATACCAAATCGGTTCTTTTGATAAACCCGTACTTTTCCCAGAAAGCATTGCCTTTTTCGTTCTTATCAAATACCACAAGTGCGACTTTGGTGATGCCTTCACGTTCAAGCGCAGACATCGCAGCGTCTACAAGCGCGGTTCCTGCCCCATTACGCTGCTCATTCTCCGCTACTGCTGCATGGTGAATGTACCCTCTGCGCCCGTCATGTCCACTTAATATAACGCCGATGATATTGCCTTTTTTCTCTGCAACAAAGCATGTATCGGGGTTTCTCATGAGGTATTTTGCGATACCTTCTTTGGAATCGTCGAGATTGTTCAGTCCCATATTTGGTGTACTCACCCATAAGGCGTAAACCTGCTCATAATCGTTGATATTCATTATTCTTATATCCATAAACCTTTCCATCCTTTCATCAGCCATAAATCCAGTCCCGCACCGCGCTTATCGCGGTGGGGTCGTAATCGTATCTGCCCATTCATCCCGTAACAGCCTATACTCCACTCGGTCTTTAAGCCGTCCATCGTGCCAAGCATACGATTTGCGCTCGGCTTCTTTGATAAAACCGCATTTTTGCATAACACGCTCGGATGCGCGATTTTCAACAAAACAGCCTGTTTCAAGGCGGTAAACATAATCATCTTCAAACGCAAAGCGTATAACTTCTTTTAACGCTTCCGTCATTATCCCTTGCCCGTGATATTCGGGTTGAATGAAGTAGCCAACGCCTGCGGCTTTCCCGATGGGCACGGTTCGTGTCACCGTATAACCCGCCGTTCCGATAAACGCGCCTGTTTTTTTATCTTCTATGGCAAAAAAGTATTTTGTCCGATTGTGGCTTAGCGCTTCCGCAACGGCAGTTTCAAGGTTCTTTCGGCTTTCCTCAAATGAGTGAGTCATAATATCCGAGAGATAGTACATGGTTTTCGGGTCGCTGAGCAGACGATGCCAAGCGTCTATATCCGTCGGCAGCGGGTCACGGATTATTAAGCGGTTTGTAGTCAATCGTATCATGTCAGAAATATCCCCATTTCCATGCGCACTTCCACAAACGCATAATTCTCATGGTCAATATGCTTAAAGCTGAGTATCCGCGCAAGTTCACGCAAAGCCTGTTTTTACATTATCAGGCAGCGTATAAGTATAAAATGCGGTATGCTTATCGCCCTCGAATACTTTTACTTCAACAAAAATAAATCCGTGCCGCTCATAAAAAGCGCGTAACCGGGGGCGAAGGGCATGAGTATCAAGCCGGAGCATCTTTGCTCCGCGTTCTGCTCCCTGCTCTTTGAAAAAATCCATCAGCGCGTCGGCTACACCGGATTTGCGGGTGGCTTTTGTTACCGCCAGTTTGTGAACGAACAGTGATTCGCCACGTTTTGCATCAGGCCAGAAAAATGGATCGTAATCCACCAACGCCATGCACCCCGCAGGATTTCCGTCTGTATATGCAATATGGAAATCGCCGATTTTGTAATTTTTTGAAAGCACATCCCATGTGACTTCATGTGCCCCCCATAACGGTTGTCCCATTTCGTTGAGCCAGTTTACAGTATCGAGCAGGATACCTTCGATGACGGGAATATCAGCTTCGGTTGCTTGTTTGATTGTGATATTGCTCATTTATTTTCCCCCGTTGGCTCCATTGTCCGGTAACAATATGACCTACCCGAACGTAGCCCGAGCCGCCGAATATACGGCATAGCGTTAACCGTTTGTTATGTGAAGTAAAATCCTTTTCTCACATCTTAATATTATTTTACCCATTCCTCTTTTAATAATGTTATTATTTATTTTAGTTCAATCCGTTCTAATTTAAATATAACGGGTCTAAGCCCGTCAGTACAACATTGCATTGAAAGATGATCCTTCCTTTATGATAACTTTGGATTACAGGTATTAAATCTCTCCATGCCCAAACACAAAATCCTTCCGGTGGATCCCATCTACATATTGATATAAATTCTTGTCCAACTGTTAAACGCCCTCAGGGAGAAGCATGACCATAAGGATACTGTATATACAAATCTTCATTAAAATCCAGCCTTAAAACAGTGATTTTACAATGATATTTTTCCACAAAATTTTTAATTCCTTTTTCTTCTGCCATTTTTAAAGATGTCATATTATTATTTTCTTTATTACTCATAAATCCCCATTAAAAATATTAACAATATGTTTACTATAACAGTTTCAAAAAATCATCTAACTCTATCCCGGCTTGGGTTAGTATGCTTTTTAAAGTTCCTCTGGCAACTTCATCATGTATTGGAATAACGGTAATACGATGCCCCTTTGTGTATTTTGCATGACTTCCTTTTGACTTTTATATACAAATCGCCCTTTTTGCCAATGCAGAAATAATTTCTTCTGGTCTGAGTAAAGGATATTTTTTAGCCATTATATTGCCATTTCCAATCTAGTTATATAAACCTGTTCATTTTCAAGACAATTTAATTCATCTATATTTGATTCGTCTTCATAATATAGAGAAATTGCCTCCTTTAAATTGAACATTGCCTCATCTATCGTTTTCCCTTGCGAAGCTATATTATTTTCAAGGCAAGTTGCGACATACCAGTTTTCTTCATATTCAATTTTTATTGTACCTTTAAAAGTCATTTAAACCCCCAAAAATGCTATATTTTAAGAATATTATAATTTTGATATATTGTCAAGTGCTTGCTTAGGCTTGCTTGGTTAGGCTTTGTGTACTGGTTAGGCTTTACATAGAATAATTTTTTCAGGCGGTTTTTCATTGTTTAATATTTTTTCATTTATTAACTCGTTTAAATGGCTAAAGAATTCCCTTACATCATTAAAATCATTTTTACCCATCCCAGGCTCAACACTCCCATGGCAAGTAAGTCTTTTTTGTCCATTAAATGAATGCGGCGTTCTTGCCAGACATCTTTCGCCATAGCAGTTATTAAAACCGGGACAATTTTTTAAGGCATTGTAAATACGCATGGCAAACAGCTGATCGCTTTGTGCTATTTTTACAGTAGACAGTGTACTCATTTTTTGCGTGCATACATGACATTCATGGCATGTTGATGTGAAATGCCCGATGAGTCGCATTCAAATATTACTTCCGTAAAATCTTCAATTAACCAATCACGATAATAAGTTAACAACTGTCCGGAATACCATAACTGGGCTTCTTCTTTTTCTGGCGCAGGCGCAATAAAAGGTTTTTCAACGAAAACATTAAAAATATTAAGACCGTTCTCGTTTGTGTGGGTTTTATAGTTACCAATTATTTCAGCATACAATTCCGGCTTAATATAATGCAAAACCCCGCTCGAAAAGAGAATGTCGTAGTGGCAGTTGAGCCTGTACTCTAAAATATCAGCCTTAAATACATTGACGGACACTTTCGCCTTTTCGGCAAGTCGTTTCACTTTCTCAACTCCTGAACTTGACAAATCAAATGCGCTAACGTCATATCCGCAACGAGCGAGAAAAACCGCGTCTTTACCTTCCCCACAGCCAATATCAATTACCTTGATATGCCTGTCCGGGGGCATGAGTTTAACTACTTCTAAACACATTTGAGATGGATTCACACCCCAATAATATTCATTGATACTACCGTATACGTTTTCATAATCATAGTTTTCCAAAAAAACTCCTCCATAAATCTCGTAGTGTCAAAATTAACTTAGGATATCAAACGATTAATATCTTTCACAACAGTATTTTGAATAGCATTTGAGATAACCCCAATAGGCTTTACAACAATACTTTGGTCTAATGTGTAGATTTTATCACAGCGAATAATAGATGGCTTTGGTAGTTGGCCGCTCGTCATATCGTTATTTGCAATTGGGATGCCAGTCTGAACAAGATTTGATGTTATCGCAACAACAATCATATCCTGACTTGCTGCATTATGTCTATTGTTTGAAACGACAAGCACCGGTCTTCTTTTTGAAGCGGACAAGTCTGAAAATAACGGGAATTAGCACGATTTCTCCACGCTTATACATGATTCCACACCTCGTCTTCAGGATTATCCCAAAAATCAGTACTGCTCATACTTGCCATTTCAATGTCACTAATTGTCTCTATGTCTTGTCGAAGAATTCTGAGGCTAAATTTCTGAAAGAAGATAAACTCTTGCAATTTATCTATAATAAAGTCTGGCAAGGTATCTATCTCGCTCTTAACATAGTCCCGGCTTGTCATACATACCACCCTCCTCATTTTTGGTAGTGAACGCTTACATTCTAACATAAACAACCAGTAAATGCCATACACTATTCTTATTCGATTTGCATATGCTATAAAACCATTTCAAATTCTATTTCGTGCAATAATGGAATATCATCTTCTCCAATGAGAGGTATGGTTGGCTTTAACTCTCTTGAAAAATCAAGCTCATTCAGCCTTATAGCACACATTGTGAAGCCGTGCCGTTGATAATATCTGAGCGCATGGGTATTGTCATTTACAGTACGCACCACACTGGGTTGAATCTCACATAACGGCCGGCAGCCCCACAAAGTGGCGGATTGTGTGCGTTTTCATCCGACATCCATTTTATATGCCACCAGCAAAACTGTGTTTCCTTTACGCCATCTTTCTTTGACACTTGAAAATCCCGCATCATAAAGCATTTTAATCTGATTTTCTACTGCGCATGGCGTATCGTAATGATACTCTCTGTTATCGGTTATACCCTGCTCGCCTTTCAATCGAATATACTCACGGAAGTAGAAGTCTTCCATTTCCTGCGCGTTTTCATACTCATGCTCAGATAACATATAATCACACTCAATATAAACCCCATCGGGCTTAATGCAGCTTTGTATTCTCCGATATAAATCAGTCTTGGTCTCGTGGTCGTAGTGATGTAACGTCATTACTGATAAGGCTGCGTCATAAAGCTCACTTCCAAAATCAAAATCAAGATAACTTGCTAAATGCAAATCTATTTTATTTTCAGGATACCTCTTTCTGAGCAGTTGAAGCATATTTTGAGCAATATCCAGTCCCGTAACCTCACAATTTGGAAATCGCTCAAAAATCGCCTCAAGTTCCAGTCCCGTGCCAATTCCGAAATCAATAATTGCTTTCGTGTGTTCCGGCAAAAAAGACGCTATTATTTGCTTGCTTTCAATGCCGCCGACGTGTTCCAGATGCACAGTGTTATAGTTTTCGGTACGACTGTTGAAAAACGCGCTCATTTCTTCTAATTTATCCGACATAACACCCTCCGTCAAAACAAACCTAAGTATGTGATGAGTTGTTAGTAACGCAATGTTCGTGTACTGACCCCTGACATTTTCGTGAGTTTATTCATTGGAATATTCCATTCCACATTAGGCAACCTCCAAAAACCCTATCGCGGCAATCTACCTGTGCTTTTTTCGCCATACTTCGTTAAATTTCCTTGAAAGAAAGCAATTATTCCTGCGAAAATTTGCCTAGTATGGCAAAAAAAATCACTTGGTATCTTGCTCGCTCAGGGTTTCCGGAGGTTGCCTTTAATAACTTTTCTCAACATTAAAATGATGATCAACAGCACTGTCTCCATCAATATAAGAAAAATACTCATTCATTGCGGCAACTTCATCAGGCGTCTGCGGGTCTGCACGCTTAAAATCATCCATTGATTCCCAAACAGAATAGTCACCCCACATTTCAGCATTTGCAAGCAATTTACAGGAAATTACGCCCTTTTGTTTTAGAACGAACACCTCATGAAACTTATCTGCTACAAGCAAGAAATCAGGTACAGACACACCATCCTTAAGTTTATAGAATGTAAGAATAATTGCGTTCGACATATAATATCTCCCCTTTAAAATATATTTTTTGGCATCATAGTTTTGTTGATAAACCCCAGCGTGCTTAACGATTGGTTTTCGCTATTTTTCATGGCAACCCCCTTTAAAATAACGCCAGCCCAGAATGCAAATCGGCAGGAAGTACGCACACCATACGAGCAGAACAATTGTTCCGATAATATCACCGCCTGCCATGTCCGACGTGAACACGGGAAACAGCGGCATCAGAAAGCACGATAGAAAAAATATGCCATGAATCCATAAAAGTTTGCGCAGGGCAGCATCTCCTTTGCTTTTCGGTTTAACAGTGAATCCGATAAAAAAAGTTGACAGACCCATAAACCCATAGCCGAGCAGATCGTAGTTGAAGAATAAACTGCCGAGTTGTTCAAAATTGATAATTGACAACGCTTCCTCGCCGAGCGTATTATTCATTCGCACGGTAGTTAGCATTGCATAGTATACGATGAATATAAGCACAGCGTAGACGACAGAAAAGGCCAAGCCCGCAAGCCCTGCCGCCGTCAGCGGCCTGCCTTTGCTTGGAGCGGCAAGCGAGGCGGTAAACATGATGTACCCTATTGCAATGAATATACAGACGATGTAGCTCACGAAAGTCGTGTTCACCCCTGATATAAGGAACAAGAGCATAGCGAGCGCGAAAGCCGCCACGCTCACGCCGGTTACAATCGCCCCAATTTCACCGAGTTTATTGTCCGTCAATTCTATTTCCTCCAAAGTATAAATTATTTAGATCGTTAATATATCAGGAAAATTCTCTCAACATAGCGGCGCAGTATATACCGCCTGTTATGCGATATGCGCCCATACTTTATTACAGTTTTATTTCATCTAATGATATTTTCATTTGATATTCAAATAATTTTATATTTGAATTTGTCGATGATGCATATTTTAATGTATTATCAATATCACCGGCAATGACACAGCCTTTAATTTTTTTATCAGGAAATTTCATTGCCAAAAGTCCAAGATACATTGAAATTTGTCCAAAAACCTTAAAATCTGCTTCTCCTGCTTTTAGTTCAATAGCCAATAAAGTATTTGCTTCCTTATTTTCCAATAATAAATCAATTCTACGGCCTTCCAATGTATATTCAATTCCTTCATAATTTCCATAAATTTTAAATCCTGGAAAAAGGCTCTCCGCTTGGGAGATTAATGAATTTTGTAGATCGCGCTCATAAGTAAAATTTTGTATCTCCGTATTTTCTTGTTCATTTGATTCTTCAAATAAACTTCCAGTATTAGCACTACTTAAAGGAATTTCTTTTCCATTAAATTCACTATTTATTTTTTCCATGTATTTTTTAAATTTTTCTGTATGATAATCAAACCATTGACTTGTCAGCTTTACTTTTTTGTCACATACATTATAAATATTTTTATAAAACCTTCTTGGCTCTCTTTTTGAATCATTATTACTTATTTTTGACAATTCAATAAAAAAAGGATAATGTAACCCCAATATTTTATTGGAATAATTCAAATCAAGTAAGTTATTTAATTCATTTTGATCAGTTTTATTGCAGTATTCAATAATTGCGGGAATACTTTGATTAACTAATTTTCCAATTTTCATGTTGTTACCTTTCCTATATGCAAATACCATAAATTATTTTCGTTCATATTTTATACACAATCTTTTACCGTTAAATCCCTATTTGCTTTCGCCCAAATGCTTCTTCTTCCAAGCCTCTATTTGCTCCATGCGCTCTTTTACGCGCACCTCCTGGCCTTGCTCGGTGGGTATATAATATTTCCTGTCTTTTAGCGAGTCGGGCAGGCATTGCATGGCAGTCAGTTTATCTTTGGTATCATGCGCATAAATATACCCTTTGCCATAACCCAAGTCATTTAAAAGTTTTGTCGGCGCGTTTCGGATATGTAAAGGAACCGGCTCGGCGAGCATACTTTGCGCGTCTTTGGCCGCTTCGCCATAAGCTATGTAGAGCGCGTTGGATTTTGGCGCGAGCGCCATATATGTAACGGCATGTGCCAGATGAACGGCACATTCGGGCATACCTATAAAATGACATGCCTGATATGCCGCGACCGCAATCTGCAAAGCGCGGCTGTCAGCCATCCCTATATCCTCGCTTGCAAAGCGCACGACTCTTCTGGCCACGTAAAGCGGCGTCTCCCCTGCCTCGAGCATCCTCGAAAGCCAATAGATAGACGCGTCAACGTCGCTGTTTCGCATGGATTTATGAAGCGCGGATATGATATTGTAGTGCTCCTCGCCGCCCTTGTCATAAAGCAATGATTTTTTGCTGATACATTGCTCGAGAAGCTGCGGCGTTATTTTGATTTTCGTGTGTGATTTTAAAGTTTTGCTTTCCCCGTTTAGCACCAGCATTTCCAGAGTACTCAGCGCAATACGGGCATCGCCGTTGCTAAATCCCGCGACGACATTTAGCATTTCATCGGTAATGTCAATCTTCGCGCCTTCAAATGCTCTGGGGTCTGCTATGGCCTGCTTTAGCAGTTCGAGCAAATCCTCTTGCCCGAGCGCGTTTAAGACGAATACCCGGCATCTCGAAAGCAGCGCCGAGTTGACTTCAAACGACGGGTTTTCCGTAGTTGCCCCGATAAGCGTGATACTCCCCTTTTCCACATAAGGCAAAAAAGCGTCTTGCTGCGCTTTATTGAAGCGATGGATTTCGTCAATAAAAAGTATCGTCTTATCGCCCATTATGCTCATGCGTTCGGCGGCGCTCATGACGTCCTTGATTTCTTTGATACCGCTTGTGACCGCGCTAAAATTGATAAACTCCGCCTTTGTTTTTCCGGCGATAATACGCGCAAGCGTGGTTTTGCCGACTCCCGGAGGCCCCCAAAAAATCATGGACGAGACCATGTCCCGCTCAATCATTTGACGCAAGACCTTACCTTCCCCCAACAGGTGCTTTTGCCCGGCAAATTCAGACAAGTCGCGCGGACGCAAACGGCTCGCCAAAGGCCCCATCGGCTCTCGCGAGTCGTATAATGATGCTTGTCGTTTGTTCATGTCCATAAGCTCTACGATACTCTTACGGCTTCCACGCCCAGACACTTTCCGCTCAGGCAATCTATTTCAAAGACTGCCCCCTCTATACGCGAGACGCCGTCGGCGGGGATAAAGCGCTCGGGAGGGTTTCCGAGAAACTGCGCTAACGGCTGACCGGGCTTCATTCCTATTATCGAATCTAAAGGCCCTGTCATGCCAAGGTCGGTTATGTAACCCGTCCCTCGCTCAAACACGCGGCAGTCAGATGTTTGCACGTGCGTATGCGTACCCCACAGTGCCGATACCCTGCCGTCTAAATGGTATGCCATTGCGGTTTTTTCGCTGGTGGCTGATGCGTGAAAATCTACGAGAATGACCTTTTCTTCGATCTTTTTTAGAATTTTATCCACTTCTAAAAACGGGTTTTCGCTATTGATATTAACTTCAACCCTACCGATAAGATTTATGACGCACACTTTTCCAAACGATGCGTCAAACACGCCAAAGCCGACGCCCGGAGCTTGCGGAGCAAAATTCGCGGGGCGAAGCATATATCTGCAACTGTCCAAATGCTTGCGTATCTCAAGTTTGCTCCAAGTGTGGTTGCCAAGCGTGATGACGTCAGCTCCCGCGTCAAATATCTCGTCGGCGTCGTTCTTTGTCAGCCCGAGCCCTGCGGCGTTCTCTCCGTTTACCACCGTAAAAGCAATATCGTATTGATTTTTAACGGCACGCAGCTTCTTTGAAAGGACAAGAAGTCCGGCAGGGCCGCATATATCACCGACCGCCAGTATTTTTACGCTCTTGCTCACGTTCATTACTCCTTATTAAGTACCCTTACTCTTGCCACTCCGTCAATTTTATTGAGTACGTCTTTAAGCCCGTCGCTTATTTGGTCAATGTCAAGCATTGTATACGCCACTGCCTTTGCGCTCGCGTTAATCATGTTTTCGATATTAGCTCCCGTCGCCGAAACCGCGCTCGATATTTTGGCGATCATGTCGGGAATGTTATCGTGAATGATACAAATACGCGGGCTTTTGGGCTTGCGCTGCATGACTGCCGCGGGCATATTGACGGAGTTGATGATGTTGCCGTTTTCGATGTATTCGATAATCTCAAGGGCGGCCATTTGAACGCAATTATCTTCACTTTCCGGCGTGGACGCGCCAAGGTGAGGAATGGGTATAACGCCCTTTGCACCGGCGGTTTTCCCGTTCGGAAAATCCGTGACATATCTTGATACTTGCCCGGATTCCAACGCTTCGACTATATCATCATCTTTTACAAGTTCCGCTCTGGCGGCGTTAATTATACGAACGCCGGGTTTCATTTTCTTTATGCTGTCTTTGTTGATAAAGTGTTTGGTCGCTTCCATATACGGCACATTTAAGGATATATAATCACATTCCTTGTATATTATGTCGAGGTCGTCCGCTTTTTCCACTTTCGCCGATAAAGACCATGCCGCCTCGACCGATAGATACGGATCATAGCCATATACTTTCATGCCGAGCGCCACAGCCGCTTCCGCTATCTTTGCCCCGATAGCGCCAAGCCCTATGACTCCGATTGACTTGCCGAAAATCTCCGGGCCGCCAAAACGCGCTTTTTCTTTTTCCACAAGCGCGGGTACTTCATTACCTTGTGATGCAACGCTCTTTGCCCACTCGACACCTCCGACGATATCTCGCGATGACATAAAAAGCGAACATAAAACGAGTTCTTTTACCGCCTCGGCGTTTGCCCCTGGCGTGTTAAAAACCACTATGCCCTCATCGGTGCAGCGGTCAATCGGAATGTTGTTTACCCCCGCGCCCGCTCTTGCTATGCAAAGAAGCTCCGGGTTAAACTGTATATCATGAATCTTCGCGCTACGGAGCATGATGGCGTCGGGTTTTTCCGTTTCGACCGACACATCGTATTTTGCTTTGTCAAATGCTTCGAGTTTTTTTGACTTTATGTTATTCATTAGTTGTACTTTGTACATTGTTTTGATCCTTTCATAACTTTTCAAAATATGGTTTACGGTACTTTCTGTGACGCGGATTTTAGCTACTTTACGCGCTTTTGCCTGCTGCGCGGCTATGCACTATGCACTATGCACTATGCAACGTGTTTTAGCGTCATGCGCGGTTTTCAGCTTCAAACCGGCGCATAAATGCCGCGAGTTCCATCGCGCCCTCTACGGGCATTGCGTTATATATGGACGCACGCATACCGCCAACGGCGCGGTGCCCTTTTAGCGTATCAAAACCGGCCGCTTTTGCTTCTTTGATAAATTTGGCGTCCAACTCCTCGCTTGCCGTTTTGAATGTAACATTCATACCGCTGCGGGCACTCTTATCGGCGCATCCGGCAAACATTTTGCTGTCGTCAAGCACATCGTAGATATATTTTGCTCTCTCGGCTTTTAGCTTTGCCATAGCCTCAACGCCGCCTTGTTTTTCAACCCATTTGAGTACAAGCCCGATTATATAAATCGTGTAACAAGGAGGGGTGTTGTACATTGAGTCGGTATCTATCATTGTTTTATAGCTCATCAGCTTTGGCGTGAGAGGATGCTCATACGCACCCGCGAGCTGCTTGTCAATGATTACCACAGCCGCTCCGGCAGGCCCCATATTTTTTTGCGCACCCGCATATATCAGCCCAAATTTCGATATGTCTATCGGCTCTGACATGATGTTTGACGACATATCGCAGACAAGCGGCACACCGGCCGTTTTGGGGATGTATTTCCATTCGGTGCCATAGACGGTGTTGTTCGCGCAGTAGTGAAAATACGAAGCGTCCTGCGACGGGTTTATGTCAGCCTCCTGCGGAATGTACGTGTGGTTTTTATCTTCGGATGAACAGGCAATGTTGATTTCGCCGTATCTTTTCGCCTCTTTCATTGCAAGCGTCGAGAAATTGCCCGTGAGGGCGTAGTCGGCTTTGCCGGTTTTGCCGATGAGATTTAACGGCACCGCAGAAAACTGAAGCGTCGCGCCTCCTTGTACAAACAAGATTTCGTGCGTATCCGGCACATTCATGACCCGCTTTAAGTCCGCTTTTGTTTCGTCAAAAATCGCCGCATATGCCTTACCTCTGTGGCTCATCTCCATAACTGACATTCCCGAGCCTTTGTAATTTGACATTTCTGCCGCCGCCTCGCAAAGTACCGGGAGAGGCAGTATTGACGGACCCGCCGAAAAGTTGAAAATCCTATCTGCTGACATATTTTTTTACCCTTTCTGCTGTATTTTTGATGGTTACTTTAAACTTAGGAACGCATTTAATTTGCTTGCTCGCCAAAACAACGCGGCGCTGCGGTTTGATAGCCTGCCGAATTTGCCCGGCGATGTACTATGTACTATAGTTACGTGTTATTTTACATTAAAGACGCTCCATAGTCAAACGATTTTGCCAAATAACATATCGTCTTTTATGCTTGAAATTTCGATATTTTCTATGGTGTTTTTGGTGATTTTACCATGTACCGCAACTTTCATATAGTTGCTTGCGTGTCCGATAGCGCAGTTTCCTTTTTGCTGTTCAAATAGTACCGCAAGCGTCATTCCTATCTGAGCGCGCCTGTATTTATCGGCAAGCCTTGCCGCCGTTTCGCCCGCGATTTTTGCGCGTTGGCGGATTACGGTTTTTTCGATTTGACTTTTCATTCCCGCGGCTTTTGTGCCTGGTCTCGGCGAATACGGGAAAATATGTATTCGCGCAAATCCGGCTTTTATGATGAAGTCTAAAGTTTTCTCAAACTGCGCGTCTGTTTCGCCGGGAAATCCGACGATAAGGTCTGCCGTAACCGCGCAATTTGAGAATGTTTTGGCGAGCTTCACTATGGCGTTGTATACATGGCTTGTGGTATAGCCGCGCCCCATTTCCTTGAGCGTTTCGTCGCATCCGCTTTGGAGCGATATATGAAAATGATTGCAGAGGCTCGGTATTTCAGCAAGCCGCTTTATAAATCCGTCTGTGAGGATACGCGGATCGAGCGATCCAAGCCGCAGTCTTGCCCCCGGAGCCGCCGTGCTTATGACTCGGACGGCATCAATAAGGTCATATGCATCTTTCTGATCGCTCCCCTCCCCCAACGGCTCGGACGGCAACGGTGAGCCAAATTTATAAGATGATATTTCAATGCCTGTTATAATGATTTCCTTACAGCCGCTTTCTTGTAATTTTTTTGCCCGCTTTGCAAGCTCTTTTGGCGAAACCGAACGGGAATGGCCGCGCAGTGCCGGAATAATACAATAAGCGCAATTGTTATCACAACCGTCTTGTATCTTTATCAAGGGTCGTGTACGACCCTTTGGGGTCTGCGTGCGACCCTTTTGGGTCTGGGTACGACCCTTTGGGGTCTGCGTGCGACCCTTTTGGGTCTGGGTGCAATCCTTTTGGCTTTGCTCGAGAGTGTTTGATTTTTGTAGCGAGGTTTTTGAACTCACCGCTTTCACTATTTTATTCGCAAATTCTTCCCTGTCTCGCGCGCCGCCTATGATATCAGCTTCCAATTGGGCGGCCGCACTGTTGTCTAATTCGGAAAAGCAGCCGCATACGGCAATAAGCGCGTATGGTTCAAGCCTTTTTATTCGACGCACCGCTTGCTTTGATTTTCTGACGCTCTCCGCCGTCACAGCGCAAGTGTTGACGATACAAACATCCGATCCGTCGCCGGGCTTTACGCGCAAAAAACCGTGCTCATGCAAAATATCCGCAATTGTGCCCGTATCATATTGATTGGTTTTGCATCCAAGTGTTAAAACGCTAAAGCGCATTTACATTTACCCCATTTTGGTTTACAATTAGCAAAACTGATTTTACTATAGATGACAGTTTTTGTGAAGATACACTTTTTATCTATTAGGGCATAATGCCGCATTTGACGAGGGCAGATTTGATTTGAAAGAGCATAAAGCATATAACGAATATAACTCCTCTAACGCCCGCGGCGTGGTCTTTGCATATTTGGACAATGCCGCTTCGACAAAAGTTCGCCCGGAGGCAATCAAGATTATGAGCCGCGTTATGTCGGAGGATTACGGCAATCCTTCGTCTATGCACGCCTGTGGACGCAAGGCTTTGCGCGAGCTTGAACACGCTCGCGCAAATATCTCTTCGGCTCTCGGCACAGACCCTAAGCGCTTGTCTTTTACATCGGGGGGGACAGAGGCAAATAATCTGGCCATATTGGGGATAGCCCACAACCTGTCTTGCGGCGGCAAATACATCAAGGGCAGGCATATCATAAGCTCCGCCATTGAGCATAGCTCTGTCAAAGCTCCGATAAAGAAATTAGAAAGCTGCGGCTTTGAGGTGACATGGCTCTCCCCCGACAAATCGGGTCACATTCCCCTGCAGGCTTTTGCCGGCGCTCTTCGCGAGGATACCGTATTTGCCTCAATTATGTTGGTCAACAATGAAACCGGTATTATAAATCCTGTCGGTGAATATGCCGCCGAGATAAAGCGGCGTAAGTTTGGCACAATCTTGCACACCGACGCGGTTCAAGGATTTTGCAAAATACCGTTCACTGTAAAATTGCTCGGCGCGGACCTTGTCTCTGTCAGCTCGCATAAGCTGCACGGACCAAAAGGCGCGGGCGCGTTGTATGTCGGAGAGCGCGCAAAGCTCACCGCGATTATAATTGGCGGAGAGCAGGAAAAAGGGATTCGTGGAGGAACCGAAGCCTTGCCCGCCATAGCCGGCTTTGGAGAGGCTGCGCGGCTCGCCCGCTTTGAGCTTGAAACCGCTGCGGGAGCGGCGCGTGATTTGCGCGAGCGTACTGTTTCCATGCTCAAGTCGCAGATACCCCAAATCGTGATAATCGGCGGGAGCGACAGCCCTGATAATCCAATTTCGCCTTACATTTTATCCGTTTCACTGCCTGGCTTTAAGAGTGAAGTGCTCATGAACTATTTAGACGGTGAGGGTATCTGCGTTTCAAAGGGCGCGGCATGTAAAAAAGGCGCGCGCAGCCCTACGCTTGAAGCAATGGGGCTCGAACACAGCATCATTGACGGTGCATTGCGTATCAGCTTTTCGCGCTTTAGCACGCTTGAAGAAGCGGAATATTTCGTGCATACATTGGAAAAAGCCGCAAAAACGCTGCTAAAATAGGCAAAATCGGCAAATGGAGGTTTATAGTGAATAAAAAAGCACTTATCGCCATGAGTGGCGGCGTTGACAGCTCTGTCGCCGCGTTTTTGACGAAGCGGCAGGGCTTTGAATGTATCGGTGCCTCAATGAAGCTCTTTGATAATGAGGACATTTGGCCGGCTGGAGAAAAAAATAAAGCCGATAGCAAAATAAGCGGCGGCGATAATTACGGGCAGAACATCACGGCAAACAATATAGCAAGCATTGGCAAAAGCGATATAACAACCGGCGCGGAAAAAAGCTGCTGCTCTCTTTTAGATACACAGGACGCCAGAAGCGTAGCGCATCGGCTCGATATGCCTTTTTACGTTTTTAATTTGTCTCGCGAATTTAAAAAGCAAATCATAAATCGCTTTATCGCAAGCTACCAAAACGGCGAGACGCCCAACCCTTGTATTGATTGTAACCGTTTTATGAAATTTGAAATTCTTCTCGCTCGCGCAAAAACGCTTCAAATGGATTATATCGTCACGGGTCATTACGCGAAAATCGAATACGACGGCGGCACGGGACGCTATCTTCTTAAAAAAGGCGCGGACACGTCAAAGGATCAGAGCTATGTACTATATGCCATGACGCAGGAGCAATTGAAACATACACTGTTCCCGCTCGGCGAAATGACAAAATCCGAGATACGAAAGATTGCCGCCGGGCAGGGCTTTGTAAATGCCGATAAGCGCGACAGCCAAGATATATGTTTTGTGCGGGACGGAGGCTATGCGGATTTTATCGAAAAATATACAGGTAAGAAATGTAAGGACGGCAATTTTGTTGATATGCACGGAAAGGTGCTCGGCAGGCACAAAGGTTTGATACGGTATACTATAGGTCAAAGGCACGGGCTTGGCCTTTCTATGCCGCACCCGTCGTATGTCGTTGATCTCCGACCGGGTGAAAATGCCGTGGTCGTAGGCAAGCATGAGCAGCTCTTTTCAACTTCTCTGCAAGTGGAGGATATAAATCTGATACCGTTTGACAGATTGGACGCTCCGCTGCGGGCCGTTGTCAAAATCCGCTACGCCGACCCGGGTCACGCCGCCACCGTACATCAAGAAAACGAGAGTACTTTGCGCATTGAATTTGATGAGCCTCAACGGGCTGTGACGAAAGGCCAAAGCGCGGTTTTCTACGTCGGCGACACTGTCATCGGCGGCGGCATAATCAGGTAGGTTTAATGATGGGGGTTATATATTATGGTAAGTATTGAAAATGAAAAATATACAAAAGCTGATTTAGAATAAGCTCTGAAATCAATTTTTTCGACTGTAAGCAAATGTGAAAAAGCACTCGAAAAACTAAAAGAAGGCACACCTTCGCACACTCTGACCAAAAGACGAATAAAAGCATTTAACATTGCTGCTCATCTGATTACAAAAGAGTTATCTAATATTAACGAGTAAAAACGCTATGAATAAAAGCAGTTTAAGAAGTTTTAACAGAAGGGCGATTTTAATGTGTACACTCATTATACGTGACAAATATGAGCAATGAGCAAGATTTGAAAACCGCACAGGCGGAGTTTCGCGGCATAGGCACGCTCGGAGAAAAAACGCTTCATTCTGCCATAAAGCATTATATTGAGCCGGATAGCTCCAAGCACGAAGTCAAAATCGGTGCTTTTGTCGCTGACATAGTTACAGATGAGGGCATAATAGAGATTCAAACAAGAGCGTTTGATAAGCTGAGGAAAAAACTTGCGGCGTTCCTAGAAATATCACCCGTTATGTTGGTCTATCCTTTGCCGAGAGTGAAGTATTTGATGTGGATAGACGGCAAAACAGGCGATGTATCAAAAAAGCGCAAGTCGCCGAAGTTGGGGAACATAGGCAATGCAATCCCTGAGCTTTACAAAATCAAGCCGTTCCTAAATCATCCGAATTTTCATCTGCTGATACTGCTTGTTGACTTGGAGGAATACCGTTACTTGAATGGTTGGAGCAAGGACGGCAAACGAGGCTCTACGCGCTGTGACAGAGTGCCTATTGGTATCGCTGAGGAAATTCACATAAAATGCGTGGCTGATTTTGCCAAATTCATACCTCAGAGCCTTCCCGACGGGTTTACGTCGAAAACTTTCCGTGAGGTAACAAAAACGAGCTTAAAAAACGCTCAGACAACTCTTCACATACTAAACCATTTGGGAATCGTAAGGCGAGTCGGTAAGCAGGGAAATCTTCATATTTACGAGCGAGCTTGAGTTTTTTTTGCGACAGCCCCCATAAATTTACAGAGGAATGAAAATGTCTGAATATACAATAGAAAATTCTATTAGGGAAGTTCTCACCGGAGATACGCAAAAATTTGAAATAATCGGGTGCGGACAAACGATACGCACCGTTCACCCTGACATTCACCCCGTTTATGGTGCGATTTTGTTGACAAATCCTTGAAAGATGCTTAAAATTGTGTAGGAGCTGAAGATTTATTTCAAGTGGAACAACAAAGAATTCGGGCGAATTAAGCCTTTGAGTTAGGAGTGTGCTTAATGTCCAGACCAAAACTATTCCAGGTCTTACCGACAGACGATTTCAAAGTATACCTATATTACGATAACGGTGAAATCAAACAATACGATTGTGCGTGGGTTTTGCGGGAAAACGGTGTTTTTTCGGAAATACATGATATTGCAACATTCATGGACGTTTGCACAATCATGAATGGCACATTGGCTTTTGATATATCACGTATCCGTGACCCCTATTCATGTATTGATATTTGTCCTGATACCGTTTACGAAGATAGCGTTAAGTGTGGAAGCGATTCTTTGTCAGCATAGCAACTAAGCATGACGTGATGTGCTTTGCGTAATAATATGGTTGTTGATAGGGATATAATGGAAGCGTAGAAAATTTATATTATATGAAGTGGGGGTATATGAAAGTGGCAAAATATGTTGTGCTGTATGAAGACGAGCGGCAAGACCAAAACAATTTAACATCGGACTTGCTTAAAGGGCATGTGGAATTTTTGAGAAATTTGTGTTCCCAAGGACGTATATTGTTGTGCGGACCTTTGAAAAGCAACGGTTACAACTGTGGTAAAGGCTTACTGGTATTCGAGGCAAACTCTCAGGAAGAAGTGGAAAGCTGCGTGGTGAAAGACCCTTTTATTGCACAAAAATGGTATGCCGGTTATCACATTTACGAATGGATTGAAGCAAACGACAGCAATAATTATTTGATGTTCTGACGATTTTGTATAACCACCCCGCCCTTCGGGCACCCCTCCAAGGAGGGGAATGAATTATATCCCTATCATCAATCATATTAAAAGAAAAGATTATGTAAATGTATGAATATTAAATTAAGACTTAAAGAAAACAAATGGCTTGCGCTTGCCTTTCGGCTGAGTGCCTTAATAATTATTTCAATCGGATTTTTAGGTGAACTTGGGGTTTTCCGTAATACCGTAGACTTCGATATGTTTAAGTATTACACCATCCAAAGCAACCTGCTGGCAGTCATTATGTTCGCTATTCTTGCCGTGCGTACAGTGATAGGGCTTATAGAAAAATCGCATTGCAGCGCGGTGTGGTTTACTCGCCTGCGAATGGTGTGCTCAGTCAATCTTCTGCTTACCTTTATCGTTTTCTGGACGCTTCTCGCGCCCAATCTTCCGACGTTCTATCTGCTGTCATTTGCCAATTTGTTAATCCATGTAATAGCACCGCTACTGTGCCTTGCAGACTACATACTCTTTTACGAAGCCGGGCGGCTAAAATATAAAGACGTATATTTTACTTGTATTTTTCCGTTATTTTACTTTGTTTTTGTGACTGTATTGGGGTACGTTGGTTATAATTACGGCAATCGTGTTGTCATAACGAAATGGCTTACCGCCGAATCCGTCGAAATGCACACAGTACCGCGGCGCGCACCGTATTTTTTCCTTGACTTTGATGAAGTTGGAGCTATGGTCTTGGTTTATATCGGAATGATAATTGCAGTTATTCTTGTGGCCGGACATATATTTTATCTGATTGACCGCAAGCTAAGGAAAAATAGTATTTGATTCACAGCTTATTTAGAGCGAAATTTATATCGTCAGAGACGAGGAGACAAAACAATGAACGAAAAATTAAAAAAGGCATTGCCAATTATATTTATTGCCGGAGCTCTTGTTGGCGCTTTTGCAGTTTTAATTTACTTTTCTGCCCTATAATATCATCATCCATTATAGAATTTGGCACTGCTCATTACCCAGGTACTATGAAAAACTATTATCTTTGACTAAACTTAACGCAGTAAAAGTCAAAGTCGGGGCACTTGCAGCAATGTCAGATTCGTTTATAACCAACACAAATTGATTAGCGCTATCAGATGAATCACCTGCTGTTTCTGCAGCAGTTATCGCCTTTGTTCCACTAACCGGTGAATCAATATTTACCGCTCCAATATCTACATATCCTGAAAGCTCTTTCCAATGATCCACGGCTTGCCGGGTATCAACAAGAACCGCCTGCAAATTGCCTATTGCAACATTAGATGTAACCATGTAAGTTAAGGTATAAGTATCACCATCGGCAACTTGAATACTGCCTAACAATTCGCTCAGCGGAAATCTCACTTGATACCCATGCGCTATTTCCCCTTGCCCATCCCCTGCGTCATATATATTTTCATTAAACACAACAGTTTTTGTTATTGTAGTATTTTCTTCTTCCCACTCCCCTTCCGCTCCTCTCATCAAGCCGGCAAGATAATCTTGAAAAGGAAAAGTATTATTATTTCGATCAAAAAAGCCCATTAACTCGCCGTCATTGATGTCAAATGTCCCATTATCCCACAAGAAACATTTTACTCCTCTGCTCTTAGCGTAACCTATATAGAACTCTGCCCACTGTGCTCTAACAGCTTCATTATTTTTATCCTGTGCCCCGAATTCCCCTATTATAACGGGTATTCCATTGCTGATAAATCTATTATAAGCGCGATAAATTGGATCGGTAATTGGCGAAGTATCCTCCGAATTTGACTTGCTCCACGTATCTACTGAATATTCTGTCCCGACAGGCGCGCCATTTTGAGCGAAATGATACGGCTGGTAAACATGAATAGATACAATAATTTTATCTGATACTGTATCGGCGGGGATAACAAGACCGTCTATCGCATTTTGCCCGCCATAACCACCGTAAGTGTTTACCATTAAAATACGCTTATCGTTATTTCCCCCGCTCTCGCGTATTGTATTTACAAAAAGCTGATAGTATTCGTTGAGGTTTGCCCACTCCTCGGCATTACCACCAGTCCATTCGTGGGGAACTCCAACGGTTCTGGGCTCGTTTAACGCTTCAAAAATCAATTTTTCGTTATAATTTTTGAAATTATCTGCAATTTGTTCCCATATTTTTTCAAACGCATTTAATGACGTGTTTTTTTGTTCGTTTGTAAGCCTAAATATATGCTCGTCATGGTGCGTGTTGAGAATGATATACATATCGTTATCAACCGCGTAATCTACAATCTCTGTAACCCTTGCCATCCAGTCCGCACGAATATTATAATTTGAATCGGCTGCCTTGTACCATGTAACCGGAATTCTTATTGCGTTAAACCCCGCATTTTTAATTGCCGTGATCATTTCCTTGGTAGTAACAGGCTTACCCCATGCTGTTTCCATTCCCAAGACAGTATCAGAAAGCCATCCCTCCCCATGATCATGAGCGTCAAGCGTATCTCCCAAATTCCAGCCGATTTTGATATCGGCGACTAATTGTGCGGCGGTTATGTCGTTAAACGACCCATCGGTATCCGGCGTTTCATTTTGTGCAGCGGGTATGTTATCAAACTGCTGAGGCGTATCTTGCGTATCTTGCGTATCTTGCGTATCACCGGTATTATCATTTTCGTTATCACAAGCCGTAAATACAAAAGCTAAAGCAATTATGATAATCAGAACAAAAATACTCGTTTTCCGTACATTCATCATCAAAACACCTCAAACCCGGCATATTCGATCACGACCCTCGCTTCGCTTGATTATAGCATTTGATGTTGAAAAGTCAATGTTTAGCGCTCCTACAGGAAGCCCATACACAACTCCCCTACTCGCTTCGCAAGGCGTCTACCGGAGGCTTGCGGGCGGCGGCGGATGCCGGAATGAGTCCGGCGATAAAGGTCAAGAACATACTGATAGCGACGAGCAGCAGCGGCACCGTGGGCGGCATGATGACTAAGTTGTTTATGCCGAGCGCGTTGTCGAGTATAATATTTGCCACAAACGCGATAAAGAATGTCACAAGCACGCCGATTACGCCCGCTGTAAACCCTATGATGAGCGTTTCCGCGTTAAATACCTGCTTAATGTTTGCTTTGCTGGCGCCGACGGCACGTAAAATGCCGATTTCCTTTTTACGTTCAAGGACAGAAACAAATGTTATAACGCCTATCATAATTGACGAAACCACAAGAGCTACGGATACAAAAGATATGAGCGCGTAGCTTACGATATCAATTATATCGGTGACGGTAGACATCATAAGCCCCACAATATCCGTAAAGTGTATGACCTTTTCTTCCTCTCCGGCGTCCTCCATGTTTTTGTTGTATCTTTCCAATGTATCAAGAATCTCTTGCTTGGCCTCAAAGCTGCGCGGATAAAGCCTGATTTGCATTGGCGAGGCTATTTCGGCATATCCAAATAATGTCATATTGCCGTCAAATGAAGTCGTCGTCTGATTCATTACCGACGTCATAAGCTCATAAATCATTTCTTCGCTAAACTCAATCGTAAACGCCTCCGCCAAAGCCTCTGCGTCAAAATCTCCCATAGCCGCTTCCATTTGCGCGGCCATGTCATTAAATACTCCCGCAATGCTTTCTTCAATCTGCTCGGACACTCCTTGCATAGCCCTTTCAATCTGTCTGGTCATTTGATTTGTCATTTGGTTTGTCATCTGCCTGATTGAGGCCTGCACGGACGCTTGGATTTGATCCGCCGCGCTCTGCGTGGCCGCCGCCATTTGCATTTCTATCATTGTCATCATTTGCTGCATATACTCTTGCATTGAAATCATCATAAAACCCTGCACAGCCGCCGCTATCTCCGCTTCAAGCGCACTTGGGTCTATATAATTTGCAAGCTCCGCCATGACCGCGGCTTGCACTTGCGGGCTTTCAAGGTATGCGTTAAATGCCTCTGTCATGCCCCCCGCAGGATTGGGGCTTGAGAAAACGGAGGGTATGTCCATGCTGCTGAAAAAGCCGCCCATTACGCCGGTCATAATGTTGCTTAAGGCATCCGGCGGGATGTTTACCTCCGACGCTATCACCATAGCAAGCGCCCCTATGTCGAGTTCCGGCGGCGGCATCGCGGCCATGTCAATATCAAGCGATAGACCGCCGAGATCAAAACCGCCAAAATCAATGCCGCTAAAATCAATATTTCCAATATCCATACCGCTAAAATCAAAACCGCCGAGGTCTATGCCGCCGTCTAAGGAGAAACCGCCCTCCATGCCGTCAAAATTCAGCGCGTCGAAAAGCGATTCCATGTTCATGGCGGAACGGATCGCATCCTCGTCTACCGAAAAAACCTTTGAAAAATCGAAAGAGGATTGCCTGTTTTCCCTTTCCTCCCTAAATGTTTTTCCCGTAATGATATTCATATCCGGATTTTCCAATTGCTGTTTTACTATGGGCGTCTCGGCCGCGCTTTCGATCAAATAGTTGATAAGCGCGGGCGTGTAATTTACGCCCACCGAGAGGACGGTTGAGGTCGCGTCTTGATTTGGCGCTACTATACCTACGATTTTTAGGTCTAAGCTATTTGCTATCAGTTCTTTCATATAGGATTCGTCCGTGGATTTATCTATCCAAACATCAAAGGTTTCGTCATATTGATAGGTTTGCGCGGGGATTATTACTTTGAACGATACCATCAGCTCGTCATACTCGTAAAAACCCTTGCTTTCCGAAAGCTCTATGCCGATATCGCTTCTTTGCATGACAGACTCGAGCATCGCCCGCATTTCATCGCGGTCGCGAATACCCAAAGAGTATAGCGTAAAGTCCATTACCCTGTTGCCAAAAGCAAGCACCAATACCGCTTCGTCGTGTTTTTCCGGCCAATATCCCGCAAGAAGATCATACTGCGTGTCATACAAAACGGGGTTGCTCGGCAACTCATTGAAGATTTGCATACTTGGCATGAAGCTCATTCCGCCCGACGCCGCCATGTCAGCGCCGCCCATCATCGCGCTGAATATTGAGTCAGGGTTTATCTGCTCAATACCTTTGGATGTGTCGGGCAAATAAATATTCGGAGTTATGTCATACAGGTAATGAACCGCGCTGACATATTGATCCAACTCCCGGCTGTTCTCATCAAGATATAGCTTAAAAGAAGCAAGATCGTTGATGCGCTGTGTGGAAAAGACTGTTTCCATGATCTGTATCTCCCGAACCGTGTTTGGCGGACGCTCCGGGCGATTGCCTCTTATGCTCGCTTGGTCTTCGTTTTCGTCCGCGCCAAAAAACATTGACAGATTAAAGCCCTGTTCCTGTATCGAGAGCGGGTAGATACTCAAGGTCTCCTCTTCCATAGTTTTAATATAGTTATTTATGCCATTTGAAAAAGCCAAAATCGTCGCGATTCCGATAATTCCGATAGACCCGGCAAACGCGGTGGTGAATGTGCGGCCTTTCTTTGTCATGAGATTGCTAAAAGAGAGGGCAACCGCGGTGAGAAAGGACATACCCGCGCGCCGCGCGCTGCGTGCCTCGCGCTCCGGTTCCTCGTCAGGGTCAAACGGGCGGTCGTCGGATGTGACGCGCCCGTCAGTGAGATGTATGATACGGTTTGCGTATTGCTGCGCAAGCTCGTTATTGTGCGTGACCATAATGACTAAACGGTCTTTCGCTATTTCTGTGAGTAGCTCAAGAACCTGTTTGCTCGTTGTTGTGTCGAGCGCTCCGGTGGGTTCGTCGGCAAGCAGGATTTCCGGGTCATTGACCAGCGCTCGCGCAATGGCGACGCGCTGCATTTGACCGCCGCTGAGCTGACCCGGTTTTTTGCGCATATGGTCGCTAAGGTCAACTTCCGCCAGAGCTTCTTTTGCGCGTCTGCGGCGTTCGCGTTTTCCGACGCCGCTGAGTGTCAAGGCAATCTCTACATTGGCTAATATGCTTTGATGCGGAATCAGGTTATAGCTTTGAAATACAAAGCCGATACGATTGTTTCTGTATGTATCCCAATCATGAGCTTTGTAATTTTCCGTAGAAATTCCGTCAATCTCAAGATCACCGGAATCATATCTGTCAAGCCCGCCGATGATGTTGAGCATAGTGGTCTTTCCCGAGCCTGACGGACCGAGCACCGCCGCAAACTCGTTATCGCGAAAGGCTACGGAAACGCCGTCCATCGCGTTTTGCGTAAACCCGGCAGTAGTGTAGGATTTTGTTATATTTTTCAGACGCAGCATTATTTCTTCTCTTTCCTTATTTAATGAACGGTAAATATATTTTCCGTATGTGCAGCATGTACATTATCATCAATTTGTGAACTTAATATGACTAAAAAGAAAATAATTGCGTAAAATGCAAAATAAAATGACACTTGACCGCGCTCCGGCAGGAGGGTATAATTCTCGTTGCCCTCATCTGACAAAAAAAACAAAAGAAGGATTATTATGGAAAGACATTGGTATCAGGATGCAATTATTTACCACGTTTTCTCACCGTCAATCGCGAACGCGAGCTTTGAAAATGATTATCGCGAGCAAAAACACACCTTTGCCGTCTTTGAAAAATGGCTGCCGCATATCAAAAAGCTCGGCTGCAATACCGTGCTTTTCAGCCCGATTTTAAAAGCCCGCTCACATGGCTATGATGTGACGGATTACTTTACGATAGATAACAGAATCGGCACAAATGAAGAGTTTAAAGACCTTGTGCGCCTATACCATGAAAACGGCGTCAAGGTGCTTTTAGACAGCGTGTTTAATCACTGCGGACGTGACTTTTTTGCGTTCAAAGAGCTGCAAAACGGCAACAGGGATTTTGCCGAGTGGTTTTCCGGGGTGGATTTTGGCCATCAAAGCCCGCTCGGCGATGATTTCACATATGACACTTGGAGCGGTCATTTTTCGCTTCCAAAGTTTAATCTCCACAGCGAAAAGGTTCGCGGCTATCTCTTTGACGCCCTTTCTTTTTGGATAAGCGAATTTGATATTGACGGTATGCGCCTTGACGCCGCCAACACCCTTGATTTTGGCTTTATGCGGGACTTGCGCCGCGCAGCTTTGGACATGAAGCCCGATTTTTGGCTTATGGGAGAGGTCGTGCACGGAGACTATACAAGATGGGTAAACGAAAACACGCTCCACAGCGTCACAAATTATATTCTCTATAAAGCGTTGTTTTCCAGCCATAACGATAATAATCTCTATGAGCTTGCGCACGCCGTGCAAAACTCACAGCCGCAAAACGGCCTGCCTTTATATAATTTCATAGACAACCACGACCAGCCGCGCATAGCGAGCAATATCGGAAGTCCCGGCTTTTTGAAAACTCTCCATGCGCTCCTTTTTACTTTGCCCGGCATCCCGTCTGTATATTATGGCAGTGAATGGGGCATACAGGGAAAAGCGATACCTGGCTCTGACGCGCCGCTGCGCCCTTATATAGACATAGAAAATCCGCCCGGCGATGAGACTTGGCTTTGCTCATATATCAAAAAGCTGGCGGATGTGCGCCGCCAAAGCAACGCCCTAAAATACGGTGCTTACAGGCAGATAAGCCTCGAGTATCAAAAGCCGTATGTTTTTGAACGCGCGTTTGGGGACGAGCGTGTCTATATCGCGGTCAATATCGGCGGGCAAGGCGAAACTGTCAATCTCGCCGCGCACATGAGCGGCAGCTTTACAGACCTTATGAGCGGCGAACCAAAAAGCTCAAGCGACGCCGCCTCTATCGCCATTGACCCCATGTCCGCAAGAATACTGAGCACTTGTTGATTTCGGGCTCGAAAGTCCGCATTTTTACACAGTGCGCTTTTTGTAAAGCTCTTCGGCGGCAAGGCTTATTTTTGTCACGGCAAAATCGCCCTCCTCCGGGAATAGATAAAACGTATCGTCGTTTGTGTTAAGATCGACGCAATCCCCGCGCCCAAAATAATCATACTCGATATGGCAGGCGTGCATACCCGCCACCGGCCAGTGTATGTCATAATCCTCACCGTTGTATGAGCCGGACAAAGAAAATCCGTCCATGCCATGCGTGAGCTTGGCGCGATTGGGAAACACGATAAACTTCTTGTCATTTGGCAGCGACTCAACGCGCACTTTTTCACAAGTCCATGAATACTTGCCCTCGGCTACCTCTTCGCGCACATTTCCGCGCTCCCATTCGTACCAATCGGGAATGTGCGAAAACTCCGTATCGCCCGAGAGTGCGGAAAGCTCGCCAAGCTCGCTCATCTCCCACTCTTTGCCACACGCATCGCACCGGAGCAAAATGCCGCAAGACGACATGCGATACTCCGCCTTGCAAGCGGGGCATTGATATAAAACCTTGTGCAGCCCTTCGGCTCGCTTCTTTGATTTTATGCGTATGCCACGCTCTTTTTGCCACGCATATTCATCATATTGAAACGCGAGAGTGATTTTTTCGTTGATTTCCTCGACAGAAAGTTTTTGTACATCGGAGACCGTACAGATCAGCTTCATTTCCGACTCAACAGGCTTGACCTTGCGATTTCCGGTATTCCAAAAGGGAGAGTTGATATGATGCCCGTGCATGAGAAGCACAACGAGCGGGATGTTCATTTTCTTTACCATCTTGCCGAGCGACGGCGGTATTATCGCGGTAGTTCCGCACAAAGAGTAACGCGCTTCGGGAAAAAGCGCGACAATATCTCCGTTGTCCTTTGCTTTCATCATATTTATAACCAAGTTAAAGCTCCTGACAAATTTGCGGTTGCATATGCATCCGACAGCTCTAAGCAGCCAGCCGCGACCCAAAAACCCGTCTATGGCAACCACATAGTTTGCCCTATGCGGAAAAACCGCTTTTGTCATGACCTTAAAATCTAAAAAAGAATTGTGATTGCAAAGCAAAAAGTACGGAGGCTTTAAATCTGCCGGAATACCGTCCTTATTTATCCGCGCCTTGTGCATGATACAATCGGGATAGCTAAGAAGCCATGTAATGGGCCGCAGTATATGCCACTGCCTGTTTGGTCTCCGGGTCATGTCGTAACGCTTAAAATCACCTATCAATTTTTTATCCTCTTTTCTGTATTCTTTACTATTTTTTATACCGCGCTTTTTTGTCGCCGCGCTGACCGGGTCCTGCGAGTCTGCCTATCTTCTTATAAAGGCTTCGCCGATAGCCTCTTCGGGTTTTTCCGTGTGAGGGATCGTCTCAACGACGCTTTTTATATTGTGCGTAATGCGGGCTAAATGCCTGGCCGCCTCCGAGTATAGCATACCGATTTCGACCTTATGCTCTTTGCCCGAGACCGGCTTAAAATGCTCCGCCTTAAAACGCACCCGCAGCTTATCAATATTATCCGCCTCGCACATGGTTTTATTGATCAAATCAGTATCGCCCGATTCAAAAGCGCCGATCATATCCTTGTAGCAGAGCATTGTCCGCTCATATAGCTCCATGACCTTGCGCGCCCCTGCATAGCTATCCTTTATCCCGCTGTCACGCAGGCTCGCGGCAAGCGCGGTAAAGCCTTTTACCCTATTGCTTATACGCTTTAGGCTGATGGTGATATGTATATATGCCGCCGCCAATACGCTTTCATCACTGCTTAAGCCTGTATTGTAAAGCTCTGTCAAAAACTCGCTGATCCCCGTGTTGATTTTTTCTATCCGCTCCGCTTGCTTCCAAAACGCGCCCGTTTTTTTATAATCCTTTTCCAGAAAAAGGCTTATCCCAACCACGAGATTTGCGCGCATAAATCTCATCAGCTTCAAAATCGCGGATTTGCTGTTTTCCAAAGCATATTGCGGGGTTTGCAAAATATGCTCGTCAAGCTCCGGCAGGTCGGATTCGTCATTTTCACCGCCGGGTTTTCCGATACCGGCCATCTTCCCGGAAATCTTCAATATGATTTTGCCAAACGGGAACAGTAAGATTATTGAGGCGATATTATAGCCGGTATGTATCATGCTGATATTGGTCGCGCTGACCGCAAACGCGCCCGCCGCTCCATTTATAAAGGTAAAGAATATTACCGAGGCAACGCCAAACACCGCCGCGCTCATAATATTGTACACCAAATGAATATATGCCGCCGCTTTTGCGTTTTTTGTCGCGCCTATGGCGGATATTACGGCGGTGAGGCAGGTTCCGAGATTTTGGCCGAGAACAATGTATATGGCCGCGTTCCACGGCACAAGTCCCGCCAGCGCCATAGACTGAAGTATGCCGATTGACGCCGCGCTGCTTTGAATAATGACCGTAACTATGACTCCCGCAATGATACCAAGAATCGGATTTGCGCCCATTGTGAGAAATAACTCTCCGACAAAATCAAGCTCCGCAAGCGGCCTCAAAGCCGCGGGCATCTGCGAAAGCCCCAAAAACAAGACGCCAAAACCCACTATGACCTCACTGATGTTCCTTATCCGCTTCCCCTTTGAAAAGAGCAGCAAAAGCGCCCCCGCCGCCGCGCAAACCGCGCCAATCGCGTCAGGGCGCAGAAATTCCGCCCACTCCACGCTCGATACAAGCCATGAGGTCATGGTCGTACCTACATTCGCCCCCATTATAATCCCGACAATTTGCGGCAAGGCTATGATCCCGGCATTCACAAACCCTACGGCCATGACGGTCGTCGCCGCCGAGCTTTGAATCAATGCCGTAACGCCCGCCCCAAAAAGAACTCCGCTAAAACGGTTTTTTGAAACTCCCGCGAGAATACGCTTCATTTTGCTTCCCGCTGTTTTTTGAAGCCCGCGCGATAAAAGGCTGATTCCGAAAATGAACAGTCCAAAGCTGCCGAGAAATCTTATAGCGATACCTATATAGTCCATATTTTCTCCATATATTGACAAAATCAGGTCATATAATGCGCCTGGTCTAACAAAATCACATATATCGCGCTTATTTTATGAGTTCTTTATATAAAGCGAGGACATTTTCGGCGTATGCCTGAGACGAAAATGTCTGAGCCGACCGGGAGGCGTGCGCCGAAAAACTGCGGCGTTTTTCCAAGTCGCAAAGCAGTGAGTCAGCCGCCGCCACAAGGCTCTCTTCGCCGGTAAACATATAACCGTTTTCGCCGACGCTCAAAACATTTTCCAAGCAGCGATCTTCTTTTGCTATGATAGGAAGCCCGGACGCCATCGCTTCAATATATGTAAGACCTTGCGCCTCGCTGATGGACGAACCGACAAATACATCCCCGATTCTGTAATACATATTTATTTCGCTCCACGGCTTTTCACCCGCAAATATCACCCGGTCTTGCAGCCCCACATCCGCAGCGTATTTTTCCAAATCTTTTTTTGCCGTTCCGTCTCCGACAAAAACCAGCTTAACGTCATTATTGGCAAGCAAATAATTTTGAAACAGCAAAATAAGCTCAGTTAAATTTTTCTCTTTTTCGATCCTGCCTATATTGATTAGGACCTTATCTGTGTCTTGTATGCCAAGCTGTGCGCGTATATCTTTAATCTGCTTTGCATCGCACTTTTCGGGAGCGAACCTGTCAAGCTCGATTCCCGTGGGTATTACGACGATTTTTCGTAAAACTCCGTAAGAGCGCACCAAATCCATGACCTTTTTTGTCGGCACGATGACTCTGTACGCTTTATTGCACGTCATTGCTGTATATTTTCGTGCGGCGGCCTGCAATACCGGTTCGAGCACGTCAAGACGGATAAGGTGCTCGGTATAAAACTCCCAAACGGTATGCATGGTGTGAACATACGGCACTTTAAGTTTTCTTGCCATTGCGCGGCCTAAATTACCCAGTGTAAATTCCGAGTGTGTATGGATAATTTCAGGGGCAAATTCCCGGATTTTTTTAGTGATTTTCGGGCCCGCGACCGCGCCGAGCCGTTGTGTCCTAAACGGAATACTGGAAATCCTTATAATATTCTCTTCAATCAGCGAGGCATCCGGGTCGGTGGTCGTCACAATAAGCACATCGTGCCCCATTGCTTCAAACTTGTTTTTCAGCATGAGGACAGATGTCGCCACTCCGTTTATTCTCGGATAATATGTGTCCGTAAAAAGTGCTATACGCATTGTACCGGATACCTTTCCATCGGCCTATCGCAAAATACGAAAAGCTACACTTCAAAATCAAGCATATCGCGTATTTGACTTTTCTCGTCAATGCCGTCATATACCTCGATTAGCTTTAATCCGTTTTCCGTCAGCTCAAACACACAGCGTTCCGTGACATATATGACTCTTTGTCCGCGCAATATGGCGTGTTTTCCCGAAAAACTCACCGCCGATACCTCGCGTTTAAATTTTCGGATGCTGCCTTCCCGATTTATTGCTACCTTGCCGTCTTTACTCGTTATTTCAAGACCCTTCGTAGTAAATGTCAGGCAAAAAACAATGTTTTTCGTCGCGTGTGTGATATTGGCAAAGCCGCCGATTCCGGCATAATAACCATCCATCTTATGCGAATTGACATTGCCGTACATATCAACTTCCAAGCCTCCGAGGAAGCAAATGTCAAGCCCGCCTCCCTCGTAAAAATCAAACTGCGTAGACATCTCGCTTATCATATCTGCGCCAATCGTCGCCCCAAAAGCAAGCCCGGGCGCCGGAAGCCCGCCAATTCCGCCCGCTTCCACCGTAATATATATATCCTTCAACAATCCTTGTTTTGAAGCGTGTACTCCGACATTTTCAGGTATGCCGATGCCTAAGTTTACGGTATGTCCCGGGCGCAGCTCCTTTGCGGCGCGGTTTCCTATTATGTCAGCCACGATGTCGCGGTTTTTACTGCCGGTGGGCTTTTTGAAATTATTATCTCCCGACAGCTTGTTTATGTAATAATCCATTTGCGTAGCGGGCACATGAACATCACCCGACAATGCGGGATTATAGCTGTTGTGCTCATAGGAATTATCGCACACTACGACGACATCAACAAGAATTCCGGGAACTATTACGTTGCGCGGGCGTGAAAATTCGTGGCTCACGCGCTCCACCTCGACAATGACGGTACCCCCGTTGCGCTTTGTCGCTTGCGCGACCGCAAGGGCGTCAACAATCAAGTATTCTTTCTCAAATGAGATGTTTCCGTTCGGGTCAACGGTTGTTCCTTTGATAAACGCAATGTCGGGTTTTGGCGTGTAGTAAAGCAAATATTCCTTGCCTTCGACTTCAACGACCTTGACAAGCTCTCGCTTTGAAATATCATTGAGCGCGTATGTGTCAACACGGGGATCGCAAAAAATGCCTATTCCGATTTCGCTTAGCATCCAATCTTTTCCCGCCGCGGCTGCGCGTACCGTTTGCGACAATACGCCCAACGGCAGGTTGTATGCTTCAATTTCTCCGGCAAGCGCCGCTTTTACCGCGCCCGGCATACCGCCGTAATGACCTGCTATGACTTCCTTTACCGCGCCGAGCCTCATATATCGGTCGCCCAAACGGTTTTCATCCCATGCCCCAAAGCCGGCCGCACAGAAAATGTTGAGCCCCTTAGGTGTTTTTGTTTCTACGATGCGTTCATACAGGGCGTCGTGGAGGGCTTCCGGGTTTGACCACGCGATAAAAGAATTTATCGCAATCGTATCGCCGTCTTTTATCAGGCTGATTGCCTCTTTTGCGGACAAAATTTTAAACATATGTGCTGTTCCTCAAAAATGATAGAATGATTTAACAAAATCACAAGTCTCCCGCTTCTATTACTTCGCCGCCAAAAAGGCAACTTCCGAAAATCCTGAACGAGCAAGATAAAAATTGCCGTTAGATTGCCGTGATAGGGGTTTCGATGGTTGCCTCAATCATTCCTCCCCGAACCACTGCGTCATCCGTGCTCAGACGGTTCCGGACGCTCCGCATCCATGCTCCGCTCTCGGAATGAATTTTATGACCGCTTTGCGGTCAGTTACATTCTACCATTTTATCCCCTTTAGCACAACAGATTGTTTTGCCGTCTCCCCTATCCGCTTTTCAATCTGTTATTATTGGCGACCCGGTTTCGAGCGCAAGGGGCGCAGATATTTACATTATATCTTTATATTCGTTATTTGCCGGAATATTGTGCTGATACTCAATAGAGCTTTCTTCTACGCATATACGTTCCACATATCCGAGAACCTTATAGCGCGTATTGCCCGGCAATTTTCGAAACATACTCAGTAAAGTCTGCTCCGATTCATTGATGAGAGAGGCCGCGGAGTTGTCCGCCAAGAGCCAGTCCATCGGCACTCCGAAGTAATCCGCCATCAGCTTGAGGGCCGATCGCCTCGGCATGGCTAAATCATGCTCCCAGCGATATACGGAGTTCATGGAAACTTTCAGTAATTTGCTTTGTTCGTCGAGCGTTCGTCTTGTCTTTAAACGAAGATTTCTTAATTTTTCTCCCAGACTCATAATTTCCTCCTCTCCGAAGAAAAACGTGTCCGGCAGTTTTGCACCCGATATGCGGCAGTATTTTGTCGGCAATCTTTTCCTACGGAAATTAATCATACAGATTAAAGGAACTCTAATGTCAAGACTTTTTTCGATATTTTTTTCTTTTTTTATTTATGATTTTAAATGTAGAAAATTCATACTTTACATATGTTGAAAACAGATAACTTTTCAAATTATCTCTACAATATTCTCCACATTAAAATCACCTATTTATTTTTTTGCACCGCAAAATAAACGCCATTTTTGCCAAAAAATACGCAAAAAACATTAAAGCAGCTTTAATGTTTCGGCAAAACGCACAAGACCCATTTCGGATTTTAACAAAATCATAAGTCTCCCGCTTCTATTCCTTCGCTGTCATAAAATCATTCCTCCCCGAACCACTGCGTCATCCCTGCGCAGACGGTTCGGACGCTCCGCATCCATGCTCCGCTCTCGGAATGGATTTTATGACCGCTTTGTTGTAAGTTACATTATAATCAAGCACGGCTGCTCTCCTGTCCGGCAGGTAAGCAGCCGCGCCTAATTTCAACGGCCGATTATCTTATCTTGATATTGGCTTCACGCAGTTGTATTTCCGTGACGGTATTTGGCGCACCGAGCAATAAATCTTGTGCATTTGAGTTTAACGGAAAAGCTATGACATCGCGGAGTGTCTCTTCTCCGGCTATAAGCATAACTATTCTGTCTATACCGGGCGCCATGCCTGCATGAGGGGGCGCGCCATACTGAAAGGCCGTATACAACGCGCCAAACCGTTTATAGAGTTCCTCTTCCGCATATCCCGCTATTTCAAAGGCTTTTTTCATGATTTCCGGCGAATGGTTGCGAACCGCTCCCGACGAAAGCTCTACGCCATTGCAGACTATATCGTACTGATGAGCGTATATGTCAAGCGGGTCTTTTGACGAGAGCGCTTCAAGACCGCCCTTTGGCATGGAAAACGGGTTGTGGGTAAATTCAATGCTTTTGCTTTCGGGGTTGTATTCATACATTGGGTAATCGGTGATAAAGCAAAACTCAAACGTGTTCAAATCAATAAGATCGAGCGACTTGCCGAGCCATGTTCTGATATTTCCGGCAAGCTCGTCAACTACTGCGGCATTGTCACATATGAAGAAAAGAGTTTCCCCATTTTTCATGCCTGTGAGCTCTATGAGATCGCTTTTTTGTCCGGGTGAAAGGAATTTTTCAATCGGGCCTTTAAAATCACCGTCTGTAAGCGTCAGATAGCCAAGCCCTTTCATGCCGATTTCCATCGCGTATTTGAGTGAATTGTCAAAAAAGCTCCTTGGCTTATCCGAGCAGTCGGCGACAATACCCCTGACAGGTTTGCCCTTAAACAAGGCAAACTCCGTAGCTTTAAAAAATTCCGTCAAATCGCAAATGATAAGCGGGTTGCGCAGGTCTGGTTTGTCTCCGCCGTATTTTAGCTTGGCCTCTTCATATGTAAAACGCTTGAAGGGTTTTGGCGATATTTTTTTGTCCGAGAATTTGGTAAATGTGTCATATAAAACCGACTGTGTCACTTCAAACACATCTTCCTGCTCGGCAAACGCCATTTCAAAATCAAGCTGATAAAACTCACCGGGTGTGCGGTCGCTGCGCGCGTCTTCGTCACGAAAGCAAGGGGCGATTTGGAAATATCTGTCAAATCCCGAAACCATGAGAAGCTGCTTGAATATTTGCGGCGCTTGAGGCAGCGCGTAAAACTTGCCCTTATGCTTTCTGCTCGGCACAAGGAAGTCACGCGCCCCTTCCGGCGACGATGCCGTAAGTATCGGCGTTTGTATCTCGAGAAAACCCAGTTTCGTCATATGCTCGCGGATATGGGCGATAATTGCGGAGCGCAATATCATGTTGTCGCGGAGCTTCGCGTTGCGTAAATCCAAATAGCGGTACATAAGGCGCAAATCTTCGCGTGTCGCCTTTGATTCGTCAATTTCAAACGGCAGCATATTTTTGCAAGAGCCGAGTATTTCAAGACTGTCCGCATATACTTCAATATATCCCGTTTCCAGCTTTGTATTTATTGTATCATCACTGCGGGCGCGAAGTTTGCCGCAAACGGATATGACCGCTTCGCGGTTTACGCCTGTCAGCATAGAGTCGTTGTGCAATACGATTTGCATTATCCCGCTAAAATCGCGCAGGTCAATAAATTTGACGCCGCCGTGGTCGCGTATTGCGTTTACCCATCCGGACAAGCGGACTTTTTCTCCGATATTCTCTTTTTTTAGCTGTGTCGCAAGGTGTGTGCGTAACATTTTTTTCTCCTTTGCCGTTTTTTTACCCATTCGCAGCGACCATTGTATCATATTTACATGATATGTGTCATATTTTTTTGGAAAACATGACAGACAGTCGTTATACTTGCGACCCGGTGAGGAATGAGCGCAAGGGACGCAACAGCAAGAGGAAATGTTTCATAATGAAACATTTCCTCAAAGCGTTGCAATAAGCGGGTACTAATGTGTAAATAACGTAATTTCGCTATGCGGACGCCATCTCGTCAATCCGATACATACGGCAAGAGCGCGATTTGGCGGGCGCGTTTGATGGCTATCATCAGGCGTCTTTGATGCCTCGCGCAAACACCGGTGGTGCGGCGCGGAAGTATCTTTGCGCGTTCTGAAATGCATTTGCGAAGCCTTGCGACATCCTTATAGTCTATGTCTTGACTTTTATCGGCGCAGAATTGGCATACTTTCCTGCGTTTACGCGATTGCGGCCTGCCATCTCTGTCTCCTCTGTCTCTGTCTCTGTCTCTGTCTCTGTCTTCCGGCAATTTAATTCCTCCTTTCTCTAACTGTGCTAACCTTATTTACGTTAAGGCTGATGATTTCTCCCTCGCGGCCAAAGTGCACGTCTCTTTGGCAAAAAGACTTTGCGCGGCGGCGCGAAATAAAACTGAGAATACATTAAAACGGTAAATCCCCGTCGTCCATGTCAATTTCCGCAAAATCGGAACTCTCGACCGGTGATATATTGCCGATAGCAAAATCATCTTTTGGGTTTGCGGCAATTCTATTGCCGTCTGAGCCCTTATTGTCGCCCGTAAAGTAGATGTTATCCGCCACGACCTCCGCGGCTTGGCGGTTGTTGCCGTCTTTATCGGTATAGCTGCGTATCTGCAAACGTCCCGTCACTGCCGCCATCTTTCCTTTTACAAAGTACTTGCTGACAAATTGCGCGGTTCCCCGCCATGCCACACAGTTGATAAAGTCCGTCTGCCGCTCGCCGCCGTCCTTTGGCGTATAACCTCTGTCTACCGCGAGTGAAAATGATGCTACCGGTGTGCCGTTTGCCGTTTCCCGAAGCTCGGGGTCGCGTGTGAGCCTGCCCATGATTGCGATTTGGTTCATAATAATTCTCCTATTCTCCGATGACGGTTATGAGTGATCTCATAATGCCGTCTGTTATTTTGAGAACTCGGTCAAGCTCAGCGGGAAAATTCGGAACTGATGTGAACTTGACGAGTACATAATACCCATCGGGTTTGTCATTGATCAGGTATGCAAGTTTTTTCTTACCAATTTCATCAAGTTCGTCCACCGTTCCGTTCGCTTCGATGAGAGATTTAAATTTCTCAACCGTCGCCGCGATTTGCTCGTCACCAATATCCAAGTCAATGATATACATCAACTCGTATTTGGCCGTGGTCTTTGCCATGTCTTAACACCTCCTTCTGGCCTACTCTCTTGTTTTATACCGTACACAGTCGAAACCAATCGCTCGTCAGTATCTATTTGAGAGTTTATGGCTCCCGAGCCGCGCCGGGAGCAAGGATATCCGCGCTTATCTGCAAGCGCCGCATATGTTATGCATTGTCATTATACAGATTGAAAATCGTTTGTCAACAACAAATCTTTGGGATTACAAGGTTATCGGGCGCTTGATATGTAGATATTTCATCAGCCGCGCCTTGTAAAGGTATGAATTATTGTGATACCTGTAAATCTTATGCGGATAAAAAAGATTAAAAAATATTTTTTTGCATTAAAAAATAAAACAGGCGGCTTGTGTTTTTGTTCAGCTCCAATTGCCGATGATATTCATGGGTACAAAATATATCAGAAAGACTATAAACGCTATTATTGAAACGCCGCCCACAAAGAATACGGTTTTTCTGTATTTATCGGTCTTTCTTCGCATACGCAGCCGGTTGACGAAAAACGCCACCACGCACAGCCCTATCGCCGACATCAGCATTATGTACATTATATTTACGGGAACTCCCCGCCATGCCGTCACGGACGCTGCCTGCTCCGCCGATAAACCTTTTGGGGTAGAGGCAAAGACCCTGCTCATGGTGCGCTTGAACGGATTATAGTAATCGAAAACCACCCATGTAGCAGTCAGAATACACCACGCAAAAAGGCTTACCGCGACAGGCACTTTAGTAATCCAATCTTTTTTCTTCCTGCGATCCTTTTCCTCTTCCCTGTCTCTTTCTTCTATAATGTTCATTATCTCATCATAACTCAGTTCATGATCCGCCACTTTTGCAGCCTCCTTTCCGATATGCCATTTTCCGTCTTGGGAGCGGTCATTTTGCCGAAAAACGGCTTCGCTCCCTCAATATCTTTTCAACCGTATCGAGATCAGCTGGCGTATTTACGCCAATCATCTCTTCTCCTAAATTTGCCGTATAAACGCCGACGCGAGCCCCGTGCTCTTTCATAATCTCCGGTACATCCGTTATGTAGTATTCACCTTGTGAATTGTTGTTTTTAAGTTCTTTCAGCGATTTGAGCAGCATCGGCGTATCAAAGACATATACGCCCGTATTGAGTTCTTTGATTTCACGCTCCACGTCTGTGCAGTCTTTGTCCTCTACAACACGGCAAAATACCCCGTTTTCGTCACGTAAAATCCTGCCATAGGACATCGTGTTATCCGAAATACCCGATAGCAAAGTGCAATTGTTTTTTCCCTCAACGTGCTTTCTAAGCAGCATTTGATACGTTTCGCCTTGTATTGCCGGCATATCGCCATAGCATACAAGCAACGCTCCCGTATAACCGATAAGGTTATCGGAAGCGGCCATGACCGCGTGACCGGTGCCAAGCTGCTCGGCTTGAAGCGCAAACGTATAGCCGCCGCCTTTTTTTGCGAGATAGGCGGTAATGCAATCCTTCTTATATCCGACGACGATTATAGTATCTTTTTTTTCGACGAATGACAAGGCGTCAAGGACATACCAAATCATCGGCTTGCCGCATACCCGGCGCATTACCTTTGGCGCGTCGTCATCTTCCGCTCTAAGCCTTTTGCCTTTTCCCGCGGCAAGCACAATGGCTTTTATGTCTTGTTTCATGATACTGCCCTCTTGTTTTTTTTCGGCCCAGATCCGGTGAGGAAGGCTGTATTTTTGTCCCGTCAGCGGAGCATGGACGCGGAGCGCGCGAGTTAGGCGCATGGATGCGCCTCTTGTCTGAGCGTAGGGATAAAAAACAGCCTTTCGAGCGCAAGGGTCTGGGGTGTGATTATTTTTCATGGCGGCACGGCTACGCATTGCATTTTCCACTTGAATTATACCGCAAATAGTGTAATAATACAACTATGAAGTTTCGGCGATATGACAGTCTGGAAGAGTTTCGCGCTGATGTTTTTGACATCTTGATTTCTGATGAGGTATGCAATAATTTGCCCATCAGCATTATCAGCGAGGCCAACGCAAAAAGTAATGACGGATGGCTCATGGCCACCGTTACCGACGCGCAAGGCGGCATATCGCTTGTCGCGCTTTGCACGAAGCCGTTCAATATGCTGCTGTGCGCACCCCGCCGCGCCGCATCCTCTTGCCTCCGCGACTCTGTCGGGCTGCTCTCTGATATGCTGCATAATATAGGATTTGATCCGTCCGGCGTTTTTGCGAAAACCGAACTGGCAAACAGCTTTGCCAACGCTTTTGCCAAGGGCGGTGCGGATACCTTTGTAAGAGTGCCTATGCATCTCATGAAATTAACAAAGCCGGCACAGTATGATAAGCCTTCCGGTATATGCAGGGAGCTTGCCGAAGACGATCTTTCATTCGTGCCGTTTTGGGAACAGGCGTTTTCCGCCGATTGCCGCGTCCCGGCGCACCAATTTTCTTTCGCCGAAAACAAAGAGCGCATACGGACGCGCCTCGGGCTTGATATCCATTACATCTGGGAAGACGGCGTCCCCGTATCTCAGGCGGTTTACGGGCGCAAAACGCCAAACGGCGGCGTAATAACTTGGGTATATACTCCGCCGCTATACCGAGGACACGGTTACGCTACCGCGGTAGTCGGCGAGTTATCCAATTCGATTTTGGCGCGTAAAAAAACATTTTGCTGCCTGTTTGCCGAATCCGCCAATAAGACTTCCCGGGGCATTTACTCAAGGCTCGGTTATTATGACATTTGCGAGTTTGAACAAATCAACTTTTCATAATCATTATACAAGGTGTCAAAGTGGACAAGACGATTATTCATGTGGATATGGATGCATTTTATGCCGCCGTCGAGGTCAGAGATGACCCGAACCTCCTCGGCAAACCTCTGATTATCGGCGCACTGCCGGGCGAGCGTGGCGTGGTATCTACTTGCAGCTACGAAGCCCGAAAATATGGCGTGCGCTCTGCCATGCCCATAAGCGAGGCGCACCGCCTCTGCCCGGACGGGATATATATGCGCCCGGATATACGCAAATATGAAGAGGCTTCCGAACTGATACATGATATTTGGAACAGCTACACGAATATCGTCGAATCTGTTTCGCTCGATGAAGGCTTTTTGGACGTGACCCTCACCATGAAAGTATTTGGCGGCGCGGCAAAGATAGGGCATGAAATAAAGGCGAAAACCAAAGACCGTACCGGACTCACCTGCTCTGTGGGTATCGGTTATTCCATGATGTCTGCAAAACTTGCCAGTGAAGAAAAAAAGCCCGACGGCTTTTTTGAAATAAATAATCCCGAGTCTTTGAGGAACCTTATCATTGACCGAAACGTGAGGATCATATATGGCGTGGGGGCGCAAACCGCCGCCGAGCTGCAAAAGCTCGCGGTCCATACTGTCCGGGACATTTACGCCAACCGGCAAGCGATCATCCGCACGCTGGGCAACCACGGCAGGCATATCGTGGATTTGGCCGACGGCATTGATAACCGCGAGGTGGCCGCCCAGTCTAAATCCCGCTCACTGGGTAAAGAGCAAACCTTCCAGCAGGATATATCGGATTTTGAATACCTAAAAGACGTGCTCCGTCTGATAGCGCGGGAGCTAAGTTTCCAGATAAGGCTTGAGGGCGTTTTTTGCCGCACGGTCACGTTAAAGGTCACATACAAGGGCATGACAAAGATAACCCGCTCTGTGAGCGGTGAGGGCACAAACAAAGCGGACGATATTTACGGCACGGCCGCAGCCTTGCTCGATAAAATTGAGAAGCGTCCGGTCAGGCTGGTCGGAATCTCGCTCGGCGGTTTTACCGATACGGTTTCAAGGCAGGCTTCTCTCTTTGATTCGGAAACTGACGGGCAAGCGCAAAAAAAAGATGCCGCTATCATGAAACTTCAACGCAAATACGGCATAGATTCGGTCAAAACCGGGAGCGAAATGATTGCCCAAAAGCGCGTCGGCTCTTAGGCGTCAAGTTTTTTGGCGCGTTTTTCCGTCTTGGAGCCGATTATAAAGTCGGCGGCATGGGGAAGCGTCTCGATCCAATCACAAAAAAGCTGCCACTCGGGTAATCTGTGCGAGCGTCTTTGCGAATAGATCGTCTTGAGCGAGCGGTAATTGGTCGTAAGCCTTGCCGTGAGTTTAAAGCCGCATGGGTTTGAGTATAGGAGCTTTAGATACGCGTTTTTTGCTTCCTGCGAGGCTTTATCCTCAATGTCGTTATATGTATCTTTGAGTTCGTTCATTATTTTAACAATACGCGGGTCTACATATTTCATATATTGCTTGTCCAAATCAAATTTGGCTATGCGGTGCATCGTGGACTGCGACGACACAAATTCAAGAAACCTGTATCTTTCCGCTTCCGTCCACATTTTTATACTGCATGTCAGGTCAAAATTGACGCGGATTCCGGTCAAAAACTGATCGTGGCCTTCACCCTTGCCCGATTGGGTAAGTTTAAGCTGTGTGCCGGTTATTTGATCGTCAACTTCTCCGGTGTCGGTGGCCATCGGATATTTTGACGCTTTAATACATTCGTCAATGTCATAGACCTTGACGTTTGATATTATGCCGCGCCAATCGTCATATTCCCGGTCTCCGGCTTGTGCGCAACATGAGTTTTTCGTATCGGCAATCTTCATATATGTTCTCCGTCAATGTCAAAACGTCTTTCGCGCAGCCGGGCGCGTATCTGTTGCTGCCTGTATGGCGGGAAAATAACGCCGCCTCACGCTGACGTTCACACCGCAATAATTTTCCTGTAGTTTTTCTTGCCTCTGCGTATTATCAGACCGTCGCCGCAGCAATCATTTTTTGCAAACGAGGCTGAAATTGTTTTCACAACCTCGCCGTTTACCTCTACTCCGCCTTGGTCAACATTGCGCCGAGCTTCAGTCTTTGAATGGCAAAGACCCGACATTACAAGCAAGGATAAAATATCAATTCTGCCGCCGGTCGTGTTGCCATCGCCGCCAAAATCGGCATCCGTCAGCGTCAGCGTCGGCATATCTAAGGCCATGCCCGATTTGAAAAGCTCTTTTGACGTTTCACGCGCCTCTTCGCCGATTTTTTTACCGTGCACGAGCGCGGTCAGCTCATAGGCAAGTATTTCCTTTGCGCCGTTTAATTTCTCACCGCTCCAAGACTCCATCTCCTTTATCTGCCCGAGCGGTAAAAACGTCAGCATTTTTAAACAATTTATAACATCGCCGTCGGCAACATTTCTCCAATATTGATAGAACTCAAACGGCGTTGTTTTGCCCGGGTCAAGCCAGACAGAGCCTTTTGCGGTTTTGCCCATCTTGTTCCCTTCGGAGTTGAGCAGCAGCGTAATTGTCAGCGCGTGCGCGTCAACGCTGAGTTTTTTGCGGATAAGCTCTGTGCCCGCGAGCATATTTGACCATTGATCGTCGCCGCCAAACTGCATATTGCACCCATAGCGTTTGTAAAGCTCATAAAAATCATAGCTTTGCAATACCATGTAGTTAAACTCAAGAAACGACAAACCTTTTTCCATGCGGCTCTTGTAACATTCCGCCGCAAGCATTTTGTTTACCGAAAAAGCGCCGCCAAACTCGCGCAAAAAATCTATGTAGTTAAGCCCGCAGAGCCAATTGGCGTTATTTACCATAATCGCCTTATCTTCCGAAAAATCAATAAATTTCGACATTTGCGCCTTAAAGCAATCAGCGTTATGGTTAATCACCTCGACCGTCATCATGTCGCGCAAATCCGTTCTGCCCGACGGGTCGCCGATCATGCCCGTACCGCCGCCTATGAGCGCGATTGGCTTGTTGCCCGCCATTTGAAGCCTCTTCATAAAGGAAAGCGCCATGAAGTGCCCGACATGAAGCGAGTCGGCGGTCGGGTCAAAGCCGATATAGAATATCGCTTTTCCGGCGTTAATCATGTCGCCTATTATAGGTTCGTTAGTTACTTGCTTTATGAGGCCGCGTTCTTTGAGTTCTTCGTAAAGTGTCATTGTTTGGAGATTCCTTTCGGTGCGGTACACACCCGGATTGAAATAAACTTTTTTATGTGCTAACATTATACCATGAACATTATACCATGTTTAAAGCAGAAAGGAATGGGCTTTTTATATGATAAACGAAAATGACATTCAAACCCAGTCTCAAAACGGCGCACAATTAAACCGCGATGGCACCGGCATCGCAGACGCAAAACAAATGAGTATGCCTGAGCTTATATCCGCTTTTTTATTTTCGGCCGTCGCCCTATCAGCTCTTCTCATTGTGCGAAACGCCCTGTTTTACTATGAATCCTTTGACTACATCCACTCGCTTGGCCGCTGGGTCTCGCAATATAGGGAAATGTCATTTTGGGAAGGATTGGGCGTGAAAGTCGGCAATTATAATCCGCCCTATATGTACTTTTTGAATATTTTCGCGAGACTGAACATATCAGACCTATATCTTATCAAATATTTATCCGTGATTTTCGACGCCGTCCTTGCGTATTTCGTGATGAAGCTCGTTTCGCTGAAAACAAAAAGCGTCAATATGCACATACTCGCGTTTTTACTCGCGTTTTCCGTCCCCACCGTTATTATCAACAGCTCAATGTGGGGGCAATGCGATTCGATTTATACCGCCTTTGCCGTCGGAGCTTTCTACTTTGCCCTCACCTCGCGAAGCCGTACGGCTTTCGCGTTTATCGCGCTTGCCTTATCCTTTAAGCTGCAAGCCGCTTTCATCATGCCGATTTTTGCCGTTTTCGTCATAAAAAAGAAACTGCAATTACAAGACATTTGGGTCTTTTTTGCCGTTTATCTTGGTATGCTTTTTCCTGCGTTTCTCGCGGGTTATCCCATAGAGGATTTGCTGTTTGTCTATCTCAAGCAAACAAACACCTATCATTATCTCACGCTAAACGCCGTCAACATATGGCAATTTTTCCAAAATGTGGAGTTTGCAAATTTCAAGACGGTCGGCCTTTATGCCGCGGGAGTCGCCGTCCTCGGTTTGCTCTACTTTGCCTATGTTCATCGCAAAGAGCTTGAAAACACCGTTGACTTTGTACGCCTTGCGTTTTTGTTCGCTATAATTATGCCGTTTTTACTCCCTCAAATGCACGACCGGTTCTTCTATATGCCCGATATTTTGGCTCTTGTATTGTTTTTGTACGACAAGCGCAGATGGTTTGTTCCCGTTATTTGCGTTTTCGGCTCATTTCTCGCTTACGCATGGCTCGTCATGGAGTACATACACATTTTTGACTATAAGATAGCCGCGCTGGCAATTGCGGCGGTAATTTTCGTGGTGCTTCGCGATCTGGTTGTTTCGCTGACAAGCCGTCCGCTTACAGTGCCTGCAACACGTTCTTAGCAGCCATAGCACCCGCGCTCACTTCTCCACACTCCCTTCTCCGCCCTCAACCATGTTATCACTGCAATCCTGCAACTCAATAATATAGCGCGTTTACATTAACGCTGATTTGTGCTATATTTTGCGTATGCAATAGGCTATATCAAAAGACACGATATGCAAAAACTCGTTTTGGGAGGCTTTTTAATTTTGGACAATACTCAATCGGCACATATCCGGGCCGCCACCGTAAATGACGCGATAGCCATCCATCTGCTCAACACATTTAGCCTTGGGTATGACTATCCCATAGATAAAACCAGAAAACGGGTGGCATTTATTATAAATAACCAAAATGCCCGATTGCTTGTCGCGGAAGTAAACGGCGAGGTTGTCGGATATATTCATGCCACGGATTACGACTGTTCATATTCTGATTCACTAAAAAATATCCTCGCTTTGGCCGTTGATGAGGATCACAGAGGTAAAGGTATCGGGCAGGCGTTGGTCACCGCCGTTGAAAACTGGGCAAGAAACGCTAATTCAATCGGCGTCCGCTTAGTGAGTAGCGCATACAGAACCGGAGCCCATGAATTTTATAAAGCCTGCGGCTATACAGACCGCAAGGATCAGAAAAATTTTATTAAGATGCTGTAGGGTGTAGAGTACGCATAGCAAAAGGCATTGCAACCGCCGCGATTGCAATGCCTTTATGTTTGGTGGGAGGTGGTGGATTTGAACCACCGAAGTCACTGACAACAGATTTACAGTCTGCCCCCTTTGGCCACTTGGGTAACCTCCCGTGTCTCGTATGTTTAAAACAAAGCAAAACATAAAGATTATTTTCGCCAGATGATAATAACATTCAATCCGCTTTCCGTCAACATTTATTTTTTTATATCCAATCGCATTTATTTTTATATCCAATTTCTATAGTGAGCACCAAATCAAGGTTTCGGATTGAATTTAGTGAGCGGACACGAAAACTTCACGCCAACTTCATATTTGCGTGTTATAATTTGCGTATTAAATTTTGTCAAACCCAAATTATGGAGGCTTCGTCATGCAAACGATTTTAGTTGTCGAGGACGATAAGAACACAAACCAAGTTATTACCGAGTTTCTCAAAGACGCAGGGTACAATGTCCTGTCTGTTTTCGACGGCGAGGCAGCCGAAACGGTGTTTTATGATAACAAGATTGACATGGCTGTGCTTGACATTATGCTCCCGAAGCAAAGCGGACTTGAGGTTTTGAAGTATATCCGCTCACTCACGAACATTCCCGTCATCATGCTGACCGCGCTCGGTGATGAATACACGCAAATTAAAAGTTTCGACTTGCAGGTTGACGAATATGTAACTAAGCCATTCTCCCCTGCTGTATTAGTTAAACGGGTAGAAGCACTTTTGAAACGCGCCGCTCCCATTAACAATACTGTTTTGTCCATCGGAAATATTGTTGTTGATTTTTCTGCATACACCGTGAGCAAAGATGATCGTCCTTTAGATTTTACAACGAAAGAAATTGACATACTCAAGTTTCTTGCCGAAAACGAGGGCAAGGTGGTGTCGCGCGGGCAGATTCTCGATAACGTATGGGGGCTTGATACTGTTTCTTCCGACAGAACGGTTGACACGCATATCAAAAATATCCGTAAGAAATTGGACTCGGACTGCATTGCAACCGTTAAGAATGTCGGATATAGATTTGTTGTAAGGTGCGACGCACCCGGCACTCCATTGGAGGCGCGGCAATGAAAATATTTCCGAAAACATTTGTAAGCTCTCTGTCGCTCATTATCGGAATAATCGTCATTGCCTTTTTGCTTATCAGCGTATTACTACCCCGATTTTACAAAAATTATAAGCAAGACGCGTTAAACAGAGATTTAGACAGCCTTGTTTCTTCGCTTAACAACAAAGACACCTGTGAAATGACAGAGGCTTTGGAGCAGTTCGCGGTATCGCATGAGTACAGTATCACTCTGCTTGACAAATACGGCGAGATTCTTTTTTCACGGGCAATCGGCGTATCGGTGGCACGGGTGCAGAGCGGTCATTTCGATTATCCCGCCGAAAGCATAACCATAACAACAAGACTTATTGACGGTTCACAAACGCTGACTGATTCCGTTGGTAACACGCTCACGCTCAACCTCTCCTCATCCATGCAGCCGATTGATGAGGCAAGCGATGTGCTTTTGGGTGTGCTGCCCTATGTTTTGCTGATTAGTTTAGTTTTGAGCGCGGTCGCTTCATTTATATACGCCAAAACAATCACCGCGCCTGTCAAAACCATTGGGGAAGCGGCACTCGACATGAGAACGCTTGCACCGGACGCAAAATGCAATGTAAAATCTTCCGGCGAAATCGGGGAGCTTGCAAACAACATCAATGAGCTTTACGGCAGACTGCTCACAACGATTAACGATTTGCAAAACGAAATGCAAAACGTCGCCGCCGCCGACAAGGATAAAAT
>WRMH01000017.1:0-20694 GCA_009777235.1 Oscillospiraceae bacterium
CTCTTAAGCCCGGCATTGTATTCTTCCTTTCAATAGAAAATTTCCCGGACTTAATGCTACCATATTTTATTTCCCCTACTAAATGCCACCCCCTACGCCACTGTTGCTCTTACTTTGGGAATTTACTATTCTTATTAAAGCACGATTCGAAGGTTGACTTTTTCACTAACAAGGGCTATAATAATGAGGTACAGGAGATACGGTCTTTACAAGAAAAAGACATTAGCGTATAGCCTGTTTCAGAACCACAATTCCGACATTTTCACGCGATAGGAGATTATAGGGAGATGCCCCTGCCCCCGTCGCGGGAAACCCAAGTGATATCAAGGGGTTAGAGGGATAGGGATACCGGTCTCCAAAACCGTAGGTCGAGGGTTCAAGTCCTTCTGCCCCTGCCAAAAATGTCGAATTTTGTTATTTCAAAGGAGAAGCTATGATAATATCATATACAGGAAAAGGTATGCTATTTTTACTTATCGCGCCAATAGCTATTTTACTCGCGTTTATAATTTCGCCAATATTCGGTGTAAACTTAGGGGCAATCGATGCAGCGAACGAGATTGCTATGGCAGAGCGCAGGCTGCAAACTCTTTTTGTTTTATCCGGTGGGTTTATTTTATCCAGTCCAATATATTGGTTTTTAGGTAAAAAAGTAAACGCAGAAAAGCAAATAGGTGTCGTACCGGAAACAAATGAACCTGTTTACGCTAAGAATTTGCATACTATTTGGAAATTACCGGTTCAATACTACTCATTTATAACGCTGGGAATTGGAGTAATACTTTTAGTAATCGGAATTGCATAGATGGTGTAGGCTAATGAGCAAAATTGTTAAGAAAAATCATATTTATGGTGAGTTTGTATGGGAAAAAGAGCCAAGTAAGACGAGGATTTATGCGCCTTTAGCCTTTATTATTATTTCGTTAGTTTTTCCGCTTTTTCTTTTTCTTGTAAGCATAGTGTTACTAATTGACAAAGAATGGGGCGTAGGTGTTACGTTTTTTGTTTTATCGGCATTATTGCTTGTGCTTATGCTTTTCATTTTAGTAAAAAAATTATATATACCGTATAGTATAACAATTTTTAAGCATGGAATTATTTTAAGTAAGCAAAATAAAATAGATAAAAGCTATGATTTTAGCGAACTTTTTAGTCTTATATATTCCACATTAGGCGACGGAAGAAATTTAGATATGTTTCAGGACGAGCACACTTTTTTACACGTTCAACCGCTAAATGATAAAAAATTTAGAATACCTTTCAACAAATTTTATAAAGAATTAGCAGAACTCGAAAATAATTTCAAAGATTTCACAGACAAAAAGAACGGATGATAATAATTTTTCACTAGCGGGTGGAAAGAATATATTAGAGAGGAAACGTACTAAAATGAATGAATTATTACGATTTACAAGCACAGGGACAAATGGGGTTAATCTTCTTCTTCCGCCTAAGTTTGATTTTGTTTTTTACGAAGCAAAGCTTGAAATGTATAAAAAAGGTAAGTTAGTCAGGACGATAAATTATGAAGATATTACGGAAATTACGTTAATAAAAACTTGGCAAAATAATGTGTTTATCAATTGTAAGCCGATAGGAATAAATATATACAAAGTGTCAGATGATATATATGGCAAAATAAAGGAAATTACGAAAAAATAAATCTGTTCAATTTAATATACTACAAAAAATATTCAATCGTTTTTTCCGGCGTTTTTCGGGTATTATCATTAAACAACAGCACCGCCACACGACCCTCGTCCGGTCCCATTGTATATGCTCCCTTTGTTGTTTGGTTTAAGATTTCAAACGCTACCCGGCGGTTGGCCGAACAGGGCTTATTTTTTATCAGCTCAATCCCTTCCTGCTTAAAAGGCTGCTTGCGATAATACGGATCAAACAAACTGACCGAATTGCCAGAGACGCCGGTAAGCGTAACAAAATGCCAGCATCCGTAATGCACTCGGAGCACAACAGCGCCACCCTGTTGAAGCGCTGTAATAATCCGGCTGTTTTCGGATATCCGCACTTGCTCGTCACCGAGATATTCGCAGTCGATCGGAAGCCTGGTCGCCTTGGCGTATTGCTTCAGCCAGCCCGCCAGAAATGACATAGCCATCTGGGAAGTGCCTTCTTTATATGCTTCTCCCTTGGCGTTGTAAGAGTCCAAGGTATACATCATCACATAGCGCAGAACGTCCGGAGGTATCTCTTCGCGCTGAAAAAGAAAATTGACGGCATTCATAAAGCTGGTCGGTCCGCAGTCGTATTCTGTTCGTTGATAGTTTAATGGGACCTTCATGGCGTTTCCTCCGTCATCAAATTCATCACAAGCCGGACGCATTGTTCCATTTCGTGAAGGTTCGCATACTCACGCGTGCTGTGGACGTCGTGCATAGAGCAGGCGATGACAATGCCTTCTATCCCGTGCAGCGCGAAATTGTTGTTGTCGCTTCCGCCCAATGTGGAACAAATATGACATGGCACACCCGCCGTCTCACAGGCTCGCTTGAAACGCCGAACCACAGCGCTGTCTACAGGTGTTTCATAAGCGGTAATTTCACAGCGATGGGCAAAAGATACAGACGCCCCCGCTTTTTTTGCCTCTTCCTCAAAAATGCTCCTGACCTTTTCCCACCGTTCAAGAACAGCATCGTGCGAAAGACTCCTGATTTCTCCGGTGACGGTACATGTTTCGGGAACGATGTTTCCTGCTTCTCCGCCTGAAATTACCCCGATATTGCAGGTGACGCCGGGTTCCGGTTCTCCCAATGGGATTTTCGCGATCGCTTTGGCCGCGGCGGAAATCGCGTGAACGCCGTCTTTAGGCGCAAATCCCGCGTGCGCTGCCTTCCCTTTAACTATGGCTGTAAAAGAGAGGATGGTGGGCGCTGCATTGGCCGCCATGCCGATTTCGCCGCCCAAATCCAGCACATACGCCGCCTTTGCGTGAAATTTGCTGTAATCCGCCACAGCGGAACCGGCTCCGTAACGCTCCTCCGCCACAGGAAACAGAAGCTCTATGGCTCGGTGAGGCGTTCCGGCCTCCCGCAATCGGGTCAGCGCTTCCAAAATAATCGCTATACCCGAAACATCGTCTGCGCCTAAGATCGTAGCTCCGCCTGATGTAATCCTGCCGTCTTCTCGCAAAATAGACTCTTTGCCCGCAGCAGGTTCCACGGTATCCATATGAGCGCTGAACAAAAGCGGCTCTCCCGTTAATTCGCCGGATAAAAAGCCGTACAGGTTGCCGCAGTTGCCGCCGATTTGTGAACCGGCGTGATCTTCTTCGCAGACAACGCCGAGCTCTGACAGCTTGTTTTTAAGCAAACCGCAAAAGTCTCGTTCTCCAAAGGTCGGGCTGTATACGGCAGTCAGTTCACGAAATATTTTATACAAGCTGTTTGATTGCATGTCAGACACCTCCTATATCATAGTTTTACATATACGGCATGTAAGATTGATTGTCGCCGTGTTTTTGCGTGTAATCCACCATATCCTGCAAGGTTATGCCGGACAGGCAGCTTTCAATTGCTTTATCGAGAGGCGTAAAAATCAGAGCGGAAAGCGCGTTGGAAATGACCGGCGATTTGGGGTTGGCAAATCGGATTCAGTAGAATATAATACATATTAAGCGTATCTGCTTACTATATTATATCGGGAGGTAATCCAAATGTCAAGAGTCGCAAACAACTTAACCGAGTTGATCGGTAAAACTCCTTTGTTGGGATTGAACGGCTATGCCGCGAAGGAAGGAATCAAGGCCAGCCTGATTGGAAAGCTGGAGTGTTATAATCCGGCAGGGAGCGTCAAGGACCGTATTGCTTGGGCTATGATCCGGAAAGCGGAAGAAAGCGGCAAGCTGAGGCCCGATTCGGTCATCATTGAGCCCACCAGCGGCAACACCGGTATTGGGCTGGCCTCCGTGGCCGCGGCACGGGGATACCGGATCATTCTGACCATGCCGGAAACTATGAGCGTGGAGCGGCGCAAGTTGCTGGCAGCCTACGGAGCTGAGCTGGTTCTCACAGAGGGCGCGAATGGCATGAAAGGCGCTATCGCCAAGGCGCAGGAGCTGGCCGAGGAAACGCCGAATGCGTTTATTCCGGGACAGTTCGTCAACCCCGCCAACCCGCAGGTGCATCGTGAGACGACAGGTCCTGAAATCTGGGAAGACACCGACGGTCAGATTGATATCCTGGTATCAGGCATCGGAACCGGAGGCACCATTACCGGCGCGGGTGAATTTTTGAAATCCAAAAAGGCGGACATCAAGATCGTGGCGGTGGAACCCGCAGACTCCCCGGTGCTTTCGGCAGGAACGCCGGGTCCCCATAAGATTCAGGGTATCGGCGCCGGCTTTGTTCCGGATGTATTGAACACCGGGATATATGATGAAATCGTCACGGTAAAGAACGAGGACGCCTTTGCCACCGGGCGGGAAATCGCTAAGACGGAAGGTTTGCTGATCGGTATCTCCTCCGGAGCAGCCATCTGGGCATCGGCGCAGGTCGCCAAACGGCCGGAAAACGCCGGAAAAACCATTGTGGTGATTTTGCCGGATACAGGAGAAAGGTATCTTTCCACCGCGCTGTTTGAAAATTAAAGCGTGAAAAGTAATCGGCGTTATAGCTTTTTCTATATCAAGTAATAAAAATTTTAAATTAGACAACGGCGCCAAGCTGTGTTATAATACTTACTATGCACATATGATTAGTGTGTATTCTTAAAATCGAAAGGAATAACAACAATGAAAAAAATCATCTCTATTCTGGTCGTCGCCCTGCTCACGCTGTCGCTTTTTGCCGGCTGTAGTTCAAAATCAGGCGATTCATCCGATGGAGCTGCGGATTCTTCCGGCAACACCGGTGTGGAAAAAGGCACGCCGGAAAAAACAACCTTTGCGTTGGGACATTTGAATTCCACCGCACATCTTCTCGCCTTCGTGGCCGCTGAAGAGGGCTTCTTTGAAGCAGAAGGATTAACGGTTACTGTTACGCAATTCGCCAGCGCCGGCGAGCTTGTCGCTGGCCTTGAAGGCGGACAGCTTGACGCCGCGTTTATCGGCTCTGTTCCTACCATTACCAATCAGGCGGCGGGGCATGACATCACCATTTTCGGCGGCGTCATGACAAACGGCCACGGCTATGTGATTAAATCGAACTTGGTTCCCGAGGGCTTTAAGGAAGGCGATATCACGGTTCTGAAAGGTCGCAGCGTCGCTTCCGTTAAGAACAGCATTCAGGATTATGAACTGCTTGTTCTTCTGAAAAATAACAATCTTGAAATCGGTAATGGCGCCGACAAAGTCAACATCGTCTATTTTGAAAGCCAGAAGGACGCTTATAACGCTCTTGCGGGTAATGAAATTGACGCTGTTTCGGTCTACTCACCCTACGCGTCCGTTGCCGAAGCGGCGGGTCACACCGTTGTGTACTACTGCAATGAGGTAGAGGACTTCCACGATCAGCCCTGCTGCCGCCAGGTCGCGCTGACCAGCGCACTGGCTCAAAATCCGAACACCTATATCGCTTTTGAGCGGGCGTTGATCAGGGCGTACAAGTTCACGCAGGAGAACAAAGCCAAGACCATTGATGACGTCGCAAAGTACATCACTATTGAAAAATCCCAAATTGAATATGAGGTCTACGGCGGCCACGCGAAATCTGTGCCGGACCCTGACAAGCACGCTACCGAAGCGCTTAAACACGGTGTCGTTGATTTCGGATATACCGACGGCAAAGACTATGACTTCGATGCGCTCTATAACACAAGTCTCTACAAGACCGCCTTGGAACAGCTTATCGCGGAAAACCCGAATGACAGCATTTATACAGAACTGAAAACACATTTTGATTCCGCCAACTGATTGAAGGTTATCGCCAAACCGTGGAAGGGGATTCACTTTGAGTAAGATAGAAATTAAAAATTTACATGCGGAATACACGGACAAAAACGGGTTATTCCTGGCCTTAAAGGACGTCTCCTTTAGCGTAAAGGAAGGCGAGTTTATTTCCGTCATCGGTTCCAGCGGCTGCGGGAAAAGCACCCTTCTGGGCGTATTGCAGGGAATCCTTACTCCATCCTCCGGCAACGCTTTCATTGACGGCCGGCCGATTACAGGCCCCGGAACAGACCGCGCCGCGGTCTTTCAGCATTATTCCCTGTTTCCCTGGATGACAGTGCGCAAAAACATTGCCTTTGGCTTAAAGCAAGTCAAAAAGAACCTGACGCGAAGCGAGCGTTATGCAGCCGCGCATGTCTTTTTGAAAAAGGTCGGGCTTACCGGGTTTGAGCACAAGTATCCGTTTCAACTGTCCGGCGGTATGCAGCAGCGTGCCGCTATTGCCCGCGCTTTGGCGATGGACACCAATATTCTTTTGATGGATGAGCCTTTTGGCGCCATTGGCGCGAAAAACCGTTCCAACATGCAAGAGCTTTTGCTGACCTTGTGGGAGGGCGACGGGCAATCCAGAAAGAAAACAGTTGTGTTTGTTACACACGATATTGACGAGGCCATCTTTTTGTCCGACCGGATTATCATGCTGACAAACAGCCCCGGGCAAATTGCCGCTGAGTTTGACGTGCATTTCCCGCGGCCGCGCATTCATTCCACCATTCGGAAAACGGGCGAATACATCAATTTGAGAAATAAATTGATGACCTTATTCTATGACGAAAATACCGGCGCTGCCGCTGAGGAGGAGTATGCAATATGAAATGGATATGCAAGCGGCTTTTGATTATCCCAAACGCTTTGTTTATTGCGTTTCTCCTGATTCAACTGCTCCCAAACAAAGCCTACCGCATTGCGGATAACCCGATCTATACGGTCGCTTTGGCGCTTTTTCTGGAGATCGTCCTTCTGGCAGTTTCGTTTCTGATAAAAAAGGATCGTCTTCGCCATATTTTCACGGACGTTCTGGGCATTATTTTTGCTTTCTTGATTTTTTGGGTATTGGCCACCATCAAGCTTGACCTGCCGGGCAACGCTAAGCAGGCAGTGTTCCCGCCACCAGGCGCGGTTTTAGAGAAATTCACTTTGGATTTTGGTCAAACCCTTACGAATATTAAGGACTCTCTGGCATTGATATTCCAAGGGTATCTGATTGCTGCCGCGATAGCCATTCCCTTCGGATTATTTTTAGGATGGAATATGCGCATCGGCGCCGCGGCAGGCTACATAGCAAAATTTTTGAGTTCCATTTCCCCGCTTATATATATCCCATACGCGATTGTTTTACTGCCGACCTTTCGTGCTGCGTCTGTTTTTGTCATTGTGATGGCTTCTTTTTGGCCTATATTGGCGAGTACCATGAGCGGCGTTCTGAACGTGGAAAAACGAATTATAGATTCGGCAAAAACGCTGTGCGTGGGCAGGTTTACGATGCTGTTTCGGATCATCCTTCCCGCCTCGCTGCCGCAGATTTTCATCGGATGCAACCAGGGGCTTTCCGTGTCCTTTATTCTTTTGGTATCGGCCGAGATGATCGGCGCGCGAAGCGGCTTGGGGTACTTTGTCAACAATTATGCCAATTTCGGCAATTATACAACTGCGTTGGCCGGTGTGATCACCATAGGAATCGTTGTTACAGTCATTACCTTTCTCTTTAATCTGCTGCAACGGTTTCTGCTCAGATGGAAACAGTAGAGCTTCACATTAAACGACAAGGGCGTTTTAAAATTGAAAAACAATATCAGGAGGAACAAAGCCATGCACAAAAATAAATTTTGGAATGAAGAATTGGAAACGCTTTCCCGCAAACAGCTGGAAGCGTTGCAACTCAAAAGTTTGCAGGAGGAACTGGCGCACGCTTACGCGAACAGCCCCTATTACAAACGTGCCTGGGACGAGGCGGGCGTGCATCCCGGCGATGTGAAAACCCTTGCGGAATTGACGAAGTTTCCGTTTATAGACAAGAAAACCCAGCGGGATACCCAAGGTGTTGGTTCCTTTTTGGGCGAGCTGGCCGCCGTTCCGGAGGAGGACGTGGTTTTCGTCAGCACCTCCAGCGGCAGCACGGGCGTTCCCACTCTTTCCCCCTTTACGGCTCAGGACTTCGATGAGTTTCAGGATACCGAGGCGCGTTTGTTTTGGCAGGCGGGGATTCGTCCAAAAGACCGTTATGTCCACGCGCTGAATTTTGCCCTGTATGTAGGCGGCCCCGACGTCATCGGCGCTCAGAGAACCGGTGCGCTGTGCATTTGGGTGGGGGCCGTTCCTTCCGAACGGCTACTGTTTGTGCTCAAAACGTATCAGCCCACCGCTATCTGGACCAGCCCCTCCTACATCATCGCGCTGGGTGAAAAAGCGCTGCAAAGCGGCATTGATCCGAAGAAAGACCTCTCCATCAAGAAAATCATCGTAGCGGGGGAAATGGGCGGCTCCATCGGCGCGACCCGTCAGGCAATCACCGATATTTGGGGAGCGGAGCTTTATGATTTCTATGGACTGTCCGACATTTTCGGGGCTTGCGCGGCACATTGCGAACATCATGATGGGCTGCACATCGCCGAAGATCATATCTATGTGGAAACCGTCGATCTAAATACCGGCGCGCTTTTACCTCCCGGCGAACGCGGTGAGCTTGTCTTCACCACTTTGCGTAAAAAAGCGCGTCCGATCATCCGTTTTCGCACCGGCGACATTGGACGAATTGACATAAGCCCCTGCAAATGCGGACGCACACACGGCCGTATCTATGTGGATGGGCGTAAGGATGATATGTTCATCGTGTCTGCTGTCAATGTGTATCCGTCCGACGTCGAATACGTCATCCGTGCTCTTCCGGAGATATCCAATGAATATACCATCCGCATCTTTGAAGAAAATTATACCTGCAAATATGAGGTGAACGTGGAGAATGTTTCGGATCAATCCGACACCGCAATCCATGAGCTTGTCGTAAACGCGCTGAAGGCTCGTATCGGCGTCAAACCGGCAATCGTAAATGTCCATCCCAACGGCACCCTTGAACGCAGCACCCATAAAGCTAAGCGTGTGATCGACCAGCGTACCGAAACTGTCGCCAAGTCACAAGGAGAGTGAATATGAGAGAATTGTCAAAGCGCACCGCCGGTTTTACCGACAGCGTCATCCGGCGCATGACCCGCATATCGCTTAAACACGGCGCGGTCAATCTTTCACAGGGCTTTCCTGATTTCGACCCGCCTCAAGAGTTGCTGGATCGTTTGGCGGAGACGTCTTCTCTGCCGCATCAATACAGTCTTACCTGGGGCGCGCAAAATTTCCGGGAGGCTCTGGCGGAAAAACAGTCGCGGTATATGGGTTTTACCATTGATCCGGACCGGGAAATCGTTGTTACCTGCGGCAGTACCGAGGCGATGATGGCGGCTATGCTGACGATCTGCAATCCCGGCGACAAGGTGGCGGTGTTCTCGCCATTTTATGAGAACTACGGCGCCGATACAATTCTAAGCGGAGCAGAACCTGTGTATGTTCCTCTCAAGCCTAAGGCTTTTGATTTTGACCCCGATGAACTGGAAGCCGTCTTTCGACAGGGAGCGAAGGCGTTGATCCTTTGCAACCCCTCCAACCCCACCGGCAAGGTTTTCTCCCGGGAAGAGCTTGGGCTGATCGCCAAACTTGCTATCCAGGTTGTAAACTGTAAAGGGGTGTTCTCACAACACCTACTAAAACACAGGCGGCACAAGCGTTTGCGGCACACGAACGGATTGAGCCGATACAACCGAAAGGAGAAAATCACATGGAAATCACTTACCAACGCAGAGGCGATTATCTATTGCCCTGCATCGCGCTATCAGACCCGCCGGACGCGCCCCCGCTTGGTCGCTACGGAATGATGCACAAGAATTACCTGCGGGAACACAAAGCCGCGCTGTACGCGAAATTACTGCTGTCTGAACGGCTCTATCCATTATGCCGAGAGGTAGACGAAGCGGCGGCAACCCGACTGACAACAATCCCCGACCGCGTACAGGCACACGAAATAATCCTCGCCGAACTGGTCTGCATCTAATCCGAATTGCCCTCAGAAATGAGGGCAGTTTACTGAGCGCAACTTTGCGCTCAATGCACCTTGAAAAACATTTTTCTCGGAAAGGTCATAATGAATCCCGCTGTATTTCCGGTTTATCGGCGTTGGCTGCTTCAATCTTCTCTTTCAATTTGGCGGCTTCAAGCTGTATGTTCACCCATAACGCGGCGGTGATATTTTCAAACGGAAACGTGACTTCAATATTTTTGTGGTTTGTCAAAAGTCTAAAAAATGGTTGCTCGTCGCTGCCCGTAACAAACTCCCCGCCGACGATAATCGCGCTGAGCATATTTAATATCGTCAAACCCTCTGCTGTCGTAAGAAACAAATTCACCATCGACGGAGCGGAAGTAAACGCCGCCAACTCTAAAACTTCCTGCGCGTCTTGGTCAAATTCCATTACAACAGGTTCGATTATACCCTTATCTTCTTCGATTACAATATTTTTGAACCGTTGTAAAAGATTAAGCCGCTTTGCCGCTTTCGGCACTAATCCCGTTTCAAGACACACGTCCGAAACGGCGTGATTGGTGTCGGGCATCAGACCAAGAAGATAGTCCGCCGATACCTTGTACTTTTCGCAAATCGCGCGAAGCACCCCGATGTCTGGCGTTCTTAATTCCTGTTCATAGTAACTCATCGCGCCGCGCGAAATGCCAACGCTGTCCGCGAACTCTCCCTGATTCATTTTCCCCTCGCGCAGTTTGCGGATTCGGGAAGAAAAGATTGCGCGTAATCCGGCAACATCCATAGTGAAAACCTCCGTTTGTGCTTGTCCTGTTTTCAATTATTATAACATCACAAACGTGAGATGTCAATATGTATTTTCACTATCGCCGTCTATCATTGTTGTGCGCTATTTACAAATGTGATTCAATAGTCGATAATATAACAGATGTGAATATTGGACAGGCCAATTCACATCTGCACATTGACAACTGAATCACGCTGCCGTAAGGATACCGAGGGTGCAACCTTGCATAAAACCGTTTCGCAGGAACGGCGCGAGGGCAGCATCGGAATTACACGCCACCCACACAAGGCTCTGGCGTAGGAACGTAACCGGATTGAACAGCGGAAGGGTAATATCGTCGCCGACCTGCGATGAGGAACGATAACCCCGCCTGTCAGAAATGGCAAAAGGGGGAGGACTGTATTTTACCGTTCGAAAATATAAGGGAGCCGCCGCACAAAAGGAGGGTTGAAGCGGCATAAAAACCAAAATCATATAACCCAAACTTATTTTATTATTTTTCAAAAAGGAGTCAATCTATGAACAATGCAGCCGTCAAAAATGACGCGGCGAGGAACCCCGAACGCGAGGGCGAGCCGGTAAAGTTGCGGCGACGGATTGGCTCCACCACCTACACGCTGACAATAAAATTCAGCGAAACCGCGACGGAAACAGCGGATGAAAAAATTCTCCGTCTAATAGAGCGGGAGGTGGGAAGAAATGCTTAATCCTGAAAAAAGTGCCGCAACCGCTTGTGACTGCCGGAATGGAGCAGACATGAGCAAAACAGAAAACACCAAAATCACCGCCTTGTATTCCAGACTTTCGCGTGATGACGAACTTCAAGGCGACAGTAACAGTATCCGAAACCAAAAGGCGATGCTTGAAGATTATGCCGCCAAAAACGGTTTCAAAAATCCGGTGCATTTCAGCGACGACGGATTTTCCGGGGGAACATTTGAACGCCCCGACTGGAAACGGCTCGTCGCCGAAATCGAAGCCGGAAACGTAGCCGCCGTGCTTGCAAAAGATATGTCCCGCGTAGGTAGGGACTACCTGCAAACCGGATTCTACACAGAAGTATTTTTCCGGGAAAAGGGAGTGCGGTTTATCGCTATCACAAATAACATTGACAGCGATAACCGCGACAGCACCGAGTTTGCGCCGTTTCTCAACATTTTTAGTGAGTGGTATATCCGGGACTGCTCACGCAAAGTGAAAAATGCGTTTAAGGTGAAAGGCGAAGCCGGCGGTCGGCTGACCCGTTCACCAATATACGGATATAAGCGTGACCCGAACGATAAAACCAAATGGATTATCGACGAGGACGCTGCCGTAAACGTAAGGCGGATTTTTCAAATGATAATCGAAGGCAAAGGCTCATACGAGATTGCCAAAACCTTCTGCAAGGAAAAGATAATGCGCCCGGTACATTATCTTGATTCTACAGGCATCGCTCTCAAAAATCAACGGCTCCAACCCGAACTGACTTATTGTTGGAGCGGAACAAGTATTACGGCGATTATTAAAAGACCGGAGTACCGAGGCGACACGGTAAATTTCCGTACTACGAGGGATTCGTATAAGGATAAAGAGTCGCGGAGAAAGCCGTCGGACGAGTGGCTCATTTTTGAAAATACGCATGAACCAATCGTAGACAAAAATACATGGGAGCTGGCGCAAAAATGCCGAAAGGTAATACGCCGCCCCGACCGCGCGGGAAACGCCAATCCGCTGACCGGGCTTGTCTATTGCAAAGACTGCGGGGAGCGGATGTATAATCACCGCCGCGCCCCCAAGAAAGGAGTCGCGCCCGATTCGGCGGAGCATTACGCCAGTTCGGATAACGCCTATATCTGTTCAACACATAACAAAGCATGGCATCAGCAACGTGAGATATGCACCCCGCACAGGGTACGAACCCTTGTACTTCGGGAAATGGCGCTCATAGCGATACAGTTCGCCTGTGAATATGTAAAAAATAACGAAGCGGAGTTTATACGGAAGATGCGTGAGAAATCCGCTTTACAGCAAGGCGAAACGGTTAAATCGCATCGTAAAAAAATCGTAAAGCATGAACGCCGTATTTCCGAACTGGATGTCTTAATTAAACGTCTGTATGAGGACATGGTTGCCGGAACGCTCACGCAGAAACGGTTTGAAACATTATCGGCGGATTACGAAACCGAGCAGGCGGATTTGGAACAGACCGTCGCACAGTTGAGTGCCGAAATCGAAGGCTATGACACCGACACCAACCGTGCGGAACGATTTATCGAAATCGTAAAACGCCAAACCTACATCACGGAACTGACCCCGGTGCTAATCGCAGAATTTATAGAGAAGATTATCGTCCATGAAGCGGACAAATCCTCTGGCGACCGGGAACAGGAAATCGAGGTTTATTTGAACCTCATCGGTAAAATCGAAATCCCCATGCCTGAATTAACGCCAGAGGAAATCGAAGCCGAGGAAAAGGCGCGGGAAAAACGCGCCCGTGACCGCGAGAGGTGGCGGTTGTGCAACGAAAAGCGTAGAGCAAAAAAAGCGGGGCAGAAAAAGGACGAAAACCCGAAACCCGCAGCATGATTAACGCGCAGCGCCCGATTGCAGAAATGTGGTCGGGCGTTTTTCTATTCCCCATTATATCACAAAAATCAGAGGAGGACACAAAAATGTCAAACAGAAAAACACTCAATGAACGCATCGAATCCGCGAAAGTGGAAAAACAGCAGGCGGAGGCTCGCATCAAGAAACTATTACAGGAGCAAAAAGCGGAAGAACGCAAAGCGCGGAATCACCGTTTTTGTAAACGCGGCGGATTTATGGAAAAGTTGCTGCCCGACCTTGCGTTACTCACGGACGAACAGTTTGAAACATTCTTCAAAAAGACCACCGCTAACAATTACGGGCGCAACGCATTAGCCGAATTAGTCCCGCCGTCGCTCGAAATCGCCGCCGCTGATGGCGGCGTTGATACCACGCAGAGCGATAAAGGCGACGCGGCGAAAATTGTGTAGTAAAACCGCAGAACCACGGCGATGGCAACAATAACAAACTTGTGCAAGCGGGAACGCAACACAACAACAATGCGGGCGGCAAGCCTGCGGAAACAGCAAGGGTGGCGGGCTAACCGCCCTTCACCCTTGGGAACCAAGGGCGCACTGATATACCACAACGGGCAAGCCGTAGTGGTATCGTGCGCCCTGCCGGGGACGTTTCGTGCCTGTCGGCACGAAATCGGGGCTGACGCGCCCCGAACCCCGCATAAAACCCACGGCGGCAAGCGGTATCGTCTGATGCTCCTTGCCGCCGTTTCAATTATGATGAAAAAGGAGGCGTGACCGTTGGCTATATTTCATTCACACGCTCAAATTATCACACGCGGCAAAGGCAAGTCGGCGGTTGCCGCCGCCGCGTATCGTGCCGGGGAAACCATCAAAAACGAGTATGACGGAGAGATACATGACTACACAAAAAAGAAAGGTGTCGTTTATACCGAAATCATATTACCCGGACACGCGCCCGCTGAATATGCAGACCGCGCAATTTTATGGAACTCGGTAGAAAAAATCGAAAAATCCGCCAACGCCCAACTGATGAGGGAAATCGAAATAGCACTCCCGGTCGAACTCACGCGGGAACAAAATATTTTACTTGCCCGCAGGTATGTTGAGGACACATTTGTCAGCGTTGGAATGTGCGCCGACCTCTGCATCCATGACACCAGCAAAGGTAATCCGCATATGCACATCATGCTCACCATGCGTCCGATTGAACCTAATGGAAAATGGGGCAGTAAGCAGAAAAAAGAGTACATTTTTGACCGTGACGGAAACAAGCAATACGACCCCGCAAAACGTCAGTATAAATGCCGTTCAATTCCGTCTACCGATTGGAACAAACACGAAAACGCCGATATATGGCGGCAGGCTTGGCAAGATGCGGCTAACACAGAATTGGAACGGCTCGGTTTTGATTCCCGTATCGACAGAAGAACCTACGAGGAACAGGGAATTGAGAAAGTTCCGACAGTCCACATGGGCGCGGCGGCATCGCAAATGGAGAAGCGCGGCATCCGCACCGAGCGCGGCGATATGAACCGCTCAATCGAAATTACCAATAAGGAAATCCGGCAACTCCGTGCCCGCATAAATCATCTCACTAAATGGATTTCGGACGAAGCAGCGAACCCCACGCCACCGACTCTGTATGATGTCATTACGGAAATTCTTAATCGGCAGGGGCAGTCCAGTATAACGCGCCTAAAAAATGCCGCCGAAATTTTCTCTTTCCTGCAACGGAATGAAATTTACGATTATGCGGAATTAGAAAAACTCATCAGCGATATGGACGATAAAGTTGACAATATAAACGCAGACAGGAAAATAATAAACCGCCGAATTGATACGTTAAATAAGCATATCACGCACAGCGAAAACTTCAAGCAATACCGTAAGATTGCCGGAAAACGTGATGCGCTTTGGGCAGAGTACAAACAACTCAATGACAAAGGATTTTTATTCAAAGGCAAGGCGCAAAAAGCCCTCGAAGCCGCAGAAGCCTATGATTGGAAAGAACTTAATGCTCTGCAAGATTACGACAACGCCGAGAAGTATTTGCGTGATGTACTGCAAGACCGTTTCGACCCGAAGAAATCGCCGCCGATTACGAAATGGCGGGAGGAACTCGCCGCCAAAACCTCCGAGAGCGCCGCGCTGTATCAGGAGTATAAAACGCTCAGAGATGAAATCTTGAAGGTCGAAAAAATCAAGCGGAGCGTTGCGGAAATCCTACACAGCGATGAGCCGAAACGGATACCGCAGAAATCGCGGGGTATGGAGCGGTAAACAGAAATCGGGGCGGGTAGATTATTTATAATCGTGCCTGCCCCAGGCTCCTTATTTTTTGTATGTATGTGGCGGAGTGTTAAGCGGTATCACTTCAATTTCCCTTGTATCCGTATTGAATATTGCGACGCCGTTTGGCTGTGTTCCATTGGCGACAGCCGGAATGTGCAGCCAGAGAGGTTTATCAGGCAATATATACTTTTCTCCAAGTCTTATTTCCGTTATGGAATCCTCTGTGAAAACCTTTATTCCTCGAAAATGGTCATTGCCAGAGAAGGCATATAAACAATCATTTTGCTTCATAAACTCAAAATGCTGACGTAATTCGCTTATGTCCTTTATTATAACGCTCAAGCACCCGGTAACGTCCGGGTAAAAATAATGTGAATACAATATTTTATACTTCCCGTAACCTTGAATTAAATATTCCGGTAATGTGCGGATGTATTCCTTGTTATCGTCATTAAGCAATGCGGATAACTCCCTATCTTCATACAGCCAAATTTTGCCGCCGCCAATTTCTTTGCGCTTATTAAAATCTAAATCATACCAATTAGCCGGAAACGTAAATCGTTCGCTGTTTACCGGGATTTTACGAATAGCGTATAAATCGTGATTGCCAACTACTGATATGGGGCAGTTTTCTTTAACCCATTCAACCACTTTATTCGAGTCTCTGGTTTCTATATAGGAGTAATACGGAACACAAATCCCGACTATATCGCCGAGGCATATTACTTCATCAACACGATGAGCATTAAAAATTTCGATGCTTTCATTTAACCTAACAATATCCTCATGGACATCCGCTAATATTCCTAATAGCATTTCAATATCCCCCTCGTATTATAAATCGAATAGGTCAGGTTCATCTTCGATAAACTCAGACGGTAAGCCCAACTTATTAAAATAATTACACATTTGAATAGGAGCATATTTCTCCGTAGAATAATGTGTGCCACCAAGCACATTGATGTGATTAGCCTTTTCATATTCGTGCGTTTCCCGCGAATAATCATTAACGATAGTGACGCCCGTAATCAGTATTTTAATGTTATGGCTCATCATTTCATCTATCACGAACATAGCGTTTCCACCGCCGGGACAGACCGCGATTTTTTCGCCTTGTATATTCTCGTTACCATATGAGTACAGGCTTGTTTTATGCCCCACAGCTTTTGAATAACGGTCGCTCAATTCGGTTGCAGTTTTACAGTCGGTCGTTCCGATAACTCCGCACAACGCGCCACAATATAAAAAGGCGGACTTTTCAATGCTAATCTCCAATTTATTGGCTAATGTTCCGCAGGTGGAATATTTGCCGAAATTATCCAACGGGTGGTGCAAAACATATATGGAGATATTTCTTTCTTTCAGTTTTGCGATATACTTTTCATCGGCGGCATAATTGCCATTATGGGTTTTCAAATCCCAATTTGTAGGATGGTGAGAAAACAGCATCGCGTTAGAAACATTACCGTCTATCAACCGCGACAACACCTTTTTGGATAGGAAAACAGTCGTGTAAACTTTTTCAATCTCGTTTGTAAAATCGCACATCAATCCGATGCCGCCGTTTTGCTTGAATTCAGGAAACAAATAGCGGTCGAGGTCGGGCATTCTTGCCGCCCAATTTACATCGGTTATACCGTCAAGAATGAAATCTCTTTTCAGTCTGTTGCAAATTTCATGTAATTTCACGATTGATTCCACCCTTCCCAAAAATGTGTGTACTACTCCTGAGCTTTTCTATATGCTACTCCGTCAATCATGCACAAACAATCAGCGCCAAGAAAATCGGTTTGCGATGTCATTCTTGCCGGAAAATTACCCTTATCGAAGTATTCATAAAAGACTTCTCTTGCTCCGTCAAAATCGTCAAGATTTTTCAAGTACAGATTGATTTGCACCATATCATTCAGCGTTGCGCCTGCTGATGCCAACGTGCTTTTTGTTCTTTCAAAAGTCGCTCTCATTTGGTGTTTAATGTCTTGTTTATCAAAACCGCCCGCATGATGTGCAAGAAAGATAAAATTATCCGCGATTACACAGGACGAACACGTTTCGTCTCCGCAGTGGGTTGGCATTTTCTTCAACATTTGCTTCCCTCCATTTCACTCATTATTAAGTAGTTTCATTTTGCTTTTGAGCGACAGCAATCTTGTTCCCGTCCGGGTCGGCGAACCAAAAAGAATACGCTCCCCACGGCCTTCTTTCAGGCGGCGAAATTATCTCAATACTGGGGATTTCCCGCAACAATCGTGCATATTCCGTATCCAAGTCCTCGACAAAGCATTGCAGCCAAATGTTTTTCACTTCTGCCATGATTACATCACCGGGGTTATATACGGCAATCTTACCGAATCCGTAATGGTCTCCTTCGATGAAAGGTTCTTCCTGAAAAACGGCTTTATAAAACTCCGCGAGCCGGGGCGCGTTGTCCGTTACAATACATATGCCGCCAAAATTCATTGCTTTACCTCCAAATCATTCTTCTTCATGTACGCTTCGATTGCCCTGATTCTATCTTTCCTGTTTCGAGCTTTCTCGATTTGATAGCGATGTTGTAAAGTCTCCAAATACAAACTATGACCACGCCACATAATCTTTTCATATTCGGAATTTTCGTAATGCGCCCACACGGTTTTTTTGTGTTCAGGGTGACGGCTTTTTAAGTCCCATATTTCATCTGCCGCTACCTCAATCATAGCCCCGGCTAAAAACAGCCGCCCAAAGTATTTCAATGGGCTAACGAAATAATTCGGGTCTTGATTTCCCATGAACGGCGCAATAATCGAATCGGAAAATTCAAGATAGCATACATCCTTTGCTTTACAATAATCCTTTGTGAGAACCACTATATCAATATCAGACGGCGTTACATTTATACCGCGTAAAGTATCGCATATACTACCGACTATATACCATTCGATTCCATTATCATTGAATTTTTGCGCTAACATCTCCAAGGGTGTTTCCCATTCAATACCCGATAATGATGACTCAAAAATCGCTTGCCCCAAACGGCTGAAATTGCTACTGATAAGCTCTTTTTCGTCTTGATTTGAAAAAACGTTCTGTGGAAATGACATTAGAAATTTGCCATCGGTTTTTTTCCACGCTTTATGCTGAATAACATCTTCAAGCTGTGCGTTCTCCACATCCTCAACGCAAAAGACAAAGGATGAATCGGTTTCATAGCAATAACATTCCATGAATATCCTCCCAATATTACGACAATATTTCACAATTCGGTAATGCACGCCGCAATCCATCAATTTGCGAACCTGTCAACGGGTTTTTTTGAAGTTCTAATTTTGTCAGCTTGGTCAATGAATACAACGGGGTCACATCGGTTATATGGTTCTTGTACAAACCCAATTCTGTAAGATTTGTAAGTGCTTGTAACGAGGTTATATCTTTGATTTGATTGTCAGATAAATATAGATTTTTTAAACTAATTAATTCTTGCAACGGAGTTACATCGGTTATTTTATTATGTTCTAAATCAACTTCCACCAAGACGGCCATCGTTTGGATAGGCGTTAAATCAGTAATATTGTTTTCACCTAACCCCAAAGCTGTTATATTTGTCAATTTCCGAAGCGGCATAATGTCCTCGACCCGATTATCCCAAAGTGAAAGCGTTGTTAAGCCAATCAACGTATGAAGCGGCGTTATGTCATTGATTTGATTGTGGCATAAAATTAACGTTTTCAAGCTCGTCAGCAAATTTAGCGGCGACAAGTCAGCAATTTGGTTTTCTTCCAAGACCAATGATTCTATGTTAGCCAACTCCCGTAACGGCAATAAATCGCTGATATTCTTCCCGTTTACTTCAAGCATTTTTGTGTTTATGTCAATAACTTGTCCGGCAAAAGTGACAGTCATTTAATCTCTCCTATAAAAGCAATACGCTGTACTCACTTACGCTCACAAACGCAATAGAATGGCACAGCGCACAGTTAGTATATCATGAATCCTTCCAAAATTCCACATAAATTTTATGAAGCGGTTCAAGGTTCAAGGATTATCCCGGGATTATCCCGATACGGGTATTCATTATTTTTGTCATTTGTTCGGTGGCATTGGCAAGACAGCTCTGTCTTGCGCTGTTTTCTTCGGTTCGGTTTATCGTAAGTTTATGTATAAATTGTTAAAAATAAATTTTTGTGAGTTTACACCTTGACAAATTCAAATCCAATATGACGCATATGTCATTACAGACGAGGTCTACGAGCACATTGTCTACGCACCTCATGTACACACCTATATTGCGTCCCTGCCGGGAATGCGCGAGCGAACGCTTTCCTGTTCCTCACTTTCCAAGACCTATTCTATTACGGGCTGGCGGCTGGGTTATATCATCGCGCCGCCGGAAATTATTGATACAGCACGAAAGGTCCACGATTTTCTGACGGTAGGCGCCGCCGCTCCTTTGCAGGAAGCGGCCGTTGTCGGACTGCGTTTTCCGCAGAGTTACTATGACGGGTTGCTGCAAACCTACACCGCCAAGCGTGATTTGTTTTTAGACGGGCTTCGGCAGATCGGTCTTCTCTTCACCGAACCGCAGGCCGCTTATTATGTGATGCTGGATATTTCGGAATTCGGATGGGAAAACGATTTGGATTTTTGTGAGAAACTGGCTGAGAAAGTCGGCGTGGGCGCCGTGCCTGGCTCAAGTTTTTTCCGAGAACCCGTCAACAACCTGATTCGATTGCACTTCGCGAAAACCGAAGCAACGCTTACCGAGGCGCTGAACCGCCTGCAGGGAATTCGAAAAGCGTTTGCGCGGTAAAAAAGCCTTCGGCGCCGTTTGCCGCTCTTAATGAAATCAATACGCTTTTTCCGGCAGTTGAGACCGGTATTTCTGCAAATATCTATTGGCATGGCGATTGACTTAACCGGAGCTTGTACTCACCACTGATTTTAGCTATAATGTAACCCAGCACTTAATAGAGACGGGGAATTATGATTTTGTTAAAAAAAGCACAAGAGATATTAGAGAAGTACAACAAGGAACCTTTCCATCTGCAGCACGCCAAGGTAGTGTCGGGTGTGATGCGTTATTTTTCAAAGGAGTTTGATCCCG
>WRMH01000017.1:20794-58550 GCA_009777235.1 Oscillospiraceae bacterium
CGCCTATGACATCCTGATAGGCCAACAAAAATGCTCCCGCAAACGGGATGGCACACAAAAAGAACAATAGATTTGCTTTGAAAATATCCCATCCGACCCTGCTTAGCACCTGAAAGAAGCGCGATATGCCCTTTTTTCGAGGCTCATCTTTTTGTACTCCGGGTCCTTCTTTTGTGTAATTGTGTTTAAATAATCCCATTGAGAAACCTCTATAGATGGCTATTAGGCTAAAAGCCCTTTTATTTTACTTTTCAGACCCTTGCGCTCGAAAGGTTGCTTTTTGCCCCTTCCTCACCGGGTCTGAATGGTAAGTTTTACAAACTTGTTTGACTTTATGTGCAAGCCGGATTATTATATATACCATGAAAGCAATTATATTTGACTTAGACGGCGTGATTGTCCATACGGACACATATCATTATAAAGCATGGAAGAAGCTCGCTGACCGCCTTGGTGTTTACTTTGACGAAAAAATCAACAACCGCCTGCGCGGTGTGTCGCGAATGGAGAGCCTTGACATCGTTTTGGAAAACAGCGGGTTTGCCAAGCTGTCCATTACGGAAAAAGAGAAACTCGCGACCGAAAAGAACGAAACATATAAGGATTTCTTACAGGCAATGAACCCTGCCGACCTATCCCCACAGGTACTCGGCGCGTTGGATTGCCTAAAAAAGCGGGGGTACAAAATGGCTATCGGCTCTTCAAGCCGCAACGCCCGACTCATTCTTGAGAAAATCGGCTTGGGCGATTATTTTGACGCTATCTCCGACGGCAACAACATAACACGCTCAAAACCCGACCCGGAAGTGTTTCTCAAAGCAGCCGAATATTTAGGGCTCCGCCCGGAAGAGTGCGTGGTTGTCGAAGACGCTAAGGCCGGCATAGAGGCAGCCTTAGCCGCAAAAATGAAAGCGATAGCTATGGGCGATGCCGCCGGATGCAGCAGGGCCGATTGGGATATTGAAAATTTTGAGGATATATTGAATATACTTGTCCCCGTGGTGGGATAAAACAGCCTTTCGAACGCAAGGGTCTGTAGTATAACAAACTTAGCTTAATTTTTTCACACTATCCCTTTTAACCAACCTCACGGGCAAAATAACCTTTCTGTTTCGGATGGGCGTTCCCTGCAATTGGGAAATCATCATTCGAGTAGCGTCAATGCCCTTTTTGCCGACATCTTGATATATGGTGGTGAGGCGCGGATATGTTATCTCGCAAAGATAATTGTCGTCAAACCCGACGATGGATTTGTCTTCGGGAATACTTACGCCACGCTCGCGCAACCCTGCCATGATTCCGGCAGCGAGAATATCGGCTGTCGCAAAAATCCCGGATATATCCTTATATTTGCTCAGGCGATGCCCCAGCCTCACGCCCTCTCCAAAGCGGACGCCGACGCCGACTGACATATCCTGCTCAAAGACAAGCGCCGGGTCAAAAGGCACGTCAAACTCTGAGAGCGCCCGCTTATACCCATCTAAGCGATGATCCACGACATTGTTCTTGCTTATGAGCGGCGACGCGAACGCGATAGTGCGATGGCCGTGTTCCAAAAGATGCCGCGTCGCCAAATAGCCGCCCCTTTCGTCCTCAAGCTCCACGCTATATACTTCGGGCAAGTCTATATAACTGTCCACCAACACATACGGGACACCGATATCGCGGACGCTCTCAAAAAATTCATCGTAAAAAAGCCCCGTGAAAATCATTCCGGCGAGATTCCAATGCTGATATACCGAGCGAAGCTCTCGCGAATCTTCCACCGTGCGTACCATGATGAAGTAGCCCTTGTCGCTGACATAATCCTCAATGCTGTTTATAAAGGTATTGTGGAAAGGGTCTGCCATAAAGCCTCCGCTGCGGCGGGTCATCAGGTGGTTTATAATTCCTATGATTGGGGATGCGTTGTTTGCGAGCGTGCGTGCCGCCATGCTCGGCGTATAGTTTTCGCGGGTGATTATCCCTTGTATTTTTTCCATCAACTCCGGCGAAACACGTTTGCTCTTGTTATGAACGACGTTTGAGACCGTCGTGATGCTGACCCCGGCTTCTTTGGCTATGTCTTTTAGCGTAATCACATTAAACCACCAATTCCAAGACGGCACAAAAAGTTTAAACACGCTTACCCCTCACCGCCAAAGAATTTGATAAGCGGTTAATTTTACCATAAAACAGCAAGATGTGGAATATATATTTTCTAATGATTTACTCTGTCAACTAAAACAGGGGCGGTATTTTTATCCGCCCCTGCCTTTTTCCGTTATGTGCGATCAAATCACGAAATCAGCGTTTAACCGAGAGAAGCCACGAGCTCCGCTATATCGGGAAGCTGAATTTCAGGAATAGTTATGCTGCCTACGACATTGTCGGTATCTATCGGAGACACCGCGCCGTGGAAGTAAATCTCATCAATGAGGATTGTGCAGCCTGCAAAAGCGCGGACGTGCATACGGTTTGTCATGCCTGGGAAGCCGGACGCTTCAAGGTCAATGACGATATCTTGCATATCCGTCGTGATGGCAACATTGTCGCCGTCAGCCGTCACAAGGTCGCTAAAACGCTTGATGAATACGGGACCGTCTTCGGGCTGGAAGTGGAGCAGAAGCATATCTTCCTCGCCGCCCTCAAGACCTGCCATGCGGAATGTGAGGTACTTAGTCCATGAGATACCTTCCACAGCCCAGACGTCAACGGCTTGACCCCAGTTGCCCATCCAGTCCATAGCTCTGGCATAGTAGTCATCCATGTCGTCAAAATCTTCGGCGTCAAACGCTCTCGGCCTAAATTCGATAGTCGCGATGCCGTCCTCGACGTCCGCTCTGAGGTTTGCCCAGTTATCCCACCACATCGGCACACCGATAGCGGCAAGGTCAGGTTTGCTCTGCGGGTCGCGGTCTGTGAAGTTCTCCCAAAGAACCGTGCCGGAAGCGGCTGCCACGAAATCTCTGATTGCTATTGTCGCCCAGTCAATGGCATTAACGGTAAATCCGCCGAGAATGCTGTCTTGGCTGCTCGAATCAATCAGGCCGGTCGGCTCGGAGAAGTAAATCTCGTCTATGAAAATTGTGCACTCATAGAACGCGCGGATATGCATACGGTTTGTCATGCCGGGGAATCCGGATGCTTGCAGGTCAATGACGATGTCTTGCATTTCCGTTGTAATCACAACATTGTCGCCGTCTTTAGTTACTAAGTCGGAAAAGCGGGCAAAGAATGTCGGGCCGTCCTCGGGCTGGAAGTGGAGCAGCAGCTTGTTTTCTTCGCCGCCGTCAGCTCCCGCCATGCGGATAGTGAGGTATTTGCAATAGGATATGTCGTCGAGAGACCACATGTCTATAGCCTCACCCCAGTTGCCCATCCAGTCCATAGCTCTGGCATAGTAGTCGTCCATGTCGTCAAAATCTTCGGGGTCAAAGTCTCGGGGACGGAATTGGAGCTGCGCGACGCCTCCGTCAACGCTTGCCCGCAGGTTTGCCCAGTTGTCCCACCATATGGGGGCTCCGTTGGGGCCAGTGTCGGGCTTGTTTTGCGGATCGCGGTCTGTGAAGTCATCCCAAAGGAAAACATCAGGCGTGTCGCCGCCCGAAGGGGGAGTAGGAGGAGGCGTGGAGTCATCCGGCGGTGTCGGCGACGCGGTAACGACCGGGTCAGCGTCCTCGGCAGGAGTTCCACACGCGGCAACGGAGATAACCATAATCAGCGAGAGCAGCAGGAACAGGTATTTTTTCATTTTATAACACTCCTTATAATATAATACGGTTTAGTTTAACGCTCAACCTAACAGCCAGTATAGCAAAGAAGCAACTCCCTGTCAAGCGAAATTTACGAAAATGTTAATGTTTTGTGAAAAAGTGAAATGGGTTTTGTGAAATGTGTGTAAAACGGGGGTGGAGAATGCAATCTATATATCTCACTATTTAGCGAGCGTGTAAATATTTACTTGTGATTAACCGCTACGCTGTGTTATTCTATGTATAGCCCATAGTCCACAGTCCATAATCTGTGACTTGTAGAGGGATATGGCGTTATGGGCGTTGTTAAGCTACACCCTTAACGATATATCGGAAATCGCGCTTGACGAACCGAAGGAGATGGTAAAAATACTATGACTGGCGAAAAACTCAAAAATATATTTGCCATCGGTGAAACCGTCGCTGTGGAGTTCAAGCGTTGCAGTAGCGGAATCGAACCGGATACCTATGAAACCGTTTGCTCTTTCCTGAACCGTTATGGCGGAGACATCTTTCTCGGTGTTGAAGATAACGGCGAGATTTGTGGTGTTCCTGCAAACGCAGCTTCGGATATAATCAAAAATTTTATATCTATGATTAACAATCCCGATATTTTATCTCCGACCTTTTATCTAACACCGGAAATATTGCAATACAAGGGCAAAACAATTATCCACATCCATATTCCTGTAAGCTCGGAAGTGCATAGCTATAAGAAAAGCATTTATGACCGCAACAATGAGGCTGATGTAAAAGTGACGGCAACAGGTCAAATCGCCGCCATGTATATCCGCAAGCAAAATGTGTTTACAGAGCAAAAGGTTTATCCGTACGTGCGAGATGACGAACTGAGATTTGACATGATGCCGCGCTTACGGCAAATGGCGAAAAACCGTCACAATGAACATCCGTGGAATAATATGACCGACAAAGAAATCATTATGAGCGCAAAGTTATATGGCGAAGATAAAGAAACAGGGAAGAGGGGATACAATCTTGCCGCTGTCATGTTGTTGGGGACGGACTTAAAGAAAAAGGCTTATTGATACGCGAGGGTGCGAGGAAAAACGGGCGATGGGTTGTTAAGCCGCAGTAAAAATCACGGAGGGCGTTATGTTTCATAGCGTATGCCCGGTGATTCGCGTGCGGTCAATGCAAATTCCCGGTATGAATGAGTCTAATTATTTTCCACACATCACGCGTCGGCTATTTGCCAGCCCTCGTGCGTCACCGTCACCGTTACGCTCTTGCCGCGGACGATCAGCGGAAAGCGCAAAGACTTGATTTGCTCCGGCAAACGCGGCGAGAGCGTTATTTCTCCGTTTTGATAGGACAGCCCGGCAAATCCGCGCACGGCGATAAGCCACGCGCCGCCGTTTGCCGCCGGATGAGTGCCGCCGATATAAATCTCGCCCGCCCAATGCTTGCCGCCGCCGACAAGATCAATCGAGGCCGCTTTCATAAAATGCTCCCAAGCCAAGTCGGGGCGTCCGATACGGCAAGCCGTCAGCGCGTACATACAGGCAGACAGGCTCGAGCCATGCTCTGTTCGCGGCTCATAATAATTCCAGTTGCAAAGCACGGTGTCGTCAGAAAACAGCTCCGGGAAAAGAGCCATCATAGCGATAACGTCCGCTTGCTTGATAATCTGCGTTTGTGAGGCTATGCCGCTGTTAGTGCCCCAATACTCACGCTCGTCAAGCAATCTCGCCCGGATGTCGTCCAAAGAACACTCCTCTAAGGCAAAATACCCGTCAAATTGCTCAATCACGACGCCTTCTTTAAAAACAGGACGGAGCTTAGGATAATAATATTTGATCAAGAGCAAGTCTTCCTCAAAATCAAGCCTTTTGACGAGCTTCTTATAATAATTGGGATTTACCTTGTCGAAAACATCTTTCAAACCAAGCGCGCAGGACATACAAAAAGCCGCCATTTGATTGGTGAACGCGTTGTTGTTCACCCGCTCATGATATTCATCGGGTCCGATGACATCTAAAATTTCGACATCGCACGTGTCCAAACGCTGGTGTGCGCGTGTCAAATAAAAGCGGGCGCATTGCAAAATTACCTCAGCGCCGCCTTCCATCAAAAGGCTTACATCTCCCGTAGTCTCATAATATTTCCAAATGGCGTGAGCAATATCTCCGCTGATATGGATTTGCTTGTCCCTGAAATATGTGCGCACCGGGCGGCTGGTGAAAACGTCAACGACATTGAAGTCTGTGCAGCCCTCGACGCCCCCCTCTTGGCTCTCCCACGGATAAAAAGCCCCGCGATACCCATATTCGGCGGCTTTGCGGAGCGCGCCGGGCAATGTCTCAATGCGATACCTGAGCATGGACTTGGCAACCTCCGGCTCTGTGGCGGTAAACATTGGCAACTTGAAAATCTCCGCGTCCCAAAAAATCGCGCCCTTATACGTCTGGCCGGACAGCCCGCGCGCCGGGATCGATAAATTGTCCGCATGGCGCGGAGCTATGCTATGGAGATGGTAAAGGCTCGCGTTGAGCGCTCTCGCGGCCTCATCACAGCCGGAAAGCTCCACCGCGGAGTTTTTCCACAGCTTTTCCCAAACTTTTTCGTGCGATTGCAAGAGCCGCTCAAACCCGTCTTCAAGAGCCTTTTTGCAAAGCTCGTAAGCGTTGACCGAAGGGTCATTGCCGCCGTTTGGCTTTGTGTAGACAGCCGAGATGAGTGTAAAGACATAAGATTCGCCCGCCCGCACGTCAAAACAGATTTTGCGAAACACTCCGCTATCTGTCACTTCCTGTGTCTCTTCATACGCAGATTTTGCAAATTCTATTAAAATCCCCTGCGCGACCGCTATCGGGATGCCAAGCTCGCCTGTTTTGGCCTGCACTTGAATTATCTCGCCCGTTTGATAAGTATGCCCGAATAAATGCGGCCCGTTTATATCCCAAATATCCGTGACGATACCTGTATACAGTTCCGCTTTGCCGTCCTCTCGCGCTTCAAGCGTCAGGCGGGACACGAGCAAATGCGGCTCGGACATCGAGACAAAGCGCAGGCTGCCGAGCCGAGCCTTTTCAAATGTCGTGTCTCGCATATGCAAGCCTTTGCGAAAATGCACGGTCTGGCTGTGGGCGAGCGGCATTGTTTTGCCTTGCGATGCGGCAGATTCTGCGGCATCCGGGCAATCGCCTCCGCCGTCAAGGGCTAAAGATTTCCCGTTTATGGAAAAGTGCGCAAACAAGCCGTTTGGCGCGTTTATGGGTTCTCTCCATTTTTCGCCGTTGCGGTCGTAGCTGCCCGCTAAGTTGATGGCCGCAAGCTCATGCTTTCCCCATTCATCCATAGTGCCGCGATAGCCCATATACCCGTTGCCAATCAGAAAACGGTTTCCGTTCAGCACCGTATCGTCTTTGTTATATCCCTCTTGTGTGTAGCTCCAAATATCCATTTAAACCGCCATCTATTTTTAATAATTTGAATGTTTAACGCTTAACTTCCCAAAACACTGCCGTTTTTGCTTCTAATTTTGAATTTCCGATGCTATCTTCAGAACTTCCAGCCGCTGTGCGCCAAGCGTGTATTCTTTTCCATAAACCATAATCTCCATCTGTTCACCGCGCATGAGCGTAAAAGCGGTCATGTCCTCACACATTTCCACCGCTATAATGCGCCCGCGCCAGGCAATTGAAAAAGCAAGCCGCCCCCACCTTTTTGGCAGACGGGGGGCAAAGCGCAAAACACCGCTGTCGCTGCGAAGCCCGGCAAACCCATACACGATATTGATCCACGCCATGGCTATACTGGTGGTGTGCAGCCCTTCATTGGTATTGCGGTTATAATTATCAAGATCAAGGCGCGTCGCAAAACCGAAGAAGTCCGTCGCCTCTTCCATGCGCCCAAGCTCCGCCGCCAAAATCGAATGTACGGCAGGAGACAAAGACGACTCGTGAATGGTGCGCGGCTCGTAAAATTCATAGTTGATTCGCTTGACCTCATCCGAAAAAGAAGAGCTGTATAAATATAAGAACATCAGCACATCGGGCTGCTTTATCATATCGTTGCGGTAGATACGGTCATAGCTCCAGTTATCGTAAAGCGGGAAGTCGGAAACCGGTATGGAGTGTATATCAATATGCGGCAAGTTGAAATACCCGTCGTGCTGCTCAAAAAGCCCCTCTTTGGTCATCGGCATTGCCATATTCTCGGCAATATTGCGCCATGCGTCAATCTCCCCGTCGGATAATCCAATCATCCGCGCAAGCTGTGCGTAAAGCTCCGGCTTTTCGCGCTTCATTGCCGCGAGCGTATCTGCCGCAAACTCGAGCGAACGCTTTCCCATATAGTTTGTGTACGCGTTGTTGTTGACCATCATTTGAAACTCATCGGGGCCCATCACGCCATAATACCCATACTGCCCCGTATGCGGGTTTTGCGCGGCGCGGCTCGTGAGAAATCTTGCTATTTGCGCGAGCATTTGCGCGCCGTATTCCCAAATAAAATCCCAATCTCCCGTGACAAGCAAATAATGCCGGATGCCATAGGCCACGGCGGTGCTCGGCTGAAATTGCAAGCTCGCGTGCTGCCAAAGATTACACGCTTCATCACCGTTTAGCGTCGCAATCGGATAACACGCGCCGTCGCAGTCGAGCATTTTCGCCCGATTTATGGCTTGGGGGAGCGTGTTGTAGCGAAATGTCAGCAAAGAACGCGCCGCTTCGGGATTGGTGAACAGATAAAACGGCAGGCAGCAAGCCTCCGTGTCCCAAAAAGCGTGGCCGTTATAGCTCTCGCCCGTGAGCCCCTTTGCGCCGATATTGTGACGTATACTGCCGCCGTTGTATGTTTGTATCATTTGAAAAATGCAGTAACGTATTCCCTGCTGCTCCTCTGCGACCGCATTTTCGTTTGTGTCGCCGTCTATTGCGGCGGCGGGCGGCTCAATTTGCACATCCGAAAAACGCCACTGACTTTCCCAATACTCTTTTTGCGCGAGCAAGGCATCATCAAGCGAGACTCGGCCTGCGGCCAATAACGCGTTTTGCCCGGTTTGCCAAAGCTCTTCCCCGCTCGTGCCGTCAAAAATGACCACGACGCGCTTGTCAAATGTAAGCGCCTCTTCGCGTTTTAGCGTGAGCGCCGTCGCTAACATGGCGGTTTTGTCGCCCGCCTTGCCGTCCGCGCCCCCAGCGTCTTTCTCGTCGAGTTTTTCAAAACAAGCGGACGGGGCACTCTGCAATGCCCCCGCGAAAACCTCAAGCTCCGAGCGCAGCGTGCGAGATTGAATCGCGACGGCGTTTTCGGTCACGTCTTTTTTTGTCTCGCCCCAAAAGCAAGCTCCGCGCCCCTCGTGCTTTATATCAAAAGTGATGCCCGAATTAAGCTCAATTGAACCGTCAAAATTAAGCGCCTTGAAAATAATGCGCTGATATGCCCGGCAGCCGCAAGTCATATCAAGAAAGCGGATAAAGGTAAGCTCAATGTCTTTGCCCGAGTTTGTATGCCAGACAAATTTTCTCGTCAGCGTACCCGCCCGCACGTCAAGCTCACGGCAAAAACCGTCAAAGCGCGATTTCGCGAGGTCAAGAACTTCTCCGTCTAATGTAATTTTTGTGAGCAGCCAATCCGCCGCCGGTATCATAAAATGTGCCTTGTCAATAATCCCGCGATATGATCTCGGAAGGTCGTCATACTCATACACGCCGTTTACATACAGCCCGCGCAAACTGTCCGCGCCGCCGCCTTCGTCAAAGCAGCCGCGAGTTCCCATGCTCTCATTTGACAGCGCGAAAACAGACTCGCTCACACGGCTATACGCCGGATCAAAGCCCCGCTCAACTACCCGCCAAGGGTCTGTAATAAAATATTTATCCGCAACTTTTCCCATAATAACTTAAACTCCACCCGCTCAACCTTTGATTCCGACAGATATGGCATTTTCCGTGAGTTTCTTTTGGAAAATGAAAAACAGTAAGATTGGCGGAATCATAGAAAATACCACCGTGCGCAAAACAACGGCGTCATTTATTGTCTGCTGGGTGCTCAAAATGAACAGCCTCACCATGACGGTCTGCCACTGGCTGTTTCCAAGCACTAAATACGGCAGTAAAAAGTCAGACCACGCGGCGTTGATCGTATATAGTGTTATAACCACGACAATCGGCTTGGACAGCGGCATGACGATTTGGAAAAATGTCTGAAGCGGGGAACAACCGTCAATCCTGCTCGCCTCAATGATCGAAAAGGGAAGCGACTCGAAAAATTGCCTGAAAAGCACTACGAAAAAGGCATTGGCTCCCGCCGCGAGCCACAAGGGCCAGAAAAAGCCGCCCATACCGACCCTTTGAATATTCATAAAGAGCGGCACAAGGCTGATTGTCGCCGGAGTCAGAAGCGAGAGCATGACCAATCTGCCGATTAGCTTATACCCCGCCGGCTTTAAGATGGCAAGGCCATAGGCCAACATTCCGTTAACGACAAGGGCACAGGCAATGCTTCCGGCAACGACATAAAAAGAGTTTAGGTATGTCCGGGAGATACCGGATTGATCCCATGTCGTGGTGTATTGCGAGAAATCGAACGAGGACGGGAATATGGCGGTGCTTGAATTGAGCTCCCGCAAATCCTTAAACCCTGCCATGATGACCCAAAATACCGGAAAAAGAGCAATCAGCACGAGCGCCGCGCACAGTATGTAAACCACCGTCAGCCCTATTTTCGTGCCGGGCACGCCGAGGTCAAAGCTCCGAATGACCCCCGTGCGTTCGGGAGCTTGCTTTACCTTTACCTTTGCGTAGGCGGAGCTGTTTTTGAGACTCCCGTCGGAGCTTTCCTCAAAATATTCTTTTTTCATGTTCGATCACGCTCCTTTCCGGCACAAATTTGCGGCAAAAATCCGCCGCTTTACTCCCATGTAACCTTGCGCTTGTTCATGATGGAATACAAAATCGCGAAAACAGTCAGCAGCAGCGTTATTAAAACCGCGACCGCGGAAGCCTTGCCAAACTCCATAGTGCCGCCGCCAAACGCGTAGCGCCACATGAGCAGCATAAGCGAGAGTGAGGCATTGTCAGGGCCGCCCATCGTCAGCACTAACGGCTCATACATGATTTGGAAAATCGAAATAATCTGCAAAATCAGAAGTGTGCTGCCGAGATTGAAGATAGCCGGCAAGGTGATACGCCGGATTCTTTGCCATATGCCCGCGCCGTCAATAGCCGCCGCCTCATAAAGCTGCGGATTTATCCCGGACAGCCCCGCCATATAGATAAGAGCCGTCGCGCCCGCGCCTTTCCACGTGGCAATCACCACTATTATAGGTATGACCAATTGATATTCGCTAAGATACGCCATAGACTCCATACCCATATAGCCGCGAAGGATATTGAGCACTCCCGTATCGTCCGCGGAGAAAAACGCTTTCCACAAAATGATCGCCGCAAGACCCGGCAGAATGTTCGGCACATATACGGCTGTGCGGATAAAACCTTTTGCCCGCGCGGTCTCGCTTATAAGCATGGCTATCAAAATGGGTATGAAAAACCCGATGAGCAGTGACCACATGGTGTATGAAAATGTGTTGGCGAGAGCTTGTATGAAAACATGATTTTTTAATACGCTGATATAGTTATCGAGGCCGACAAACCGGACAAGCTCGATATTGCGCGTTTCATAAAGGCTCATCTGCACGCTTTGCACCAGCGGACCCCATTGGAAAAAGATAAACAGGGCAACACCCGGCAGCATGATAAGCCATGCCGAAAGAGTATACTTGAGCTTATCGCGCCCGCGGCTTTTTATCTTCTTCACGGCATTACCCCCACTGTCAGTCACAATTTCGTATCGGTGAAAATCGGATATTCTTGTTCTTGTTCGGAGCGCGAAGCCGCCTCCGGTGACTTGGTTGCTTTATTTAGAGCCGCCGCGTGCGGCGGCTCTAAATAGTTTGTTTTACTAATCGTTGATCATCTCGTCTAAGTAGTCTTGAAAAGCCTCCTCAGCCCGTTCCATTGACCTTGCAATATCAACGTCTTCCCTCGTTATGACCCTTTGGATGACTGTCGTCAGCTCCCTGTAGAGCTGCTGGGCAAATACGGGTTCTTCGGCTCGCAGAGTAATAGAACCGTCCGAGAAAGAGTCAAAGAAATCTTGATACAAACGCCAATCAACATTGGAATACTCTTCGGCAATCGCCCGTTGCATTGAAATATACTCTTCGTCATTCCACGCGGGAATCCTCGGGAGAACCGGGGCTCCGCGATCCCTCTTTGCCGCCGCGTCCACGCGCATACCGGCGACTATATCATCATCAAGAAACGGCAGCATACCCGTCAGGCGTAAGAACGCAAGGGACGCGACAGCCTGATCTTTTGTTGTATTCGGCTCAAACATAAAGCATGTTCCGCCCGTGAGCGCAAAGCTCCCTCCGGGGCCTGCCGGGAACGGTATCAGCGCAAATTTATCAACAGCGAGCCCCTTTGTGGCGGTCGGCTGATCTACCGAGTCGTCGGCCGCTATGTTCATCGCCGCCTGACCTGTTCCGAGAGCGGTGTGCGAGCTCGCCCAATCTGTGGTGGTGGCGTCGGAGTTGAGAATATCATACTCCCAGCGCAGCGCGTAGATGTATTCCATTGCGGCGATTGCCGCGTCCGATGTGAAGTTTGCAACCCATCTGCCGTCCGCTTCCTGCCTTTGCAAAGCGTTTTCACCGACAGCTCCGAAGTTCCACGCAATGTTTGTATACAGCCAGCCTCCGTATGTTTCGCTCGCCGGGAAAACAAGCCCCGCCTTGCCTGTGGTCTCACGGATTATTTGACCGTATTCGGCAACCTCCTGTAATGTTCTCGGATACATCGGCAAGCCTTCTTCGGTCATAAGACCCGCTTGCTCAAACAGGTCAATGTTGATGTGCATACCCAAAACATATCCGTCACGCGGCATTCCGTAAATTGACCCGTTTTCATCGCCGAGCATTTCGATAAACGCGGGGCTGAATTTTTCGAGAAGGCCAAAATGAGCCAGAGCTTCGGTCACGTCAGCCACAAGACCCTGACCGATGAGAAGCTGCGGGTCTGTAAAGGGCGGCTGAAACAAGGTGGGAGCGGTGCCGCCGAGCGCCATACCGAGATAGTTGCTGAGCGTATACGAGAAGTAGTCCGGTATGACCGTAACATTTGGATATTGCTGCGCCATGACCGCGGCATATCCCTCAAACGCGGCAATCTCCGTGGCGGGCGCCGTGTCCGCCGGCCAGTTGCCGAGCCTAATCGTCGCCGTCAAATCTGCGTCAATTACCTCTGTGGATTGACCGTCGAGCTCGGATGGCGGCGTGACAACCGTCTGGGGCGTGGACTGCGAGCCGTCGCCGGAATCCTCCGCCGGAGCCGCGCAAGCCGAGGCGAGCACTATCAGGGCTAAAACAGCCATCAATATCCGTGCGTGTTTTTTCATAAATATAATCCTCCTTAGTCGTTTTGGAATTACCGTCGTTTTTGCCGGGAAAAAGAATTGGTTTAGCGATAAACCTTGTAACATTATATCAACAGACCGCAAACCCTGTCAACCATTTTACTCAAACACCATAAGCTCTGCTGCTTGCGCCCCGTTGGTTCGGCTGGCAGTGTTGCGCGTGAAAATAAAGCGGACATACTGCGCGGAAACCGGCTCAAAATCAACGCGGACGATGTTTCCCGTTATCGGGTCAAAATCGTGCATATCATTTGGCACGATTTCCGTAAAATTCACGCCGTCGCCGCTTATATGCACCTCGAAAGCCTGCGAACGCGCCTCCCAAAGAGACGACGGATTAAGGCGCACGCACACTGTTTGAATCGTATACATGGCCTCAAGATTTATCGTAACCTCGCCGGGGTATCCGTTGCTCTCCCAATAGCTTGTGAGCGACCCGTCTGTTACGTTTTCCGGTGAATATACCTCGGTATGCTCACCCGAGACGGCGGGTTTTCCCTCGGCTATGTTGGCTCCGTCGGGCGGGTTTATCCAGTTTTCTGACGGGTCGTAGACGGCGGGCGGCCACTGGGGGGCGCTCTGATCGGGAGCTTCCACAACCGTCAGGTTAAGGTTTGACGGTCCCGCGCCCGGCAGCGCAAAGTAAGCGATGACAGAAGCCGCAGCCGATATTGCTATGATAACAGCGAAAATAATAATCAAAGTCTTTTTCATATCTATAATCCTTTCCGGCTTAATCAATCGTGATGTTTGTCACATATTCGTTTGTCGTCGCGCCGAGCGCGTCAAGGGTGGTTATCCGCTGCCCCAAAATCGTAACATTCGATATGCTGACACTATCTATGCCATGCGCCTCGCTCTCGCCAAGGAATCGGGACGCCGGCATTTTTCCCTCAAGGGTGTTGTGGACGGTGAGTCCGTCAATCACGATATTGCTGATTGAGCCCCATTCGTCGCGGACGGCCGACCACCCGGATTTTAGCATATGAAACTCAATAAGCTCGTTATTGTTGCCGTTATCCCCCCGCATGAAAGCGTTATCCACTATTATATTTTTATATGTGATGTTGGAGATGGCGGCATCGTCGCTGTTATGTATGCTGATGACCGGCTTGTGGTTACTATACAAAACGTATATATCCTTAAACAGGACGTTGGAAATGACGGGGCTTATGGTGTTGCCCTTGTTTGTTTCATAGCCAATCTCCATTGATTGCGCGAGATCGGTCCAGACTTGAACCCGCTCAAAAACGATGTTTCTTGTCGAGCCGGAATAGTTTTTCAAGACCAAACTGTCATCCCATGAGCGGACAAATGAATCCGTGACGGTATGATTTTGGCAAGACTGGAATGTAAACCCGTCTCCGTTTTGCCGCCCGGATATTATTTTTACATTTGACACATTAAGGCCGTCGGAGGCGTATGAGTTAAACTGCCAGGCATTGCCGTTTGCAAGGATAAAGCCCTCTGCCGTGATGTTTTTGCTGTTTCGGATATCAACGGGCACGCGGGCATATGAACCCGGCTGGTTGTGGCCGGGGAAGCTCGAGCCGTCTATGATGCCGCGCCCGCGGATAGTCACATTTTCGGCGTTGTCAACGACAATGAGGGTGTCTATGACGGCGCCGCCGGAGATATAAAGGGTTTGGTTGCTTTGAAGCGCTATGGCGTCGAGCGCCCACGCGCCGGGTCCGATGAATATCACATCCGGGTCGCCGCTGTCGGGGACATCTGTCTCGAGGGGATTTGCGAAGATGTGCGTGGCTTTGTTGACGCTTCCGTTATACACGAGCGTATAAAAACCGGGTTCGCTTATAGTGAATGTGACGCGGTTTTCCGAAACCTCCGGGGTTATGCCATGCGCAGACGGCAAAATCACCGCGCTTTCGATAACGCCGTCGCGAAGTCCGGGCATCTCGACTTCTACCGTGACCTCGCCCTCAAAGTCGAAGTAGGTCATGGGGGTATCGGATGGGATAGTGTTGCTGTTCCAGATATGTTCATGGTTTACCATCACATCGTAGACAAACAGCTCCTGACCCTCTACCCATATCCGCGCCGTCTGTGATGTTTCCATCGTTTTCGGCCCTTCGTACAAGATAAGCGTGGGAGCGTCGGGGTTGTGCGATACTGCCGCGCCCGCTCTCGGAGCGTCGGGCGATGCCAGCATAAAAATTGAAAATGCCGCGCAAAGTGCCGCCGCCACGCCTGCGCATACCACTATGATTATGTTTCCTTTCGTCATATTAAACCGCCATTTCCCGGGCGGCGCGTTTGGCATTTTGCGCCCGCCGACCCGATTCCTTTCTTTACGTGCCGTATGCGGCACTGTATATTTTTTTACGCCAACACCTCTTGCTTTTTCGCAATCACGGCCGGACGTTGATACTGTGTGCGTTTTTTGGTCTCGCGCAACATTCCGCCGCCAATGGTTTAGCGTTAAACTAATGGCATTATAATATATCGCAAGCATAAATGCAAGCTGTTTTTGTAAAATTGTGTGTCGGGGGGGTGTGCTGTTTCCGCGTTACGGCTGTACGGCTCGTACTATCCGGCGAGAAAGTCTGCTTTTTATCAAACTTGCGGGAACAAGACGTGCAAAACAGTCTCAAAAACGCACAAAAAATAACAACAAATGTTCGCAAAATAGTAAATTTTTATTGCATTTTGTCAATATTTATGATAGATTAACGACCGCAAGGCCATAACAAAGGGCCGCAGCGACCGTGATAGTGCGCTAACACTTTCACGGCGAATGTAGGGATCGTCTAAACCCAACGCCTACAGACACGGAAAATCCGCCGCTACAACCACTATCAGTATACCTTTTCATCTCGGTATTTACAACCTGATTTTGTGGCTTCCGCGGCTGGGCTATCCGCAATAAACGCTGAATGTTTACATCGGCGCGTAGAAAGAGGTAGGCAGAGCCAGCGAAGCTGGCTCAGGCAATCACTTGCGTGATTGCACAGGCAACAATGCCCTTCTGCGTGCTTTTTACTTGCTCCGCTGACTAAATGTTGAAGCGGGATTGCAGACAAGCCGGTTCGAGATTTAGTCGGCGGAGCAAGCGTTATGGCCTTTTGCTTAAAAAGACAGCAAAAGGATGATGAAGCCTGCATGAACATATTATACGCGTTTGATGATCTGTTTGCGGAAGTTGCGGGAATTTCTATTCTGTCTTTGTTTGAAAACAACAAAGACGCCGATGAGATCAACGTATATGCCATCTGCGACGGCGTTTCGGATATAAACAAGCAAAGGCTGATAACGCTTTCGGAGGATTATGGGCGAAAAATCATATTTCTTGACGCGCCCGACGTGGAGAAGATAGCGGGCACGGCAATTAAAATACAAGATAATTATACTCTCTGCGCTATTTCCTCTTTTTATCGCCTTTTCATCTCATCTATTCTGCCCCCGGATATGAAAAAGATTATATACATTGACAGTGATACGACGATACACGGTTCGCTATCTGAGCTATGGAATATGGAGCAAGGCGGCAACATCGTCAGCGGTGTCAGGCATTTTAAACCTAAGGCTTACATTAATCAACAGACGTTCCTCAAGCGAAGAGACCTATACATAAATGCCGGCGTGATGCTGATAAATCTTGATTTATGGAGATTTTATGATGTTGAAGCGAAATTTATCAAGTTTATAATGCTGATGGATGGCAAGATTTTGTTTTACGACCAAGGCGTTTTAAACACTGTGCTAAAGGGCTATATCGGATGTATTGACCGTACATGGAATTACGTTGAAATGGTTCAAAGGAAAAAATTTTTTGTGCCAAGAAAAGTTTGGGACTTTAAAGTACAGTGGCGTGAGAATCCTGTGATCCGCCATTATCTTCAAATTCGGTATAGAATAGACGATGCGGAAAAAAGCGGAGAAAATTCATCTTGGATAAGAAAGCATTGGTACAAGTGGCGCGAAATGTCTCCTTGGCGCGGATTGCCACTCGAACACCTACGCTCTCCGCGTCCGCAAAGTGCCGAGCACACCGCAAACCCCAAACGCAAAACAATACGAAGCTCAATACTTCACTTTACAGAGAAAAACTGCAAGCCACTATATAGCTTGCTAAGCAGGCTCGGCATATATCTCAAAGCGTTTTTGAGAAGAATTAAAAGATTCTTTAGAGAGGCGGTCACCGAACCGCTACGCATACGCAAATATAATAAACACAGGCAAAAAGTGACCGGGATAAACATCAAAGACTGCCGGATAACTACGTTGTAATCATCGTTCATTCTGTCATACCCCCGCAAGCTCGAGCAGCAACGTAAATCAACTGCATAGGACAGCGCAGTTAAACTTGCGCTTTGCAAACAACGGCTCGCAATGGTAAATGCGGGCGCAGACGATGGAGAACGCAAAGGGCTTGGAGCACCCGCAACAAGAGTAGCTATTATTGAGAAACTCGTCAAGACAGGATTTGCGGAGGCGGCAAAAGAAAGTATTTGCATTGTAACATATTTTGTGTTACAATGCAAATGTTGAGTTACAACAATTCCAAACCGGGGTGGTTACATGAATATTATACTTGAATATATCAACGAAACTTTGCACATGGAAGCGGAGATTTCCGAATATGACAAAACAGATGAACTGCCGCTGTTCCTGCGGGCGGGGTATGATTTGTCTTCTCTTTCCCTGCAAAACGTGAAATGCTTGTTAGTGCGCCCAAAGGAAAAAGCTAATTTGACCGATTTGAGAAAACAGGCGGCACGATTGAAGAAACTGACCGGATTGGAGAGCGTCCTTTGCCTTGACAGCGCACGAATATACACCAGAGAAAAAATGCTCTCGGAAGGAATCCCCTTTATTATTGCAGGCAAGCAGATATATATGCCGTTCTTGGGCATCGCGTTGACGAACAATGATTCGCGTGACATACCGCAAGTTGACGCAATATCCTTTACCACGCAAAAGCTGCTTTTGACGGCGCTTTATCAAAAATGGGTTGAAATGACGGTTACAGAAGCCGCAAGCGTATTAGGGGTATCGAAAATGTCAGTAACGCGCTGCTTTGATGAGTTGCAAGCATTTGATTTTGATTTCATAATATCAAAAGGAAAAACAAGGTGCTTTGCTTGGACAGACCGTCGGCGAGCTTTATGGGATATTATATTGCCATATCTAAGAAATCCGGTGTATCGGCAATACCGTTTAGGTTTCCCAATCGAGCTTCGTGATTGCAGATTGGGCGGCATCTCGGCACTTTGCCACTATTCCATGCTTGCCGACGACTCTTGCGCGACATACGCGGTCAGCAAAGACATCTCAAAGGCTCTGGAACTGAGCAAGCAAAAAGTGATACCGCCTGACGAAAGCCCGGTCAAGGTTGTGCAGGTCATGCGGTATGGTATAGATTATTTCGGGAACGAAGCCGTTGACCCGTTGACTGCCATCCTGTCATTGTCAGACAACGTCACGGATGACCCACGTATTGAAGCGGCGATTGAAAAAGTGCTGGAGGATTGTTTGAATGATTAGAGGGCTTGAAGTATTCAAAAACTATTTCCGCGATTTTAGCGATCAATATGTCATAATCGGCGGTACAGCCTGCGACGTTGTATTTAGCGAAGCCAATTCGTCTTTCAGAGCCACGAAAGATATCGACATGGTGTTGATAATTGAAGCGTTGACTCCTGCGTTTGGCCGCCGGTTTTGGGATTTCATCGGCGCAGGAGGTTATGAAAACAGGGTAAAAAGCAACAATGCTCCTCAATTCTACCGATTTGATAGACCGAAAGACCCTGATTTCCCATATATGATCGAACTATTCTCAAGGTCGGACTTCGTTTTTGATGACAACAAGTACGATTGCAGACCGCTTCATTTGGGAGGTGAGGTATCCAGTTTGTCGGCAATACTGCTAAACAACGATTACTACCAACTGCTTCTTGCAGGCAGGGAAGTAGTTGGTGAAATAACGATTCTGCCCGTAATTTACCTGCTGTTGTTCAAGGCAAAGGCATGGCTTGATCTGACTGCACGAAAAGCGTCAGGGCAAAGCATAGACGAAAAGGATATACGAAAGCATAAGAATGATGTTGCCCGCCTTGCTGCGTTGTTATCAGGCAATGAGATTTGCATTGTTTCTGAAAGTATCTTCAATGACATTACGATGTTTACCGAAGCCTTTGAGCACAATCCACCTGACATGAAATCACTCGGAATAAGCGGCGTGACCGGATCGGATATCGCCGACATTCTGAAAAGGGTATACAGGGCTGTTTAACAAAAGCATACTTCCCCTGCTTCTATAACTTCGCCTCTATCTTTGCTCATTCTGTCATACCCCCGCAAGCTCGAGCAGCAACGTAAATCAACTGCATAGGACAGCGCAGTTAAACTTGCGCTTTGCAAACAACGGCAACTCTCAAAAACTTTGCAAATCCACGTGAAGTACGCTATAATTGAGCGAGAGTGAGCAGTGCTTGGTTGAAATAGATTTGGGCGATTTTGATTATGTTCCGAAAAGTTTGACCGTGAAAGGATAATATCCAATGAGCAAGAAGAGACTTATGCGCGTGATACCCCTGCTTCTCGCAATCTGCCTTATGGCTACAATCAGCGGGTCGGCTTCGCCAAATACCCGCAGTTCGCGCTCTGTATATATTTTCTACGATTCCACAACTCCCGGCGGCATAGTGGCGAATATGAACACAATCTTTAATTACTCGACCAATGCTTTCAACACCAAGTTTGGCCTCAGCTTTTCGGCAAACAGCGTTTCGAGTTACAGTTCACTAAACGGAGGAAACTGCCCGTTGTCAAATAGCCAGCTTTGCAATTATTCAGCTTCCGGGTGCGGCGCGATCTGCACCGGAAGCCATCATAAAAATATAGATCGCTTGCTTGCCGCGCTGCCAAATTTAGGCTCTACGCACTCGCTGGGGGTCGTCGGCCATGCTTTATGCTTTGTTACCTCCTCCCTCTCTCATGATCAAGCGGGGGGCGTGGCTTATCTGCCGCCCGCAAGACGTGCTGTGGTCTCAAGCGTGTGGCCTGAACCAATAGAGTTTCTTATACAGCACGAGCTTTCTCATAATCTTGGCACGCTGGATCATGGTGGCTCCGATAGATGTGTTATGAGATATGACGACTTATTTTTTAATGAATGGTGTTCCACTTGCATAGCTGCAATACAAAGCAACATATAGCCTTGCTACTTACAATATGAAAAAGCGGAGACTGCCGCAGAGCAGAATCCCGCGTTTGAGATGCACGTATGCGATTACAAGCACACGAAAGCTCATAGGAGGACAAAGAGCAATGAAAAGCAAAATGATATTACTTGCTGTTTTTATGACACTGCTATTGGCGTTATTTTGCGCTTGCAGCAGCGACGTAAGTTCCGAGCAAAATGATGGGCTTGACGTGATTGATTCCGGTATTGGCGAAACTGCGCCCGCAAGCTCCAGTCAAGCAAACGGGGGCGAAGAGAACACCTCCGCAAACTCCAATCAAACAGATGAACACAGAGAAGGTATACAGATACGTATGTCCCAGTGGGTTGAAGTTCCTGTCGGGCGCGACTTCGTTCCCGAAGTTTTAAAAGCTATCGAAGCCTCAAAAACGATGGGCGACGACCATGAAGATTATTTCCTGTTCTCATTAAACAAATTACAGGAAATAACAGAGTTTTACAGCTTGGAGAAAACATATATTGAGGGGTATGCTCTTGGGACGGTGTATGTCAACGGCACCAACTTTATATATATTTATTTATCCGACAAGAATGAAATAACTGAAACAACATACATTTCCAACCGCATAGTCATATCCATAGCCCGGCAAGACTGGGTAAATGAGAATCTGCCTGACACTGACCTGTTAAGACATGCCTTAGAGTCTCAGCACCCGGGAAATGCCCGTTTGACCGAGGACGATCTGCTGTACTTTGACAACTCTCTTATTATTGAGGCGCGGCTCGGCGGCACAACGGTAGCGTTGCAGCCGCAGGGGATTGGGACGAACGCGAGCTATGAAGACCTGCGCGACCTTATCTTGAACATCGTCGAAACGGCAAAGCTCGTGACCGTGAAAGGTTGAGCAATCGCAACACCTCTCAAAAAAACATCACCGCCTCGCAAAAAGCCCTTTACGAACCACCTAAACCCACAAGCACCGCAAACAGTCGCAAAGAGGAATTCTTTTAAAATTAAAGAATTCCTCAAACAGTTGCAATTGCTGCGTCTCTCTTCGGAAAAACCCAAATCACCGCGCCGTTGCCACCTCAAACTAACCGCCACCACAAACTTTTTTCCCGCTGAAAGTCACAATTTTGCGACTTTCAGCTTTTTTGCGTTTTGCTGTGCTATAGTTTGTTGGCGTGCAGCCCCTTGCTGTGCGGCTCATACTCTGCTTTTTCGTTTAGCTCATACCCATAACAAAAAATCGGCGCAGGCCGACAAACAAAAATTAGGAGGAGAACAAAATGAACACAAAAACACGCTTATCAAAACTACTCGCGATAGCGCTCACCCTCGCTATGACCATCGCTCTCATACCCGGCGGCTTTGTCGCACCACAACCGGCAAGCGCGGCGACTGCTACGGTGCTTAAAGGGGAGGTGATAGATGTCTACAATGCCAAATATTCTGGTAGTCTTACAACCAGCGTAGAGGGTGATACCCTTACTGTCAGCGGCTCGATTTCGCCTACAGTGGCGATCGGAGAAATAGATGAGCTTAGGTTGGAAATAGACGCCGGTGTGACCGTGAACTGGAGCGCGAGCATTACGGGTGCGCGCGACAGCGGAGCATTGATAGATTTGCGCGGCGCCGGGACATTTAACATGACAGGCGGAACGATAAACAATACTAGTGCCAGTACGACTAGTCCGTATCCTCTCACGATTTCCTGTTCTGGTAGTGTTACACTAAATATATCGGGCGGCGAGGTCACCGCAAATCGTCCTACTATCATCGAAATGAGAGATACCAGCACCATCACCGTCACGGGCGGCACAATATCCGGGAGTATTAACCATCATATCATGTTTACCGGCGGTTCCAAAGGCATCTTGACCGGTGGAACATGGGGAGACACTCGGATACAGCTTCAGGGTTCTTCGGCAGTCTTACGATATGATGGAATCAGTGCTCTCGGCAATTATGGATCTCCTGGCTACGTACCTGGCGGCTGTATCGCGATCACATGGGCCAGACCGGCTCAGCAAGCGGCTCGCTATACGGACGGTTCCACCACCGACCTCACACGCTCCCCGACAAGCGGCGGCACCACGGCGACCTGGGCAGACAGCGGAACGACAATCAACTACTCAGACGGCACAAACACCGGCTCATTTACCGGGATAACCCCGCCGCCGCTCACCGAAGTGACAGTCGGGGGGGCGTACACAGGCGACCTCACACATAAAGTGCAGGGCACGGTCACAGTCCCTCTGACGGGCATAGCATACCTCCCCGCCTCTCCGACGGTGTCGGTAGACATTGGAGAAAATACCGGCATAACCGCCACCGGCGCGGTGTCTGGCGTCTCGGGTACTACCGGCACGCTCACCTTGACCGTGACGGCGGACGAGGGGACATATGAAGGTCTCACCGTCACGATAGCCGGCGTCACGCGAGACTTACCTGACTTAACAGTCGGCAAGACCACCATCACGGGCGCGGCGGCCACGCTGACAGCCCCCGCGAAAGGGCAGACACCGACCGATGAGGCAACCCCGGGCGACGAGACCAAATATGCCGCCAACCTCGTGACTTGGTCGCCCACCGGCGCGGGACACACAGTGTTTCAGCCCGAAACAGCCTACACTGTCGAGGTCACCCTGAATGTATTGCCGGGCTATACCTTCGGCGAGAACGGCGCGTATACAGGCGCGACCGTGAACGGGCAGGCCGCCGCGACCGCGAACGTAAGCGGCACGAACGGAAGTACCCTCGTTTTGACATACGCGTTTGACGAGCTTGGCGCAAAAGCCATCAGCGGCATTGCCGCCACGACACCGCCAGAGCTATCTTACACCCACGGCGACGCGCTGGATTTATCCGACATGGAGCTGACGATAAGCTATGACGACGGCACGAGCGAAACAGGCGTAGTGTATGCAGACCTTGCGACTAAAGGCGTGACGCTTGCCATTGACGGAACTACCGTTACCGACGGATACACTCTTTCCCATAGCGACCATGACGGCGAAAACCTCACGGCGTCCGGCGGCAGCGTGACGAATCAGTCGCTCGGCACATTGGCAGTGGCCCAAGCCGTGCCCGGCGAGATAAACGCGCCCTCGGCGAGCGGTATTACCTATGGCGGGACTCTCGTCGGTTCCAGCCTAACAGGCGGCACGGGCGCGGGCGCATGGACATGGTCAAACACCGCGACTATGCCGACCGTGACAAACAGCGGCTATGAGGTGACATTCACGCCCACTGACACCGTGAATACTGACTGGAGCGGCGTAGACGGCTGGGACAGCGTTTCGAAAACCGTCAGGAGAACCATAGCCATTACGGTAAGTCCCTTAAACATCACAGGCGCGACAGTCACATCCTCATTTCCGACCACGACATTTGTCGGCACCCCGCTTCAGCCCGCCCCCAGCGCCATCTCGGCAGGCGGCATTACAATGACGTCGGCAAACTACGACCTCTCGAACTGGCAAAACAACACAAACGCGGGAGTTGATACCGCGAGCGTGGACATCGTCGGCAAAAACAACTTCACCGGCACGGCGACTGTCAATTTTAGCATTGCCAAGGCAAGCGGCCTGACGGCTCAAAATATCACCCGCCTCATTCCCTCATCGAACACGGGCGCGCGGACTGCCAACCTTGATGATTATGTCGGCCTAAATCACAGCGACTACGGAACGAAGAGCTATGCGATCGAAGGTACTTTAACAGACGGCAGCGGTGTTTTAACCGGCGCCCCCACGCTCTCGGGCGATAGAAACGAGACCCTAAACTACCAAGGCGCGGGGCAATCTTCCGGCTCTGCCACTCAAAATATTCGCATCACCACGACAAACTATACGGACGTCGTCATCACCGTGACCTTTACCGCCACGCCGTTAGATGAGCAGGAGCTTAGCTTCCCGAATAGCAATGATGGCGTTGATAAAACATTCGGCGACGCGAATTTCACTCATAAGGCGACGTCAAATCAGGTCGGCGCAACGGGCGCTATAGCTTATGAGAGCAGTGATGAGACAGTTGCGACAGTTGATGAAGACACAGGCGAAGTGACAATCGTCGGCGTGGGCGAGACCACCATCACGGCAACTATCGAGGCTGACAGCACATACGCACAGGCTACGGCAGGCTATATTCTCACGGTAAATAACGCTTCCCAAGCCGCGCCGACTGGTCTTGGCCGGATAAACGAGACGGCGCCGGACGAAAACGACGGCAAGATCACCGGCGTCACAGATGCAATGGAATACAAGCTCGACACAGACACGTCATATACATCTGTCCCTACCTCAGAAACAGAGATAACAGACCTCTCGCCGGGTACATACCATGTTCGCTTCGCGGCAAAGACAAACTACAACGCGGGCGCGGACGCGACTGTGACTATCGCGGCTTATTCTCCGCCGCAGGCGCCGACAGATTCAAAGCCTGCGCCGGACATCAAGCCGACCCCCGCGCCGTTTACCCCCGCCTCTTTTTCGACAAACCTCTATCTCAACGCTCTGGGCCGCGAACCTGACGAGGCCGGGTATGACTATTGGATAGGCGGATTGCTTGACGGCTCGCTTAGCGCGGCGCAGGTCGTCTACGGCTTTGTGTTCAGCGCGGAGATGAACGAGAAGAACTTAAACAACGAAGAGTTTATAGAATACTTATACATGGCGTTCTTTGGGCGTGAGCCTGACGCGGGAGGCAAAGCGCACTGGCTCGCCGCGCTAAACTCGCACGGCGACCGAGTGCTGATTTTCCACGGCTTTGCCGGCTCGCTTGAGTTTGAGCTGTTTTGCAAGGCGCACGGCTTTGTAGTCTACAACACGGCAGCTGTGAATGTTTAATTAAGTTTCCTATCTCCTTATCCCTTTCACCCGCCAAAAGCCCCTCTTGTTCAAGGGGCTTTTGGCTTGGTTATAATAGTCAAAGCGGTCATAAAAATCATTTCGAGAGCGGAGCATAGATGCGGAGCGTCCGAACCGTCTGCGCAAGGATGACGCAGTGGTTCGGGGAGGAATGATTTTATGACCGTCGCTTATATATCAAAATAGTCTTTATTCAATGATGCCGGCTTTGCGCAGAGCCAAAACTAAGATGGGTATCAGCACAATGTGCAAAATAATGCCGGGCAACGCGGTCACAAAAGCGGCGGATATGAATATCTCCCAGCTAAACTGCTGCATTGCCATAGGCTGACCGTCGAAAAGCCCTGTTGAAACTAACTGCCACGTCGCCAAGCCCCAAACAAAACGCCCGATAAACATAGACAAAATCAAAGAAACATAAATATAAGCAATCTTTTTTGGAAACGCTCTGTAAAGCGCACCCGCCAAAGCTCCGTATACTGCCAGTTCAAAGCACATAGTAACCGCCATGAACGGAGGCGGAGAGCCGAAAATCAAGAGGCGCAAAATAGGCGCGGCAAGCCCGACAATCGTGGCATAAAGAGGCCCCGTCAAATACCCGCAAAGCAGCACGGGAATATGCATCAAACTAAGGACGCTGCCCAGCGACTGATTTTGACCCGTAAGCAAAGGCAGCACCATACACAAAGTAAGGCAAAGCGCGGCCGCCGTGAGGTGTTTTGCGTTGACTTTTCTGGAAGAATTATTCATGATTATATTATCCTTTCGGTTTGATTATTAGCCGTGTATATCATCGTGTATATCATAAAGAGTATACGCGCAATTTGCCTGTATGTCAAAATGTTCAAAATATCGGCTCTCCATCGGAATCCACTCATTTACAAAGCGCGAAAGTAAGGCGGGGTTTCGCTTTTGCAGCCCGTAAAGCTGTTTGCTTTTGTCCGTCATAAAAAACACGCGCAAATCATAGGCGGCAAACCGAGCTATCGCAGGGTGCATACTGTAAACGCCCTCTATTATGGTCAGCCTGTTTGGAAGCACTTTTACGGGGGGCGCCAGAGTCTTTGTCTTGCAGTCATATGGGCGGTATGAAAAGGGCGCGTCCCCTATGAGATTCCGGGCGACCTCTTCGTTAAATCTCTCATGGTCAATGTTTCCGCCGGGCGCGGCCAAACGCTCAGGGGTTCTTTGCTCATCTTGCAAAAAGAAATCGTCCATATGGATTATATTGCAGGAGTAGAGCTCTTCCATGACGGCGGCAAGAGAGGTTTTGCCCGACGCCGACATTCCGTCAAAAGCGACGGTTACGCGTTTTTTCAGACTGAGCAGCCGGTCAATATCGTCTTTAAGTTTCGCCAAACCGCCCCGCCATTCATTGGCGGTGCGCCATTCGGCGGCGTCTCGCCGCCCGGTGTTTTTAATCTCATCTTGGCGCAATTTATTTCTTCCTTGCTATAACGCGCTTTGCGGCAGCGACTATATCCGCTGCCGTCAGCTCGTATTCCTGACGCAAATAGTCCTCCGTGCCGACCTGTCCAAACCTGTCTTTGACGCCAACCATCTCAATAGGAACGGGGTTTACATGCGCGGCCGCTTCCGCGACTGCGCTTCCAAGCCCGCCGATGATATTATGGTTTTCTGCCGTGACGAACGCTCCGGTTATACGCGCCGCGTTATCAATAATATCCGTGTCTATCGGTTTCCATGTAAACATATCAATGACTCTGGCGTGAATGTCCTCCGCTTGGAGTATTGCCGCCGCCTTTAGAGCTTCGTAAACCATAATGCCGCTGGAAATAATCGAGACATCATTACCGTCAAGGAGTGTGTTTCCGCGTCCGATATGAAAGTTTGAGCCTTCTTCATATATCGAGACGGCATTTTTGCGAGCCATGCGGATATAGTACACACCTTTTAGCTCGCCGAGCTGCTTTAAGAGACATGCGAGCATTACATTGTCGGTCGGCTCGATCAAGGTTATTTCGGGAATAGAGCGCAAAACGCCCATATCCTCAAAAGGCATATGCGTACCGCCGTTGTACGCGGCGGTGATGCCGGGGTCAGTGCCCACTATGCGTACATTTTGTTTTGCGTAAGCCGCCGAAATCATGATTTGGTCGCAAACGCGGCGCGAAGCAAAACAGCCAAAAGTGTGAGCAAACGGTATCTTCCCCATTGCCGAAAGCCCGGATGCTATCCCTATCATGTTTGCTTCCGCAATGCCGCAGTTAAAAGCCCTGTCGGGGAAACGCTGAAAAAACGGCTTCATGCCCGACGAGCTGACCAAATCGGCGTCCAGAGCAATGATGTTTTCGTCTTTTAGAGCCATTTCAATTAACGTGTCGCAATATGTTTCGCGCATCATCTTGGGGTTTTTCTCAAAAGTATCGTGTATTGTAAACATAGCTGTTTTCCCCTTTCCTTACGATTTAGCTTGCGCGAGCTCGCGCATATGCTCGAGTTTTTTTGACGCTTCGTCTATAGCGTTTTCGATTTGCTCTTTTGTGAAATTCATGTGGTGGTTGCTCGCTACCGCTTGTGCAAAGTTGCACCCGTTGCCTTTTATGGTGTCGCAAATAATCGCGCTCGGGCCCCTTGTGTATTTTTTTGCTTCAAGTATGGCTTTTTTGATTCGAGACGGGTCATGGCCGTCAACAGTTTGCGAGTGCCAGCCAAAAGCCTTAAATTTTTCCGCTATATCCCCGATGTCCAAAATATCTTTCGTAAAGCCGTCGAGCTGCTGCTTATTCCAGTCAATGAACGCGATCAATCTGTCAAGTTTCTGACCGGCGGCAAACATAGCGCCCTCCCAGACCTGACCTTCGTTACATTCGCCGTCACCCAAAATGAGATATGTATAGTTATCTATACCGTCGAGGCGGCTTCCCAATGCCAGGCCGATTGCCGTAGACATACCCTGCCCCAGCGAGCCTGTTGTCATGTCTATGCCGATCGTTTTATTCATGTCGCAGTGGCTCGGAAGCCTGCCGCCGCCTTGGTTTAGTTCCAGCAGCATTTCCTTTGGGAAAAATCCGCGCAAACATAGCGTCGCGTAGAGCGCGGGACCCGCGTGACCCTTTGACATGACAAGCCTGTCGCGCTCCCTCCAATCGGGGTTTTGCGGATCGCTGCGCAGCTCGCTGCCATAGAGCGCGGTGAGTGTTTCGATGATAGACATTGCGCCGCCCACATGGCCAAACCCTATGTTTGCAAAGGTCTGCAATGTCACAAGGCGTATGCCTTCCGCTACAACCCTCAGGTCTTGCGTTTCATTGTTGTTGCTCATATATAACCTCCTGTTGCTAATCTTCCTTTAACAAAATCACGCGCATTGCGCGAGTAATTAAAACTCCATTTTATCCGTGAGATATTTCAAAATATCCGCAAACGGGACGCGCTCTTGCGACATTGTGTCTCTATCCCGGACGGTCACACAGCCGTCTTGCTCGGAATCAAAATCATATGTCAGGCAAAACGGCGTGCCTATTTCATCTTGGCGTCTGTATCGCTTGCCGATAGACCCGGTATCGTCAAAATCCGCCATGAAGTGTTTGCACAGCGTTTTAAAAACTTCCCTTGCGGCGGGCGAGAGTTTTTTAGACAGCGGCAAAACCGCGCATTTAAACGGCGCGAGAACCGGATGCAAACGAAGCACGACCCTGATGTCCTCCTGCTCTTTTCCTCCGGCGCCTGTATTGCAAGACTCCTCATCATACGCGTCAATGAGTATGGCAAGGAGCAGGCGGTCTGCGCCAAGCGACGGCTCAATGACATAAGGAACATATCGCTCTCCCGTTTCTTGGTCGAAATATTCCATGTTATCTCCCGAGTGCTGCTGATGTGCCTTGAGGTCAAAGTCCGTGCGGTCGGCGACGCCCCAAAGCTCGCCCCACCCAAAAGGAAACAAAAACTCAAAGTCGGTCGTGGCGTTTGAGTAATGAGAAAGCTCCTCTTTGTGGTGGTCGCGCAGACGCAGATTTTCCTCACGCAGACCGAGCCTAAAGAGCCAGTCACGGCAAAAGGCGCGCCAATAGTCAAACCACTCAAGGTCTGTTCCGGGCTTGCAGAAAAACTCAAGCTCCATTTGCTCAAACTCGCGGGTGCGGAATATGAAGTTGCCGGGTGTTATCTCGTTGCGAAATGATTTGCCGATTTGGCAAACGCCGAAAGGTATTTTTCGTCTTGATGTGCGCTGTATGTTCTTAAATTGGACAAATATGCCCTGCGCGGTTTCCGGGCGCAGATATATCTCGGCCGCCGTGTCCTCGTTTACGCCCTGAAACGTCTTGAACATCAGGTTAAACTTTCTGATGTCGGTAAAATCGGATTTGCCGCAATGCGGGCAAGGGATGCCGTTTTGTTTGATGTATTGAGTAAGCTGCGGTTCGCTCATGGTTTCTGCCGCAATATCCGTGATATTGTTTTGGGCGCTCCAGTCCTCTATCAGCTTGTCGGCGCGGTGGCGCATTTTGCAACCCTTGCAGTCAATGAGCGGGTCATTGAACGTGGCGACGTGCCCGGATGCTTCCCATACCCTCGGGTTCATGAGGATCGCCGAATCAAGGCCGACATTGTGTTCGTTTTCCTGCACGAACTTTTGCCACCATGCGCGTTTGATATTGTTTTTTAGTTCAGCTCCGAGCGGGCCGTAGTCCCATGTGTTTGCAAGCCCCCCGTATATCTCGCTTCCGGGGAAAATAAAACCGCGCCCCTTGCAAAGAGCCGTGATTTTATCCATTGTCTTTTCTGTGTTCTTTAACATATTTGACACTTTACTCCAAAAAAATCAGCAGTCTATCGGTCTGACCATTGCGGCGTCCGACAGACTATACATTATAATAAAAAACCGCAAGGTATGTCAAATTATTTTCTGACGTCGCTTCTGTCGCACTTACTTTTTGAATTTACGCGGCTTTTCTGTCTTCTATGTTCAGTAAAAATTGTGCTTGCCTTTTTTACTAAGCACGGCAGTCTTTGCGTAACAAGTTACATATCATCAGATAGGGTGGCGATTACATCTTCGTCGTCGTCCTCGTCCGATCTTGCTTTGTCTCCCGGCGCGACGCCGCTTACATATTGCATCTGACGCCATTGATCGCGGGTGACGAGTATCTCGCGGGGCTTTGAGCCTTCAAACGGTCCCACCACGCCAAGCTCTTCCATCTGATCAACAATACGGGCCGCCCGCGCATATCCGAGCTTGAGCCTGCGCTGGAGCAATGAAACAGAGCCTTGCCCGGTTTCGAGAAAAACATTGACGGCTTGCGGTAAAAACTCATCATAATCATTGTCCTGCCCCATTTCGCCGCCGGATTTGTCGCCGGAGGCTTTATCCGAAACGGCCTTGTCTATGCCGTGTATGGCCTCTTCGGAATATTGCGGCTCATTGCCTCCTTTAATATAATCCACTACTTTTTCGCGTTCCTTGTCGGTGACCCAAGTGCCTTGCAAACGCATGGGTTTTGCGGCTCCGGTCGGGGCATAGAGCATATCGCCGTTGCCGACAAGTTTGTCCGCGTTTTGACCGGGGTCGAGTATGATTTGCGACTCAAGCGCGCTTGCCACCTTAAAGGCTATGCGCGACGGGATATTTGCTTTCATCAGTCCGGTAATTACGTTTGCGCGGGGGCTTTGCGTGGCTATGACAAGATGTATTCCGGCGGCGCGTCCCATTTGGGCGATACGGCAAACAGACTCCTCAACGTCCTTTGCCGCCATCATCATTAGGTCGGCAAGCTCGTCAATTATGATGATTATTTGCGGCAAATGCTCGGTTTCGCTGCCGGGCTCACGCGCAAGAGCGTTGTAGCCTCCAATATCTCTGGCGCTTGTTTCGGAAAACAGCGAATATCTCTTCATCATTTGAACCGTAGCCCATTGCAAGGCTCCCGCCGCTTTTTTGACGTCCGTGACGAGAGGAACAAGCAGATGGGGTATGCCGTCATATACTTTAAATTCCACCATCTTGGGGTCAATCATTATAAACCGCGCGTCTTCGGGCGTCGCTTTGTATAAAATGCTTAAAATTATCGAGTTGAGGCAGACAGATTTGCCGGAGCCGGTCGTACCCGCAATGAGCATATGGGGGAGCTTTGAGATTTCGCCGATTATCGGCTCTCCCGATATGTCCATGCCGATAGCAAAGCTAAGCGCAGACGCCGAGTTTTCAAATTCCTTTGTTTCCAAGACGTCTCGCAGATGAACCTTGCTGACGACTTTGTTTGGCACTTCGATACCGATCGTTGATACTTTGTTTGGGATAGCGGCTATGCGGACGCCCAGCGTTCCGAGCGCAAGGGCTATGTCGTCAGAGAGTCCTGTGAGCCGGCTGAGTTTGATTCCGGCTTCGAGCTTGGCTTCATATCGCGTGACAGACGGCCCGCGTGTCGCGTTTATTATGTCCAGCTCAATGCCAAAACTTTGAAAAGCCGCCTCTAAGCGTTCGGTATTGAGCTTTACTTCGCTGTCTCCGGCGCGGGAGCTCGGGTCGCCGCGAGAGAGCAAGTTTAGCGGCGGAAACGCGTATATTGTGACATCCGGTGTGTCCGCCCCTTCGGGCATTGGCACAACCGGCAAGGCTCGTTTTTTTGTTTTTTCACCTTTATTTTCCCGGACGCTTTCGATATTTTCAGCGGCAAGAGGTGCGGCTTCCGGCTCTTTTGTGTCCTCGCCAAGCCCCACGGGCGCAGTGTTTATGAAGTTTTCTTCGATTATCGGGGGTATGATAACCGACGGCCTGTTTTTGTCTTTGCTAAACCAAGATGAGGGAATGTCAAGCGGCATATCATCTTGCCGGGATTTGCCGTCGCGGACGCCTTGCTCGTCTGATTCATTTTCATTTGGAGATAAGTCGCTCTCGCGCAATGCGGATTCCCAAGGCGGCGTTTGTCTTATAATTTCATCGGGAGTTTTCACGCCCGGCGTCTGATCATATAGGGCATCCATAGGCTCACCCGGAAAATAATCTTTTTTTGATCTCTTTTTTTCATCAAGAGGAATGTCTATTTTCTTCTTTTTCCACAGCGGTATGAGCGGATATCTGTATGCCCGCCTGCGCTCTTCCATTTGTTCATAATCCGCGTATTCGGCTTCGTCGCTGTGTGTATCGCTTTCAAATTCCGGCCGGTATTCGCGCTTTTCTCGGCTCGAAAACGCCGCAAGAATCCCGGAAAGCGTGGCATTGAATGCGATCATGACCAATATTGTTCCAATAATGAGCAAAGTGATTGCTGCCCCGACATTGCCAAAGAGCGTAGTAAAAATCTCGGACAGGCTGCCGCTGATGAGGCCGCCCGAATTAAGCTCGGCTCCGTCATTCCACAGATTGCCGAGCATTGCAAGCGACAGTTCATACTTGTCGTTTGGCGTCACAAATAAATGCACCAACGCGCCCAGTAAAACCGTGAGCGAAAGGGCGGATATTGCGCGAAGCAAAACAGGGTAGCCCTTGTGAAACGCCAAAATAACGGAGCACATAATAAGCGCCGGAGGCAAAACAAAATAGCCGTGCCCGATAAGCCTCTTTACAAAGCCCGAAAAGAAGCTGATAAACACCGCTTTGTCGTCAAAGTACCCGATGAACGCAAAAATACCGAGTATAAAGCAAATTCCTGCGGCAATCTCACGCCTGACGGGTGGCTTTGCGCCGCCGTAAGCAGCCGAAGCGCCGCCGGATGGCCGCCCGGCTTGCGGCGTTTTGCCTGAAGCTCCGCCCGTGCCGCTTTGACCCGCGCTCGTGCCGCCGCGCCCGCGTGATGATGAGGAGCTTTTTCCTTTTGTACGTGTCTGCGCCACTAAATCACCTCAAAATAAAAGTACCGGGTATTCATTTGCGACCCTTGCGCGAGAAAACTGTCATACTATATGCGAAACAGCGACCATGTGATAACAATCAAACCCAGTGCCCATAAGTAATAAGAGAAATATCCAAAGTTGCCTTTTGACATGATTCTGCGAAGCGTTTGAATCATCACATATCCAAGACCCGCCGCCACAACAAATCCCGCCAAGTATGTGGGAAGCTGCATTAGGTCAAAGCCCGCCGCAACTGCCTTAAAGAACGAGACGAGTGTCGCGCCGAGCACCGCGGGTATCGAGAGCAGCAGGGAAAATCTCACGGCAAAAGCTCCCGTCAAGCCGCGTGATAAGCCCACAACTATAGTAGTGCCGGAACGCGACAGGCCGGGCAGTGTGGCTACGGCCTGCGCCAATCCAATGATAAGGGCGTCAACCGCAGTCATGGTCTTGTCTGTCTTATTGCCTTGCTTAATATATTTGCTCGATACAAAGAGCAATCCCCCGGTGATGAGAAAAGCAAAGCCAATAAAGAATGTGTTGGCAAACAGCAGGGAAATAGAATTATAGAATATCATGGAGAGCGCCATTGGTAATGTGCCGATAAGCACAAACAAAAGCGCGCGTCCCGGCGGTTTGAGCACTACAGGCTCATCATCGTTTGAATCTGACTTCATGCGAAGATATGAAATGCCGTCGCGGAGCATCTCCCTAATATCTTTCCAATACACTACCACAATTGATATAAGCGTGCCAAGATGCAAGACCACGTCAAAGAGCAAATGCTGTTCTTCATAATAGTTTAGATTGAAGAGGTTTTGGAACACCGCAAGATGACCAGAGCTTGATATTGGTAGAAATTCCGCGACGCCCTGCACGATACCCAAGAAAATCGCCATAAATACAGGCATTATATGTACTGCCATATTGCTCAATATCTCCTTTCTTTATTTCCCGGCAAGCCCCGCAAGCTCGGCAAGCTCTTTTTGCAAATCGAGCCTCGGGAAAATCACATCGCCTTTACTGACCGTAAGATTGCTTGGCAATCCGCCAAAGCCTTGTATGCTGTCATATTTCGTCAAGTCGCCGCTCGCGCCGATTTGCGTTAAAATTATGGAACACGAATGGGGCATGAACGGCGTAAGATATATGGCGCAGATACGAATCGTCTCAAGCAAATTGTATAAAACAGCCGCCAGACGCGCATTATTGGAATCGTCTTTTGCCAGCACCCACGGCGTTGTTTCGTCAATGTATTTGTTTGCCCGTGACGTCACCTTAAAAACGGCAATCAGCGCGTCTTGATAAGCATACTTGTCCATATTGGCCTCAAACACATCTCCAAGCCCCGCGGCCATAGATATTAGTTCATCGTCCGCAGCTTTGGCCTCTTGCTCTGCGGGCAGCGTGCCGTCAAAATACTTATCGGCCATTGCGACAGTGCGGGAAACAAGATTTCCCAGATCGTTTGCGAGATCGGCGTTGATACGGTTTATGAGCAGCTCGTTTGTGAAGTTGCCGTCTGTGCCGAATGTATATTCACGCAGCAGAAAATAGCGCAGCGCGTCAACGCCATAACGTTCGGCAAGTATGATCGGGTCTTGGACATTGCCTTTGGACTTGCTCATTTTGTCGCCGTCCAAGAGAAGCCATCCGTGTCCGAAAACCTTTTTTGGCAAAGGCAAATCAAGCGCCAAAAGCATTGCCTGCCATAATATCGAATGAAGCCGCACAATTTCTTTGCCCACAAAATGAACATCACAGGGCCAATATTTATCAAAATCGTCATATTTTTCGTTTTGGTATCCGAGCGCGGTAATATAATTGCTGAGAGCATCGATCCATACATAGATTACGTGCTCCGGGTCAAAATCTACCGGTATGCCCCATTTAAAAGACGTGCGCGTCACGCATATGTCTTCAAGGCCGGGTTTTAGAAAGTTGTTCATCATTTCATTGACACGCGACGCTGGCTCGAGATAGCCGCCTATAAGCTCGGTGATTTGATCGGCATATTTTGATTGGCGGAAAAAGTAGGCTTCCTCTTCGGCATATTCAACGCCGCGCCCGCAGTCCGGGCAGTTGCCGTCCGAGAGCTGGCTTTGCGTCCAGAAAGATTCGCAGGGCACGCAGTAAAGCCCTTTGTATGTGCCTTTATAGATGTCGCCCTTGTCGTAGAGGGCGCGGAATATCTTTTGAATTGACGTTACGTGATAGTCGTCCGTAGTGCGGATAAACCTGTCGTATGAGATATTCATCAGCTTCCACAGGCTCATTATTCCACCGTCTTTATACAAAAGGTTGTCTACAAATTCTTTTGGCGAGACTCCCGCCGAAATCGCGCTCTTTTCTACGCTAAGCCCGTGTTCGTCCGTGCCGGTAAGAAACATTACATCATAGCCCTGCATACGCTTATATCTCGCCATAACGTCAACTGCTACCGAGCAATATGTGTGCCCGATATGCAGGTCGCCGGACGAGTAATAGATCGGCGTGGTGATGTAAAATGTTCCCTTAGACATGATAACCTCCCTGTGAGTGTTTTGGTCATTATAGCATATGAGGGCGGTTTCTACAATAATATATAATTTGTTAGTATCATTTCCGGCTTTGTGATACAATGTTTCATTTTAATATATCGCCTTCGCCGAAATGAATTCGGCTCGGCTCCCAAACGCTACGCGTTTGCATCCCGCGCAAGGCGCGTGATGTTTTTATCAAAATCAGTCGAAGCTTGTACTCACCACTGATTTTGGCTATAATGTAACCTACCGCTTATAGAAGTGGGAGATTTATGATTTTGTTAAAATTCAATTTATGTGAAAGCGAGCGGCGTATAAATGAAAATATCAGCACAAAAACAAGGGTTTACATTATGCGAAGAAGCCGGATACTTCCAAAACAAAGGCGTAGATGTGATGGCTTTTGACGACATATACCCCGAAGGTCATCAATCCGGCGTCAGTATTATTATGCATGGAGCGAGAATTGCGACAAACGGGGATATCCGCTTTGATAAAATGCCGGGACAGTGGCATGCCGTCCCAAAGCAGGGCGAGCGCAAACTTGATAAAGAAAACAATACGATCACAACGTCGCTGTCTTACCCCGACCCCGACAGAATGAGCGGCTTTAACCCTATCGTATATCCCGGCATTGACATAGATTATACGGTCACGGTAAAAGGCGCGGGCGATTCGGTTGTTGTTACGGTAGATTTATCAAAGCCCATTTTGGAAGAGCTTGCCGGGCAAATATGTTTTTTGCTGGAGCTTTTTCCCGGAGATTTGTTTGGCAAACCGTGGATAATGGACAATAAGCACGGCGTATTTCCCACACAGCCAAACGGCCCGTTGGCACCATTGACCGAAAAGGCGTATGAGTATATGTCCGCGCCCTATGCCGTCGGCAATCGCTTAACAATTCGCCCGGACGACCCGCTTGGCAGGCTGGTCATTGAGTCTGACGGCACGGAAATCTCGCTTCTTGATGCGCGTATGAAATTCCTAAACGGATGGTTTGTTGTGAGCAGCGACGTACCTGTCGGCAAAACGAAAGAAGCAATCCGCTGGGTAATCACGCCAAACGCGGCCGACGGCTGGTTGTATACTCCTGTTGTTCAGGTTTCCCAAGTCGGGTATCACCCCGCGCAGCCAAAGGTTGCGGTCATCGAGCTTGACAAAAACGATATCGGGCGCGAAAAACCGATTTTATACGCCATAACGGCAGACGGCATAAAAGAGGTATACTCCGCCAAAACATCCGAGTGGGGGCGTTTTTTAAGGTACAACTACATAAAATTTGATTTTTCTGACATTAAAGATGAGGGGTTATATAAGATACGCTACAAAAACTCCGAGTCATCAATATTTCGCATTGCGCCCGACGTCTATGACCGGGGCGTGTGGCAGCCTGTGCTTGAATACTTTTTGCCCGTGCAAATGTGTCATATGAGGGTCATGGAAAAATCCCGGCTATGGCACGGTCTCTGTCACATGGACGATGCGCGTATGGCTCCGACGGATCACAACCATTTTGACGGTTATATACAGGGGGCTTCTACGCTCACAGGATATAAACCCGGCGATATTGTGCCGGGCCTTAATATCGGCGGCTGGCACGATGCCGGAGACGACGATTTGCGCGTAGAGTCTCAGGCGGGTGAATTTTTCATTTTGTCAAAGGCTTTTGAAGAGTTTGGCGTGGATTATGACGCGACAAGAATCTGTCAGGAGAGCCGCTTGGTAGAGATTCATGAGGCGGACGGTAAAAACGATATTTTGCAGCAAATAGAGCATGGCGTGTTGTCTGTGGCGGGCGCGTATAAAGCTCTCGGCAGGCTTTATCGCGGCATCATAGTAAACTCTATAGATCAGTATGTGATCGTGGGAGATCCTGCGGGTCAAACGGATAACATACTCGGCACAGACGACGACCGCTGGGTGTTTACCGAAGATAATCCTCCGCGTGAGCTGACGACAGCGGCACAGCTTGCTTGCGCCGCCCGCGCGCTCAAAGGCTATAACGACGAGCTTTCCGCCGATGCGCTCACCGCCGCGCGTGAGCTGTTTGAAAATACGGACATAAGCCGCGATTATCCAAAGCCGCAATGGATAAGGCACATCTGCGACGACCCGGCCAGAGCCGCAAAAGCGCACGCTGCCACCGAGCTGTACTTGACCACCAAAGATTCGATATACAAGGACTATCTGCTCTCCGAAGTTGATTTTATAACCGGTTCTATCATATA
>WRMH01000018.1 GCA_009777235.1 Oscillospiraceae bacterium
TCTCAACATGCGGCTGAATATGTACCTTACTTCCTAAAAAATGCCTACCCACTGCTGGAGCAACAGCTGGGGGTAAAAACACAAATGTATCTCGAATGGGGCGATTCTCAAGCGCAATATTGGAAAGAGTCAAAAGAGAGTTTGATGCAAAACGGAGCAGTCGTACATACTCGCACAGAAGAGTATGCCTCATACATTTTAGAAGCAATGCAAACCGGCAAATCATGTATGATCGGAGGGAATGTGTTAAATCACGGCATCATCGAAAATCTTCCGGACGGGTGTTGTGTTGAGGTTCCCTGTCTAGTTGATGTAAACGGTATTCAACCGTGTCATCTGGGGATGCTGCCGGCTCAATGCGCGGGGTTGAACATGACCAATGTGAATGTCCAGACCCTTGTGGTGCAAGCAGCCATACAGAAACGCATCGAAAATGTGTACCATGCAGCAATGCTGGATCCGCATACCGCCGCCGAACTAAGTCTGGATGATATAAAAAGTCTATGCGACGAAATGTTGAATGAAAACAAACGATGGTTCCCTTACTACTAAATACCGGAGGGATCATTATGAAACGTAAGATAATCGCCGTTACTTTGGTTTGTTTTCTCAAGCTTGGTTTTGCCCCTATAACAATCCCTTCAGTCAATGCAGCCCCAAATAAAGTACCAACGCAGACGGGGCATTGAACCCCGGTCTGCGTAATAAATCCGGAAACGAGGAGCACGCCATGTCAATTATAGTGAACGAGCATGAAAAATTGTTTACGTTACATACTGAAAACACAACCTATCAGTTTAAAGCAGATCAGCATGGAATTCTATTGCATCTATACTATGGACAAAAAATCACAAATCAAAATCTGGAGTATCTTATACTGCCGGTAGACAGAGGGTTTTCAGGAAACCCTTACGACGCCGGCGATGACAGGACATATTCACTTGATACACTGCCGTTAGAGTATCCTACGGAAGGGGTAGGTGATTTCCGTTGTCCGGCACTAAGCGTTTTAAACAGCAACGGAAGCAAAGTGGCTGACTTGCGCTTTTGCGGTTACCAAAAGTATGCAGGCAAGTACATGATCGAAGAGCAGCCTGCTCTTTACGATGAAACGGGTAAAACCGCGGAAACACTTATGCTTCATTTAAAGGACGCTTTGACTGGGCTTGAAGTAACACTTCTATATGGTGTTTTTGCGGAAAGAGACATAATTACACGTTCTGTTATAGTTCGCAATGGTGGGATTGATGATACCAAAATACTGCGGATTCAATCTGCAAGTATTGATTTCCAATATGGCGAATGGGAAATAATTCATTTCCATGGGCGGCATAATATGGAACGAATCTTTGAGCGGACTCCTGTTCCTCACGGGACTACTGCCTATGGCAGTCGCCGTGGTACAAGCAGTCATCAGCACAATCCATTTCTTATCCTTTGCGGCAAAAACACCTCTGAGTTCCACGGAGAATGTTTTGGGATGAATCTCGTCTATTGCGGAGGATTTATAGCCAGAATTGAGCGTGATCAAACAGACCTCGTCCGATTGAGTATGGGACTCAATGATGATGGACTTAGTTGGAAATTAAGCCCCGGTCAGACATTTCACACACCTGAAGTTGTTCTGAGCTTTAGCTCGGAAGGATTTTCAAAACTGTCTCACAATTATCATGCCATATATAGGAACAATCTGTGCAGAGGCAAATTTAAGTTTAACAGAAAGCCAATTGTTATCAACAACTGGGAGGCAACTTATTTCGACTTTAACAGTGATAAACTCATTGAAATTGCAAAAAATGCCGCAGAGTTGGGTATTGAGATGCTGGTTATGGATGACGGATGGTTTGGGGAACGAGATAACGACAAATGCAGCCTTGGGGATTGGGTGGTAAACACAAAAAAGCTGCCGGGGGGAATAACTCCTCTTGTGGAAGCGGTGAATGCGTTTGGAGTAAAGTTCGGTATTTGGGTGGAACCAGAAATGATCAGTGAAAACAGTGACTTATATCGGGCCCACCCTGAGTGGGTGCTGAGGGTACCGGGGCGTAAACCTGTACACAGCCGATCTCAACTGGTGTTGGATTTATCACGGGAGGATGTATGTGACTATATATACAGTTCTATGGTTTCGATTCTGGATAGCGCGAACATAGAATATGTAAAGTGGGATATGAACCGAAGCATCAGCGACTGTTATACAACCACTCTTCCTTATGATCGTCAGGGCGAGGTCATGCATCGTTATGTGTTAGGATTATATAAGCTGCTTGAACGACTTACGCAACGATATACGGATGTGTTATTTGAAGGTTGCAGTGGCGGCGGCGGGCGTTTTGATCCCGCTATGCTCTACTATCATCCGTTGATTTGGTGCAGCGACAACACCGATGCGATTGAAAGACTTAAAATTCAATATGGCACTAGCTTTGCTTATCCGGTATCTGTAGTATCTTCACATGTATCTGCGGTGCCCAACCATCAAACGGGCCGCGTAACATCTTTATATACCCGTGGTGTTGTTGCAATGTCAGGAAACTTCGGATATGAGCTAGATACGTCAGTTCTTTCGATAGCGGAGAAAATCAAGATTCGAAAGCAGATACAGGTGTTTAAGGAGGTTCAGCATATAGTGCATAATGGCAATTACTACAGACTTTCCAATCCTTTTGAACAACGTTATGTCGCGTGGCTGATGGTATTACCGGATCAGTCTGCCGCATTGCTCAGCATTGTTATTACACAAGCTGAGGCTAATGCCCCCCATATCCATATCAAACTGGCCGGACTAAACAGGAATGTAAGCTACTTAATAGAGAAGAAACAATATAGTGGAGAAGCACTAATGAACGCAGGCTATGCAATTCAATGCCCTACACAAGATTACTACAGTACACAACTCTATATTTCCAGCGACTCTGAATCCATCTTATAGAAATGTGTTTTGACCCTAACACGCCCATGAGCGGAAAATTGAAAGATGAAGGAAATGAGTTGGTGACTCCGAGTGAAAGCTGTAATATATGCCCGCTACAGCAGTTGAGGTTATACGAACCCTCACAGTCCTCCCCGGCCCCGCCCCCCTGCCGTCATTCCACCGTCACAATGCTTCTCAAAAGCCCTGTGGCTTTGTCGCAATCAAAATTCATAAAGGCCGCCCGCGCGGTTTCTAACAGCCCGGCGGTTTCTTTTCCGTAATCATAAGCCAATAGGTCATTTACAGCCGCCTCTCCCGCGTCGGTGTCAAAATCGTCGGCGGCTTTGAGCGCTTTTTCTATGCCCTCTCGCAGATAGGCTCTGTCCCCTTTTTCTTTACATTCCGCGCCGCTGTCCGCGTCGGGGAAAATGACGGACAACTTAGCATGGAGATTTAAAAGCCTGTCCTTAAACATCGGGAACTGCTCCGCGCAAAATTCAACCTCCCCGTTTTTTGACGCCGTCTCCATTTTTAGCGCGGCTTCCGACAGCTCCGCCGCCCCGACTGTTGAAAGTACGGATTTCATTCCATGTATGGCAATCGAAAACTGTTTAACATCCCCGCCGCTTAAAAAGCCGCTCATGTTATCACATTCAAAGACGATTTTTTTATGAAAAAGCTCCAACGCCTCGCGATAGAGCCGCGAAACGCCGGATGCGAAGTTCAAGCCTATATCCGCGTTGATTTCGCCGATGTCGTCCAACAGCTTTAAAAAATCGTCCGCCGGATGAATTTTTGGGTTTTCGTTTTGCCCCCCTGGCTCCTCGTCCGGGCCTTGAATGATTTTATCCGGCGGGAGAAATTCTAAAAGAGACTTATACAGCAAAGCGGCATTGATTGGCTTGGGTACAAATCCGTTCATCCCGTGTGAGAGAAATACTTCCCTTGCGCCTTGCATAACATTTGCCGTCAGGGCTATTATCGGAAGATCGCAATATTTCCCGCCGCGCTCGCGTATTGCAATCGTGGCTTCTATGCCGTCCATTTCAGGCATCATGTGATCCATAAAGACGACGTCAAAATCCTCCGCCTGCGTCATTTCCAAGGCTTCCTTGCCGGAATAGGCTAATTTGGCGTCTATGCCTAAAATATCAAGCAGGCCGTGGGCTACTTTTAAGTTAAACTCATTGTCGTCAACGAGCAGTATATTTGCTGTCGGGGCTACAAACGGCCGCATTGACACGGGAGGACTGCCTTCCGATGATAAATTGAAAATGTTATCGAGTATGCCAAGCAGCGAGTGTGCCGATTCGTATATCGCGTTGACGTATTCCGTCTGACGCTCGGAAAGCACCTCGCGCAACAGCAGCTCCGACATACCGATAATCGCATTCATGGGCGTTCGTATCTCGTGGCTCATATTGGCAAGAAACGTGGATTTGGGATTTGCCGCATCCTTTGATTGCTGAAAATGATCTTCCATAGTCAACTATTTTCCTCGCTCGGGCTTTCTAATTTTAGAAATCTCCCGACTTTCTCCAAAAGTTGTTCTTTATTGATTGGCTTTATAATGAAATCCGCCGCGCCGACCTCGATTGCCTTTATAACATAGCTCTTTGCGGCATTGCCCGTCAAAAACATGATCGGGGCTTTTTGCCCGATTTCTCTTATTTTCCGCGCAAGCTCGTACCCGTTCATTTCCGGCATATCTATATCTAAAAGGAACAAATCCGGGTTATGGTCGCGAAGAAAACGGAGCGCGGCTTCGCCCGACGTCACGCAGGTCAGCTTACACGTAGTGTCTTTGAGGAAAGATTTTAACGTGCTCAGGAAAAACACGACGTCATCCACAGCCAATATACTGTATTTACCGCCGTGCGGCTCTTCCGGGTTTTCCTCCGCCGGAGCTTCGGCGTGCTGCGCCTTATACATCGCCATTTGTATATCAATTGAAAGCGCGGATACAGCGGCCAGAAAATTGGTTATATACGCTACGTTTTTCTCATGTTCACCGCTGTTTAAGCTGTCGGCGTGTCTTGTGCAGTCCTCGGCCAAAAATTCGGCGTGTATCTTCTTTAGCGTTTCGCAGATGTCCAAAAGGCTTGTGCGGCAGTTTGTATAATCTTTTGCGGCCAATTCGGTTTTTAGCTTCTCCTCCTGCACGGGAAATCCGCCGACGAACAAATTCAATGTTTCGGCAAACGCGGCCAGCTCTTCCTCATTCATCTGCTCTAATTTTCCCGAAAGATTTAGGTTGGAAATTTTCAGCAGTTGTTCCTTATCTATCATAATTAGAATGCTCCTTTCAAATATTTTTCAGATATTCCGAGGCTTTGTCGCAGTCAAAATTAGTAAACGCCGTCAGCGCGTTTTCCAACGTCGCCGCTATTTCTTTGCCGTAATCATAGATGAGCAAGTCCTTTACGATTTGGGCGCCCTCATCGCTGTTGAAATCTTTGGCGGCATCCAGAGCTTTTTTAATATTTTCCCGCAGATAGTCCGCGCCGCCTTTTTCTTTTTTCGCCTCGTCGGTTTTTTGTGCGCAAAAGATAGGCGATAGCTGTCCGTGCAGGTCTATCATTTTACTCTTGAAAATCGGATATTGCTCCGTGCAGGCGCGAATATCCCCGTCTTTTGACGCCAGTTCCATTTTTAGCGCGTCTTCCGACAGCTCCATAGCCCCGACAGTGGAGAGCACGGATTTCATTCCATGTATGGCAATCGAGAATTTTTTCACATCGCCGCCGTTTAAAGATTTCTCCATATTGTCACATTCGGATATGATTTTTGAATAAAACAGTTCCAACGCTTCGCGGTATGCGGCTTCCATGTTGGAAACCCTGCTCAACCCAATGTCTGTGTTGATTTCCCTGATTTTGCCCAGAGCGTTCCAAAAGCTGTCCTGCGGCTTTTGTTCCAATGCCGTGTCGGGCGAGGCGTCGGAGAGTTTTTCATACTTTATTTTTTCCGGCGGCAGCCAACTGATAAGGACTTCGTTCAATTTTTGTACATCAATCGGCTTTGAGACAAACTCGTTAAACCCGTTTGCCAAAAACATTTCCCTCGCGCCGTGGATCGCGTTTGCGGTCAGGGCGATTATGGGAAGCCTTTCATATTTGCCGCCCATTTTTCTTATCTCGGCGGTGGCTTCGACCCCGTCCATCTCCGGCATCATATGATCCATAAACACCATGTCAAAGTCATTTTTCCGAACAAGCTCTATGCTCTCCCGCCCGGACGCCGCCGTTTTTACGTTGATTTTGGACAAGCCCAGCAAACCGTAGGCGATTCTAAGGTTGAAATCATTGTCATCCACGACCAATACGGTTGCGTCCGGCGCGCGCAAAGCCCCCGAATTCTGATCGCTCTTTCCGTATTTGCTGTACACGACATTTTCCGAATTGCCAATCACCAACGGGATGATGACTGTAAAAACCGTGCCTTTGCCGTATGTGCTTTCAACCTCGATCTCTCCCCCCATCATGTCCACGAAAGATTTGGTTATGGCAAGACCCAGCCCGGTTCCGACAATGCCTCTGTTTTTATGCCTGTCAACCTGCATGAAAGCGGTAAACAAGTCGCCCATCGCTTCCTTTCTGATTCCCCTGCCTGTATCTTTGACTTCAAATACGATCGTATTGTTCACGGCGGACGCTTTTAAGCGCACATGACCTTCTTCCGTAAATTTAACGGCATTTGAGCAAAGATTCATCAATATCTGCCTGAGCTTTATATCGTCGCCGAAAAGATATTTCGGAATTTCTCCGTCGCCCTCATATATAAATTCTAATTCTTTCTTTTGTGCCACAAATTTGAACATGGAAGAGATATGGTCAATAAAAACGTCAAAGTCGTAATCAACGGGGTTTAGCTCCAATTTTCCCGCTTCTATTTTTGACATGTCCAATATGCCGTTGATGATGTCGAGAAGCGAGCAGGCGGACACATTTATGTCGCTGACATAATCCCTCTGTCTGCGGTTTAAGTCCTCATTGAGCAGCAATTCCGACATGCCTATTATCGCGTTCATTGGAGTTCTTATTTCGTGGCTCATGTTTGCGAGGAAAGAAGATTTTGCGTTAGAGGCTATTTCGAGGGATTTCATGGTTTTTTGTATGGTCTGGATTTGATTGAGTATCTGGATTTGATTGTGAATCCTCAGCTTTACGATCGCGGCTCTAAAAGGCTTGATTATATAGTCCGCGGCGCCTAAGGCAAGACCCCGCTCCTCTTCTTCGGCGCTGTCTAAGCTCGTGGTGAAAATAACGGGAATATCCCGTGTTTTTTCCATGTCCTTCAACACCGAAATTGTGGCATACCCATCCATATCCGGCATAATAATATCGAGCAAAATTATATCGGGCAAATATTTTTCTGCTGCCGCAATAGCGTGCGGCCCGTCCTTTGCGGCGTATATGGTATATTCGGAGCGCAATATATGCGTAAGCTCCGCGACGCACATATTGTCGTCGTCCACTATTAGTACGCTGTTGCGCTTTGACTCCCCGGACAGCGCATTTTGCCCCGCCCCGCCCGCCGCGGATTTGCTTTTTTCCTCTTCGAGCATATCTTTAGCGACGCGAAGAACTTCCTCAAAATCTCCGCCGAGCAGTTGTTCCGCCATTTCGCTCAGCTTTTCTTTTACCTGCCGGGGCCACTGTTCATTTCTTAATTTTGTCAGCTCGTCTTTAACGGCTTTTCTGTCGTATACGGCGCAGCTTTCTAAAATGACGGCCAGGCTTTCTTTGAGCAGCTCGCTGCTTTTTGCCGCGCCGTCACCGAGTCCGGCATCTGTGTCGTCGTCATTTTGATATTTGAATTTATTGACTATTATTCGCAACCCCTCAAGAAACGCCTGGGTTTCAGACGATATAATCCCAATGTTTTTGTCTATCCCCGCCTGCTCCAATCTTGCCGCAGCGGCGGAGAGCTTTTTTTCGCCGATATTCGCGAGCGCGCTTTTCATCGAATGTGCCTTTATGGTATACAGCTTTATATCCTCGTCCTCGTAAGCGCCTTTTGTGTATACCGTTTCCAATACCGCCGCCGCTTTGAGGGCATCGTGCATAAAAACCTCGGCGAGTTCCCATGCCGCGCCGTCCTCGCCGTTTTTTCCCTTGTTTTTTTGATGCCCGCCGGCATCCGTAGTGATCTCGACCGCTTTTAAATCGGAAATATATCTTTTTAACATATCGTCCAATCTGTTTACATCAATGGGTTTTGTCAAAAAATCGTTAAAGCCGTTTGAAAAGAATATATCCGAATGTCCTTTTCTGGTCGTTGCTGTAAACGCGATTATGGGGCTTTTATATCCCAGCTCGCGTATGATTTTTGTCGCCTCTATGCCGTCCATCTTGGGCATCATATGATCCATAAACACGATGTCAAACACTTTGCCCGCCATGATATAGTCTATTGCTTCACGGCCGCTGGAAGCGGTGGTCACGGTCAGCCCGTAGGGTTCCATGAGCCTTCTCGCGACAAGCAAGGTAAGCTCCGTATCGTCCACTACCAACACCTGACCATATGAGGGTTGTTTTTCTGTTTCTGTTTTTGACATTATCATGACCTCCCCCGCTTTTTACTCACACGCGCCCGCCGGGCGCAGAGCCGGGTCTTGCTTTATCGAATTTATCCATTTCCTCAAGAAAAACATTTACGAGCACAGGGTCAAAATGCTTTCCTGAGTCCTCGGTTATGATTTGGACGGCTTTTTCGTGCGAAAACGCTTCTTTATAAGGCCGCTCCGACGTCAGGGCTTCATACACATCCGCAATCGCCATGATCCGCCCTTGCAGCGGGATATCCGTCCCCTTTAACCCATAGGGATAACCGAGCCCGTTCCACCGTTCGTGATGATATGCCGCCATCAATTTCGCGTTTAGCAAAAAATCCTCTTCCCCTGTTTCTTCTATCGCTCGCTCAATAATGCGCCGGCCTTCAAGAGAGTGGGTTTTGATAATCTCAAACTCCTCGGAAGTGAGCTTTCCGGTTTTTCTCAAAACAGCGTCGGGAACAGCTATTTTTCCCACGTCGTGCAGCCGCGCCGACGAAACCACCAAATCAAAGCTCCAATTTTTTATCTCATCGGCATAAACCCCGTGCGCGAGCATGGCTTCGAGCAATATACTTATGTATATTGTCGTGCGCCCGATATGCCCGCCGGTATTCGGGTCGCGGATTTCCACGACATTTGCAAGCATGAACAGCATACCGTTTTGCATACGCAAAAGCCGCTCCGTGCGAGAGAGAAGCTGCTCGGTGCGGTCGCGTATCAGCTCGTCAATATTCAGATGGTTTCTTATGCGGTTTAGCAAAACGGCGTCAGAAAACGGTTTGACTATAAAATCCACCGCGCCAAGCTCAATGCCCCGTGCCTCGATGTCGGGTTTGCCGTGGGCGGTCAAGAATATCACGGGGATATTCGCGTATGAATCATTTGCTTTTAAGCGTTTTATCGCCTCAAAGCCGTCCATCTCGGGCATCTCAATATCCAAGAGGATCATGTCCGGCTTTGCCCTTTCGAGCGCCTTAAACATTTTGGAAGCGGACGACAGCGTAAGCACCGAATACTGCTTTTCGAGCGCGTTCTCCGCCATCAGCAGATTCGTAAGGTTATCGTCAACCACAAAAATCATTTTTTGCATACTCACAAACCCTTTCATCATAACTACCCGGCTTCGACGGTTACATTGTATAATAAATTGACAAAGGGTGCAAGCATTAAACTGCGGAAGTGATTAAATTATGAATGGGGATTTATTATTGCGACCCGGTGAGGAAGGGGCGCAAGGGTCGCAATTGTAACTATGGGTTTCGCAGCTTTTATGCGCTCTATTCGTTAGTTACACTGACAAGGCCGCTGGTGCTGATTTCCGTCGTGGGGCTGCCCCTATAGCGTACATTGCCAACGCCGCTCGCCTTAAGGCGCAGATGTTCATAGCAGCTTACGCTCACACTGCCCGCGCCCGAAAGGGTGATGTCCGCCATTTGCGTTTCGAGATAAAGAGCGTTTATGTCGCCCGCGCCCGACAGATTGAACTCGGCCTTATCCGCCGTGCCGGAAAAGTAGAACTCGCCCGCGCCCGATATATCGGCGAAAAGCTCTTTTACATCAAACTCGGCTATTGCGGAGCCCGCTCCGGCAAGGCTGATGGAAAACGAGTACCCTTCGATTTTGTCATGCGCCGTAAAGTCGCCCGCGCCGGAAAGAGCCACGCGATCTAATGACGGCGCATAGATCGTCAGGGTCGGCTTATGACCATAGGTATCCAACATTTTCGACGAACGGACTGTGAGCCTGCCGCCCGACTCACTAAGCGTGATATGCTCCATGAGGTTTTCTTGTATCTCTAAAGTTACCTTGCCGGATGGCATATTTTCAGAAAGCTCGGAGTAGTAGACTATGTCGCAGTATATAGAAACGTCGAGGAACGTGATTTCGCCAAATCCGAACTCATACAAAACAGGTTCTCCTGTTCCGGCTACCGTATCAAATCCTGAAAAATTGACCGAAACACAAGCGGACAGCGGCATGAGCATGATTAGCGCGCAAAGTACAAGCGCTATGCTCCGTGCATGGGGCGGCGATGAGATAATTTGTGCGCAAAGCGGCAGTGATATTTTCTTTTTCATATGTTTAACTTCCTTTCCATTAGTTTTGAGGTGAGCATATACAGCCCGGAGGATACAAGCAATAAGAACAGCGCGTAAATCGGCATGGCTGAGCTTGGCAAAATGATTTGTATAAATCCGAAAGAATTGCTGTAAACAGCTCCAAACGGCGCAAGCACTAATTGCAGCAAGGTGAAAATGTAAAGACCTCCGAATACGAGCGCTGTCGTCAAAATCCCCGAACCGCGTTTGCCCGACAGCAGCGACCTGTTTACGGCTATGCAAAATGTGATGAACATCAGAAGCCAAAAGTAGCCCACAAGAATCAGCAAAGCTCCAACTATGATGTAAAACGCTATGTTTATGTCCGCACTGACGACTTCCCAAATAAAGCTTATTAAGCCTTTTCCCGCCAGCATATCCGTAAATATAAAAGCCAGCCAGACCTCACTCACGATCACGACAGTCAATGTGACCGTATCAATCAGCGTTATCGCAATGAGATTAGAAAGCATCATGCGTCCCCGCGAAATCGGGGTCAGAGCTTGCAGATAGGCCGTCGGCGCGGCAAACATTTTTAAAAATATTCTGACATCGCCTATCACATTGATAACAAATACGACAGATATAGCGACGCCCCCGAGCGATAATGCGGTAATGAGCGCGGCCGTCGGCAAAATCTCCGCGGAGCCAAGCACGATAAATGTCAGATTCATCAAGAATATTGTCAAAAAGACAAATCCGCGTGTGTGCATGGCATCTGTGAATACAAACTTAAACTGAGCCTTCATGTATAAATACCTCCAAATACTTCTGTTCTACGGTGCGTCCGCTCTCCTCGCGCATTTCGTCGCAATCGCCGGAAAATATGACCCTGCCCTTTGAGAGAAAGAACACGCTGTCAAAAATGCGTTCTATGTCCCTGACCATGTGTGTAGATATGAGCGTGGACGCGTCTTCCGGCTGCATGGATATAATGGCGTCTATGACACGCGCTTTGCCGACGGGGTCTATGCCGTCCATCGGCTCGTCGAGCAGATATAGGCGGGTTTGGCGCGAAAAAGTAAGACCGAGAACCAACCGCTCTTTCATGCCCTTTGACAGGCGTTTTATGCGCGTGTCCTGCAGATTTGCCAGTTCTAAGAGTTCTATGAGTTTCAAAGCGCGCTCGTGTGACCAGTCCTCATAAAAATCTCTGTAATAATTAAAAGCGTCGCGGACGCGCATCCATTTCGGGAAACTCATAACATCCGGGCAAAAGCTAATCGTTTTGCGGGCGTTTAACCCCACAGGCGCGTTTTCCCAGTAGCGTATATGACCCGCCGTGGGGGTGAGCAGCCCTGCTATGGTTTTGAGCAAGGTTGTTTTGCCGGATGCGTTCGGGCCGAGCAATCCTGCAATTTGCCCTATGGGTATGGACATTTCCACGCCGCCGAGAGCCTCACAGTTTCTGAAGCGTTTTTTCAAGCCTTGAATTTCGAGAATATTATTCATACTTATACAATCCTTTCCTTTTTCTCCGGGTCATTGCAGTCCGTTTCTTCGCCATTTATATGTTTTGCCAGTTCGGTCAATGTTTTTTCGCTCGAATATCCCATCTCACGCATTTCAGAGGCGAAGCGGCGCATGGAGTCGTAAATCAGGCCGTCTTGCGTTTTTTCGACCATGCCCAAATCTTCCGTAAAAAAGAATCCGGTACCCCGCTTGCTGTTTATCAGTCCGTCGCGCTCCATTTGCTGATACGCCCTTTGCACGGTGTTTGCGTTTACTTTAAGCAGCGCGGACATCTCGCGGATGGACGGGATTCGCTCCCCCGTCTCTATGTCGCCCCGGGCAAACGCCCGGCAAAAGCGAAGGATTATCTGGCGGTAAATCGGCTCACGGTCGTCAAAATCAAGCCGCCACTCTTCCCATACAGGCATATTTCACCTCCTCATTTTCCTTGTCAACTCAGCCATTCAATTTAACTCATTCGATTGAGTGTACTACTACACTAACACACTGTATCAAGTCTGTCAAGAGAAATTTTTAAAAATTTTTTACTCCGCTAAAAAGCTCTCCACAGCGTACGCTCTGAAAAGGCGCAGGGTTTTCGTTTACCAAAGCTCTTGCCCTGCCGCGCTAAAAAAGTCGTTTGCCATGACCAACATTCCCGACGCGGTTCGATTTGTGGAAGCCCCCGTTGTGAAAATAACCATGCCCCTGTTTGTGCCGTCCGCGCTATACACATACTGCGTGTACGTGCCGTCGGCGCTCCCTGTGTGCCAATACCCCACCCCGCCCGGCATATACGAAACGGCGGAGCTGCGTGTCGCCAAACCTATATCATAGCCCGCGCCGCTTTTGTCGGCGTTATTTATTTCATCCGCCGACTCTTCGGATATTATTCTGACATCTTTATATATGCCGCCGCTGCCGAGCATTGCCAGTATCTTCGCGTAATCAACCGCGCTTATGGTCAGATTTCCTTGAGCCAAATGGTGATCGTGTCCCAACTGATTCAAGGCGGCGGAATCGCTTACGCTCAATTGCGCCTCCGCCGACCGTGTACGGTTATGCCCGATCCCGTATATGGCGGCGATGTTTTCTGTGTCCTTTAGTCTGCTCGGCACATAGGCGGCGTCAATGCCAAGCGGTGCAAACAAGACTTCATTGGAAAACAAATCAAAGGTTTTTCCGTAAATGACCTCACATACGGCGGCAAGCACGGACATACCTAAATTTGTGTATTCATATGCCGCGCCCGGACGCCTCCCCCTAAATGACGAGCTTGCTTCAAGCAAGGTCTTGGTAGACGATGATGAGTAACCCGCCCGCGACGCCATAAACGCGTCAGAATCATATATTGAAGAGGTGTGCTGCATCAGCATACGGCTTGTGATTGGCGTGTTCGGGGCGTTTGGATTTCTCACCTCATATCCGAGATAGGCGGATATGTCTTCGTCCAAATCGAGCCTCCCGTCATCTGCAAGCACCATAGCGCAAATGACCGTTGTGAGCTTTGATAAAGAAGCTGTGCGAAATTTTGTTTCTATGTCAACGAGCCGGTCGCCGCCTTTATCAGCATATCCATATTGGTATGTATAGTATTCATATTTGCTGCCGTCGTAAACAATCATGCTGACTGCCATGGCATTATATCGCGCCGATAACCTGTCAAGGCTCTCTTTCAGCTCTGGGTAAATGTCCTGTGTCTCGATGATTTTGTCTTGCGGCGGCGGTGTGGGTGTGGGCGTGGGCGTCGGGGTTGGTGTGGGTGTTGGCAGCGGTGTTGGCGCGAGGGGCGATGAGGGCGGCGGGGTCGGCTCGGGCATAGGCTGCGGCGATTGGGGTTCGTTTTCCGGGTGATGAGTTTCAAGAGGGGTGTTTAAATCGTCGGGAGATAACGCCTCCTGAGACGTTGGCGGCGTTTTGAAGTCGCCCTGTATATCCGCGCTTTTCTGATTTATCGCAATGATAATCCAAGGTATGAGCGCGGCAATAATGAAAACCGCAAGCACCACTATCATGATTGTTTTCTTATTTGCGCTCATATCCGCACTATCTCTTTACTTCCCCTACTCTTCGTTAAAATAACGGCGGAAAAATTCATAAAAATTCCATTCCATTATCTTATACGCGGCATCAACGCCAAACTCATCTGCCAGTCTTTCCTTAAATTTATGCAACGACGAAACATCTTCTATATCTTCGGGCTTGTTTGGTATTCCGTCAAAATCGCAGCCGAGCCCTATGTGATTTTCGGCTCCAAGCTCCATAAAATGATTAAAGTGCGCCATCACATCGCTCATCTTGGCGTTTGCGTTTTTTGCTATGATTTCAGGATACATATTAAAGCCGATTATTCCGCCTCGCTCAACAATAGCTATTATCATATCATCTTTGAGGTTTCTGTCATGCGCGAACATAGAATAAGAATTTGAATGGCTTGCCATGAAAGGCCGTGTACTATGCTCGAGAGCATCCCAAAAACCCGCTTCGTTGAGGTGCGACACATCAAGTATCATGCCAAGCTGATCCATTTTTTGTATTACCTCAATGCCAAATGGTTTGAGGCCGCTTTGAGAGCCTGTGGCTTGCCCATAACCCAATTCATTTTCACGGTTCCATGTGGGGGCAAATATCCGAACTCCCCTGTCAAAGAAATGATCGAGATTTTCGATTTTTCCCATGAGAGCCTCTCCGCCCTCAATGGATAAAAGCGCGCTTATTTTTCCTCTGCCCGCGATTTCGATTATGTCTTCCAAATCGAGCGCGATTTCTATAAGCTCGCTATATTTTTCCATCTCGCTCTCGAAAAAATCAATCATAAGATTTGTTCGCTCAAAAGCGTTTGCGACATATCTGTCCGAGCACCACAAAACAAACACCTGCACGGGGGCGTCAAATTCGCCAAGACGCGCAAAATCCACGTCAAGGTTGTTTCTGTGCAAGCCCTGATCGCGAAGGAGCGCGCGCGAAATTGTATCGGCATGGGCATCTATCATGCCAAAGCTCACAGGGGGCGGAATTGGCGCGGGTGGCGGCTCGGGGGTGGGCGTTGGCGTCGGAGGCGGCGTGGGAGACGGTGTGGGTGTCGGCGCGGGGGACGGTGCTGGCGTAATATTTGTCGCTTGCGCCCCGTTGGGCGTTGTTTCATGCGGCGCGGCATTTCCGTCATATGGCGATACCACCGACATTGCACCCGGCTGCTCATAAATCAGCCAAGGGACAACGGACAAAGCTACCAATAATATCGCAACTGTCGTCACTACGGCTCTTTTACGTTTTTTCATCTAACTTCACCTTAAATCGCCGGTCCAATCGGGCAGTCTAATTGGTTCGGCCTGTTATATCTTGCATTTTCTTTCAATTTTCTGACAAGCCCGTTTTGCTGAAAGCACATTCCACATTGCAATTATACATACATTATACATCATATTGGGGCATTTTCAATCTCTGTATTCAAATACCCACGTCACCGCTTCCGCGCTCGTTCTGTCAAGAGTACCGAAATATCCGCTCCCGTCTTCATATATGTAGTAAGCGTTTGTGGTCGTAAGCGGAAACTCTATGATGAATACGTCCTTGTTATCTTGTTTGCCATATGAAAAGACCGGATCAACTTCTCTGTAATCGCCCGTCCGGCTTTTCATCCACCATTTCGGGTCATCTGAAAATCTTTCAAAATACGTGTCCACGCCCCTATATGTCCCGCTCGTCCAATATACCGTAAATCTGGCATAGAGGCTCGGGTCTTGCAAATAATTTGCAAGCGTTGAAAATGAAAATTCCCCCGCTTTTACGTTAATCGTACATTTTGCCTCCAAGCTCCCCGCTTTTACCGTCACTGTGGCAGTTCCCGGTTTTATTCCTGTGACAATCAGCGTATCGTAACTGCCCTGAACAGCAAGAGCAAGATAAGAGACATCTATCAAACTACCATCGCTGCAATACCAATCATCAATACTTACATATGCACCTGAAGGTTCTGCCCATAAGATCAAATCCACCGATTCTTGCGGATATATCGTAATATTGTCGAGCATACCGCCTTTATCCAGTGCTACTATGAATATTTCTGACGGTTTGGGCGGCGGCGCGGGCGTTGCCGGGGTAGGCGTGGGGGATGGTGTCGGCACTGGAGTTGAAAGGATAGGCGTTGGCGCGGGAGTCGGCGTGAGTGTTGAATCAAAGTCGTGAATGGTGGGTGTGGGGCTTGCTTGCAGCCTGCTTTCTCTATCGCCAGACCCAATATCTTCCGAGCTATCGTCGCCAAACAGGTGCATGGCTAAAATAACCGCGCAAATCAAAATCACCGCGCCCAAAACAGCCGCGCTAATGAGCATGACAGGGCTTTTTTTAGCTTTCACCGGAGGCCGAGCTTGCTGATAAGGCGTATACTGTCCGCTCAGGCTTTCCGGCACATTGTATAGCTCGACGGGTTGCTCCACCGCAGACGAAGTCGCCGCTGTTTTTATAGGCTTTCCGCAATTCGGGCAAAACGAGACAGCCCGACTCAAATCATGTCCGCAGTGTCCGCAAAATTTCATTTTGTTTTCCATATGGCCGAACCTTTTCCCCTTTAGATTACCGCACTATCTTATATGTTATCCGAAGAATTCTTGTGACCGTTCCCTGCAACCGCAATGAGGGCAAGAAGTTAATGCAGAATCATAGGCTTTTTCACAGCGTGTGCATCTGTCTCTCGCCGCATTATCCGCCGCCGTAAGACCCGGGTTGTTTGAAGCTAAGTAGTTGCAAACAAAAATCCTCGAAGCAATGGCAATTAGGGCAGTAAAATAAAACGTTGTTGCCATTGTAATTTCAGATTCAAAAAACCAATATCCAGATTTTCTTTCTCCATTCAAGAAAAAAGCGCCAATAAGCGCGACAGCGCAGGTGCTTATAGTAATATTAAGTGCCACGCGGTATATGTATCTGCAATCCTCATTTTTCGATGCCCTGTAAATTACCATAAATAACAATATTAACGAAATTACGAAAAATGTAGATACCGTTATATCATAAATAAGGAATCCAGTGTCAACAAATTCTTCGCGATCATATGATATCACAAATTTGCCTTGTATCACCTGCATGGCTCTGTCAAACGGTGAAAATGAACCCTCAGCGTACTCTCGATAGCTTTTGGGATAGCCGCGGACATCTGCGTCATTTGTATACCATTTTGTAAAGAAAAGCAAAGCGATAAGGACACATGAGCCTATGATTAAGGCTTTCGCGACGAGCTTCTTATCGAGCGTTTGAGTGTTAGGCGGGGACGGGTATACGGGTGCGGGGGCTGCCGGGTCAACGTTTTGCGGCACTTGCGCTTGCTGCTGTGGTTGTGCTTGCGATGCTTGCGCATATATGCTCAAGTTTTCACCACAGTTTGTGCAAAACGTCACCTCATCTACTAATTGCTGTCCGCATTTCGGGCAAAATTTTAGTTTACTTTCCATGTTATTGACCTTTTCTTTCAATTTTTATTTTTGCAAAAGGCCATAATGAAAACGCGCGCAGAGGGGCTTATAATTCCCGAGCAATCACGCAAGTGATTACCCGAGCCAACGAAGTTGGCTCTGCCTACCTGTGCGCCGATGTAAACATTCAGCGTTTATTGCGGATAGCTTACCGCAGAAACCACAAAATCAGGTTGAAAATACATAGATAAAAATGTATACTGATAATGTCGTAGCGGCGGATTTTCCGTGTTTGTAGGCATGATTTTAAAGGAGTCCCTACATTCGCCGTGAAGATGTTGGACGCATCTTCGCGGTCGCTGCGGCCCTTGATTATGGCCTTGCGAGCGTTAATTTATCATAAATGTCGGCAAAATGCAATAAAATTTTTGCAAATGTGTGAAATTTTTATTGCATTTTTCTATCACGCCTCGGCGCGGGAATGTTTTTAACAAAATCAGTCGGAGCTTATACTCATCACTGATTTTGGCTATAATGTAATCCACCACTTAATAGAAGTGGGGGAATTATGATTTTATTAAAAATGAAAAAATGGAAATTTGAATCGTATTGAGTGCCATTATATAGGGGTTGATTGAACCGTGTCAGGGTTAGTGGTTATCTTCGCTTACGATGAAAATTCCGTCGATGCTGTTTCTTTCTTCCTGAATAATTCTTATGTTCTTTTGATGTTAATATTTCTAAACATACTGCCTGTGCCACCTGAAAATCCAACTCTTCCAGAAGCGTGTTCATCTATGCTGCATACAGCAATAATGAAAATTCCGTTTAAATATAGAGCTAATTCATTACCATTTTGAATTAGCTCTATATGGTTCCACACGGTAGTATCAAAATTGTTCATGTTCATTACATGGTAGCCACCGTAACCGAAAGTAGTTGAAATATTTAAGTTGCCGGAGTTATCTATAGTAAACCAGTAGAATTGATAGTCACCTTCGATATTGAGGTCATCCGGAATGTTGGTCAATCTGGTTTCCATATACATTACAAAAGAAATAGTGTTTGATTCTCCTAAATAACAATCAAATGAAAGTGAATAATCGTTCCATGATTTTTCGCCGATAATAAAAGTAATCCCACCGTTTCCCGGAACACGACTTTCACTATCAATGCCTGTTATCTTCAATGCATCGGCATCTGGGTCAACCACATTTCCAATATAATCGTAGGTAATTCTTCCTATTTTTTCTAATTCAAAAAAGACCCATGGTTGTATATTTTCTACATTCACAGCAGTCTTATCATCATCAAGTTCCGAATTGAGTATAGGCGAAAAATCCAACGATGGAATATGGTCATTACTTGGCGTTGATGTATTTTCTATGTCAACAGAATCAGTATTATCTGATTTTGTTTTATCTCTTTCATATGATTTCTCGCATCCGACTACCAGAGTAATTGCAAAAACCACACAACATAAAATACTAACTATTCCTCTCATGAAAATCTCCTTGCTTTTCACTTTTTCACAATTTGAAATTTTCACCGCCTATTCTTAACTATAGATAGCAGGGGCGAGTCCCTCATTCGCTCGGTTATAGTTTGAAGATTACAAATATTATTTTTCAATGAACGGAGGTTGTCCAATACATAATATGTGGTCCAATAACATATGAACCACTGGGGTCAACAGTCTGGTACGTTGTATGATTAGGATCCATAAGTGAAACTCTCCAGACACTTGGCTGCCCGTCAAACGAATAGTACCCTCTTACCACCATGGCATGTCCGACATATACATTGTTGGTTTCCCAATGGCTATATATCGGTTTGTTATTGTTAATTTGTGTTTTAATATTTGCAAAATTTAGTCGCGGATCAGAAATAGTCGCCGCAATATTCAAATAAAATTCTAAAATGGATTTTATATTCGAATCTGACCCGTTATTTGCCGAATTCGCCAAAAGAGTGTCTCTCCATTGTATTGCTGTAAGTGGAAGAGAACTGCGAAATTTGAGTATTGAGGCTGCCGAAGACGCCCAACAGTATCCACCAGGGAAATTTGCATTAGTCCCGTTTGCGACAAAGAGAACATTTAAGTATTTTTCTTCTGTATTTCGCAAAGAACCTGTTTGAATCTTTTCGTCATATATCGTAAACTCACTTATCTCCACTATAGTTTGAAAAGAATTTTTTACAATATCATATTTTATATCGTGTAACTCAATAGATATTGATTGCTCTACAATACTTCTCAGATTTACATCATTCAAAATGAAAAACGTATCGAGCAACGTAAAGTTATCATAAGCGTCAAGTGCATACATTCCTTCATTTGATATTACAAGAGCAACGGGCTCAGTGTGTCTTGTATTAATATTATTTAGCGCAGTAGCAAAACTACTTTTTCCAAATTGGGCAGAATAATTTGAGTCTCCAAAATCAATTATCGTCATCACTGCCACTATGCCCTGTTCACTAACAGCGGGAAAGTAATAAAACGGAGCATCGCATATTGAATATTCGTATGCTGTAATTCCTGGAGCTAATCGTAATGATTCAACTTCTCGTTGGCTAAAACCTAAATCAATAAGTTCTGAAGGCGTAAATGTTGAAAAGTAAAACCTCGCATATTCTGTGGCACTTTCCGGTATGTCGCCTGACAGTACATGAAGCGATATATGAGAGCTAAAATCCTCGTCCCCATTTGAAGCCTCAGTCGTTGAAGTAAGCGAAAAAATAAGTGAGATTACCAAGATGACCGCAAGAGCGATTGAATGTATTTTTTTCACGGGTCTTCTCCTTTTATTAAATGATCTCATTTTTTGTGACTTATCAATCAATTAATTGTACAACCCCACTCTGTGCTCGTCAAGCTTTTGTTTCTTTGAGTGTAGTTTCTTTGAGTGCGAAAGTGCTTATCCACTCGTCCATTAGGAAGTTCTATTACTCTCCAGTGTGAGATAGTTTTACCATCAAAATCAACGCAATTCATCTGTATACCTCTCGCCTGTGTCCGATATGAACGGCAACAATCACGAGCTTTCTGTCTTTAATCTCACAAATAATCCTATAATTACCCACTTCGTAACACCAGAAACCTTTTAAGTTTTCACTTAATGCCTTTCCGTGTTTTCTTGGGTTCTCTGTCTCGTTTATATTCATGTCTACCCAGTTTGATATTAGCTTTTAGCTATCCAACAAAAACCACACAGCCGGGATATTGCGCTACAACTTCGTCGGCGGTAAGAAGCGTTATCCCCTCGGCAGCGGCCTGTGCAAGCAGTATTCTGTCGAAAGGGTCTTTATGCAGCATCGGCAATGACCTCACAAGTAATGTGTGACGGCTGTTTATAGGCAGTTCTTCATATCCGGCGCCAAGAAGGCCTCCATAAAGAGCCGCCGGATCAACATTAAAACCTGCATGATTAAGTCCGCTTTTTATGGCTATCTCCCATATGCTTGCGGAACTAAACAGCAGTATATTTGCCTTATTTTCAATATAGCGAACGGCTTTGGCGGGCGGGTTGCCGGCGGCTGTCCAAATCAAGAGGTGCGTGTCTAAAAGAAATCTCATAATAAATCTCCGACCTTTTCAGAATCCATTTCAAACATCGCCAAAATCTCCTCTTCGCCCATACGGTCAAAATCAGCGGGAATCGAAATCTGTCCCCTCATAAATCCAATTCGCGAAAGCGGTTCTGCGGCTTTGTACGGATTGACAGTTACCAATGGACGCCCGGACTTGGCAATAATAAAAGGTTCACCTGCCGCCGCACGCTCGACAAGCGCGGAGAGTTGTGTTTTTGCGGCATGAATATTAATTTGTTCCATGTAAAAACCTCCTCATATCATTATGAACTAAGTCTATCAGACTAAGTTTCGTTTGTCAATCGCAATTTTAATTTTCCGCTCACTAAATTACTCAGCGGTAGGATATTTCCGCGCGGAACATTTCTATTGTGCCGTTGCGCTCGAGGAATGTCGCGTAAATCCTGTACTGACCCGAGATAAACGAAGCGGCCCAAGTATCGTGCTCATAGCTGTCAAACCACGCGTCTTCCCCGGGTGTGAAAACCAGGTCGCCTTCCATCTCAAAAAACGCGACCATGTTATCAAGCACAAGCGGAACATTCGACGAGAACATCATCTGTAAGCTGTTATCAGGAAACCAGTCATAGTCCCAGCCTTCAATCGACTCGATGGTAAGATTATCGGGCCATGTGACGTCGGGACCTCCGGCGTCGAGGATTCTTATTATCTGCTCCCAGTCCCTATTCCAGTCTATGTAGAACATAAACGGATATGGGACGCCACGCCCCAAAAACTCTATTGTCGGGCGCATCCAACCCATGCCGGAAAATCCGTCTATGCCGTTTATCTGATATATATATCCGCTCGTCTGCCCTATCAGATGAACCGCGTCCATATTAAGCTCGAGATACTGTATCGGCTCCGGAGGGGGTACGGATACGAGAGACGATGGGTCTGTAAAATGCCCCAAGAAACCGGGCGGCGGAGGGGACATTGACGGATTGGTTGTGATATTCGCCCAAGGGGGAACACCGCCGATCAGCCAATCTGTACTCGCATTAAGACTTGCCAGTCTGTCTATAGTCCATACTCTCTCCTCGGTAAGCGGATATCCTTCGGATACTTCTAAAACCCATGTGAAAACCGACCCATCTTCCATAAACCATGTCATTGAGATCGTACCGTATGCCAACCCGTCGATCCAATAAGCGTTCACAACGGCCGCATCCATATAGTTCATGTCAGGCTGACGATCAAGACCAACGTCATTTAAAAGCCCTAAAACACCCTCGCCGTTCGGTTTGCCGTTTTCCCACTGTCCCTCATACCGGAAGTTGTGATAAACCCACTCACCATAACCGCTCGGCATACCGTTTGCGTCATACTCGCCGACATACTCGCCCCCCAAAAAGAAATCAGGCATCTGCGCGGCGGGGGGCGTCGGGGACGGAGGCGATGGCGTGCTATCTCCGGGAGTGCCGCCTGCGCCCGGCTCAGGCGTCTGGGGCTGCGAAAGGGACGTTTCCGGCGATTCTTGCTCCGGTAAAAACGGCAGAGCATAAAACCCCAAAAAGTGCCCGCAGACGGTAAGTCCAAGCAGCGCGACTACTACAGCCGCAACAATCCCCGCCGTCTTACCGCTGCCGGACGACCCCTTAGCTTGCGCTTTTGAGTCCCGAGGGGCGGGCGGCCGAGGTGTAGGCGTCGCCCGTGGTATTGATGCACCCCCCAAACCCTCTTCTCGCACGGGCGGGGTTTCCCGATGGGCGTGGGTTATCCCTTCGCGTACGAAAGGCGGCGGCGCAGTGACGGCGGCTTGAGACTGCGGCGGTGCGGTGACGGGGGCTTGAGGCTGCGGCGGCGGCGTCGCCGTCCCGCATTTTGTGCAAAACTTCTTGCCCTCCGCTATTTGCGCATCGCATTTTACGCAGAATATTGCGACAGGCTCAGGCGGCGGCGCGGGCGTCCCGCACTTTACGCAGAATTTTTTGCCGTCCGCGATCTCGGCGTTACAGTTTGTACAAAACATAACGTCCCCCTATTGCCTTTCAAATATATCGCCATCCACGCTCATGCCTAAGGAAAACTCATTGCGGAATACCAGCGTATCGTTTACATATCTGAAGCTAAAAATGCTTACCTCGTAGTTTTGATTGTTTAACATTCCGTAAATTCGGCCGTAATTGTAGGTACTCAAAATTGTGCAGGTCACGATATTGTCCGATACCGTGTATGTTCCGGGGACGTCTACTACTCCCTCATAGTAGTTATATCTGTAGGTGAATGTGCCGTCGCTTAGCAGCTCTATAAACGGCATGTATTCCTCAGCGGTGAGCGAGTTGTCGTTTATGTATTTGCCGACCGGCACAGAGCTTATCTGGCTCGGCGGCGTGGGTTCGGCCGGGGCGGTGGTTTCGGTCGGCGGCGTGGGCTCGGTCGGCAGGGGTTGTATGATGCCCGGCTGGCCGCCGGGTATGCTGTTATCGCCGGGTATGCCGCTGTCACCGGGTATGCCGCTGTCACCGGGTATGCCGCTGTCGCCGGACTGGGGCGTCGGGGACGGAGGCGGTGGCGGAGGCGGTGGCGCGTTATTGTCGGGAGCGCCGCCTGCGCCCGGCTCAGGCGATGGCGACTGAGGCGTCTTTGGCGTCTCCTCCTGTGAAAGGGACGCTTCCGGCGATTCTTGTTCCGGTAAAAACGGCAGAGCGTAAAACCCCAAAAAGTGCCCGCAAACGGCAAGTCCAAGCAGCGCGACTACTACAGCCGCAACAATCCCCGCCGTTTTACCACTGCCGGACGCCCCCTTAGCTTGCGACTTCGAGCCCCGAAGGGCGGGCGGCAGAGGTGTAAGCGCGCCGCTCTCCATAGGCTTACCGCAGCGAAAGCACACGACCAGTCCGCCCGGAAGCCCGCTCCCGCAATGCGGACAACAGATAGATCGCGGAGCCTCTGGCGGCGGCTCGGGGGTCTGAGGCTGTGGCTCGGGGGGCTGCGGTTGTGGCTCGGGGGGCTGCGGCTGCGGCTCTGGGGGCTGCGGCGGCAGCTCGGAAACCCGAGTGACAGCCGTACCGCACTTGGAGCAGAACTTCTTGCCCTCCGCTATTTCGGCGTTACAATTCGTACAAATCATAATGTCACACTACCCTTCATCAACTGCTATGAAATCCGACCTCTCCGGCGGATCGGAGACGCAGATCACTCCGCGCGGGGTCAGGTAGAACTCTGCGCAGTATCTCGCGCATACGCTCTGACTCTCGCCTGTCGCAAGGCTCGTCCTAAGCACGGTGACGTATTTGTCGCCGTGATACAGGTATCCGTCGTATACCGCAAACCTCGCCGACGTCATGCCGCTTAAAAAGCCTTCGAACACGGTATATTCGTCGTCCGCGTCTGCTCTGATCAGGTCGCCGTTTCCCAAGAGCGTGAAATACAGATCGTCTCCGTCAAAGCAGAAGTCGCCGATGATAATATCCAGCGCGAGCTGCGGAGTGCCGCCGTCTAAGCGCCAGAATTTGCCGTCCGTACCGATGTAAAATACCGTACCGTCGCGCACCGTAAATGAGCGCGGCTCAAAGTCAAGCAGACGCGTCTCATCGCCGCCGGACACGCTTATTTTTAAAAGTCCGTTCTCGATAAAGTATAGAGCTTCTCCGTCCCGCAGCAGGCGGGTCGGACTCCCGGGATCGCGTATTTGCCGCGCATTAGCTCCTTCGTCTACGGCTATTATAGCTCCGCGCGCGTTAACGCCGTGCAGCACTCCCGCTTCGGCGCTCATGAAGTAAAGCGGTTCGTCATAGAGTATGTTTCCCGCCTCGTCGGCAACCGAGTGCCCGGTGTTATGGTAGATACGCTCGCCGTCGAAGGCGTAAGTCCCGCCCATCATCACATTAAACACTTTCGCGCCTGCGGGGTCGGCGTTTCTTGTTATGATGATATTAGTAAGGCCGTCGTCGCCCGCGTCTGCCGTGTTCCCGGGCGGCGTTTCGATTTCGGTATCGCCGGTGCTGTCTCCGCCGCCGAAAAACGGCAAAATATCCCCCGGCAGTCCATCTCGCAAAAACACCAAGCCCATAATCGCCGCGAACACCAATGCAGCGCACACGGCCAATATAACAATCTTCTTGCGCGGATTTCGTTTTAAGACGCGCTTGCCTCCCGGGATTTGGTCACGCCTTTGCGGCTCGTCGGCTTTTGCTTCAAAGTGCTGATAATACTCGCCCGTGTCGGGGCGAAACCATGTGGTCCAGTTTCCGTTTTGCCCGGTTCGCGGGTCAAACCCCGGAGTTATGATATAGTATAGAGCACTCTCGGCGTCATAAATAAACCCTTCCGGCGGCGCGGTCTCTGACTGCGGACACTGATAAACGACCGCCGTCCCGCACTTTATGCAAAACTTTCCGCCCTCCGCTATTTTGGCGCCGCAATTAGTACAAATCATATAAACGTCCTCCTAAACATACGGGATTCCGGCTTCGGTTCTGACAAGATGTACGTCATAAACCAATATGTATTGGCACGCCGAATGCCGCCATGTGAGAGTGCCGTTCAGCTCCAGCCTGTTGCCCCTGATAGAAGCGGTAAGCTCCAGGGTATAGTGTTCGTATATCGTTGTCGTCCAACGCTCGTCATCCATCATATTTCCGAACGCGGTCTGGCTCCATAGGAAAGCATGATCCAGCGTATCAACGAGAATCTCAACGTCCGCTAACATGGACATGCCGCTGAGCGAATAGCCGGTAAAGTTGAACGTCCCGTCGCGGATAAGGAAGTTGTCGAAAATCTTGTCGCCCTCCCCCGGCGGCCATTCGACGGGCGGTGGCTGCAGATGCGGATATGCCTTGAATCCCTCGTGGGATGAATATTCGGGCGGCCCGTCCAATGAACCCCTCGGAATACCGTCAAGCCAACCCTCGGGCATGTAGAAGGCGGAGACGTCAACGCGCCTTAGCAGGTCCATCTCAATCTCCCTCACTGTGCCGGGGCCGCAACTGTTGCCCAAAAACTCATTAAGCGCGTCCCAATACTCTAACTGCTCCGTTTCATATGCCCTTTGCGTGTCGCTTACAGCGCGGGCCGGATCGTATTTATCAACATAATTAGATGTGCCGTTACGAAATCCTTCGAGTCCTCTTGCGACTCCGTCATAATTAAATCTTGGATCAGACCTTGGCCCGACATCAATTAAAGTAGCCGTGCCTTCGTATTGCCCGGTGATGTTGATGGCATTCGCTTGTTGGGTTTTACTTCCGGGTGTGCGCGGAGGGTCTTTCTTGACCGGGTCTTCAAGTTTGGGAATTTGCGGGGGGCCGGGCGGTCTGTAGCGTCTCGGAGTGAATATGCTCGTCGTTGAAAGTTCGAGGTCGGCCGGCATACCCAGAAACTCGCCGTCCATTTCGATCTCAAAGCCCACCTCGATATACGACGGACCGTACCAGTAGACGACGTTCATGAGTCCGGTGAGCTTGGGGCGGCCGGAATCGTCAATGTAGGGTATCAGGTGAACATACGCATCCGCGTCCTCGTCGGGAATAATTACGTAAAACCCGCGCGGGTCATAAAAAGGTACTATTCCGTCCTCGTCCATTTCGTACATTCCGTATCCCACCCGTATGTTCGCCCTGATCTCCTCGACGTAGACAGTTGAATACGCGTATGCAATCAGTGGCGCGGTCATCACATAGTTGTCGCCGGTTATGTAGCCCCATTCGTTTTTCGGATAGAGGTTTTTCACTTCCAGGGGGTTTCGCATTTCGCCCTCCGTCGCCTCGACCATGGCCTGGTACAGACCCTGCTTGATCTCATAAGTAGACCTCGTCATCCCGACCGCTTCCGCGCCATCCGGCGGCGATGGGTCGTAAGTCAACATGTCCGGTATGAGGCGGCTATACTCGGTCGCCCGCATCCTCGTCGGCCTATAGGTTCCCCTCCATGAGTAGTAGCGGAGTTCTTCGAGTGTCAATAAATCGCGCCCTGATGCTAAAAGATTGTGAAAATTGCCGGAATACCGGTCTATGCTCTGGGGCGGGTTTGGCCGGAACTCGTCTGTCAAATCTATGACAATCTCTATGCGGGCAATGCCTATGGCGATACCGTGCCGTCCCTCTGCCGCCTGAGCCATCATCCAATTAAAGAAATCCACCATCATCGCTTCCATGAGATGATCTGTAGCGGCAGCCAGCCTTTCCATCGCGTCCGGCGCGCGCGGGTCGCCGATGTTGTAAAAGGAGTTCATGAGCAGATGATTGCCAAAAGTATTGGTCATTGTCCCCACGGGGTCGCTTGCGTGATGCCCTGCAACATTACCGAGAAAGTTAAGATAAGACGAGCAGCGCACATCGTTTGTAGAAGACCCGTCTGCATAAATCCGTATGCCCGCCAGAGGCGTAAGCTCATAGCCGCCGCTTTGGGGCGTGTATATCGGGTGAGTAAGCTGCCCGTCGTCCGCGTTTACGCCTGAGTCCGCGCTGAGCGGCGTTATGCTTAAATCAGCGATTTTCGAGAAATCTCCCACGGCTCTTTCAAGAGCAGAGTAGAATGTCAACTCCTCCTCACGGGCGTCCACTTGAGCCATTATTTTCTCAAGTATGCTCAAATCGGCGTAGTATCTGTCGAGCGTGTGCCTGTACATCGCGTATATTTCGACGGCGGGTACGGCGGCGTCAATAGTGTGCTCATACCACTCCGGCGGGGCGTGGTCATTATTCGATCGGTCAAAGGTCAGGCGCAGCGCGTCTAATCTGGCCTCGGTCTCGATCTCCGCGTCAGAGCCTACGAACCATCCCGCCGCCTGGCCGAGCGTCGATGACAAAAATGTCTCAAGCGCGTCGCGCATAATCGGCGCGTAGCCCGCGCTGATTGCGGCGGGGCTGTCTTCGAGTATGACATACGCCTCTGTGTTTGCCGCCTCGCTGCCCCCGGAGCCATCGCCCTCGTCAGAGAGCGGGCGCAGATCGCCGTAAACCCCTTCGCGCGCGGTCATATCGCGGAACATATTGTAGACGGCAATATCCGCCGCCAACCATGCCTCGGCCTCGGGCGGCGCCGTTCCATTCGAGATTTCGCTCTCTGTGGCGCGAATTTTCTCGCCGAGCATCGCCAGTGCCCGGGCGTTGTTTGCCAGCACCGCGTTATGGCTGATTCTGGCGAGCGCCGCTGTCATGGCGGCGACCTCGGCAAACGCATCGCTTTGCGCGGAAAGCCCGTCAATAGCGCGGCTTCGCTCCGCCGCGCCCCCGGCGTCCGGGAATATTCGCGAAAACGCTTCCGCTTGAACGGCTATACGTTCAATGCCGTCAATGATCTCAAGCCCCGACACCATGCCGAGCAATATCTGAAAATGCCGCGCCTGCGCCGCGTGAAACGGCGCGGATACTCCGGCCGCGACACTCTCCCAATCCGAAAATGCCGCAGCATACCCGTCGAGATTGAAAAGAACCGCGTTCATTTCAACCTCGGCGTGACCCAGGAATTTGTCGTATTCGTAGCCGCGATCTCCGCCGGAGTCCGTTACACTATCTAACGTGGCGATAAACGCTTCGCACATGGCTCTATATACGTCAACTAAGTCGCCGGCTCTGGTGATGAGTTCTTTTGCCATCGCCAGTGCCTCGGCCTCGCGCCGGGCAAGAAGCTCTCCGTAAGAGCCGCTGTTTTGCGCAGCGTAGAAAGGCGAGGGCGTGAAATATGTGAGGTGTACGGCGTCGGTTATCGCGCGGGCGAGTTCATCGTCCGTACCGGCAAGCGGCGAGTACGCGCCCCGTGTGTCCAAAGCCATAAGCTCTGCCAGAGTAAGGCTTGCAGGCGGGGTAACCTCTGCTAAGTGTTCGGCCGTGCCGACCGGGTCTGAGGCGTCCTTCGCCCCATCCGGGCTGCACGCTCCGAGTATAAGCATCGCCGCCATAAGCGCAGCCACGGCAATAAATAACCTCTTATTTTTCATATCAAAGCTCTCCTAATTACGTGTGCCGCAATCGGCGCAGAACACATCGTCCGGCTCAAGCGTTATACCGCAGCCGCTGCATACTCGCAGGGCCGGCACGCTTGCGACCGGCGCGCCGACGGGCATACCGCAGTCTGCGCAAAAGGCGGCCCCGGCGTCCGGAACACAGCCGCACCCGGCGCAAGTTATCGGCGGCGGCTCGGGCGGTGGCTCGGGCGGAGGAGGAGGCGCGACGACAACAGCCGTCCCGCATTTTGCGCAAAACTTCCGGCCTTCGGGGATTTCGGCCGAGCATGATATGCAGAAGACTTTTTCCGGTATGAGCTGTATGATGGGCGCGGGTTTATTCGCGCCGCACTCTGAGCAAAAGCTGTCGTCGGGAGCTATTTCCGTGCCGCAGCGAATGCATAAAATAGGCAAAGGAGCGAGAGCCGGAAGAGGGGGGGGAGGAACGGGCTTTGGCGAGCCGCACTCGGCACAAAAAGCGTCGTCCGGGGCTATGTATGCCCCGCACTTGGCGCAGTTTATCTGCTGTCCTAACGGCATGGGTTCCGGCTGAGGCGGCGGCGCGGCTGTTCCGCATTTCGCGCAAAATTTACTGTCCTCGGGTAATGCCTCATAGCATTTCCCGCACACAAGCGCGTCTCTTTTTATAACCGAGTGTGCCCGGGGTCTCGCGTGGTCTACAAACGCGGCCGCGCCCACGGGAAAAGCTCCCTGCTTTTGAGCAGGTCCGGGCAGATGATACCCGCCTCCGGCCGCCGGCAGCGGCGGAGGGGGTGAGTTATGCGCGTAGCCGTACTGGTGCGGGTTAAGGTTCACGGCGTGTACATTATGGCCGTACATGTTCGTATATTGCGCACCCAGCTCCTGCAAACGGCCGACGCGGTCGTCCACGCTCGGATGTGTTGAACGGAGCTGCGACCAGAGCGAACGCCCTTCCGAGTCCTCGCCGTCGTCAAAGCTGTCCAGAACGACACACAGATCGTTGCCGTAGCCGAGCTCAAATGCAAACCTATCCGCTTCGAACTCGTTTTGTCTGCTTGAGTGCATAACGAGCAGCATACCGATTTTTGTCCACAGCCACATAAAGAATGTCAGCAGCAAGTTGATAAACAGCGATGTAAAGAACGTGCCCAAAAAGCTCATGCGCAGCGCCGTCGCGAATATGAAAACGATGATATTGATGATGACGCGCCAAATAACGAACACCGCGCTCATAAGAAAGTTTCCTACTGATATAAGCAGCAGAAGGTCCGTATCTTTATTTGCCAGATGCGCAAATTCATGGGCGAGCGTGCCTTTTATCTGCTCGTCCGTATATGTCAAAAACCCTTTTGTAAGGCAGATCGTCTTGCGGCCGGTAGCAAAAGCGTTCGGGCTTTTGCTACCACTCATAAAGAGCCGGACACTGTCCGAGATCGTCGGGTCCTTCGCCTTTGCCTGAGCGTATACCTCTTCAAAAAGGGGCATGAGGCGATCTAAGTAATCCTTCCTTTTTATCTTCTTGCATCCGTTTTGAAGACGCATGATGAACTCGCCCACCGGCGATAAGGCGATACACAGCGTGATGAGATACACAAGTATACCCACACCCGCCAAACCGACATTCGAAAACCCGCCCAGCAAAGTAACATATACTAATATATTGAGCACCAAGTATACTATCACGCCCGCATTTGCTTTTCTGAAAAGGCTTTTCGCGAAATCAACTATGTACATACTAACCCATCCTTTCGAAAATAATTTATCATAAGTCTCTCACGTCTATTATTTCGCTATCATAAAATCATTCCTCCCCGAACCACTGCGTCATCCCTGCGCAGACGGTTCGGACGCTCCGCATCCTTGCTCCGCTCTCGGAATGGATTTTATGACCACTTTGTTGTGAGTTACATTATAGCCGAAATCAGTGGTGAGTACAAGCTCCACAACTGATTTGGTTAAAAATATGACACGAAAAATATCGCGGCCCTAAAATACGCCGTTTAGATACAAAATCCCAAAGATGCAAACGATTATCACAAGTACCGAGATAATCCAAACGGTTTTATTGTAATCAAATGTTTTTGTCGGCGCGCCTGTTTTATCGGAATCTTCCCTGTTTTTCGGTATCACCTCTTCCGGTATCAGCCGCGCCTTAATAAGCGAAGCCTTGAGCGATTTGTATACAAGCATGGTCATTGCCGCGACAAGCGCGTATTTTGTGATATTAAAGATGGCGATGGGTTTTAAAAGCGCGGCTACCAATTCGACCGGATATCCCGTAAAAGCCGGTGTTATAAGGTAGTTTAAAGGCACCATGACTGCCGCCGTCATTGCGGCGCCTATGCACAGGCCGATAACCGCTCCGGTAATGGTGCGCCATGCTTTGTATATGAGCGCCGCCGGAAGCGTAAACGCCAATGTAGATGCCACATTCATTATAATACCGAAAATCCCCGTGCCGCTCAATGTCATTTCCATAATGGCAACCGCCGCGGACATGGGTATCAAAACAAGCGGCCCGAATATAAATCCGGCGACCGCAATCACTATGTCTTTTGGTTCAAACAGTAAATGCGGTGCGTCCGGCACGAGAGGTATCTTTATAAAATGAAACGGCAGCGCAATCAGAAATGAGAGCGCGGACAGCATTGCCAGTGTCGCCAATTTCTTTGTGTTTAAGGTTTTCATCGGTTTTATATTACTCCTTTTTTCGCGTTATATCCGAGCATAAACGCTTTCTTGTTCATATCAACCAATCTCGCCGGCACGGTTTCCTCAAGGGCTTTTTGCCATGTCTCATCGGCAAACGGGAAGTATTTTGACAATCTTCCCATCATCACCATATTGACGCATTTTTGCGAACCCGCCTCGGCGGCGATTGTAAACGCGTCAATCGCGTCAACTATCGCGCCTTTTTGTCTGAATTTCCCTTGCAGATTGTCAGGATATTCCGCCGCCCCCATGATGACCGGGATCGGGTCTATCCTCCCCGTATTCGTAACTATCGTGCCTCCGGGGCGGAGCAGTTCAAACCATCTTGCCGCCTCAAGAAGCTCAAATGAAACAAGCAGCTCCGCTCTGCCGGTATCTATGACCGGAGAATATACCTTATCGCCATATCTTACATATGTGACGACAGAGCCCCCTCTTTGGCTCATTCCGTGAACCTCAGATACTTTTGCGTCGTAGCCTTCGAGCAAAAGGGCTCTTCCCATCAGATTGCACGCCAAAAGGCTTCCCTGCCCTCCGACTCCAACTATTACTATATTACGTGTTTCCATATTTTTGTCTCCATTTTTAAGTTTGACTTATGTCTCGCCCGATAGCTCCGAACTTGCATAGCTGCGCACAGACGCCGCATCCCGAACACACCGCGCCGTTTATTATGACCTTGCTTTCTTTCTTGCTGATAGCCGGGCATCCGATTTTCATACACATTTTACAGCCTATGCACTTATCCGCATCCACGCAGACAGGCGGCTGTGCCTTTGTCGTTTTAAGCAGCACGCACGGTCTTCTCGCGATTATCACGGACGGCTCCGGGATTGACATTTCCTCGCGTATGACACGCTCCGTCTCTTCAAGGTCGTATGTGTCCACGACCCTGACACGCCCAATGCCCGAAGCGCGGCAAACAGCCTCAATGTCCATTTTTCCGCAAGGCTCCCCTTTGATATTAACCCCGGTCGTCGGATTTTCCTGATGACCCGTCATTCCCGTCGTTGAATTGTCCGCTATGATTACCGTGCAATCCGACCTGTTATAGCCGATGTTTATAAGCCCGTTTATACCCATATGCGCAAACGTCGAGTCTCCGATAACGCAGACCGCGTTTTTGCCGCCCGCCCTGACATATCCGTGCAAGCTCGAAATAGAAGAGCCCATACAGATAGTCGTATCCATCGCAGATAGCGGAGGCGCGGCTCCGAGCGTGTAGCAGCCGATATCGCCGAGTACCACAGCTTTTATTTTTCCAAGTACATAAAATAAACCCCTGTGCGAACATCCGGCGCACATAACGGGCGGACGGCCCGGTATTTCCTCTCCGATTTTCATACCGTCATTATAAGAAACGCCCAATTTATCGGCGATAATATTTTGCGAAAGCTCGCCGCAAATCGGAAAGATGTCTTTGCCGCTCACCTTTAGGCCCAGCTTCTTGCAATGCTCTTCAATAAACGGCTCAAGCTCTTCTACAACGACGAGCCTGTCCACTTTTGCCGCAAAAGAGGTAATGAGCTTTGACGGGAGCGGGTAGACCATGCCCAATTTTAAGACGCTTGCTTTGCCGCCAAATACCTCTTTTACATATTGATAGCAAGTCCCCGACGTAATTATGCCTATCTTCGTATCGCCCATTTCCACACGGTTTAGGAATGTGTCTTCCGCGAGCTTTATTAAATCAAGTATCCTCTGCTCCACGATTGGATGCCGCTCTCTGGCATACGCAGGCATCATGACATACTTTTGAGGGTTTTTCTCATATTGGAAAAACGGCGGATTCATGCGCTCGGACATAGTTACGATACTCTGCGAATGCGCTATGCGCGTGCTCGTCCTGATGAGCACCGGCGTATCATATTCTTCCGAGAGCGCATACCCATATTTTGTAAAGTTTAAGCACTCCTGCGAATCCGCCGGTTCGAGCATGGGTACTTTGGCGGCTCTGGCGTAGTGGCGCGAGTCCTGCTCGTTTTGCGACGAATGCATACCTGGCTCATCGGCCACGGCGCAAACCAACCCGGCGTTTACTCCGGTATAGGATATTGTAAACAAAGCGTCGGCGGCAACATTCAGCCCCACATGCTTCATGCCCGTAAAGCTGCGGCGTCCGGCAAGGCTGGCCCCGAAAGCTACCTCCATAGCTACTTTTTCGTTCGACGCCCATTCGGTATATATCTCATCATACTTTGCGATGTTTGCCGTTATTTCAGTGCTTGGAGTGCCCGGATAGCTCGACGCGAGGCAAACTCCGGCTTCCCATGCGCCCCGCGCGATTGCCGCATTACCCAATAATAGTGATTTCATATATCCTCCCTACTGTTTTTTGACCTTTTTATAATACATCATTATACTACATCACGCTACATTGCAGAGCAATAAAATGCAAATAATTTTGATATTGATGCCGAGCATTTGAGAGTATTCGGGAGCTATAGCGAGATTTAGCGAGTTTATAACTGACAATAATATATTTTTTAAAATTTAGTGTTGACACTTGATTTATGTTGTGTTTTAATATGCGGGCATCATTTATGCGAATTTTAACACACTTTTGCTTTTTTATCAAAGGAGAAAATAAGACAATGTCAACAACACTGACAAAAAAGGAAGCCGTCAGCCGCAAGTGGTTTATCTTGGACGCCGCCGGCATACCGCTCGGCCGCACCGCGACGGTTGCCGCCGATTTGCTTCGCGGCAAATACAAGGTTGACTACACGCCAAATGTTGATTGCGGTGATTTCGTCATAGTAATCAACTGCGCGGATGTGGTTCTCACGGGAGCGAAACTCGAGCGTAAGTTTTATTACCGTCACAGCGGATGGGTCGGCGGGCTCAAGGCGACAAGCTATAAGACCATCATGGAGACAAAACCGGAGTTTGCCATGATGCAAGCCGTAAAGGGCATGATGTCGAAGAATACCCGCGATCGGGGCGCACTCAAACGTCTGCGCGTATTTGCGGGTCCCGAACATATTCACGAGGCTCAAAAACCCGAATTATGGACAGTCAGCCGGGGAGGTGACAAATAATGTATACGAGCAAGAAACCTTATCTGTATGGCACGGGCAGAAGAAAGTCCTCCGTGGCCAGAGTTCATCTGTTTGTCGGCGGCACAGGCGCTATCACTATAAACGGCCGTGATATTGATGAGTATTTCGGGCTTGAAACCCTCAAATACACGGTTCGTCAGCCGCTCATAACCGCAAACGCCGCGGCAAAGGTTGACATCAACGCCACCGTGCGCGGCGGAGGCGTCACGGGGCAGGCCGGCGCGATCCGGCACGGCATCGCCCGCGCTTTGCTTCTCATGGACGAAAACCTCAGGCCGGCACTCAAGGCCGCGGGTTTCCTCACACGCGACTCGCGAATGAAAGAGCGCAAAAAGTACGGTCTCAAGGCCGCCCGCAGAGCTCCTCAATTCTCAAAGAGATAATAATAGGCAACCTCCAAAAACCCTATCGCGGCAATCTACCTGTGCTTTTTCCGCCATACTTCGTTAAATTTCCTTGAAAGAAAGCAATTATTCCTGCGAAAATTTGCCTCGTATGGCAAAAAAATCACTTGGTATCTTGCTCGCTCAGGGTTTCTGGAGGTTGCCAATAATTAAAGAAAAGGGTAGGTAAAACCTACCCTTTTCTTTTTTTTTTTAATTTTTTAATTACTTTCCTGATATTGTTATGCCGTCGAAGCAGCACCAAGGCAGTATGGATGAACCGTCCTCGACTCGCTCTTTGGAAATAGCGGTAATGTCTTGCAAAATATCCACAATGTTGAACGATACCATCGTTTCCGACAGCGCATCCGTTATGGCGCCGTTTTCGATGAGGAAACTGTTTTTGGCTACGCCCGACACATCTCCGCCGGGTCCGGGCGCCGCGCCCGCAAAGCGGTTTAGCAGTATGCCCTTGTCAATACTCTTTATCATATCGCAAAGAGCCACGTCTCCCGGCGCGATTTCGATATTGCCGAAAGCCGTGTTTTTTGCGCGCTTATTGCCCGTTTTATTCGCGCCGTACAAAGACAGCGCGAACGACTCTAATATGCCGCCGGAAATGAGGTCGGCGTCAAAGCTCTCATACCCGTCTCTCGTAAATCTTTCGCCGCCTATGATACCGGGGTGAAGCGGCACAGCGCGTAATGTGAGCTTCTTGTCGGCTACTTTTTTGCCGAGTCTGTCTTTCCATCGGCTTGTCCCCTCTATCAGCGACCTGTCCGATAAAAAACAGTCTATGATAGTACCCCAAATCATATCATCGCATTGCGGGGTAACGATTACTTTACCGACATATTTACCGTCTACCATGCGCGTATCGAGCGATTTTACCGATTCTTCAATCATCGTCCGGTGAAGCCCGACGGCGATAAGCGGCATATCCAGATTTAGCATACCCGCCCCAAAGCCGCTGAGCGATGAGGATTTTTCTCCGTCTTTAGCCACAAAACTCGAACTAAATCCATAGCCCTCGCTTTCATCGGTAAACATAACGCCGTTGCTGTTTGCGTAAATGCCCTCGCCCGCGTTAAACGCGGATGTCACGCCTTCCAATATGATTTTCGGGTACTCGTCTTGAACCTGCTGTAAATACTCTTTTGTTCTCGAAAAGAGCTTATTCATGTCCGAGCCGCCAATCGTGCGTGAAAACCCTTTGTTTTCAATCTTTTCGGCAATATCCTCCGCCTCGTCCGGCGTGCCTGCCTTCGCCAAAGCTATACATTGCCCTATTGCGCCGTCTATCGAATCCTTGTCGAGTTTATTTACGGCAGCAACGCCCTTGCGCCCGTCATAGAGCGCTTTTACGGACAGCGCGTCATCAAAAAGGGTGCGCAGGAGCGTGAATTTGTTTGCTTCTATGTTAAATTCTTCTTTTCGCCCGGAGGCAATGGCGCAAGATGCCTTTTGGGCGCCCGCCTTTTTAAGCTCATCGAGCACATATTCCGCTATTTCCTGTCTTGTCATTTCGTTCATAATCCTACCGTCCTCCTATATTTATGTCGCAGCGGACAGCGGGGCCGCCATTTGCGGTAGTCATCGGCTGCTTCTTTCCGCAAAAACCGGCGATACCCCACTTCATATCATCCGACAGCATATCAACGGTTTTGAGCATTTCAAACGCCACGCCCGATATTGTCGTCTCTCTTATGGCTTTGCCGAGCTTACCGTTTTTTATTTCGTAGCCAAGCTCCACAGAAAACATAAACTCGCCCGTCGTATCGGCCTGGCCATTACCCGTTTTGCACAGATAATACCCGTCGTCAATGCTCTCTATCATATCATTTAGCTTGCTTTTTCCGGGCAAAATAGCAGTATTGCGCATACGGATCAGAGGCTCGTCGTTAAACGAAAAGCCCCGCGCATTGCCTTGCGGCCTCGCGCCAAAGTCACGCGCCGTCTCCCTCGAGTGCATATAGCCCTTTAGAATACCGTTTTCGATGAGTACCGCATCCTCCGCGACGACGCCCTCATCATCAACATATACCGGCAGCGGGCAAGGCTTCCCGTCAAATGTGTGCGCGAAGTCAACCATCGAAACAAGCTCGCTTGCCACTTGTTTTCCCAGATTATGCGCCGCAACCGATCCGCCTTTGACTATGTCCGCTTCGACGGTGTGACCGACCGCTTCATGTGCCAGAATACCCGCAAGGTCCGGATGCATAACGCATTTGCAAAGACCCGCTTTTGAGTATACACCCTCGCGCTTATCCATTATCGCTTCATACAGCTCGTCGAGCTTTGGCACGAGCAAGTACGGGTCGGGAAATATCTTGTCAAATGCTCCGAAATGGCTAAACGCCTCATACAGCTCGACCGGTATTCCGTCGTTTGTTTCGGCGGTCATAAAAACATAGACCGTGCTGCGCGGCTGATACCAGTGGCTATCCGCGCCGCCGCTCACGGCAAGGAGCTTTTCCATACCAAGAAAATCCGCAACAACCGTGCGGGATGTCAGATTCTTGTATTTTTTTGTTATTATGCTGTCTATCGTTTTTGCAAAGTCAATGAGCACGGTTTGCGAAACGTCTTTTTCCGGTTTTTCGCAGTTTTTAAAATTGCCCTCCGGCGTCGGCGGCAGGGGATCGCTCCCTTTGTTTACGTGCCTATCCATAAACACGGCATTATCGGTCGCGGCGCGCAGCACATTTTTTACGCTCTCTCGCGAATACTCCGCGCTCGATGAAAAGCCGAACGTGCCGCCCTTGCAGACGCGCGCGCTGACGCCGCCCTCCGCGGTCTGCGAATTTGAGACCATATTGCCCGCAAGCAATGTGACGCGCTTTGTCGTATTTTCTTGCGCGCGCAATTCGGTATAGTCCTTAAACTCCGCTTTATGCGCGCTTAAGAGATCGTTTAACATCTGAACCCTCCTTGTTTTGGTTTTTTCATGGTGCATTGCATAGATTACATAATAACATATTTCGCATAATATTTATATATTTGTTGAAATTCAAATCGCAATATGATATTCTATGCCGGGATTTGACATTACCTTATATTTTTTTGTCCTTGGGGGATTATAATGAGCGTTTTTGATATCTTCATGCTGCTTGGGGGCGTCGCGCTTTTTCTTTTTGGCATGAACACAATGACGACGGGTCTTGAAAAAACGGCGGGCGGAAAACTTGAAAGCATACTTAAAAAGGCCACATCCAGCAAAGCCAAAGCGTTTGTGCTCGGCGCCGGCATCACCGCCGCAATCCAGTCATCATCCGCCGTGGTCGTAATGCTTGTCGGCCTTGTAAACTCGGGCATCATGTCTTTGCATCAAACCGTCGGCGTTATAATGGGCATGAACATAGGCACGACCGTCACCGCATGGATACTGTCGCTTACGGGCCTCACCGGCGATAGTTTTATTATTTTACTGCTAAAGCCCGAGAATTTCTCTCAAGTCTTTGCTGTAGTCGGCATTGCCCTTATCATGTTCTCAAAAAGGACTCGCAGAAAGAGTAAGGGCGAGATTTTAATAGGCTTTGCGGTGCTCATATCCGGGCTTACCGTCATGCGCGGGTCCGTCACCGGCCTTGAGAGCAACGAGCAGTTTCAAAGTGTGCTGACCGCGTTTTCAAACCCCTTGCTCGGCGTGTTGGTCAGCGCCTTGTTTACCGCCGTAATTCAAAGCTCCTCGGCATCTATCGGCATATTGCAGATGCTCTCATTGACTGTCGGTTTGCCGTATGCGACGGCTATACCAATCATTATGGGGCAAAATATCGGCACCTGCGCCACAGCGGTACTCTCGAGCATAGGCGCGAACAGGGACGCTAAAAGGGTCGCCGGAATACATATATATTTTAATGCCATCGGTTCTGTTATTTTCCTTGTGGTGCTTTATACCGTAAACGCGTTTGTTCATTTCCCGTTTATGAGCGAAAATGTCAACCCAATATCAATAGCGGCGATCCACACTATTTTCAACCTCTCCGCCACGGCTTTGCTTCTGCCGTTTTCAAGGCTGCTTGAAAAGCTCGCGGAGCTTACGATAAAAGACGCCCCGGGCGAGAGGACGAGATTTGCCTACATTGACGAGCGTATACTCACAACGCCTTCAATAGCCATAGCGCAGTGCCGCAACATGGTTTCTGATATGGGTAAGGTTGCCAAGGACGCGGTTCTTCTCTCTATGGAGATCGTCAAAAAATATGACGAAAAAACAGCGGCCAAGGTTCGTGAATATGAGGAAAATCTTGATATATATGAGGATAACCTCAATTCATTTCTCTTAAAACTCTCTTCCCGCAGCCTGACGAGCTTTGACGGCTGGCAGGTCAATCATCTCTTGCATATCATCGGCGATCTGGAACGTATCGGCGATCACGCGGTAAATATCGTCGAGGCTTCCGAAGAAATGGAGTTTAAAGAGCTTGCGTTTTCTGAAAAAGCCCTGCAAGACCTCGATGTTGCTCACGGAGCTTTGACAGAAATACTCAGCATGACTTTTGACGCGCTCGAAAGCGGAAACAGGGAGCTTGCGGCGCGGGTTGACCCGCTCGAAGAAGTAATTGACTACTTGGTTTCAAAAATGCGTACCCGCCACATAGAACGCTTGCAGCTCGGCGAATGTTCCGTAGTGCAGGGCTTTATATGGTCAAACTTGCTGATAAGCTACGAGAGGATTTCCGACCACTGCCTCAACATGGCTTTGAGCATCGTTCAGTCCGAAAGCCGCAGCGTGGACAGGCACAGTTATCTTTCCGAAACAAGGATGCAGGAAAACGAAGCGTTCCAGTCCGCATACAACGCCTATATGGAAAAATACAGTTTTCTTTAATGAAATCATAATTCCCCGCCTCTATTCCTTCGCGATCATAAAATCATTCCTCCCCGAATCACTGCGTCATCCTTGCGCAGACGATTCGGACGCTCCGCATCCATGCTCCGCTCTCGGAATGAATTTTATGACCGCTTTGCGTGTGATGCAAACGCGCAGCATCGGAGATTTGTAAAAGCCCTGCGGCACACGGCCGCAGGGCGTCTTTTTAATGTGTGGTCCTAACCCTTTCCACATGTTCGCCTTTCGGCGATCCGTAAGAAAGGGCTAAGACATTGCGGGAGTGGGTTCGAGATGCCCTGACATAGAGTTTTTTAGCGTACCGACCAAGGCTTTGATATACTCTGCTTCGCCTTTTGTTATGAAAATACCGGGAGCAATGTGATCGTAAGCCAAGCGTACCCTCCATGCATCGTTTCTGACTATGATGTCCAGCACACGTTTGTTTTTGTATTTCACGGACCACACATTAGCCGCAGACCACTTTATCTTCATCTTTGACGCGTGAATATAGCTGATGAAATCCAAAGCATTCTTTAGCGTGTTACCATCAAGATATTGACAAATTACGTCTTCTATCTCAGGTTTCGTGTCCTTTTGATCATATGGCAGTTGGAGCATGTATTCAGTCTTGCAATTATCTGTGTTATTGTAAAACGGAATAGCCGCCGCGGGCGTTGTAAATGCGTTCATTTGTTTTCACCTCCTTTTTTGTGAGATGGCAGCCTTGTGTCATTTTGCTGTTTATGCTAAATTCGTTCGGAATTTAGTTTTTATGCTGCCCATAATTTAAAGCGGCCGGGAGCTTTTTGTTTGTAGCTTCCGACCGTTATTATGTTATTTTGATGTCGCTGTGGGTTTTCTTTTAACAGCGAAAGCCGCTTTAGTATACGCGCGTCTCTTTTTCAAGTCATAAAGGCTTTTGCCTTGGAGTTTCTTAGTGTAGCCGCGGCGCGTGTACCGTTTCCGTTTGGCGCCGCACTGTGATGCTTCGCTAATCACCAGTAATATCAAATCACTTTCATCACGCTATACATTATCGTCTTATCGGCGGGTTAAATCAATTTGCTTTTTAGCCAAACATTTCAAACTAAATATAGCTATTTTCGTCAATACTTACACAAAATACGGTAATATGACCAAATTTTCTGCCCTGCGACCCGGTGAGGAAGGCTGTATTTTCAGATTATTATTTGACAATGGGTAGGTTTTTGATAGAATAATCATTAGCTTATAAAGTACGGTGATTTTACTTATGAAAAAACGTGTATTTTCCATAATCCATGTAATTATCCTCGTTTTTGCCGTGATGTTGTTTTGCGCGTCATGCGATAACATGGAGTTGACAGGAGGCTCGCCGGGTGCTGCCGGAGATAACGGAGATATGGCAAATTCTCCAAATAAGCCCCCCAAACCCTCAGCCACCGCGCCTGCCGCGTCCGACACGCCGGGTACTGCCACGCCCGCGCAGCCTACGCCTACTCCCACACCCACCGCACAGCCTACACCAACGCCTGCCGCACCTGCCCCTGCGCCCTCGCCCACCGCACAGCCCGCGCCCACCGCGCCCGCAAGCGCCGGAATATCTTTTCCTTATCAGTTTACGGCAACTGATATATACGGAAATGCTGTCACAGAAAAGACATTGGGCGAAAAAGAGGTGTTTTTCGTGCATTATTGGGGTTCGTGGTGTCCTCCGTGCATCGCTGAAATGCCTGATTTGGCCGCGCTTTCGAGCGAGTACGCCGATAGAGTCGGTTTCTTGGGCTTGGTTGACGATTACTCCTCAAATTTGAGCGGAGTCATCAACGTCGTTGAAACCTACGGCATACCCGATTCTTTTGTGATGATAGATTCGCGCGCGTCAAATGTCAGTGAGATACTTGCGCTCGTCACCAGCGGTTATGTGCCGACCACGGTGCTTGTTTCCTCAGCCGGAGTAAGCGATCAGCTTATTGGCGCTTATGGGTCTTGGTATGAGGCTTTTATTGATGACCTGCTCGTCAATTAGATGTCACAAATTCCGGTCTGTTTAGGCAGTTTTGCAAAATATTTTTTACATGGAGGCTTTTATGCTCAAATTAGGACGGCGGTCAAGGTTTGTTTTTGTTCGCGTCACCGTGTTTGCGGTTGGCGCCGCCTTGCTTGTTATCGGGATTATGAGCGAAGAGCCCGCCGATGTTTGGCGCAAGGCCGCTATTGTTTGCCTTGAATGTATTGGTATAGGATAGCTTTGAAGAGCGGTATGAGAGGCTGTGGATTGTTGTGAAAAAAATAAAAATAGCTACTAAACGCTTGTTGATTCAATGCACGTTTTTTTTGTTACAAAATCCGCTTTTGAAAAACTTCGCGACCGGGCAGATATATCAAGGTGATTTTAAAAAGATTTGCACGCCCGGCCTCAACTGTTATTCATGCCCGGCGGCGGCGCTTTCTTGCCCGATTGGTTCTATGCAGTTATTTTTGGCGGGCGCAAGGCATAGCATAAGTTTATATGTGTCGGGTTTTTTACTCGTTACCGGTGTGGTATTCGGGCGGCTTATCTGCGGGTATGTCTGCCCTATGGGGCTTTTGCAAGACCTTATTTATAAGATAAAAGTACCTAAGCTAAAAACGCGATTTCGCTATGCAAGGTATCTGAAATACGCGATACTCGGTTTTTTTGTTGTTTTGCTTCCTTTTGCCGTGCGGCACGAGCTTACGGGCTTGGGTACGCCGTGGTTTTGTGAGTATATTTGCCCGTCCGGGACTATTTTTGCCGCCATTCCTCTTTTGCGGGCCAACGATTTTTTGACGACTATGATCGGCACGCGGTTTGTTCTCAAAGCGGCCATAGCCGGCGGCATTTTGATTGTTTCCGCATTTATTTTCCGCTTCTTTTGCAGGGTGCTGTGCCCGCTTGGAGCGATTTACGCGCTCTTTAACAGGTTTGCGCTTTTTAGGATGCATTGCAGCCGGGATAAATGCGTATCATGCGGTAAATGCGCCGAAGCATGTCACATAAAGCTCAATCCGGCGGCAAACGCCAATTCGCCCGAGTGTGTGCGCTGCGGTAAATGCTCCGGCGTCTGCGAGGCAAAGGCCATCAGCTACCGCAAACCGTAGCGGCGTATGGCGAACTCCGCCTCATATTATTATTATAGCCTACATATCCTCTATTTCGTTTTCTGTTTTTCTTGTTCCAGCTTACGCCTTATGTTTTCAATAACAGAGTTAATGTTTTCACCTTTCAACTCGCCGGGATAGTCTTTGTCAAAACCGAGCAGGATTTCTTTCGCGTCCTTTTCCTGTTTACGAATTTCTCTGTAAGCCCGTTCATAGTCGCCGCTTTCAAAAGCGTCGTCAATTATTTTTTTTGAAACAGACGGAAGCTCCGCGTTTTCACCATATAATTTTTTGATAGCTTTGTCTATTGCTTCCCTTGAAATGGGACTGTCTTTTTTTTGATGCTCCCATAAAATCCCTGTCGCGTCTGAAAGGTCGTATTTGTATTGCCTGCCGCTCATCAGCTTCATAGCGATAAGATATTCGGCGGCAATTGTTCTAATCGTGAGGATGTTGGAAAAGGTTTTGTAATAGACCGATACCTCCAATAGCTTATCAGAATAAGAGGTTGTCTTCTTAAAATCCGTATTCAGCCAGCCGGTATGTAATCCAAGCCTGTCCCCGACGCGGTTGACAGCTTCTTTCATCACCGAAGAAGTGGTTATAATAGCGTCAATATCATAGGTCATATCCCGGAAACCGTAATTGGCAAGCACCGAAGCGCCGCCAATCAATATGATTTCGGCGGGCATTGCCGTACCGTTCAGTTTTCTGAACTCTTTGGCAAGCTCTTTCAGACAATTATTCAAATTCTCTTTTGTAAACGGCGTATCAGAATACATTTCTTACATCACCTTCCACAATATTGAACCGCTTAAATTCGGGTATTGACTGTTCGTAGCTGTCAATTTTAGGCTGATCGCTGCCCGCGAACACGCTCATAGCAATAACGCTTGAGGGAAAAACAGGGTCAAGAAGCCGTGTCGCACGAAGGTCGTTATATTCGGCGCAAGCGGGGACGTCATTCTCACGGCTCAAATAGTCAATCATAGCAAGCAGATACAGGCTTTCGGGATACCACTTCTTTTGATGCAGTTTTCGTATTTGATTTGTTTCAAGCGTTTCCAAGAGAAAATCCAAATCACCCATATCTTTTACCGCGTGGCATACATTACTCTTGAACGTGTCAAATGCCGGACGGTATTCCTTGTCTCTTTTTCGTTCGTTGTCGGACGAAAAAGAGACTGCGGCCTCGACAAGCGTTTCCATTGGCACATCAAGGGCTTTGGCGAGTTTGTAAAGCGTATCGCCGGTACATTTTTCAACCCGCACTTTGCCGCTGCAAATGTCAATAACCGTAGTCTGTGACACGCCGCTTGACTTTGCAAGCCTGTATTTCGTCATGTTTTTTTGCTCTAATAAATCATTGATACGCATACAATTCACCCCGCTCTCTATTTATTATTATATCGGATGTCCGATATAGCGTCAAGCGCCTTTTGGGATGTTGCTTTTGGGATGTTGCTTTTTGGAAAGTTTTTCGTGATGGAAAATCGACGTTGCTGCTGTGTAGCAATTTCTGTAGTAACGCCGATAAGCCGCCAATTTTAGGCGGCTTTGCAGGCAAAATTTGGAGCTCCCGGTCGGACTCGAACCGACGACCTGCGCATTACGAATGCGCTGCTCTACCAACTGAGCTACGGAAGCCTGATTTGCCGTTAAAATTTCGTATCGAGCGATATTGCTATAATAACCGCTCGCGGCTATTGTAGCATATTGATTGCGTATTGTAAATAATAATCGTCGCCCGTGTTTGACAACCTTGCAGAAAAATGTGGTAAGACGTAAATAAGTATGATACAATGATTGCACAGTAACAGTAATTGATGTATCGCAAACAACAGGTGGCACTATGAACGACACAGACACCCGCGGCGCTGTAAGCCTTGACAATATGCGCGTTACCGCTCTATTTGAACCGGATCGCACCATAACGTGGAAATATCTTGCCGCGCTCAATTGGCCTTGGGAGGCGCTTGCTCTCATATCGGACTATATCTCCCAAATCGGGCAGTCTCTCCCCGGCGGCGAATATAATCAGATGCCCGGCAATGTATGGATTCACAAGACCGCAACGGTCGCGCCGTCGGCTTTTCTCGGAGAGCACGTAATAATCGGCGAGGATACCGAAGTCCGGCACGGCGCTTTTATCAGAGGTTCCGCGATTGTCGGCAAAAAATGCGTCGTCGGCAACTCTACCGAGCTTAAAAATGTCATTTTGTTTGATAATGTGCAGGTTCCGCACTTTAACTACATCGGTGACTCAATATTCGGGTATAAGGCGCACGCCGGGGCGGGCGTCGTTACGTGCAATGTGAAAAACGACCGCTCGCTCGTGAGGGTCTTTTGTGGAGAGCGCGGCATAGATACGGGGCTTAAAAAATTCGGGGCGATTGTTGGCGACAATGTTGACGTCGGGTGTAACTGCGCTCTAAATCCCGGAACTGTCATAGGGCCGCGCACAAGCATTTATCCCCTTTCGTTGGTTCGCGGATATATTAAATCAGACAGCATTTACAAGAAACAAGGAGAGATAGTTGAAAGGCTTTGACAGACTGTCACATGCGTACATAGCCGACGGTGAAACGGCGGAAAATATTGCGATGGCCGCGCTCTGCAATCCGTCAAAAGGTTTGGCGGCGGCCGCCAAACGAAATCCAACGGGAGATTTGGCGATGGCCGCTACACTCGGCAAATCGAATGAAAGCAATCGCCCGTGCCGGGTATGCTTTCACTGCGATAAGGCAGCTCGCATGATCCACCCCGACATAACTTATGTCAAAAAACATGAGGATAAGCGTGAAATATTAGTAGATCAGATTCGCGAACTAAAGCGCGACGTATATATAGCCCCGAGCGAAGCGGAACGAAAAGCATATGTAGTGTGCGACGCCGACACGATGAACGACAGGGCACAAAACGCTTTTTTGCAGATACTTGAAGAGCCGCCTCCTCACGCGGTTTTCATCCTCAAAACATCAAATCCGGCTGCGCTGCTCCCCACCGTCCGTTCCCGTTGCATACGCCAAAATCCCGGTTCGCGGGCGACGGATGATAATTCTGACGGGTTTGTAAAAAGCGCGGATACAGAAAAAAACTCGGCTGCAAATGGGCTTTCGGCTGATACTTCAAACTCTAAAGAGCTTGAAATATCAGAGGAACTCGCCTCCACGCTCGCGAATGTTTTGGACGACAATGCCGGGCTTATGCGCCTGATGTTTCGCCTCGACAGATTAGACAGGATTTCATTTACCTGTTTTATAACACAGGCTCAAAGAGCCCTCTCAAATACACTGCGGCAAGACCCTCATAAAAAAAAGGCAGTCTTGGCGGATTTGGCGCTCACGGAAGCCTCGGAAATGCTTCGGCTAAATGTGAGCACGGGACATATCGCGGGTATGCTATGCGCGTCGCTTGTCACAGCCTAAATCCGATAAAATACAATCAAACAGAAAAGAGGCTTAAATTTTGACACAGATTATTAGCGTGCGTTTTAACGAATTTGGCAAAGCGTATTTTTTCGACCCGGGCAGGCTTGAGGTCGAAAACGGCAAAAAAGTGATCGTTGAAACCGCAAAAGGGCTTGAATACGGCACTTGCATACGCGGAAACCACGAAGTGGATGACGATATAATCATACATCCGCTTCGTCCGGTTATACGCATCGCCACCTCGGACGACGAAAACACTTACAAGGCGGGTAAGGAAAAAGAGATAGAAGCGTTTGCCTATTGCCGTGATAGGATAGTTTATTTCGGCTTGGATATGAAACTCATAAGCGTTGAGTATGGCTTTGAGGGCAGCAAGATTATGTTTTTCTTTACCTCCGACGGGCGGGTTGATTTTCGCGAGCTTGTCAAAGACCTCGCGGGCAAATATAAAACCCGCGTCGAGCTGCGGCAGGTCGGCGTTCGGGATGAGGCAAAAATGCTCGGGGGGCTCGGTGTCTGCGGAAAACAGTTTTGCTGTTCGCAGTTTCTCACGGAATTTCACCCTGTTTCGATTAAAATGGCCAAGACGCAAGGCTTATCTCTAAACCCCTCGAAAATTTCCGGCACATGCGGCCGGCTCATGTGCTGCCTCAAATATGAGGAAGCGGCCTATGAAGACCTCGTGGTCAAAGCTCCTAAAATCGGCGCTTTTGTTGAAACGCCATATGGCAAGGGTTCTGTCATCAATATAAATATCTTGCGCGGTTTAGCCAAGGTGCGGCTTGAGGACGGAAATGACACGACTTTGAAAACCTGCCTGTTTGACGAAATCTCCATACTTGGCGGCAAAGGCCGCAGAGCTGAATATGTCGCGGCAAAAGCCGAAGGCAAGCTCGAGGAAGCGGGATTTTCAATCTCGCCGCCCTCCTACGAAAGCAGGGCACTTGATCATTATGCTTCCGCGCCTGTGTTCGACAGTCCCGTAAAAACCCGCGCGCCTTCGTATGATAGGCCGAGATACGACGCCTTGGCAGCGGATAAATTGCGCAAGGATAAGCAGCCTCACAACAGGCAAAGCGACGTTTCGGTAAGCGATAAATCGCGCAAAGACAAGCCTCACCGCGAAAAACAAAACAATTTTGACTCTAAGCTGCATAATTTGGACGCCGCTTATGACGAAGATGACTATATCGAAGATTCCTTCAAGGGCGCACCGGCTTTTGAAAAGAAGCAAAAGGGCGGCAAGCCTAAATTTAAAAAGCACAAAAATCACCGGAAGAATAAACAATAACAAATGAGCAAAGGTTGAGGCGTGGTTATAGGAGGAATCTTATGTTTTTAGGCAGATTGGACGAGTTAAAGAAACTAAACAACTTATTTATGAACAATAGGTTTGAATGTGTAATATTGCACGGCCGTTTACGCATGGGAAAGACCTCTCTTTTGCGCGAGTTTATGAAAGATAAAGAGAAATATTGCATCTACTTTTCCGCCGAGCCGACAAGCGACCGTGAAAATTTAGACGCCCTGGCGAGAGCCGTTCGCACTTTCCCGCGTGCTCCGGCGGGCGAGCTTGAGCTTAAAAATTACTATGAGGAAGTTTTTGAGCGTCTCAACAAGCTCTCGCGCACAGAGCGTGTCGTGATGATTATTGACGAGTATCAAAATCTCGTTCACGGAAATAAAGGAATTTCTGACTTTATCGCGAGATTTATTGATTCAAAACTCAACACTTCGCAGCTCATGCTGATAATATGCGGCTCAAGCGAGGCCGTTATGGAGAGCGAAACGCTTGGGTACAGCGCGTTTCATGGCCGCCGCACCGAGCAAATGCAGCTTCGCCCTTTTAGTTTTTTCGAGACAAAAAGGTTTTACGGCGGTTTTTCCCCGTTTGACATAGCCGTAATATACGGCATAACCGGAGGCATTCCCCATTATCTCAATATGATGAAGTCCGAACTCACCGTCGAGGAAAACATTTTGCGCACTTTCTTTGATCCGATGTCCGAGCTTTTTGAAGAGCCCGCAAACTTTCTGCGGCGCGAGGTACGAGACCCGGCTTACTATAACGCCGTTTTGAAAGCAATAGCCTCAGGCTGCAACAAGAATTCGGAAATTTCGGCGGCGGTCGGCTTAGAAACCAGCGCGTGCACCGCATACCTGAAAAATTTAATATCATTTGGTCTTATCGGCAGGCACACACCCGTCACCGAGCGTGCCGGAAAAAAAACGATCTACGAATTTGAGGACAGCATGTTTCATTTTTGGTACCGTTTCGTACCGGCAAACGCAAGCCTCATACACAGCGGTATGGCTCATATCATTTGGCGTAATATCGCGGCGCAAATCCCCTCATATATGGATAAAGTATTTAAGGACATTTGCCGCCAGTGGGTAGCGTGGCGAAACAGCTCCGGCAGTTTGCCCGTGCAATACGCGGATGTCGGCCGTTGGTGGGGGTATGACCCCGTTGCCGATACCGATTCGGCTATCCCTATCGTCGCTTACTGCGCCGATGATATGGACGCCCTTTTTGGCGACGCCATATGGTCGGATTCTCCTGCCGAAGCCTCCGCGCTGCGCTCGCTTGAAGAACGCAGCCGATTGTTTCGTTATCCGAACAGGCATTTATATTTGTTTTCGCGTTCGGGCTTTACGGATGAATGTACCGAGCTTGCGGTGAGGCTCGGGGCAAACCTTGTTATGTTTGAGTAGCGGTTATGGGTATGAGCAAAAAGCTGAAAATAGGGGTTGTTGCGTCAATAGCGCTGCTTGCCGTTATCGGCGCGGTGGGCGTTTTGCTGTTTTATAGCAACTCCGCTTCTGACGAAACGCCGGATGCGGAATTATCCCCGCAAAGCACGCCCGGACAAACCGCCCCGGCGCAAATCCCGGACGCGCAAATGCCAAAGACGGAGATTACGCTGGCGGAAAACCTGACATTTGAAATAAACAGCGAACTTCAATTGCTGTCATTGGTAGAACATATCGCAAACGGTGAAATAGTCAGCGAAGATGAAATGTTGGATATGTCAGCGTTGGGCGAACATGAGGTCGTCATCTTGTATTTGAACGAAGAAAACGAGATAAAGGAGCTTTACGCTTCAATAACCGTAATAGACACGCAAGAGCCCATAATAGAGTATGAGGGGGAGCTTGAGACAACGCAGGGTACGGAAATAGATTTACTTGCGGGCGTGAGGGTAATTGATAATTCAAACGAGGAGATCATCGCGACGGTTGAAGGCGAATATGATTTTGACGCAGAGGGCGAGTACTCGCTAAAATACATCGCCGTTGACGGCAGCGGAAACAAAGCGGAGTCTGATTTTATTTTGACGGTCACTCGTTCCGCCGCGCCGGGCAGCGGCGCGGGCTCCGGCGGCGGTAATGGCGGCGGCGGTGGAAGCGGCACAAATCAGGGCAATGCGGCGACGCCCGAGCCGACTCCCCGCAGCCTCGACATGAGCGCATATGACAGAAGCCATCCGATGGTTGACAAGGCTTTGTCATTGGTTGGCAGTACCCATATGAGCTGTACGGCTCTTGCCGAAGCCGCGCTGAATGTAGTGGACAAAAGTCTGAGTGTACCGCTGTATTATGCGCTTCTTATTGACCCGCCAAGTGAAAGGGTTAATGTAACGGAAGAATATGCAATGTCTGCTCATACGATTGAAAAACGGTGGGAATGGGGCATAGCGCATAGTGATGGCTCCGGCACCCCAAAAATAACAACAGAAACGCTGTTTCATGTATCAAACAATATAATAACAAATATTACGGCGAAAGAGCCGTCCTTGATAGAGGAAGGTTGGGTTCCGCTGTGGACAGTTATAGCCCGTATGCATATAGGCGACTGCCCTTATTATGGCAGAGTGTCCGTTTGGACTGAGTCAGGCATCAAAAAAATAGGGACACAAGTAAGTTTGAGTGATGTGCGTCCGGGCGACTTTTTGTACTGGGAGCCGGGCAGCGGCGGCAGCGGAAGGTCGCATATTGCCATATATGTCGGAAACGAGGACGCTGTTCATGGCGGCTGGGGCTCCGGCGACAATGTCGTGCTCGGCGATATGTACCCTTCGGTTTACACAAGCCCCACAGCCTGGCGGGTGGATTATTAGTGTACCCTATCTATCCGTGGACTCGCTCGGATATTGCGAAAAATAGCGCCGCCTTGTGAAAAATCCTTTTACAAATCATCTAAATCCACAAGCATACCAAACAGCACACGGAGGAACTGTTTCATAATGAAACAGTTCCTCAAACAATTGCAAATGCTGCGTTTCTCTCATAAAAAAGCGAGTATTATGTAAACCGGGCAACAAAGGCCACACCGACCATCACATACACCCGTCCGCCACGCACACACAATCACTTCGAGATGGCAAAAATAATGTTGACAGGGTTTTTCCGATATGGTACTATGAGTATACAAAAGGCGTTGCACCGTCTCGCCAGCGAGACGGTGCAACGGTTAGCCGAAAACATTTGGTTAGGAAATAACCGCAGGTTTGTCAGACTGGGCGGTTATTTTCTATTGCGCCTGTAGGATTTCCAAGCTATGTAAATCGCAATGATTGCGAGAACAAGCGAAAGGATTTCGTACACTGACAATGGCATCACCTCCTTTCAGAGGATCAGCTAACCGCTACCGTCACAGCGTCTCGGTTGCGAGACGCGACAACGCCATCTATACTATATATCAAATTATTTAATCAGTCAAGACCTCATATTCGTACTTGTTTTTGGTTTTTTTGAACTTACTTTGGGAATTTACGTACTTGTTTTTTGTGCTTGGAGAACTGCATTTTTGTAATAGCAGAGCGTACAAAGCGGAGCTGTTACGCGCAACATGGGGAGGAACTCTTTAATAATTAAACATTTCCTCAAACGGTTGCAAATGCTGCATTTCTCTCATAAAAAAGCGAGTATTATGTCAACCGGGCAACCAAAAACATCGCCCCGCCAACACCGCCACTCTGCAAAACCACCCCGCCCTTCGGGCACCCCTCCACGGAGGGGAATGAAAATACCCGCACCACACGCACCTCCCCACCCCTCCGACGCACACACAGTACACCCCCACACACCGTACCGCCAACACCGCCCCGTGCCTCCCCAATAGATAACTTGCCGTTATTCTACTTGACAAGCGATTATATATATTAGAATATATATAATAATTCATATAAAAAGAGGTGATAATCATGTTGGCGATAAAAACCGCAGACTTAACGCAAGACTTCAAACGATATGCAGACCGTGTCATAAAGGGCGAGAAGGTCTTGATTTCACGCCCCAAAAATGAAAATTTAGTTGTGATAACGGAACAGGAATACAATGAGTTTGAAAAATTACGTCAAAAGGAAGCTCTGGCGGCATTGCAAAAAGCCTTTGAAGCTGTGCAAGAGCAGTCCGTCATTAACGGCACGGACAAAATCGCTATGGACGAAATAAACGACATAATCGCAGAGGTTAGACGAGAGAAACGGGACGTATGATACGGCACAGTCCGTAGGGGCAATTCTCATAACTGGCAATATTCAACACTTCCCAAAAGAGCCGTTTATCTTAACTATGGCTGAATACATAGACCGATATAGTTTGTAAACCACCCCACCGTCCACACACAATCACTTCGAGATGGCAAAAAGAAATCACTTCGAGATGGCAAAAATAATGTTGACAGGGTTTTTCCGATGTGGTACTATGAGTATACAAAAGGCGTCACCGCGTCTCGCAAGCGAGACGGCAGAACGGTTAGCCTGTAGTTTGGTTAGAAAATAACCGCACTTTTTAAGCTAAGGGGCGGTTATTTTCTGTCTTTCTTGTAGGATTTCCAAGCTATGTAAATCGCAATGATTGCGAGAACAAGCGAAAGGATTTCGTACACTGACAATGGCATCACCTCCTTTCAGAGGATCAGCTAACCGCCTACCGGAAGCGTCTCGCTTGCGAGACGTTGCAACGCCATCTATACTATATCTAAAATTATTTAATCAGTCAAGACCCACCCCCTCCAAAAAAAACAACACCCCCCTCCCAAAAAAAATATTTTGACATTTTCGCGTCAATGTGCCATAATGAACTATGTTTGTATTTAGTTCGTATTGCGAGCGTGCGAGCGTATGCTCTCGATACAAACCACCTCGCAAAATCAGCAAAAAAGAAACGACAAAGGTTGCAAATTATGCCGGAATGTGCTATAATTAACGAACGAACGAACGAACGAACGAACGAACGAACGAACGAACGAACGAACGAACGAACGAACGGATAATACCGTTCTCTTTCCGTGCGCTTTATACGCGTATCTGCGCGTCAAATTTCACATAGACCACCGGGCGGCTTGTCTCGCATTTTGCGAGGAATAGCCGCTTTTTCGCACCCCCCTCACCCACCGCACCATAGCCCCCAACCTTACCCAGTCAAAAAACACCACCCCTCCGCCGACGCCTCACCCCACCGCTCCCGCACCCATCAAAAAACAACCCCCCACCGCACACCCACAAAAAAACACACCCCACACCACCTCCCCAGCACCACACCCCCGCGCCCCATAGTGCTCCAAGCTGCGCACCAGAGGGCTTGTGACTGCGGCAAAACGGCAACTATCACATCACACATTATATTTATAGGAGGACAATATCTTGAAAATCAAAAAGACATTCTCAAAAACCTTGGCGTGGGCGCTCACGCTCGCCATGCTCACGTCCCTCGTCCCGATTCTCATGCTGACCGTGCTCGCGGAAGATGATTGGACAGAGATTTACAAAATTACAACCTTTGAAAGCATGAGCATTGAAAATGACGATTATGTCAATCCCACAGGCATCCAAAGACTATACGGCAACCCTGCGATTACGCTCGAAAAAGACGATGGCAAGCTCAAAATTACTCGCGCTTCTGATAGTAGAGGTATTCAGTTCACGTCGGATTATGTGACTGGTGGACAAAATCTGCCGGCCGCCCTCGCCGCTGGCAATGACTACAAAATTGTCATCAACGCCGAAGCCCTTTCCGACACTGGAACTATCACCGCAGCCGGCCAAACCACCCAGACCCAGGAGCTGACCATTACCAGTGAGGAATTCACTTTTGAGTGGACTCAGACGACGGGTCAGCAGATCACAATCATCGCTACAGTTGACTTTGCCATCTCCAGCATAGTCGTTTACGAAAAAGACGACGGCGAAAGTGGCGGCGGCAGCGAGCCCAGCGGTCCTGACCTGCCCTCGAATACAGCAATAGCCGCAGACCCTACTGCTATTTACCAGATTGTGGCCTTTATTAATGGCGATGTCGTGAACGGTATTACCGCTGACGGTCAGTATGTTGACTGGGTCGGCATACAACGAATGAATTGGACGGGACACAACAGCGTCAACTTCGTCGGCTCTACCTTGCATCTCGGCAACAACACTCTCGGCATTACCAACGCGACCGAAGCAAACGGGAGAGGGTTTCAGTTCCAGGGAGATTATCAGACATATAAGCAAAATCTGACAGACGAACTCACACCGGGCAATGATTACGCAGTTATCATTGAGGCACAAGCTCTTACCACAGCCGGAAACATCACCATAAACCCCGATAACAGCAGTGATGCCAAGACCTTCACACTGCCCATAACAAGAACAACTTTCGAGCTTGAATGGACACAGGCGAGTGGTTCAAATACCAACCTGCAAATCTACGCTAACGTTGACTTTGCCGTCTTTAACGTGACTGTTTACGCGCTGGACGAAGAAGAGGGCGGCGGCGGTAGCGGCGAGCCTGAACCCGATTTAACCAACATCATTTACCAGATTAACAGCTTTACCGGTCTGGATCTTGCAAATGGAGGTCCTGAAGAAGCGCCTGTAGTTGATGAATTTGTCAACGGCTATGGCATACAGAAAATAAACTGGATTTCTTCCACCGGAACTACTCTCGGTATCTCGAGCGAGAAGCTCCAAGTTACCAACGCGACCAGCGGAAACAACAGAGCGATTCAGTTCCAGCAATATTATGCAAATACTCAAAATCTGCCGAGTAAACTCGTGCCGGGCAATACATACAAGGTGGTCATCGAAGCCGCCGCTGCCACAGCCGGAAAGATTACCATAAGCCCCGACAACAGTTCCAGCGGCAATAAAGATTTCGATTTGACTACGACAAAAGAAGAGTTCACTCACACATGGGTTCAGTCGGCTGATTCAAACAACAATCTGCGTATCTACGCGAACGTTGACTTTGACCTCTATAGCATAACCGTTTATGCAGAGCCGACTGCTCCACCGCCGCCGCCTCCACCTCCTCCGCCTCCTCCTCCCCCGCCTGCCGAAGCCGTCACTTTCGATTTATATTCCAATCTCTTGGGGCGCGAAATTG